>NZ_QORR01000002.1:0-284116 GCF_023337695.1 Parasaccharibacter sp. TMW 2.1884
CTTAAAGTCAGATACATCAGCTTCCGTCTTCCATCAGCCTTCGCCAACGAAAACGCCGCCAACATATCCCTTCCAGTCTCTACTTTATAACCCATATTCTCTTGTCAATGACCACCCCAGCCGCCCCGAAACTTCCGCTCCAGCGCCGCCGGTGAATGGGCTTATACGCAGATCCCCCTCACCGCACAACCCCATCACACCAAAAAAATCAAAAAAACTTCAAAAAAAGTTAAAATACCCTGAATTTCCGCAGAGCCACGCCACAAACCGGCTGATTCCTTCCTCCAGAGACACCTGCGGTTCCCATGGAATCACTGCCTTCAGAGCGGTCGTATCAGCCCATGTCTCCAGCATATCCTCCGCAGGTCTGGGAGCTTTCTGGATAATGGCCTGCCGTTCCAGAGATGTTTCAAGACACCGGATCAGATCCCTCACAAGACGGGGCTGCCCATATCCCACGTTGAAGAGTCGGCTTTCTCCTGCACTCGGCGGCGCATCCATCAGATGCAGAATCGCCTCTACGACATCATCAATATACGTGAAATCCCTTGCCAGCCCTTCGGCATCCCAGAGGGTCAAAGGATGCCCCGCCTGAATCGCTCTGGCAAAACCATAACAGGCCATGTCCGGGCGCCCCATCGGGCCATATACCGTAAAGAAACGCAGACCGGTCTGGGCAAACCCGTAAAGATGACTGTAGGTCTGCGCCGTAAGCTCGTTCATCCTTTTGGTCGTGGCATAAAAAGATGCCTGCGCCCCAACAGGAACGGATTCGGAGAAAGGAAGGGCCGCCGAAGGCCCATACACGGCGGAGGACGAGGCATAGAGAATCTGCCGCAACCGGGACAGGGTCCGGCAGGCTTCCAACAGACTGACCTGACCGGCAATGTTGTCCTCTATATAGGCATGGGGCTTGAGCCGGGACTGCCTGACCCCCGCCCGGGCAGCGAGATGCAGAACCGTATCAATGTCAGGATACTGTGCGAACAGACCTACCAGAGCAGCCTGATCACGCACATTGGCCCTGACATAATGAAAGCCAGACTGCCCATGCAGTGCAGCAAGCCGCAAAGGCGCCATGGCCGGAGTGGACTGCTCACTATCAAGCCCGATGACACGCCATCCACGAGCCAGCAGGACACGGGCCACATGGGACCCGATGAACCCAGCAACCCCTGTTATGAAAACCGTGCGGGACACATTCAGTGTGCCCCACCAGGCAGAGCATCGGACACGATGCGGTTCCCCACCACCAGCCCCAGCCTTTCCGCCGTTCCGGCAGGAAGCTCCAGAACAGCCCGGACAGGCCCATGACTGCTGATGATTCCCTCACTCAGGGGTGTTGTATGTTCCTCAATGGCGTGAATGCGGTTCTGATCATCAATGAAGATCATGTCCAGCGAGATGAAGGTGTTGCGCATCCACATGGCGGATTCCTGCGGGGCAGGCCAGACAAACAGCATGCCATGATCCGGCTTTATCTCCTTGCGGAACATCTCACCCACTTCCTGCTGGCGTGGCGTGCTGGCCACTTCCACCCTGAAGGCATGGCTGCGCCCGGTCTGATCGGTAATGGTCAAGGCAACTTCGGGTAATGGTGGCTGTGCCTCCGTAACCGTTTCTTCAGCCCGAACCATGCCACCAGCAGCAGCCAGACCCGCCAGGACGAGTCCACCTGCCAAAAGACCCCACTGATAAACTCTTTTCATCATCCCTCTCCTTATCTGCACCACCATGCCGATCAGTGCTGAAATGCCGGATTATGCTGCCGCTCTTCCCCTATCGTGGTCGGCAGGCCATGACCCGGCAGGACGATGGTATCGGCCGGAAGAGTGAACAGTCTGCTGCGGATCCCCTCCAGCAGCTGTCTTTCATTGCCATAGGGGAAGTCTGTCCGCCCCACCGTACCACGGAACAGCGTATCACCGGCAATCACCAGCCCTGCCTGCCGCAGGATGAACACGACATGACCGGGCGTATGACCGGGAACATGAGCAACCTCAATGTCATGCCCAAGAAAGGACAGTATATCCCCGTCGCTGGAAAAACGGTCCGGTGTGACGCTTTTCATGCCATCCAGCCCGAAAGCAGCCGCCTGCTGCTCGATTCTCGACAGCAGAAACAGGTCCTCCCGCAACGGCCCGATGACAGGCACGTCACCCCCCTGCCGGTCCGTCAGCAGTTTCTTGAGGTCGGCAGCACCTCCGGCATGATCAAGATGACCATGTGTCAGCAGGATGGCCTCGACATGCAGCCCCTCGGCTTCCCGGGCCAGCCGCACACTTTCTCCGCCAGGGTCGACAACAATCGCCCGCCCCATCTGGTCCGACAGAATCGTGCAGTTCTGACGAATCGGTGTCACGGTCACTTTCCGCAAGGTTAATTTCATGACGGGCTTCCATTTCCGGGCATCAAACAAGAAATGATCTACAACGTCATACCCCTACCCGACAAGAAACCACCACTTCCCCACACTCCACACCCATGAAATAAAATACTGCAGCAAGAAAAGCAGAGTAGACGAATAGAAGATTCGGATCTAAATACAGTTTCTGGAGCCATTTCTCCTTTACCTTTCCGGAGGGCCATGCCTCTTGCGGGCTTTGCCTTGCCAAATGAGTATGATCAGCCTGAAACATATTTCTAATTGGTATATATTTCCTAATGTTAAATCTTATTCAGGTTTCTCTGCCCATTTCATGCCATTATTTGTCTTGTCATTCACAGGCTTCTTCTGATAGTTTCCCGGAACTACTGAAAGAGTGAGGTCCACTTCGGTCAAACAGAACGGGAAGATGTATCATGCGCCGTGCCGGGAAACGGTTATTTTTATCATGTCTGGTATTATCTGCGGCAGCATTCTGCGCTCCCAAGGCCGAAGCGAGGCACCATGTCCGCCATTCAAGCCGTTTGATCAGAAGCAGCCACTTCCTGCACAGGCATTACCGCCACTATGGTCATGCCCATGTCATCCAGTGCGTTGCCTATGTGCACCAGAGCACGGACTTCCACATCCGTGGCAATGCACGGGACTGGTGGCGCAATGCTGAAGGCATGTACGCCCGTGGCCAGCAGCCCGAGCCCGGTGCTGTCCTCAGCTTCCGTCCCACACGCCGTATGCCACTTGGGCATGTTGCCGTTGTCCGTCGGCAGATCGACAGCCGGACCATCATGATCGACCAGGCACACTGGGCCTCCAACGGCATCAGCCACAACACGAAAGTGGTGGACGTGTCTCCTGAGAATGACTGGACGGCTGTCCGTGTGGCTCTCCCGGGCAATGGGGAACGTCTCGGCAGCATCTATCCGACGCATGGCTTCATCTACAACCGTCAGGACGGTTCTGCCCCTGTTTCCACACGGTACCGCAATGTCATTGCCAAAGGAACGGCCAGTGACATGGAAACAGCCTCCGTTCCGGCTGATGCCAGCTTCTTCGGAGACGAGGCTCCCAGCCGGTCTCTCCAGTAAGAACTGGACCTCACGACCGTAATCCCACAAAGCCGGACCGTTCCCTCAGGGACGTCCGGCTTTGTGGTATGGATGACCTGTCTGGATGGACTGTGCCCGGAAGAGCTGCTCCGCCAGCATGACCCGCACCAGCATGTGTGGCCATGTCAGCTTCCCCAGCGAAAAAACAGCATCCGCCCGCTGAAGAATGGCAGCATCAAACCCTTCGGCTCCCCCAATCATGAAACAGACAGGGCGGCCACTCTCCTGCCACGTCTGCAATCGGGACGAAAAGGCCGGGCTATCCAGCAGACGGCCCCCTTCATCCATCGCCACAAGAAACGCATTGTCAGGACAGGCAGCCAGAAGGGAATCGGCCTCCCGCCGTTTCAGTTCGGCAGGAGCACCCCGGCCCTGGGCCACTTCCACAATCTCCAGCTTCGGACGCAACCGGGCACAGTACCGCTCCAGCAGCTCCCGTTCCGGGCCGGCCTTCAGCTTTCCTACGGCGATGAGCTTCATCAGAAAACCCTCTCGCCAGCCACCACCTCATTCAACGGCAATTTCTTCCGCAGCCGCATCAAAGTCACCACCCCACATGCGTTCCAGCGCATAAAGCTCACGGCTTTCCGGCATGAAGAGATGGACAACCACATCTCCTGCATCCATCAGAACCCAGTCACTGCCCTGGTCCCCTTCAATCTGCGGGCGGGCAAGATTTTCTTCCTTCAGGCGACGTTCCAGATGCTGGGCCATGGCAGAAATCTGACGCTCGGAAAGACCGGAAGCAATGACCATGCGCTCAGCGAATCCGGCACGACCTGTCAGGTCCAGCACGACAATGTTCTCGGCTTTGTCTTCATCCAGACTGTCCGTAATGACAGACAGAAGACGGGCCAGCCCTTCCTCATCACTATGAGGGGCGGAAGCGGGGGTTTCAGTCGCGTTGATGATGGTTCTCACTCCTGATCGACAGACGGGCAGAACAGCCCCTTTTGACGCAAAGCGGTCGAAGATATGTCATTCTGAGGTGCCGAAAGGAATGTCCAGCCCGGCCCACTTCCTTTTTCTAGCAGAAGAGACGCCGCCCTTCCATCACGACGATGATGCCGCAGGACGGAACTGGCCCGCCCCTTGAGGGCCGGTATGATGCTTCCGGGGCGAGGCAGGACAGCAATCGGCACCATCTGCGCCAGCCGCCGCCATGACCGCCAGCGGGAAAACTGGGCCAGCCCGTCTGACCCCATGAGCCAGACAAAACGGCACTGTGGGAAACGCTGCCGGAGCATGGCCACGGTCCGGACCGTGTAACGCTGCCCCAGCTTCTGCTCTATGTCCGTGGCGATGATGCGCCGTCCATCTGCCAGAGCCTGTGCCGTTGCCAGCCGCCGGGAGAACGGCGCCATTCCCTTGCGGGGCTTGAGGGGATTCCCCGGAGACACCATCAGCCAGACCTGATCCAGCTTCAGACTTGCCAGAGCCTTGCGGGCCAGCTGGATGTGCCCCTCATGCGCCGGATTGAACGACCCTCCCAGCAGGCCGATGCGCATCCGGCGGCCATCCCCGAATCGGGATGCAGCAGCCCCCAGCGGAGTCGTCGGGAGCCTTTCGGGACGAGGCCCCTTCATGAGGCTGTCTTACACGTTGAAGCGGAACAGCAGGACATCACCATCCTGCACGACGTAATTCTTGCCCTCGACACGCAGCTTGCCGGCCTCACGGGCACCCGCCTCGCCCTTGTAGGTGACGTAATCATCATAGGCGATGGTTTCGCAGGCGATGAAGCCACGCTCAAAGTCATTATGAATGACGGCTGCCGCCTGCGGGGCCTTCGTACCTGCCGTGATCGTCCAGGCCCGGGTCTCCTTCGGCCCTACCGTGAAGTAAGTCTGAAGGCCCAGAAGGCGATAACCCGCAGCAATTACACGGTCCAGACCGCTGTCCTTCAGGCCGAGGCCATCCAGAAACTCGGTCCGTTCCTCAGCCTCAAGCTGGCTGACCTCCGCCTCGATGGCCGCAGAGACGATGACAGCCCCGGCACCTTCCGCCTCGGCCCTCTTCCGCACCTGCTCGGAATAGGCATTGCCGGTCGAAGCCGCCGATTCTTCCACGTTGCAGACATAAAGGACGGGCTTGGTCGTCATCAGCTGGAGGCGGGCAGCCTCTACTTCTTTCCCCTCAGGAACGGCCGTACGGGCCGGTTTGCCCTCACGCAGGGCGGCCAGCAGCGGCTCCATGAGTTCCAGCTGTTCCTTGGCCTCACGGTCATTGCCACGGGCACGCTTTTCCAGCCCGACCTTGCGGCGCTCCAGACTGTCCAGATCGGCCAGCATCAGTTCCGTCTCGATGATGTCCGCATCCCGCACGGGGTCCACGCCGCCCTCGACATGGGTGATGTCATCATCATCAAAGCAGCGCAGGACGTGGATGATGGCATCCACCTCACGGATGTTGGCGAGAAACTGGTTGCCCAGCCCTTCCCCCTTGGAAGCCCCACGGACCAGCCCGGCAATATCCACAAACTCGAGGCTTGTCGGCACGATGCGCTGGGAATTGCCAGCCTTGGCCAGAACCTCCAGCCGTTCATCCGGCACGGCCACCCGCCCCGTGTTCGGCTCGATGGTGCAGAACGGATAATTGGCAGACTGTGCCGACGCTGTCTGTGTCAACGCATTGAACAGGGTGGATTTGCCGACATTGGGGAGGCCGACGATCCCGCAGTTGAACCCCATTCGCTCTCTCCCCTTTCTGTGCCCTGCCGGTCTGGCTCATCTCTCGCCACCGCAGGCCTGTTAGATTCTCTGTTTTCAGTTCCGCCGCAAGGCTGTTTTCGTCATGAAGGCCTCATGCTCACCCTGCGCCAGAAGTGGCGTGGCATCGGCCATGTCATCCAGCCACAGCTCCAGCTCAGACCGTTCCGTGCTGGAGAAATCCCCCAGTACATGGCCATGCACCTTTTCCCGGCTGCCCGGATGGCCGATCCCCAGCCGCACACGCCAGTAATCAGGGCCGGGCAGGGCCTTGTCCATGGAGCGCAGGCCATTATGCCCGGCCGCTCCCCCGCCCCGTTTGACCCGCATCTTTCCGAAGGCCAGGTCCAGCTCATCGTGAAAGACGGTAATCTCATCCTGTGGGATTTTATAGAAACGCGCTGCCTGCTGCACGCTGTCACCAGACAGGTTCATGTAGGTCAGCGGCTTGAGCAGAAGAACCTTCTGCCGCCCGACCATGCCTTCCGCCGTTTCCCCACGGAAGCGCTTGCGCCACGGGCCGAACCCGTGGCGCGCAGCGATCGCATCGACCGCCATGAAGCCGATATTGTGCCGGTTGCGGCTCATTGATGCGCCCGGATTACCGAGTCCGACCCAGAGCTTCACAACCGCAATACCCCTTACTTGGCTTCAGCTGCTTCCTCAGAAGCCTCTTCCGGCTCCTCGTCAACCGTCGGCGGAGCGATGGAGGCAATCACGAAGTTGGGGATATGCAGGGTCGGTGTGGAGTGCTCCGTCCCCTGGAGGTCGTCCCAACGCACGTTGTCGTTGATGTCCAGCTTGCTGAGGTCAACCGTGAAGTGCTCAGGGATGTTCTCGACCGGAACTTCCACGTCAACGGAGTGACGGGCAATATTCAGCACGCCGCCACGCTTGATGCCCGGAGCCTCATCTTCACCCGTGAAGGTGATGCCCACCTGAACATGCACGCTCTGGCCAGGAACCAGACGCAGGAAGTCGATATGGATCGGCGCATCGGACACCGGATGGAACTGGATGTCACGGATCAGGGCATGGACCTGCTCACCACCGATGCTGAACTGGTACAGGCGGGACTGCCAGGCACCACGGTGCAGCTCTTTCATGATGATGCGGGGGTCGATGGAGACCAGAGCCGGCTCCTTCTTGCCACCGTACACCACGCCCGGGACCATGCCCTCACGACGTGTTGCGCGCGCTGCCCCCTTACCTGCTTTGGCGCGCTGGGAGATCTCCAGTGTCGTTACTTTCGCCACGTTATACGCTCCTGCGTTCTGAAATTGTCATGCCCAACCGGCCTCCAGGGGTGCCGGATGGTTGCCCCGCCCTAGCGGAAAAAAGCGAAAAAGACAATTTTTTTATCAGTCCAGCCCCGCACGGATGACAGCAATCTGGCGGCCCGTCCGCCCGTCACCATGCACTGTTGCCCGGCGATGGCTGAAAAAACGCTCCTCCGCCAGCGTATCATGGCCTGTCCATTCTGCCTGCACGCCCTCTTCTGCCAGACGGAACAGGCAGAAAGCGGGCAGATCAAACTGATAATGCCCAGCTCTTGCTGCCTGGCTGAAAAACCGCTCGCCCTCCGGGTGCCGTTCCAGAACGGCCCGGCGCATGTCCTCACCCACTTCATAGGAGACAGGGCCGATGCAGGGCCCCACCACGGCACGGAGTCCCTCCGCCCCCAACAGGCGCATCTGCCGGACTGTCTCTTCCAGCACACCTCCCACAGCTCCACGCCAACCTGCATGGGCTGCACCAACAATCCGCCCATCGTCCGACGACAGCAGCACAGGGGCACAATCCGCCGTGGCTACGCCCAGAGCAAGCTCCGGGCAGTCCGTCACCAGCGCATCACCCGCCGGAAGGGCCTCGTGGCCCTGCGTATGAGACCAGACCTCATCAACCTGGCGCAGCACATGCACATCCGCTCCGTGAACCTGCCGGAGCGCAGCAAACCGCTCCAGCTCCACACCCACGGCAGCCGCCATCCGCCGCCTGTTCTCCTGCACGTTGTCCAGCCGGTCCTGCGTCCCCAACCCGCCATTGAGGGTATCATGGGGAGCCACAGACACGCCCCCCTCCCGGGTAAAGAAGCCATGCCGGACAGGCAGAAGCGGCGACCGTAAGAAGACAGGCTGTGTCATTCTGCAATCCAGTCCGTCTGCCGGGCGGGACGGCTGAAGGCATGAACCATCAGGCCAATCCCGGCCAGTGCCATGGGCAGGCACAGGAGCTGCCCCATCGTGATTCCCCCAGCCAGAAAGCCGATATTGTCATCCGGCTGGCGGAACAGCTCACAGAAGGCCCGGGCACAGGCATAGCCAAACAGGAACAGCCCGGACAGGAACCCGGCCCGTGCCCGCAAGGCTGGGCGGCTGACAGCCAGCAGCATCACGACCAGCAGCAGGACACCCTCCGTCAGGGCTTCATAAAGTTCGGACGGATGCCGAGGCTCCGGCCCGACAGCGGGAAAGATCATGGCCCACGGCACGGCACTCGCCACTGGCCGTCCCCAGAGTTCCCCGTTGATGAAATTGGCACACCGCCCCAGAGCCAGCCCGATGGGCACCACCACGACGATCCGGTCTGCAAAGGCCAGAAAGTTCAGGCCCCGCCGCCATGTGAACAGGGCCAGTGCAATGATGACCCCTGCCGCTCCCCCATGAAAGGACATGCCGCCCTTCCATGTGGCGAAGATTTCCAGAGGATGGGACAGAAAGAAAAGCGGCCGGTAGAACAGGACATAACCCAGCCGCCCCCCCAGCAGCACACCCAGCACCGCATAGGCAAGGAAATCATCCACGGCTACCTTCGTTGCCACCTTCGGCCCAAGCTGGACCAGCCTGCGGGCCAGGGGCAGGGCAATGATGAAAGCCAGAATATAAGCCAGAGCATACCAGCGCACCACCAGCGGCCCGATCTGGAAAGCAACGGGGTCCAGCCCCGGGAAGATAAGCGGATGTGTCACAGATACGGCCTTCCTGATGCCAGATACCCCTTGATGTAATGGCTGATCCCGTCCTCCGGTGTTGTGAAAGGAGCCGTATATCCAGCCGCCCGCAGTGCCCTCATGTCAGCCTGCGTGAAGGACTGGTACTGCCCCCTCAGGCTCTCTGGCATCGGAACATAATCGATCTCTGCTGCCCGTCCCGCCGCAGCACAGACAGCCCGGGCCAGAGCCTCGTATGTACAGGCCTGTCCTGTCCCGCAATTGAACAGCCCGCTGACGGCAGGGTGTTCCAACAGCCAGAGCAGGACATTCACCACGTCCCCGATCCAGATGAAATCACGCTTCTGCTGCCCATCCGCAATATCCGTCCGGTCGGACTGGAACAGACGGATGGGATTACCGGCCATCAACTCATCATATTTTACCTTGATGACCGAAATCATCCGCCCCTTGTGATACTCATTAGGGCCATAAACATTGAAGAACTTCAGACCGGCCCATTGTGGTGGGGTCGGTTCCCCAGCCTCTACCGTCCGCTTCACCCAGAGGTCGAACGCCTGTTTGGACCAGCCATAAAGATTGAGCGGCTGCAATCCCTCGATGCTGTCCAACCCGTCTGCAAACAGCTCTGGCCGGTCTGCCGCCCCATAGGTTGCTGCCGAAGAAGCATAAAGGAACGGCACCTCATGCTCCACACACCACCGCCAGAGCTGCTGGGACAGGGTGACATTGCTCTGCCAGACCAGGTCTCCATCCCGGGCCGTCGTTTCACTGATGGCCCCCAGGTGGATGACGGCCTCCACCCCTCTCACCGTTGCCAGAAAAGCGGAAAGTTCATGGGGGGGAATGATCTGGTGGGGAGGATGGCTGGCAAGATTGTGCCACTTCCCCTGATCATGCAGATAATCCACAATGACAGTCCGCCGCCCCTGCCGGAACAGGGCCTGCTGCACGCATGAACCAATAAATCCGGCTCCGCCGGTGACGATAATCATTCTTCCTGTATAGTCTGGCCAGATGCGGCTTCCAACAGAAAGAACGCAGAAACAGGGATGACGGTTGACAGACCGGCTTCCTGTTCTGAAAGAGTCGTGGCGGAAAAGACGGTCCGTTTTCAATGCTGAATGTCCAGGAGTAGCACCATGGTCTCTCGCCCCCGTTTCCTCGATGATCTGACCGGCCTTGCCGGAACGGCGTTTTCTGCCGCATCCGGCCTGCGGGAGGAGGTCCATACGCTGATCCGCAGCCAGATCAACGAGATGCTGTTCTCCCTCAACCTTGTCCGCCGGGACGAATTCGAGGCCGTGCAGGAAATGGCCAGCCGCACCCGGGCCGAGCAGGAACGGACCGAACAGCGCCTCAGGGAGCTCGAAGCACGACTGGACGAGCTGGAACAGGCCCTGACAGCCCCACCCTCACAGCACTGATTTTTCACAGGACATGAACGGAGACTTCCCATCATGACAGCTCCCACCCTTCTTCTCGTCGGTTGCGGCAAAATGGGCGGCGCCCTCATGCGGGGCTGGGTCAACAGCCCGAACCCGCCACGCCTCTTCATCTTGGACAGGAAGCTCCAGGACGCCCCGGCAGGCAGCACCGTCTTCCGTACACCGGAAGAAATCACTACGGACGTGACACCGGACATCATCGTCCTGGCTGTCAAACCAGCCGGTGCGGAAACCGTGCTCAAAGCCCTGCGACAGAGCCTCGGTGCCCGCATGGACAAGGCCGCCCTGCTGTCCGTCATGGCAGGCAAGAACTGTGAAAAACTGGCTGAATGGTGTGGCCGGGCGGACATGCCCATCATCCGCACCATGCCCAACACACCTTCCAGCGTTGGAGCAGGCAGCACGGGGCTATACGCCTCACCGCATGTCAGCAGGGAACAGAAAGAGCTGGCCATCCGCCTGATGGAGCAGGTTGGTACGGTCGTCCCCGTTCCACATGAGGAAGACCTGCGGTCTGTCATCGCCATTGCCGGCTCTGCTCCCGCCTATGTCTTCCTGCTGGCCGAACTGCTGGAAAAAGCAGGGCAGGACCTGGGGCTGGAACAACAGGCCGCCCGTACGCTGGTCCGCAGCATGATCTACGGTGTGGGCAAGATGCTGCATGAACTGCCGGACGATGCCGAAACCCTGCGCAGGAACGTCACCAGCCCCAACGGGACAACGGCCGCAGCCCTGAATGTCTTCATGGCTGAAGAAAACTGGCCCCGCCTGATCCCGCTGGCAGCCGAAGCCGCCATCAAACGGTCCCGTGAGCTGGATGACTGACATCGGATGCAGGCAGACACCACTCTGCCTGCATCACCATAGCCGCACGGACAGGGAAAACCATCATGACTCTTGACCATCACGACCCGCTTTTCGACAGGACCATGATTGAGGCCACCCTCCAGCTTGCCCAGAGCCATGGCTGGCAGCGTGTCTCTCTTGTTGATGCTTCACGTGAAGCGGGGCTGCCCCTCCAGCAGGTCCGGCAGCGTTTCCCGTTCAAGTCCATGATTCTGATCCGGCTGAACAGCCAGATTGATGATGCCGCACTCTGCGGGGAAAGTTACGGTGCGACTGTTCGTGAACGGCTGTTTGATCTGCTCATGCGGCGTTTTGATGCCATGCAGGATTACCGCTCCGGCATCTGCGCCATCATGCACACCCTCCCCCGAGACCCTGCCCTGGCAGCGCTTCTCGCCGGAACCACGATGGAAAGCCTGCGCTGGGTCGCTGATGCCGCAGCACTGGACCGTCACGGCCTTGGTGGCATGATCCGCCTCAACAGCCTGCTGGCCATATGGTCCAGAACGCTGGCACGCTGGGAGAAAGACTCAACCCCAGACCTTGCCAATACGATGCAGGTGTTGGACAGCACGCTCGCCCGTGCCGAACGGATGGGCCTGTTGAAGGAATCTTCCGCCTCTGGGCAGGCTGACATGGTTACAGAAGAGGGTGGACTGCCCGACCATGTTGCCCCTGAGGAAAACAGTAATAACAACGTGTTGGACTGATCCCTCCTACAAAAAATGGCGGCCCTCTCTTTACCCTTCTGGCCGTTCGGGATAAGAGAAGAGTCTGCGTTGGGGCGTAGCCAAGCGGTAAGGCAGCGGATTTTGATTCCGCCATGCGGAGGTTCGAATCCTCCCGCCCCAGCCAGTATTTCATCCCTGAAAATCAGAACATGAAAAAACGCCGCTCCCTCTTCGGAAACGGCGTTTCATCCGTAGCTGCACTCAGATGCTGTCTGCCCTCCCTGACGAAAGGGCAGACACCCCATCAGAACTTCTGGAAGTCCTTCGGGTGAAGCTGGTTCTGATCAAGGAAGGTGATCTGGCCCTGATCATTCGGCAGCTCGATGGTCGTGTTGCCACCCTTGACGGTCTGATGCTCAAGCATCTGGCCGATCTGCTCGTCCGTCGCCTTGAGGCCAACCTTGTTGCCCGCAGCCTTGCCAAAGTCGGTAATCGTGTAATGACCGCCCTTGTTGTTCAGGAACTGGAAGAGATTGGCAGACCCGCTGCCACCACTCAACGTAGCACCGGCATCAGTGCCACCACTGACCGTATTGTGCACGGTGATCGTGTCGGACGCTGTACCACCCTTGATGGTATCACCAATTCCGGCAAAAGCCTGAAGAGACTGATGGGACTTGGATGCATCAAACAGGATGTTGTCCGGATGCAGGGCATCACTCTGATGATCCGTCTTGAAGACGCTCTGACCAGCACTTCCCTGGCGGGCATAGTGATAGACACTATTGGCCGTCCCGAAGATGGTCGCATTGTTACCAACAGAGTGGGTACCGGACCCCACACCACCAAGGAAGCTCAGCGTTCCACCAAGGGAAAGCCGCGTCCCATCCCCGGCAGCGGAGATCGTATCCTGACCACCCAGCACAGTTGCCTGCGGCAGACTGGTCGCATCATTCCCCATGCGGAAATCAATTGAACCATTGCCCACGACATCAGACGGGGCCAGCGGCGTGCCATCACCAGAGCCTGAAGAAGACACCAGAGATGCAAAGGAGGTTGAAAACAGTCTGTTCAGGTCCTCTGCCCCCTGCGTGGGGATGCTTACAGGATACTGATGCTGCTGCCCTCCCGGGACGGTTACAATAGCCACGAAACTTCACCTCAATGCAGCGTTGTCACACTCAACTGGGCCAACAGGCAGAACTGCCGCCACAAACGGAACGACCGGCCCTTCTCACCTCCCCCTTGAGCTCTGAGGGTCAACATTTTTCATGGCCTCCTCGGGTCCAAATTAAGGAATATCTGTGACACCCCCCTCAAAACCCTACGCTTCAGCACAAATTAAGGAACGGCATGACAAGGACTCTCTTTTCACTCATGAGTAGTAAACATATGGCTTCAAAATTACAACATGTTTATTTATTTTTTATTAAACAAATCGCCCGTCAGGTGCAAACCGCATGACGCCTTCCATGAGAATCGCATGGAAGGCGTCCATCAACTGCCGAGACTACGAATCTGGATTTGCGGAACAGCCCGCCTTACTGCAACCGGGACTCGAGCCGCTCCAGAGCAGCCAGCCAGAGCGTGGCTGTCCCATCAGATGGCGCCCGCCAGTCCCCACGGGGGGAAAGACTTCCCCCAGCCACCACTTTCGGCCCATTGGGCATGGCCGACCTCTTGAACTGGCTGGTTGCAAAAAAACGCCGCATGAACAGGCGCATCCAGTGAATGATGGCCGGCAGGTCATAGGCGACCCGGTCCTGCTGCGGATAGTTCAGGGGCCAATCCCCCCTTCCCGCATCCCGCCATGCATGAAACTGGAGAAACGCTATCTTTTCAGGCGGGAAGCCATACCGCAGCACATGATAGAGAGTGAAATCCTGCAAGGGATACGGGCCTATCATCTGTTGGGTACTCTGCACCCCCTGCCCCTGATCGGGCACCAGCTCCGGTGAAATCTCTGCCGAGACAATCTTCTCCAGAACAGTACGGACCGATGCCGAGAAGCTCCCATCATGACCCACGGCCCAGCGTATGACATGCTGGATGAGTGTCTTTGGCAACCCGGCATTGACATTGTAATGCGCCATCTGGTCCCCGACGCCATAGGTGCACCAGCCCAGCGCCAGCTCGGACATGTCTCCCGTACCGATCACCAGCCCCTGATGATGGTTGGCCAGACGGAAAAGGAAATCCGTCCGCAACCCTGCCTGCACATTCTCAAAGGTCACATCATGGACAGGCTCCCCACGCCCATAGGGATGGTCGATGGCCACCAGCATGGCTTTCGCCGTGGGGCGGATGTCCAGCTCCCCGGCGCTGACACCAAGGCTCTCCATCAACCCATGGGCCATGGCAAGGGATGCACTGCCCGTCGCAAAGCCCGGCATGGTTCTGGCCAGAATGCGGCTCCGCTCCCAGCCAAGGCAATCCGCCGCCTTGACCGCCACCAGAAGGGCCAAAGCACTGTCCAGTCCGCCCGACACGCCAATGACCATGGTCCGGGCATGAGCTGCCTTCAGCCGCTGGCACAGCGCCCGAACCTGAATGTTCCACGCTTCCCGGCAATCCTGCTCGCACTGCTTCGGGCGGGAGGGCACGAAAGGAAAACGGGGCACATCCCTCATCAGCCCACGGTCCTTCACCTCCGGTGCCAGAGTGAAACGGACATGACGGAGTCCATCATCATCGGCCGGGACGAAATAGCCCATCTGAAGCCGTTCCTGCCGCAACCTGTCGAGATCGATATCCGCCATGATCATAGCACCCTGCCGGAGGAAACGCTCCGACCGGGCCAGGCAGTCCCCGGCCTCATGGATGAGAAGCTGGCCATCCCAGGCCAGATCAGTCGTGGATTCACCCTCGCTGGCTGCTGCATAAAGATAGGCGCTGACGGTCCGCATTGACTGTGCCCGGCAGAGCAGGGTTCTGTGCTCTGCCCGTCCAACCGTCACCGGCGAGGCTGAAAGATTGGCCAGCACCGTGGCCCCGGCCACAGCCAGGGCTCCGCTGGGAGGTTGGGGAGCCCAGAGGTCCTCACATATTTCCACCCCCAGCACCAGACCGGAAACATCCTCGGCTTCAAACAGGATGTCCGTTCCAAATGGCACGGCACGCCCTCCCAGCATGATGGTTCCGGAGCAGCCCTGACCACTGGTGAAATGCCGGGGTTCATAAAACTCCCGGTACCGGGGCAGCATCGTTTTGGGGACAATGCCGAGAATCCGTCCCCGGTGGAAAATGGCCGCACAGTTGTACAGGGCATCTCCCCGCCGAACGGGCAGACCAACGATGCCAACCGTCATGCATCCTGCCGTCGCCTCAACCAGAGCCAGCAGAGCTTCCAGCGCCCCATCCAGCACCACCTGCTGGAAGAAAAGGTCCTCCAGCGTATAGCCTGTCAGCCCCAGCTCCGGGAAAACCGCCACGGCAACACCCTGCTCATGGCAGCGCTCCAGCCACTCCTGCACGATCCTCCCATTCTGCCGGGGGTCGCCCAGAGTGATGGGCGTGGTACAGGCCGCAACACGGGCAAAGCCCTGCCGGTAAAGACACAGAAAATCAGCCATGGTCATGGCGGCTTCCTCCCGTTGGAGACTCCTCTCAGCCTGACGGCTCACACATCCAGCCGACCATTCCGCACAAAACGGAACAGACGGTGCGTCTCCATGACAGCCAGACCAAAGACCAGCACGGCATACAGGGCGGAAAGCGTTGTCATGGAAACAGGCAGACCGAAAGGATAATCTGGCAGGTCACAGGGTTTCGTGGGCCGTGCAGGAAGATGGGCCATCCAGTCCGCAAAATCATGCCCTTCCACAAGGCCAACGTGACATTCCGCCGCAGGGCTCGGCCACAACCCATGCTCCACCCCGACATGAAGAACCCCCAGACCGACGCTGACCGCCAGGCAGACCAGCCCGGCCACGGCCGCCCAGCGGGCATAACGGGGGGACAGGACCAGAGCCAGCACACCCAGCCCCAGCAGCACGCGCCAAGGTCCCCGCTCCCAAAGGCACAGCTCACACGGCACCATGTGCAGGAATGTTTCCGCCACGAAAACGATCAGGAACACGAGCAGGGCGGCCAGGACATACAGCCCACCAATATGCCAGACGGCCCTGATCTGCCGCTTGTCAGTAAACAGCATTCCCCTCATCCTCCCAGTCTCATCCATCCAGCCTCAATGCTGGGTGCCCACACCCTGCGCCGGTTGCGGCGGTGGCAATGGAGCCGCCGGTGGCAACAGGGATGTCGGCCCGGATGAGGCGGCTCCCTGCCCACCACTACCACCAGAAGAAGGCGGTGCCAGCACGGTCGGCCCCCGTCCTTCATCCGCCTCCACATGCGGGGCAATGGCCATGGGCAGCTGCGGCTGCACAGGCGCTGGCAACGGCCCAACCATGGGGTCTACCCTGTCCCCATCACAGGACACGACCTGCACATCATACAGGGCACCTGCATACGCCCCCAGGGCCGGATCGTCCGTGAACATCCATCCCTCGAAGGGCGGACTGCCGGATTCCTGTTTCTCTTCAATCTTCAGCAGGATGGCCGTCTGCGCCGGGAGACCATCCGGCCTCTGAAGGCACCGCTCCAGCCGGAGGGACAGAGGCCCATAAACAGCATCATCCCCCACATGCAGCGGCACGAGTTCCACATGGGAATCCAGGCGCCGCATGATCCGCAGCACGGCTCCATTGCGCCCCTGCCACGCCGTGGCCGGATAAACAGCCGGAGCGGCCACACCCCGGACTCCTTCCGCCCGCAGGTTCTCCGGCACCGCGGCCAGCAGCCCCGCCAGACAGGACAGGGCCAGAACTGTCTTCCTGATCCTCACTCCGCACCTTCCTTTTCCACCACCTCGACGACACCACTTTCCACCATCACATCAGCCAGAAGCCGCTCCATGCGGTACCGCAGAAAGACAGGCCCGACCTCCATGAGCAAAGCATCGGCGCAGGCATCGCGCAGCACCTGCCTCAGTTCCACTTCATTGTCCCGCAGAACACGCAGCTTTCCCGTGCAGCTTATGGGCTGCCCCTCCCTGTCCAGCCAGGTCTGCTCATCAGAGGCGTGGCTCACGGTGATGTCTGCCCTGCACCAGGCGCCGGCTCCGGAACGGCCGCAGAAGCGGCGGCCGGCTGCGCTGCCGGAGCAGCCTTCTTCTGAAGGGAGTCCGTGACCGAAAAAATGAACTTGCTCAGCAGCTGCTCAAGGCTGATGGCCCCCTGCGTTTCACCAATGGTCCCGTCAGGCGCCAGCATGGCCGTATCGCCACCCGGCGTCAGCGCCACATATTTCCCGCCAAGAAGGGAATCCGATGTGATGATGGCCCCGCTATCCACTGGCAGGTGTATGTCAGAAGCAACGGAAAAAACGACATTGGCCTGGAAGGTGTGTGGGTCCACCTGCATGCTCCGCACATGCCCGACAGTTACGCCTGCCAGCCGGACATCCGAGCCCACACTCAGCCCGTCAACATGGCCAAAGGCCGCATGAAGGGGATAGCCACTGTCCTGCGGATGCTGCCGCCCGACAAGAGCCAGCACGACAAGCACCACCAGTGCAGCAGCGGCCACCAGCCCGACCAGCAATTCCATCCGCTCCCGGCCAGCCCGCCTTGCTGCGATATATCCGGCATTGTCCGAAGCCATGAACACATCCTCATTCAAGCATTGTTGACCCATCATGCAGTCACGCCGTACCGCTCTAGCGGACTCAGCCCTTCACGTCCAACATCCTGCATGATGGACGCCATTTTTTCTTTTTCCTCCCAAGGCTGGCAGTTATCCCCCATATCCCCATTTTTCTGCCCGCTTATGCCCGTTTTCCCCCTGCGGTCATGGTTTCATCATTCCCCCTTCAGTACTAGACTCGTCAGCATGAAAGCGCATCTTCACTGGAATGGCGTTCACATGAGAACGCTTCAGACGAGCATCGACCCCGACAGCACAGCCCTGCGTGCGGTCACCCTTCCTTCTGTCTGGAGTGATGACGCCGCCCAGGCGCTTGTCCAGCTGGCGCCGGCAGAAGGTGGGCCTGTCCGCCTTGCCAGTGAATCCGCCCGCTGGGTGGAGATGATCGACACCACACCCCACCTGCCACACAGCCCACAGGATGCTCCGCCGGTCGGTCGTGGCCTGTCCTGCCTGCTGCTGATGCAGCAGATGGCACCCAACGCGGCTCTCTGGCGCAATGAGCCGGACGGGCAGCCCGGCTTCATCATCCGGCTTTCCGGTTTCGTGCAGGATGGCATTTTCGCCACGGAACATTTCGCAGCCTGCCTGAAGCTGGCCTGCGACAGCCTGCGTCGGCTGGATGCCGCACGGCGCCCCTACCGCAGCGGCGACCTTCCGCTTTTTGATGACCCTGCCCCCCGTGGCGACAGTGACGGTCCCGCCGGCATTGTCCTGCTGACAGACCTGGACGCCTGCCTGGCGGGCCTCGGGCTGGATTATGACAGTGACGAAGGCCGGGCCATTGCCACAGCCATCACCCGTTTCACACGGCTTGTTGCCCACGCCGGTACTGCAACGCCGGAAAAAGCCTTCTCCTGCCCGCAGGCACCAGACCTGGAGCAGGCCAGCATTGCCATCAGCGCCGCCACACAGTCCCTGTCCGGCCTTGCCACGATCGAGACCGGGTTCTCCTCCCCCGGGCCGGTCGATGCCCTGCTGGATGTGGAATCCTGCGGGCTCGGCCCAATTTTCTCGCTGGTCAACAGTCAGGGTGGGCTGCGTCCTTCCACTCTGGAGCGTCTGGCCCACAAGGGCCTCTCACCGGAAGCCGCCCTCGCCCTGACACTGGACGGACAAACACCCCTCCAGCCAGCTGGTGCCAAGGCCCACGCCCTGATGCATGACGCTGTCCTGCCCTTCTGCGACCATCTGCCAGCCCTGCCCGAGCCGGAAACGGACGACCTCAAGGAGAAGCTGGGCCGTGGCGTCCGTCGTCCCCTGCCCATGCGTCAGGGAGGCTTCAGCCAGCGGACCTCCATTGGCGGGCACCGTCTCTTCATGCGGACCGGTGAATTTGAAGATGGCAGTCTGGCATCCCTGTCCCTCACCCCTCCTCGGGAAAGCCCCATGGCCCGTGGGCTGATGGAATGTTTCAGCCAGGCCGTCAGCATCGGCCTCCAGTTCGGCGTGCCGCTGGAGGTGTTTGTCGAGCAGTTCGCCTATTCCCGCTTCGGAGCCTGCGGCACGGTGGAAGGGGACGAAATGGCCAGCTATGCGACATCCATGCTGGATTATGCCTTCCGCGCCCTTTCGGAGGCCTATCTGGGCCAGCGCATGCCTGATGCCCCTGCCGAGTCCGGCGAAAAACAGCATGAAGCCCCCATGCTGCCCTTTGGGCCGGAGCAGGACGGTCCATCCTCCCGCCCCCGGAACAGGAAGCTGCGCCTCGTCGGCTGAGGCGCCATGCCAGAAATGCAGGGCGGGAAATCATTGACAGTGACTGAACAGCCTGTCTAGCTAGACCTGTCCAGCACGGGCTTCCTTTCCGATGGCGCTACACCACGAAAGGAACGGAGCGCTGCCCCGCCAGATACGGCGGGGAGTTATGGGGGATCGCGCATGATCGATCACGATACAGCCAGACGTGAGCCGTTCGATGACCGTCTCGCCCGGCTGGAGCAGAAGGTGGCTCCCCGGACCGGGAAAGCGAAGCCGTCAGCCCTCTCAGAACAGTCCTCCCTCGGCATGGCCTTCCGCATCGCCAGTGACATGATTGCCGGTATTGCTGTTGGTCTGGGCATTGGCTATGAGCTTGACCGATGGACAGGATACAGGCCTGTGTTTATAATTGTGTTCGCCATGCTTGGCATGGGAGCCGGCCTGCGGAATGTCTGGCGTGTTGTGAATGTGATGGATGTCCCCGAAAGTGGGACGCAGAAAAACGGGAGAAGCCAGCGTGGCCAGCGGATCGACGATTGACGCGCTCGGGCAGTTTGAGCTGCATCCGATTTTTGGTTCTTTTGGTGAGGCCCTGTGCCTCTCCCAGGCCCCGCTGTACATGGTCATCAGTGTGGCTGTCGTGCTGGCGTTCCTCTATCTCGGCATGAAGCCGAAGGCTGTTGTGCCCGGTCGTCTCCAGGCTGCGGCGGAGGTCAGTTACGAGTTCGTGCACGGCCTGGCTGTCGATACCATCGGTGAGAAGGGCACGGCCTTCTTTCCCTTCGTCTTTGCCCTGTTTTTCTTCATCCTGGCCGGCAACTATATCGGTCTGCTGCCATTCTCCTATACATTCACCAGCCACATCGCCGTGACCTTCGCCCTGGCGATCACGGTATTCATTCTCTGCATCCTGACCTCGCTGCGGTTCCAGGGCATCGCCTTCCTGAAACATTTCATGCCGGAGGGGGCTCCGGTGGCCCTGTGCCCCATCCTGATCCCCATCGAGATTCTTTCCTACATCTCCCGCCCCATCAGCCTGTCCATCCGTCTGTTTGCCAACATGGTGGCCGGGCATGTGCTGCTGGAAGTCTTCGCAAGTTTCACGATCATGCTTGCCGGTCTCGGAGTTGTCGGCGATGTGCTGGCTGTCACTCCGCTTGTGCTCAACATCGCACTGACGGCACTTGAGCTGCTGGTAGGGCTGCTACAGGCCTATGTCTTTGCCATCCTTACCTGCATTTACCTGCGTGAGGCTGTCGATCACTGAGTGACCGATACCTCCACGTGTTTTCCTTCGCCCTGTCTTAAAGGAACCTGAACCATGGATCTTCTTCATCCCGCCCGTGAGATTGGTGCTGGTCTTGCCGTGATTGCTCTCGCCGGTGTCGGTGCTGGTATCGGCAACATCTTTGCCGCCCTGGTGAACTCCATCGCCCGCAACCCGGCTTCCCGCCCGCATGTGTTCGGTCTGGGCATGCTTGGCTTCGCCCTGACGGAGGCCATTGCCCTCTTCGCCCTGCTGATTGCCTTCCTTATTCTCTTCGTCTGAGGGCAGGACCCATGCGCCTTACGCCTCGTTTCCTCCTGTCTGCCGCCGCCCCCCTTGCGGCCTTACCGGGCCGGGCCGTGGCGGAAGGCATGCCCCAGCTCCACTTCAAGGATCCCCTGTTGCAGGGGCAGGTGGTCTGGGGTGCCATCATTTTCATCGTCTTCTACCTGCTTCTGAGCCGTTCCGCCCTGCCTAAGGTGGCGGATGTCATCAAGGCCCGTGAAGTCCGCGTCCGGAACGATCTGGACGTTGCCCGCCGCGCCCGCAAGGATGCCGACCAGGCCCAGAAGGAACTCTGCGAGGCCCGCGAGAAAGCCATGGAAGAGGCCCGCGCCACCATCCAGGGCATCCGCGATACGGCCAAGGAGAAAATCCGGGTTCAGGCAGAAGAAACAGCAGCCCGCCTGGAAGCAGAGATCAAGAAGGCTGAAGCGCAGATTGCTCTATCCCGCAGCAATGCGCTGGGCAGCATCAATGAGATCGCATCCAGCACTGCTACGGTTCTGACAGAGCGCCTTGTTGGCACAGCCGACCAGCAGGCCATTGCCGCTGCTGTTGAACACGCCCATGCTGCGAGGAGCTAAGCATGTTTCATGAACCCCGCTTCTGGACAGCACTTGCTTTTGTCCTGTTCTTCGTCATCTTCGGTCGCAAGATATGGGCTGTTGTCACATCCAAGCTGGATGACCGGGCTGATGAGGTCCGCAAAAATCTGGATGAGGCCACACGTCTCCGCCGTGAGGCCGAGCAGATGCTCGAAGATTCCAGACGTGACCACAAGCAGGCCCAGGAAGAGGCTCAGGCACTGATTGCCAAGTCCAATGCTGAGGCCCAGCAGCTGCGTGCCCAGGCCGAAAGTGATGCGGCAGAGATTGTTGCCCGCCACGAAAAAATGGCCCGTGAGCGTATTGAAGCTGCCGAAAAAATCGCCCTGCGCGACATCCGCCGTGAGGCGGCCGCCTTGGCCCTGGCAGCTACAAAGGACGTTCTTGGTAAAAAGCTGGCTGAAGACCCCGACCTTGCCAACAGGCTCATCAATGATGGCCTGAAAGCACTCCCGCAAGCCTTTGGTGACAAAGCTGCGTAAGACATCATGACAGCCAGTGAGATGACCAGTCCCTTGCTGGCTGTCGTGATTACCGTCCTCAATGAGGGCGAGAATATCCTTCCCGTCTGTGCAGAAATCCGCACGGCTCTTGAGAGCCTGCCACCGGCAGAGATCATCTTCGTGGATGATGGCAGTACGGACGACACCCTCCAGAAATTGCAGGAAGCCCGCAGCACTATCCTGCCCGGGTTGCGTATTCTGTCCCATCCCTCCTGTCTGGGTAAATCTACGGCCCTGCGCACGGCCATCAGGGCCGCCCGTGCCCCATGGATCGCCACAATGGATGGAGACGGACAGGACGACCCTGCCTTCATCAAAACAATGGTCGAAGCCGCATGGGACCATGGTGAAGGGGCTGTCGGCCCTCTGGTTGTTGGCGTCCGCCGCAAGCGTCAGGACAGGCTCTCCCGCAGGTTTGCCACCCGTTTCGCCAATGGTCTGCGCCAGCATCTGCTCAAGGATGACTGCCCTGATACGGGCGGGCCGCTCAAGCTCTTCCCACGCGACCTGTTCCTCTCCCTGCCCCAGTTTGAAGGGCTGCACCGTTTCATCCCCGCCTTGATGAAAAGCTACGGCGCCCCCCTCATCTGCATCGAGACACGACACAGGGCCAGGCTTCATGGCCATTCCAAATATACCAATCTGCACCGGGCTCTCGTGGGGGTGCGTGACATGCTGGGGGTTCTCTGGCTACAGAACCGCACCCGTCGGCCACCACCACTGAACGAACTGTAAGACAGCAGCCTCTCTCCCCGCCCGGCACCGGACGACCCTTCTGACGATCCGGGCATCATGCCCGTTCATCCAGTGCGAACCGGAGTTTTCATGCCTCCAAAATTCCGTCATTACGCTCTGCTTGCCGTTCTGGCGTTTCTGGCTGCCTTGCCGGGGCGCATGAGCCTGCCCCCGCTGGACAGGGATGAACCACGCTACATGCAGGCCACAGCCCAGATGCTCTCTTCCGGCAATTTCCTGGACATACGCTTCCAGGACCAACCCCGCTATCTGCAACCAGCAGGCATCTACTGGCTGGAAGCCGGAGCGGTAAAGGCCTCCGAAATCATCACACAGGATGAAACACTACGCCATGAAAGCTGGCCCTACCGTATCCCCAGCCTTCTGGCATCAGTCTGCAGCATCCTCCTGACAGCCTGGATCGGAACCCGTCTGTTCGGATTTTCTACAGGCCTGCTGGCGGCAGGCCTGCTCATGGTGGTACCGCTATTTGCCGCAGAGAGCCGGATGGCCACCATCGACAGCACCCTGCTGCTGGATATTCTGTGCCTTCAGGCCCTGCTGCTCTGCCATTTCACCGACATGCAGAAGGGCAGAACGACACCATGCCGTTCCAGCATCCTCTACTGGAGCGCTCTCGGGGTAGGGATGATGCTGAAAGGCCCCATTGTTCTCATCCCCGCCCTGGGCACCCTGATCTCACTCTCCATCTGTCTGCGCAGTACGGCACTCATCCGACAGTTGCGGGCCGGGTGGGGCTGGCTGCTCAGCGTACTCATCGTCCTTCCCTGGTGTCTTGGCATTGCTCTGGTCAGTCATGGTGAGTTCTTCCGCCGTGCCGTAGGCCACAATCTGCTTGGCAAAATTGCCCACCCGCAGGAAACACACGGCTTCCCCCCCGGCTATTATCTCCTCCTGTTCCTGCTCGCTTTCTGGCCAGGGGCTCTGGCAGCCATACACTCTCTCCCAGCCCTCTGGCAGCGACGTGCCAAACCAGAGACCCTGTTTCTTCTCTGCTGGATCATCCCACACTGGCTCATCTTTGAGTGTCTGGCCACCAAGCTCCCTCATTATGTCCTGCCAACCTACCCGGCCATTGCCATTCTGGTGGCTGCCAGCCTGACGGTCTGGCCCCTCGTACCGCTACGTTCTCTCTGGACGAAACTGGGGGTGTCCCTCTACGCCCTCGCCTGGGGATTGGCCGGACTCCTCTTCTGCCTGGCCGGGCCAGTCCTGCTCTACAGGATGGAAGGCCACCTCTTTGCGGATGCGCTCATACCTGCCCTGGGCAGCCTGCCACTCCTTCTGGCAGGCCTCCGGCTCATCTGGAAACAGAACTGGTCCGGCGGGGCACTCTGCGCCATGGGTGCCGCCCTGCTGACCGAAACGGGCATCTTCCTCTGCGTCATTCCCCATCTGACCAGCATCCA
The DNA here is from genome assembly GCF_023337695.1 of Parasaccharibacter sp. TMW 2.1884. NCBI lineage: Bacteria > Pseudomonadati > Pseudomonadota > Alphaproteobacteria > Acetobacterales > Acetobacteraceae > Parasaccharibacter > Parasaccharibacter sp. TMW 2.1884. The sequence continues at coordinate 24,341 of NZ_QORR01000002.1, forward strand.
GCTTGCTCCCCGCATTGCCGAGAGCTTCCGGGAGCTCCGCCCCTGTCCCGACAGCGCCCTGATTTCCCCCTCCTACAGGGAACCCAGCCTTGTCTTCCTTACCGGGGGCCGGGCCAGACTGCTGCCACCATCGCAAGCAGCCTATGAACTGCATGACCACGCACGCTGCGATCTGGCTCTCCTGGACAGGAAGGATGACCCAGCCTTCCAGCAGGAACTGGCCCGCCTTGGCACGGAGAGCATTCTGTATGACCAGTTTGACGGACTGAATTACTCCAACGGTCACAGGCTTCATCTGCGGCTCTATGCCAGCAGTGAAAAACCCACCCGCTGAAAAGGAAACTCATGCCTTGACCTGATGGCAGCCCTGAAGAGAAGCGGCTCGCTTTCATTAAAAAACTGACATAGAATGAACGGACAGAATATTTTGTGGGCAGGGCCATGTTGCAGAATTTCACTTCCCCCGTGCCTGTGGCAGGGCATACCGTCTCCTCATGACACAACAGGCTGTTCCCTCCCCCACCAAAGACAGCACCCCGCCTTCATGGTCCATTGACGATACGGCCAACGGGCTGTCCCTGACCATCCGGGGGGACTGGAAGGCCCTGCAGGATGATGTGGTGCAGTTCCCGGCAACTGCTCTCACCTCCTCCCACCCAGGGAGCGGGAAGACATTGTCCATCAACCCGGACGGACTGGGCAGCTGGGATTCCTGCTTCATCATGTTCCTGTGGACCGTCAAGCAGGCCGCCTGCCAGGCCTCCCTGACATTTGATGATCACGCCCTGCCGTCTTCCGCCCAGCGCCTTCTGGCTCTTCTGCCAGAAAAAGTGGAACAACCCGCCCCCCACCAGCAGGACCGGGAAAGCTTCTTTGCCCGTGTTGGCGGAAAGACGCTGGACATCCTGCATGAGACAGCCACATCCAGCGCCCTGCTGCTGGAAGTCATGCGGGGAGCTGTCGGGACGTTGCGTGGCAAAAACTCCATGCGTCTCAAGGACCTGCTTGTGGATGTCTGGAATGCTGGCCCCTCGGCACTGCTCATCGTCAGCATTGTCAATTTTCTGATCGGGGCCATCCTGGCCTTCGTGGGGCTGCTGGAATTACGCAAATTCGCAGCTGAAATCTATGTGACCAATCTGGTGGGCATTGCCTCCGCCCGTGAAATCTCCGCCATCATGACAGCCATCATCATGGCCGGACGTACGGGCGGAGCCTATGCAGCCCGCATCTCCACCATGCAGGGCAATGAAGAGATTGACGCTCTTCAGGTGACTGGCATCTCCGTGGCGGGCTATATCCTGCTCCCCTCCATTCTCTCGCTGATCCTCATGATGCCGCTGCTGTATCTCTATGGCACGCTGGTCTCGATTTTCGGCGGTTTTGTCGTCTCCATGACCATGATGGACATTTCTCCCACCGGATACTGGCTCTCCACCTTCAACGGCGTGGAACTGAGCCAGTTTGCCTTCGGGTTCATCAAGGCACTCTTTTTTGCTGGCTTCATCGCTCTGGCTGCCTGCCGGATCGGCCTGAAAGCCGGCCGCAGTGCTGCGGATGTCGGCATTGCCGCCACACGGGCTGTCGTCATCGGGATTGTCGGGGTCATCGCTCTGGATGCCGTTTTTGCCGTCCTCGCCAACGCCGCTGGAATCTGATGATGTCTGATAGAGAAACTCTCATTTCCGTCCGTGATCTGCAACTCTCTTTCGGGTCCAAGATCATCCAGCAGAATGTGTCATTCGACCTGAAAAAAGGCTCCATCTTTGCTGTCATGGGGGGCTCCGGCTGCGGCAAAAGCACCCTGCTGAGGAGCATGATCGGTCTTCTGCGCCCCACGGCAGGGCACATCATGGTGGGTGGGGAGAATTACTGGGAGCAGGATGACGCCCACCGCACGGCCATCAACCGCCGTTATGGCGTTCTCTTCCAGAGTGGTGCGCTGTGGAGCTCCATGACCGTGGGTGAGAATGTCGCCCTGCCGCTGGAGATGTTCACGGACCTCAAGCCTGATGCCATAGACCATCTCGTCCGCCTGAAACTGGGGCTGGTGGGGATGGAGCATGCCATCGATCTCTTCCCCTACGAGATTTCCGGCGGCATGAAAAAACGGGCTGGACTGGCCCGGGCCATTGCGCTGGAGCCGGACATCCTCTTTTTTGACGAACCCTCCGCCGGGCTGGACCCGATCACCTCCGCCCGGCTGGATGACCTCATCCTCACCCTGCGTGACGGACTTGGGGCTACGATCGTCATTGTCAGCCACGAACTGCCCAGCCTTTTCACCATTGCTGATGATGGCATCTTTCTGGATGCTGTCACGCACAGGCCCATTGCCAGTGGCTCACCCCGTGCCCTGCATGACAGCTGTACCCTCCCGGAGGTGACGGCCTTCATGCACCGCTCTGCTTCCATCCCTTCCCAGACAGAACAGAAGGCCGAACAGCATGTCTGAAACCACCAACAGAAAAACCCAGATCGGCATCTTTGTCGTCCTTGGGGGCGTGCTGCTACTGTTCATCATCATGACATTCGGGCATCTCCGCCTCTTCTCCAAAACACGGGACGTTGCCGTGGTGTTCCAGAACTCCATTGCTGGCCTGTCTGTCGGGGCCCCAGTCAATTTCCGTGGTGTGAAGGTCGGATCCGTCCAGAGCATCACCCTGCATTTCGACCCACAGGACCACAAAGCCTATATCCCGGTCATCATTACTCTGGAGACCGGGCAGATGCATGTTGTCCAGGACGATGCGGGGGGCAAGCAGGTCAATTTCCAGACAATGATTGACAATGGCCTGCGCGCCGGACTGAACCTGCAGAGCCTCGTGACGGGGCAATCCAACATCGAACTGGACTTCGACAAATCCGCTCCCGCCACGCTGCATCCCCGCATCACAAAACTGCCGGAGATTCCTGTCCGGCTCTCCACCATGGAGAAGCTGAAAAACACACTGGAGCAGATTCCCATCAAGGATATCAGCCAGCATGCTGATTCCGCCCTGCTATCCGTCACGGAGCTGAGCGAGGGCCTGCGCCAGGACCTACCCGGCCTCATTGCCAGCCTGAAGAGAACATCCGACCAGTCGCAGGAAACCATGCAGGTTGCCACTGCCACCATCAGGGACCTGCATACCCAGCTGGATGGGTCACTGGCAAAACTGGACCGACTGTTTGATACAGGTACCAACCAGCTTGAAATGCGTGGAAAGGATATCCACAGGACACTCCTCTCTGCCACAGCCACACTGGAGGCCCTGCAGGACATTCTCTCCGCCCGTTCCGTGGACCGAGCCAATCTGGATGCTGCGCTGCGGGATATTGCCGCAACGGCTTCCTCTCTCCGTGGGTTCGCCAACGATGTGGAACGCAATCCGCAACTTCTGCTTATGGGACGCCACCCATGATGTTTCCATCACGCCGTACTGTTCTTGCCCTTCTGGGAAGCTGCACCCTGCTTGCAGGCTGTGCATCTCCCCAGCTGCACATCTATACGCTCGGCATTCCTGTCCATACCGATACGAAATCCCTCCAGGTGTCTCCGCAAACAACCATCGTGCAGATCAGCCGGATCATCATGCCGGACTATCTGGACAGCCAGGAGATCATCACCCGTCAGGGGGAGGAAATCCGCCGCAGCCCCAACTCCCGCTGGGCATCCCGCCTGTCCCTTGGCATTACGGACCTGATCACCAACGAAGTGGCTGCCTCCCAGCATGACATCCTGGTGACGGACCAGCCCCTGGCCCAGGCAGCCGACATACAGATCATGGTTGCCATTTCCGAATTCGATGTGGATGTGAGTGGTCATGCCATACTGAACGCCCATTGGGCCATTGTTCCGCATGATCGCCACAAACCGATGGTCCGCAACATTGCGCATCTCGCTGCCAACGGGCCTGTCAGGACAGATGCCGATACGGCCGCACTGATGCGGAAACTCGTAATACAGCTGGCGGAGCATATCTCCAGATCCATCCCAGCAACACCGTAAAGCAAGACGGCCCCCGGGACTGAAACAGTGAACCAGTCCCAGCCCTCTTCCCCGATGCCATCCCAAACTGTTTTTCAGGAAAATCGTGGTGGAGCTAAGGGGAGTCGAACCCCTGGCCTCCTCATTGCGAACGAGGCGCTCTCCCAACTGAGCTATAGCCCCACAATCTGCCGTTCAAGACACCATGCACGCCATGAACTGTCAAGTCGTGACTGCCCAGCAATTGGTCTCGCCAGCCATGCAGAAGATTGTTACATGTGTGGGTCTGCATCTCCTCACGCCATCAGGAAGGATATCCGCCTGTGCATGCTGCCATCATCTATCTCCAGGTCATCAATCTCCTCATGGTGGTGCTGGATGTTTATACATGGATCATCCTTGCCTACTGCCTCGCCTCCATGGCCATCGGTTTTGGCGTCATAAACCCTCAGACCAACCGCTTCGTGAGTAGCCTTCTTGAGATACTGGCAAGGCTTGTGGAGCCCGTTCTGCAACCCATCCGCAATATTCTACCAGACACAGGCATGATGGACTTCTCCCCCCTCATCCTGCTCCTGGCCATTCAGTATGGCATTCCCTTCATCCTGAAGAGCATTTTCAGAATCTTCTTCCTCCCACAGGGCTGAAACGAAAAAAACCCCCGCCTGAAAATCAGGTGGGGGTTTTTCCTGTCCGATGAAGAGCTGATCAGAACACGGCAAACACAGCGGCTTCCGGTGAGATGGACCGGGACGTATTGTGCCCGGCCACCGGCAGGATCACACCGACAATCCCACCAACACTCGACGTCCAGTTATATTCAATCCCAGGCCCGACATTGAAGGCACCGGACCAACCCGTCCGAGAGTTGATGTATTTCTTTGAATAAACATTGTACCCATTGACCGAACTGGATGTAGCCCAGGTATGGTACAGGTCCAGCGCAAACACCCACTTCTTGGTGATACCCAGCTCGACTGAACCACCCTCATTCCCATAGGGACCGGCATGACCACGCCCGGTGAAACCTTTCTCTGTCCCATAACTGGTGATGTTGCGCAGTTTCGTACTGGCCACCGGATGGCGGACCTGCGCCCAAAGACGCACACGCATTGCATGGTCAAAAAACGGCAGGGCAAACTGGCTGTGCACACCATAGCGAAGTGCCCAGACACCCTGGCCAACCCCCTCTGACGCATTGGAAAGGTTCTTGTAATCACCTGTCGGGGTATTCACACCAAAATAAAGCGTGATGGACGGCGTATAATGCGGTGTCAGACGGTACTGGAACTCCACCGGCAGATCATTAAACTTCAGGCCGGAGTGTTTGGTATGATTCCCCCAGCTATAGCTGTATGTCGGCAGCAGATAGATGGACAGATGGTCCGTAATACCATATTTCGCCAGCGAAAACTGGGAAATGGAATGCTGCCCCCCGGCTCCCTTCCGGGTATTGAGATGCCCGTTGGAATCAAACGCACCGGCAGGCAGGCCAGCCGCTACATAAGGCTCCACAGCAATCATGCCCGGGACAGGCAGAGCTGGTGAGGGAGAATAGAGGGACCCCGTATACCACTGCTCCGGCAACGGCTTGGAGGCTGGTTTCTCCGCAATGGACACGACCGGCTTCTGGGCAGCAGCCTCATGGGAAGAAGCCGCAACAGTCGTCCCCGCAGCTGCGCTGGCCGGCTGGGTAGCTTTGCCCGTTTTCTGGGCCGAGCTGTCACCTGCTCCGTTACCGTTACTGGCCGCCACAGCCGTCTCCGCAGCATGCACATCTGCACAGGCACCGAAAGTACCTGCAAAAAGACTGGACAGAAGGGCTGCGTAACGCACGGACGTCTTCATCACGATAAACCATCATCCCATTGTTGTGATGAGAAAACATTACGACAGCAAAAAGATAGTTTGCAATAGAGAAATGAAAAATTATTTATATCTGAAACATATTCCATTTGTTTTATCTATCCGGGACAGCCCCGGGGAAAACCAGACCAATAGTCTGTTTCCAGATAATCATCAGGACGCTGTCCCTCCAACTGTCAGGCCACTCACCTTCAGCATGGGCTGCCCCACACCAACAGGCACACCCTGCCCGGCCTTGCCACATGTCCCTATGCCCGGGTCCAGCTCCATGGCGGGGCCGATCATGCTGATCTGCTCCATCACCGCTGCTCCACTGCCAATCAGCGTCGCCCCACGCACTGGTGCCGTAACCCGGCCATCTTCAATCAGATAGGCTTCCGAAGCAGCAAACACGAATTTGCCAGAGGTGATATCAACCTGCCCGCCACCAAAATTGCGGGCATACAGGCCCTTCTTCGTGGAGCGGATCATTTCCTCCTCCGAGGCCTGTCCCCCCGCCATGATGGTATTGGTCATGCGCGGCATCGGCGCATGGGCATAGGACTGACGGCGGCCATTCCCTGTTGGCGTTACTGATGTCAGGCGGGCATTCAGCCGGTCCTGCATGTATCCCTGCAATATCCCGTCTTCAATCAGCACGGTCCGGCTGGTGGGAGTTCCCTCATCATCCATGTTCAGGGAGCCACGCCGCTCCGGCAAGGTGCCGTCATCCAGAACAGTCACCCCCGGGGCAGCAATACGCTGGCCCACGCACCCGGAAAAAACAGACGTCCCCTTGCGGTTGAAATCACCCTCAAGCCCGTGCCCGACAGCCTCATGCAACAGAATCCCGGGCCAGCCGGCCCCCAGCACAACCGGCATGTCCCCTGCCGGAGCCGCCACGGCCTCCAGCGTCACCAGGGCCTGCCGCAGGGCCTCTTGTGTCATGGCCTGCCAGCAGGACGGCTCCATAAGGCGGGACAGAGCATACCGCCCTCCCTGTCCGGCACGACCACTCTCCCGCCGTCCGCCCTGCTCCACCACCACGGAAACATCGAGCCGGACCAGCGGACGGACATCCACCAGCGGCCCTGCATGCCCCTCCTGAAGAAACGCAGGACGCATGATCCGCACGACCTGCCACTGCGTGTTGAGGGTCACATTCACCTGCACGACACGGTGGTCCAACCCTCGCCCATAGGCCTCAATCTCTCCCAGCAACGCCGCACGCTGTGAGAAATCCCCCCCCTCAAGCGGATGTGCTGCACCATAAAGAGAGGCCCGTCCATCTGCCGCCGCAGCCTCCTGCAGGCGGGAAGGGGCCTGCTGGTCCGGTCGGAGAGCCATGCGCTCTACACTGCCCAGCCCCTCGGCGGCACGCCGCAACGCCCCCATCCCCAGAAGATCCGAGTGGGCAAAGATGGTCTGGCTGCCCGTGACACCCCGCAGGCCAAACCCTGAAGAGCGGTTGAAACCAGCCGTCCGCAGCAGGCCATTTTCCAGCCCCAGCGTCTCTTCTTCCCGATATTCCAGAAACAGCTCCCCGTCATCCATGCCAGCAAGACTGCTGGCAAGCTGACGGTTCACGTCATCAGGTGTCCATGGCAGGGTCTCATGAAAAAAAAGGGCGTCGGATATTTTTACAGGGGAAGGCGCAGACATGACCACCAGATGGATTTTCCATACGGCACAGATGCCGGGGATTATAAAAAACTGAGGCAGCACTGTCTCATAAAATGAAGTTTATGAGCAAGCACTCGACAGATGGCCAATTGTCCCCTAATCGTTTTGGTATCAGTCCAAAAATTGCGAGGCACGCAGCCATGGCGAAAAAAGCAGTTTCCTCTCCTTCCGCACAACGCCCTTCCCCTCAGAAAGCCGCCATCCAGCGCGTTTTTGAGCTGATCGAAGAGCACGGCATCGAGTTCGTTGATCTCCGCTTCACCGACACGAAGGGCAAATGGCAGCACACCACGCAGACGGTCCGCACCATTGAAGAGGACACCTTCACGGAAGGCTTCATGTTTGACGGCTCCTCCATCCAGGGGTGGAAGGCCATCAACGAGTCCGACATGGTCCTGCTGCCGGACCCGGAAACAGCCGTGGTCGACCCCTTCTCCGCCCGCCCGCAGCTCATCCTGATCTGCGACATCATCGACCCCAGAACGGGCGGCTATTACAATCGTGACCCCCGTGCGACAGCCAAACAGGCCGAAGCCTACCTGAAGAAGAGTGGCCTGGGTGATACGGCGTTCTTCGGGCCGGAAGCCGAGTTCTTCATTTTCGACAGTGTCCGCTTCGGCACGGGTGAGAATTACGGCACTTACCACCTCGACAGCATCGAAGGGCCGGAAGCTGCCCTGAAGGACTACCCGGAAGGCAACATGGGCCATCGCCCGGCCCGCAAGGGTGGGTATTTCCCTGTTCCGCCGGTGGACAGCGAACATGACCTGCGCGCCGAGATGCTGGCTACCATGGGCGAGATGGGTCTGCCGATCGAGAAGCATCACCATGAAGTGGCCCGCAGCCAGCACGAGCTGGGCACGGCCTTCGCCACACTGGTGAAGTCAGCCGACTTCATGCAGATCTACAAATACTGCGTGCACAATGTCGCCCATTCCTACGGCAAGACGGCCACCTTCATGCCGAAGCCCATCTATGGCGACAACGGCACCGGCATGCATGTGCATCAGTCCGTCTGGAAGGACGGCAAGCCGCTCTTTGCTGGCAAGCGCTATGCTGACCTTTCCGATGAGGCCCTGTACTACATTGGCGGGATCATCAAACACGCCAAGGCACTGAATGCCTTCACCAATCCCTCCACCAACTCCTACAAGCGGCTGATTCCGGGGTTTGAAGCCCCTGTGCTGCTGGCTTATTCCTCCGCCAACCGCTCTGCATCCTGTCGTATCCCCTACGCTACAAGCCCGAAGGCAAAGCGTGTCGAGGTCCGCTTCCCCGACCCGACAGCCAACCCCTACCTTGCCTTCAGTGCCATGCTGATGGCTGGTCTGGACGGCATCCGCAACAAGATCCACCCGGGCGAAGCCATGGACAAGGACCTGTACGAGCTGCCGCAGGAAGAGCTGAACATGATTCCAACCGTCTGCGGCTCCCTGCGTGAAGCTCTGGAGGCCCTGAAGACCGATCATGCCTTCCTTCTGGAAGGTGATGTCTTCACCAAGGACCAGATCGAAAGCTACATCACGCTGAAGATGCAGGACGTATACCGCTTTGAGCACACACCGCATCCGGTTGAGTTTGAGATGTACTACTCCGTCTGAGCCACTCCGTTCTTCCTGCTCCTTGCCGGGGCAGGAAGGGCTGGCCAGCGCACCATCGGAACAGACCGTCTGCCTTTCCATGAGGGGCAGGCGGTTTTTTTTTCATGATGGCCGCCCCATGAAAAAAGGGCCTGCCCCCTGAAGGAGCAGGCCCTTGCCTCATGCGGCTGGCGAGACCGGATCAGGCATTTTTCTTGGAAATGCCATTTTCGGCTACATCCCACAGCCAGGCAGCCCCACGCACACCAGAACTGTCACCATGACGGTTCTGCACGATCGGTGTCGTGCAAGGCGATGTAATTACATAACGGGGCAGCAGCTTGGGCACACGCTCGTAGATGCTGGGAAGATTGGACACGCCACCACCCAGCACGATCACATCAGGATCGAGGAAATTGACAGCCTGCGCACAGGCCCGGGCGAAACGGTCCATGTAGAGGTCCAGCGCACGGATGGCGGCTTCATCCCCATTACGGGCCGCCTCTTCAATTCCGTTCGGGGAGCGGTTGCCTTCACCCTTCCATTCCGCAGCCAGTGCCGGGCCACAGAGATAGCGCTCCTGACAACCCTCATTGCCACAGAAACACTTCCGCATGGGCATGTCTTCCGGCTTTGCCCACGGCAGAGGGATATGACCCCATTCACCGGCGATGTGATGATGACCGGAGAGCACCCGAGCATTGGCCACAATGCCACCGCCCATGCCTGTCCCGATGATCACGCCCAAAACGACGGAATAACCGGCACCAGCGCCATCAGCAGCTTCGGACAAAGCGAAGCAGTTGGCATCATTTTCAACACGCACGGGACGGCCAAGACTCTCCTCCACATCACGCTTGAAGGCATTGTTGTTCAGCCATGTAGCGTTGGAGTTGCGGACCAGGCCTGTCTCGGGGGACAGGGACCCGGGGATGCCGATGCCCAGAGTGGATGTCAGCTGAGTCCCCGTGATGCGATGGGCAGGCACACAGCCGATCTGGTCCTCAGCCTTCAGCACCAGGTCCCGGATGGCCTCGATGGCCTTGTCATAAACCCCGGGGTTGGGAATACGCTCGCGCAGCACTTCCTTGCCACTGCGGTCCAGAGCAAGAATTTCGATTTTCGTGCCGCCAAAATCAATTCCAAGACGATAATCAGCCATGTGATGATTCTCCCTTAATCCAGCTTACGATGCGGGATGCAGAGGCTGCTGTCGGATGACCTCCAGCTCGGCTCCATGCTCCTTGATGAAACCGGCCAGAGCGCCAAAATGCTTGCTGGCAAGGTGGGTTTCGAACCCGTCCTTGCTGGCCCAGATCTCGCTGACCATGAAACGCCCCTTCTTCTCAGCATCACGGGAAATTTCGTAACGCTGGCAGGCTTCTTCCTTCAGCGAATGACCAGCACAGACCTGCACGGCTTTCTCAAGCTGGGCGGCTTTCTCTTCAGCAATGGTGACCAGTGCCAGAATATGGATGCTCTCGCTCATTTCGACTCTCCCTGAGTTGCCCCGCCCAGCTGCCGATGGAACCACGCTGAGCAAAAAAAATGGCCGGAGGCAACACACATTCCTGTCAGTCCTCTCCCACTGTGGGAGAAGGCGGACAAGGCCTGCCTCAAGCCCTGCATGAATGCGAGCCTCACCAAAAAACAGGGCCGTGTAAAGCCCTGTTCACAAACTTTCACTCAGGTGTCTTCTGCTCAGCGGGCCGTCTGCGGGACGAAGGGCAAAGCCGTGACAGAAACCTTGTGGAGCTGCCCGTCCGCATCGGCGGCGTAAAGCACCGTACCCTCTGCTGCATGGGATGGTGTGACATACGCCATGGCAATCATGGCCCGCAGGGTCGGACTGAAACAGCCAGACGTAATGCGCCCGACCCGGTCTGTCCTTCCTTCATCCGAGAAGAGTTCCACACCGCCACCCAGCAGCACGTCCCCTTCTGGACGCAGACCGACGCGCTGGCGGTATACGCCATGTTCCATCTGCCCTTCGATCGTCCCGGCACCAGGGTACCCCCCCGCCCGTGCTCCACCGGCCCGGCGACAGGCAGCTATGCTGCTGACCAGAGCGGCCTCCACCGGAGATGTGGTTTTGTCGATGTCCGCCCCATACAGACACAGCCCGGCTTCCATCCGCAGGCTGTTCCGTGTCTCCAGCCCAGCCGGAGCCACATCGGGATCGTCCAGCAGACGGCGGGCAAAGGCTTCAGCCTGACTGGCCTCCAGAGAAAGATCGAACCCTTCCATACCCGTATAACCGAAACGGGATACAATGAGGCTGCCACCCTCCCACTGCATGGCCAGACTGTCCCGATACCGCATCCCCATGATGGTCGTCTGGTCCAGCACACGGGCCAGAACCTCGGCCGACAGAGGGCCCTGAAGGGACAGCATGGCCCGGTCAAATTCCCGGATCAGCCTGCAATCATTGCCAATGGCATTTTCGAGATAATCAGCATTGTCTTCCCTGTTCTGGCCATTGAGTGTCAGGATGAACTCTTCTTCCTGACGGGAAATGGCCAGATCATCCCGGATGCCGCCCTGATCAGTCGTCAACAGGCCATAGCGGACCCGGTTCTTCTCAAGCCCCATGATGTCCAGAGGCATCAGGGCTTCGAGCGCCTCAGCAACAACAGCGGCATTATCCTCTTTTGCACGGATACGGACCTGCCCCAGAAAGGAGATGTCAAACAGCCCCGCCTGCTTGCGGGTATGAAGATGCTCCACCTCCATGCCGAGAGGGTAATGCTCGGGCAGGGCATAGCCTGCATAGCATCCCATCGTGGCCTTCAGCTCTTCATGCAGCGCCTGAAGGGGGCTGGACTTCAATGTTTCATCCGTCATTCTGTTTTATCCTGTAAATACAGGGGAAGTTCACCACTCTGCCAGCTTCATCCCCGTCTGACAATCCGGGCCCGGGCAAGGCTTCACCACGTTCCCCACCTGGGGGAGCTGGTCATTCCCCCGCCTTCAGGCTGGCCAGTACATCCGACTTCATGCTCACGCTCTGTGCCTGTGTCGGGAAAGAGCCTTCCTCAACCTGCCGGACATAATGGGACAAGGCTCCAACCATCTGCTCTCCGATTTCAGCAAACCGATGGGCATGACGAGGGGATTTGCCTTCGAAAAGACCCAGCACGTCATGCCAGACCTGGACCTGCCCATCACAACCCGGCCCGGCTCCGATCCCGATGGTCGGAATGGTCAGGGTTCTGGAAACCAGCTCGGCCAGCTCGGCGGGAATGACCTCCAGCACAATACCGAAAGCTCCGGCCTCCTCCAGCGCACGGGCATCATCCAGAAGTTTACGGGCGGCCTCGACCTGCTTTGCCTGCGCCCGCAGGCCGATCTGATGCTGGGACTGCGGTGTCAGACCCAGATGCCCCATGACGGGCACACCCATTTCCGTCAGCCGACGCACGACCGGGGCAATCTCCCGGCCGCCTTCCAGCTTCAGGGCCTGTCCACCACCCTCCTGCATCACACGGCGGGCCGCATCCACGGCATCCTGCTCGGTAGCATAGGAAAGGAAGGGCAGGTCGACCACAATAAGGGCTTTATGGCTGCCCTGGCGGACCATCCGTGCATGATAGATCATGTCCTCCACACGCACGGGCAGGGTCGTATCCCGCCCCTGCATGACCATGCCCAGAGAATCCCCCACCAGAATGACCGGCACGCCCGCCTGCTCGGCAATCAGGGCCGAAGCGTAATCATAGACCGTGAGCATGGCGATCCGCCGACCCTCATCCTTCATGGTCTGGAAGTCTGCGATTGTAGTCCGGCGCATGGTGGGGATCCTTCTCTATGGCCTCATGAACGAGGGAGGTTCTGGGCGATATAGGGGGGCAGGCTGAAAGAGGCAACATGCACCTCTGGCGTCCAGTACTGGCAACCTTCCGCAATGCCCTGTGCACGACGGGCCAGCTCGACCACGTCCGGACGGTGCGGCGGAGCCCCCTTCTTGGCCATGCCCAGTGTCATGAACCCACCAACATAGGTTGGCACGGCAGCCAGATAGGCCGTGACATGCGGGAAGAATTTCGCACGACGGGCCGTTGTCTCCCGCAGCTCATCTGCCTGCTGGAACGGCACGCCACACTGATTGACGATGATCCCTTCATCCGAAAGGATGCGGGCGCAGTTCTCATAGAAATCATCCGTGAAAAGCACATCACCCACGCCGATCGGGTCCGTGCTGTCCACGATGATGACATCAAAGGCTGCATCACCAGATTTCTTGACGTAATCGATCCCGTCCCCAACGATGACCTCAGCCCTCGGGTCATTCCACGCATCCTTGCCAAACATCGGCAGGTGCTGCTTGGAGAGTTCGATCACGTCACCATCAATTTCCACCATGACGGCTTTCTCGACCGTCCTGTGCTGGAGAACACGACGCAGCACACCACCATCACCGGCCCCGATGATGAGAACACGTTTTGGGTTCGGATGCATGAAGAGCGGCACATGAGCCAGCATCTCCTGATAGATGAACTCATCCCGCTCAGTGATCTGCACGATACCGTCCAGCACCAGCACACGGCCATGGCTGCTGCTCTCGAAAATGCGGATGTCCTGAAACGGGGACTTCCTGTGGGCCAGTTCTTTCACAACCCTGAAACGCTGGCCCCAATCGGGATAGAGGGCCTCGTTGAACCAGGTCCCGGAAGACGTGCCAGATGTCATGGCGGCATCCTTTCTTCAATCAACGACGCCTGCCGCCCTCCATCACGGGGAGGCCGGCACAGACGCCGCTCCTTACCCCTGCTCCCCCTCCAGCATGGACGCTGGCCAGCGAACAGGAACACTCCATGGAATCCATTGGAAATTGAGGGAAAAACCCCTGGCCTTTCCCTATCCGGCTTACCGGCCCGTATGCCGTGTCGAGCTGACACGTCCACGCCTGAAAGCATCAATCTCCACACGTCCTGCCTGAAACAGCTCCTGCATGACAGGGACGGACATGTTGGGATCGCACACACCGCACATGAAAATGTCGACAGCGGCGAAATGACGCTCGGGCCATGTATGGATGGAAATGTGGCTTTCGGCCAGTACCAGCACACCAGATACACCGCCATTGGGTGTGAAATGGTGGAAATGACCATGCAGAATGGTCGCCCCGGCTGCCTCGGCAGCACGCCTCAGAGTGGCGTCAATCTGATCGGGGTCATCCAGATTTCTGGCATTCCAGAAATCGATGAGGAGATGGTTCCCTGCGTAGGTGATCCCATCACGCTTGATGAAAAAGTCCTTACAATCAGCGATTGTATCGATTGCCTCAGTATTCTGGATATCTCTCGGAAGGTCCGATTCCATCCCCAGTCGAGCAAGTGCGTCCATAACGTACCCCTGAACCAGCAGATTGCCGCATCCTCCCCCAATGAAGGAGCGGAAGGGTTGACCTCTAGGGGAATATAACCCTCAACGCAACTCTATTCTTTCTTTCTGAACAGAAAATGCCCAAATGAAGCCACAATAAAAAATGGGGAGGAAATTCCTCCCCATTCGTAAAAACCGGTCATCGGACCTCAGTTGCGGGTCTTGTCAACCAGCTTGTTCTTGGCGATCCACGGCATCATCTCACGCAGTTTTGCGCCAACCTGCTCAATCTGATGCTGTTCATCACGGGCACGGGACGCCTTGAAGCCCACATTACCGGACTGGTTCTCCAGAATGAAGTTGCGCACGAAGGTTCCATTCTGGATGTCCTTCAGCACCTCACGCATGGCCTCCTTGGCGGCCGGGGTCACAACGCGCGGCCCGCTGACATACTCACCATACTCCGCCGTATTGGAGATGGAATAGTTGACGTTGGAAATGCCGCCCTCATACAGCAGGTCCACGATCAGCTTCATCTCATGCAGACACTCGAAATAGGCCATCTCCGGTGCGTAGCCTGCTTCCACCAGTGTCTCAAACCCGGCCTTGATCAGCTCGATCGTACCACCACACAGCACAGCCTGCTCACCAAACAGGTCTGTTTCCACTTCCTCACGGAAGCTGGTCTCGATCACGCCAGCACGGCCGCCGCCAACAGCGGAAGCGTAAGCCAGAGCTACATCCTTGGCCTGGCCGGAAGCATCCTGATGCACGGCCACCAGGCAGGGCACACCACCGCCACGCTGGTATTCAGAACGCACAGTGTGGCCAGGGCCCTTCGGAGCGATCAGGAACACGTCCATCTCGGGGCTCGGCTCGATCAGACGGAAATGGATGGCCAGACCATGAGCAAACACCAGAGCCGTGCCGGGCTTCAGGTTCGGGGCCAGCTGTTCCTTGTACAGGGCGGCCTGGCCTTCATCCGGTGTCAGGATCATCACGACATCAGCCCAGGCTGCGGCTTCGGCCGGGGTAACGACACGGAAACCCGCTGCCTCCGCCTTGGCCTTTGCCTTGGATTCCGGGCGCAGCGCCACAACGATATCCTTCACACCGCTGTCACGCAGGTTGTTGGCATGGGCATGACCCTGGCTGCCATACCCGATGATGGCGACCTTCTTTTCACAGATCAGATTGATGTCTGCATCACGATCATAATAAACACGCATGACTTTTTTCCTTCCTCACAACGGGTGCAGGCCCCTCAATCATCCTGCCCCAGATGGGGAGACACTCCCCGGACATGAAACACTCCATCCAGCCTTCCCGCCCCGGAACAGGAGCAGGATGACCGGCAAAACTTCATTCAGACGAGGCGTTTGCCTTCTTCTGTCAGCTCGGCCCCACCGAAAACACGCCCCGGCCCCAGAAGCATCTGGTCATGGCTGGCCCCGGACGGGATCATCGGGAAGCAGCATTCTTCCTGCTCCACATGCACATCCACCAGCACCGGTCCCTCATGGGTCAGCATGGTCTCGATGGCCTCATCCAGCCCGCCCAGCGTCTCGACCCGCAGACCACGGATGCCGAACGATTCCGCCAGCTTCACGAAATCCGGCAGGGCTGCACTGTAGGACTGGGAATAACGGGAATCATGCACCAGCTCCTGCCACTGCCGCACCATGCCCATATACTGGTTGTTCAGGATGAATATCTTCACCGGCAGGCGGTACTGGGCAATGGTTCCCAGCTCCTGAATATTCATCAGGGTGGATGCCTCGCCGGCAATATCAATCACCAGCCCGTCAGGGTGGGCGATCTGTGCCCCCACGGCAGCAGGCAGACCGTAACCCATCGTGCCCAGACCACCGGATGTCAGCCAGTGATTGGGCTCATCAAACCCGAAATGCTGGGCGGCCCACATCTGATGCTGCCCCACCTCGGTGGAAACGAAGCAGTCCCGCCCGCTGGCCTTCACCTGCTCATACAGGCGGCTGATGGCATATTGCGGCTTGATGGTGGCCGTGGCGGCCCTGTCCTGCTCGAACCCGAAACCGTCAACAGCCCGCCACTGGTCGATCTCCTGCCACCAGCCGGACAGGTCCGGGGCTGCACTGTCTCCCCAGCCTTCCAGAAGAGCGTGCAGCGTGGCCTTCAGGTCCCCCTTCAGAGCCACATCAACCTTGATGATCTTGCCGAATTCCCGGGGATCAATGTCCGCCTGTATCTTGAAGGAATGGGGAGAGAACCCGTCAACACGGCCCGTCACCCGGTCATCAAACCGGGCACCCAAGGCGACCAGCACGTCGCAGTCATGGGCCGCCATGTTGGCTTCCACGGCACCATGCATGCCCAGCATCCCCAGAAAATGATCACTGGAAGACGGATAGGCCCCCAACCCCATCAGGGTGGATGTCACGGGGAAACCGGTCTTCTCTGCCAGCTGGCGCAGCAGCTTTGCCGCCTCCGGCCCGGCATTGATGACACCACCACCAACATAAAGCAGAGGCTTGCGGGCCTTCTTCATGGCCTCGACGGCCTGGCTGACCGCCTGAGCATCCAGAGCCGGAGTCGCCTTTTCCTCTACCACTTCCGCTGGACGGGGCGGCAGGGGAGCCTCGGACACCGTGATGTTCTTGGGCAGGTCCACCAGAACCGGGCCGGGACGGCCGGAACGGGCCAGAGCGAAAGCTTCCCGAATGGTTGGGGCCAGAGCCTCGGCCTCCCGCACCTGAACACTCTTCTTGGTCGCAGGCCGGGTGATGCCCACCATGTCCGCTTCCTGAAACGCATCCTTGCCGATCAGCGGCACGGGCACCTGTCCGGCCAGACAGACCAGCGGGATGGAATCCATCTTCGCATCCATCAGGCCGGTCACGGCATTGGTCGCACCAGGGCCGGATGTCACCAGCACCACACCGACCTTGCCGGTGGAACGGGCATAGGCCTCGGCCGCATGGGTTGCCGCCTGCTCGTGCCGGACCAGAATGTGCCGGATCTTCTTCTGTTTGAAGAGAGCATCGTAAATGGGAAGGACCGCACCGCCGGGATAACCGAAAATGACATCCACGCCTTCTTCCTCAAGAACACGCAGAATGACTTCAGCACCTGTTGCCATCATGGGAGCTGTCTCGCTGGCAGGCATGGCGTCTGTCCTTTCGCCGTTTAACGCAACGCTTCTGCTCTATCGTTCCGGAGCGGGTCCGTCAATTCTGGATGATATAAAATATTCAATTTCACGCATTTTTTTACTCGAAAAGAACTCTCTTCCACTGGTTCTTTGAAATATTATTTCGCCATCTCCCTCCCGGCTCAGCCTATGGTGCCGGAACCATGTAGCCTGCCGACGGGTATAACGGCCAATGGCACGGGTAGCAGCCAGCCGGGCATCCTCCAGGCTGCACTGCCCCTCCAGCACCTGTCCCAGCTCCGGCACACCATGGGCACGCATGGCGGGCAGACTGGCGGGCAGATTCTGCTCCCGCAAGGCCGCCACCTCATCCAGCGCACCAGCAGCCACCATGTCATCAAAACGCCGGACAATGGAAGCCCGCAGCTCGTCCCGGGGGGGATCAAGCTGAAGTGAGATGAAGCGGCAGGGTGCCGCTGGCAGTGCCCTATCCTCCTGCCATGAGGCCAGCCCTCGCCCGGTTCCTGCCAGAACCTCCCAGGCCCGGCTGATACGCTGGGAATCCTGTGGATGAAGACGGGAGGCCGTCTGCGGATCAGCCTGCATCAACTTTTCGTACAGGGCCTCCGGGCCAATCGCCTCCAGCAGGGTCCGGGCCTCCTGCCGGGCTGCTTCTCCGGGGTCGGGGACCTCCACGAGGCCATCCGTCAGGGCACGGAGATACATGCCCGTGCCACCACAGAGGATGGGCAGCCGCCCGGCGCTACGGCAGGCGGCGATTTCTGCCAGAGCCTGCTCCCGCCACCAGGCCACACTGCCGGGTATGGCTGCGGGCAATACCCCATAAAGACGATGGGGAATGGCTGCTTCCTCTTCCTCCCCGGGGCGGGCAGTGAGGATGCGCAGCTCCCTGTAAACCTGCATGGAATCCGCATTGATGACCGTACCACAATACAGGTCTGCCAAATGAAAGGCCAAAGCCGACTTGCCCGAACAGGTCGGTCCCGCCACAATGAGGGCGTTTTCAGAAGAGTTCATACACCTATCCTGCCATATCTTCTGATCTTTTAGCGAGAGATGTCATGTCCCTTCCCTGTGTTCTGACTCTTGTTGCCAATCGCCGCCATGGGACCCTTCCCAAAGAGGCGATCGACATTGCCCGCAATCTTGTCAAAGGTGAGCCGCCGGTCGTTCTGTCCGAAGGCGAGGCCGTTGACATTTTCTGCCCGACACCCGGGCCCGGCGATGCCACGCCTGCAACAATCCGTGCCGCCCTGGCTCCCTACAAGGTTGATGCCATTCTCACCAAGACCCGTGGCCGCCGCAAAGCCGTGCTGGTGTCCGACATGGACAGCACCATCTTCGATGGCGAAACGCTGGATGATCTGGCCAAGGCAACAGGCACGGGCGACTATGTAGCCGAAATCACCAAGCGTGCCATGAATGGCGAGATGGAGTTTGATGAATCCCTCCGCAAGCGCACCATCGGCCTGAAGGGCCATCCTGAATCCCTGCTGAAGGATGTTCTGGAACATCTGCCTTTCACTGATGGTATCAGGGAGCTGGTGCAGACCATGAAGGCCAATGGCGCACGCACGGCCCTCATCTCCGGTGGGTTCGACTGGTTCACCGAGCGGGCTGCCAGGAAGCTCGGCTTTGATGAACATTACGGCAACCAGCTTGAGATCAGGGACGGCATCATCACCGGCCAGCTGATCGGCAAAATCCTCGGCCCGGATGCCAAGAAAGAACATCTGGAGACCATCTGTGCCGAGCGGGGCGTCAAGCTCTCTGCCAGCCTGACAACAGGTGATGGTGCCAACGACATCCCCATGCTCAAGGCAGCAGGTCTTGGCATTGCCTATCACGCCAAGCCGAATGTCCGGCAGGTGATTGAACAGCAGGTCAACTTTACCGGGATGCGGACGCACCTCTTTGCGCAGGGCTACACGGCTGCCGATATCGTGACCGACTGACATATCCTCCCATTGTCCCCGTGTCTTCGGCCTCGGGCCAATGACACGGGCATGGCCTGCCGCCCTCAAAAGCGGCGGGCTTTTTTTGTCCCCTGTTTTTTGGCCCGGATATGCCCACCAAGACGCTCCAGCGTTTCTTTCAACCCGGCATCCTCGATACCATTTACGGGAACTGGCGCCGCATCCTTCCATTTCTTCTGGGGCCTGTGGGACGGCTTACGCTGGACAGGCCGATCCTGTAACAGCTTGATCTGTTTCAGCGCTTCATCTCCATAAAGACCACAGGCTGTGTTGATGTTGGCCAGAAGACGGGGCGCTGCGTACTGCATCTCCACCGCTGCCGGACCACAGCAGCGTATGGTCAACACGCCGGGCCGCAGGCGGCAGGGTTCGCTCACCTCCGCCAGCGCTGGACCGACCAGCGTCTCCCACTCCATGAGCAGACGCACGAACAGCGGTGATTTCTTGCGGAAAATGGGTTTTGTCAGGGGGGGCAGCAGGGCCCCGATCATCCGGCCCTTGCCTCGACGGTAATCGCTCCAGCCCTTGCCATCCGCTTTCCGGTCCTGCCCCGATGCTGATGAACGGGCAGTTTTTTTCATTCCTGTTTCATCTGCCATCCGACCTATCCCAGTATGCTGCGTACGGACTCTCCATACCATCATCACGGGAGCAGACGGAAACGTTTCAGCAAGGCCAGCCCTTGCCCCGATGCTGTTTCTTCGTCATAGACACCGGCGTGACACCTGATGCTTCCCTCCTTCTCCATTGGTATGACCATCATCGCCGTACCCTGCCCTGGCGTGCCGCACCCGGACAGCAGGCGGACCCGTACCATGTCTGGCTGAGCGAGATCATGCTCCAGCAGACAGTCGTGCAGACGGTCATTCCCTATTACCAGCGGTTTCTGGCCCGCTTTCCGACAGTTGATGCTCTGGCGGAAGCGCCGCAGGAAGAGGTGCTCCAGCTCTGGGCCGGGCTGGGCTATTACGCACGGGCACGAAATCTTCATGCCTGTGCTCAGGCCGTTCATAAGCTGGGAGCCTTTCCCCGTACGGTCGAAGGATTGCAGACACTCCCCGGAATCGGGGCCTATACATCCCGGGCCATTGCCGCCATTGCCTTCAATATTCCGACCGTTCCGGTTGATGGCAATGTGGAGCGCATCACGGCCCGCCTCAATGCCGTGGAAGACCCGCTGCCCGCTGCCCGCCCCCTGCTGGCCCGTCTTGCCAGCCATCTGAATGACGATCCGGCAGCACAGGCCCGCCCTTCCGATTTTGCTCAGGCCCTGTTCGACCTTGGGGCGAGCCTCTGCTCGCCCCGCTCACCCTCCTGTCTGACGTGCCCATGGCGGGACGGTTGCCTCGCCCGAGCCCGCAACATGGCTGAAGCTCTCCCTGCCCGACAGAAGAAGAAAGCCCGCCCGACCCGTCATGCCATTCTTTTCCGTGTCATCGATCCGGAAGGCCGTGTCCTGCTCCGCTCACGACCGCCTGAAGGTCTGCTGGGAGGAACGGACGACCTTCCCGGCACACCATGGTCCGAAAGCCAAAGCACGCCTTCGCCTGCACGGCTGGCCGAAACGGCCTTTACCCGCTACGCCCCCTTGCAGGCACAGTGGGAAGATTGTGGAGAGGTCAAACACATCTTCAGCCATTTTACGCTGCTTGTCCGCATCTATGGCTGCACGATACCAGCACAGAGCAATTATCCAATTCCTCCGAAGCATGGCCGGTTCCGCTTCCTGAAGGAGGCGGTTCTCTCCAGCGTGATGAAGAAATGCCTGCTGGTTGGCGACCGGCACAGGCCTGTCCCGGGCTGATCATGTTTCACATGAAACACTGAAAACAGACATGGGAGCCGCAACCCGGCCCCATGTCCGTCTCTTCTGTGCGTGAATAAAGGCTTTCGGAAAAACTCAGGACAGCTTCCTGACCAGTCCGGCCACATGCCTGCCAAGGAAACGGGCCCCCTCCAGGTCTGTCTCGCTCGGCTGGCGGGAACCGTCACCATTGGCGATGGTTGTGGCCCCATAAGGAGCGCCACCTACGATCTCGTCACTACGCATCTGCCCCTGGAAACTGTAGGGCAGACCGCTGATGACCATGCCATGATGCAGCAGGTTGGACATCAGGGAATAGAGTGTCGTTTCCTGCCCACCATGCTGGGTTGCCGTGGAGGTGAAGACAGCCCCCACCTTGCCGATCAGCTCCCCTTTGGCCCAGAGACCACCGGTCTGATCCCAGAAATTGGCCATCTGTGCCGGCAGACGCCCGAAACGGGTCGGAGCCCCGATGATGATACCATCATACTCGACCAGCTCAGCCGGCGTTGCAACAGGTGCGTCCTGTTCCAGCTTGAAGTGATGCGCTCTGGCAGCCTCCTCTGGCACCAGCTCTGGCACACGCTTCACAACGGCCTCTACGCCCGTTGCACGTACACCTTCGGCAATGCTGTGGGCCATGGTCTCCACGTGACCGTAAGATGAATAATAAAGCACGAGTACTTTTGACATGACGATGCATCCTTGATCTGTCGGTCTTTCCCGCTACCGGGAACACTGAAACCTTCACAAGAGGTAACGCCACCTTTCCAGACTGGATATAGAAAATCGGGAAAGGATGCTTTTCGGATTTCATCAGTCCGCTTTCAGTCGGACAGCCGCCATGGCGGTGTGCTGAACTGGCGGATGAGATGCTCCATGAGCAGGCTCACCCTCTGAGGCCGCAGCTTTGTGGCGGATGTGACGAGATAAAGGGCAATGTCGTCCGCCTTCCAGCCCGGCATCATTTCCTGCAACCGGCCCTCCTGCATGGCTTCACTCACCATGAAATCCGGCATCAGTCCGAAGCCAAGCCCGGCCTCCAGCGCTGGCAGGAATCCTTCCGCATTGTCGGACTGGAGTCGTGCCGTCTGGGACAATGTATGGACTGCCCCTGTCGCTTTTTCCATCAGCCGGATGGCCCCGCATGATGCCCCGTTGACATAGACAAAGCTCTTCCTCCCCTCCAGTTCCCGCGGATGGGCAGGCTCACCCTGCTGGGCCAGATAGTCCGGGGAGGCCACAAGCAGGCGTCGTACCGTACATACCCTGCGGGCCCTGAGCGCCGAATCCTCCAGAGCCGCAATGCGGATCGCCACATCATAACCTTCTGAAACGAGGTCCACGAAACTGTCCGTAAACGTGATGGCAATATCAATCTCCGGGTAGGCCCTCAGGAAAGACGGCAGAGCTGCGGAAACATACCGAAGCCCGAAGGTAGTTGGAGCCGTCATCCGGATCAGACCGGAAGGACGGATACGGCCACCCCGCACCTCATTCTCTGCCGCTTCCGCCTCCATGAACATGCGATTGGCCCGCTCCAGCGCAAGCTGCCCTGTCTGTGTAAGGGACATATGCCGGGAATTGCGGCTGAACAGGGCGACACCAAGAGACTGCTCCAACCGACTGATCGCTTTTGAGACAGTGGGGGGTGAAAGATGAAGTTCCCTGGCAGCCTGCGAGAAAGACCCATGCTCGGCCACCCTGGCAAAAATGGCCCACGCCTCGAAATCCGGCAATTTCATAATTCCGTCCCCTCCTGCCAGCCTCTGGCTGCTGACAGGTCATGATGCAAAATATGGAAAGAATGTCTTTCTTTCATGCCTGTGTGATCCGCTCTCTTCACGCCTTACATGGTGGGTGAGCTGAACCAGCAAGGAATGACACCATGATTGATATTCGCCCCTTTGACCAGCTCGGCCATGCCTCACATGGGTGGCTGGATGCCCGGCACCATTTCTCTTTCGCCCATTATCTGGATCATGACCGCATGGGCTGGGGGCGCCTGCGTGTCTGGAATGATGATACCATCGCCCCCGGCACCGGGTTTGACACCCATCCCCACCGGGACATGGAGATCATCACCTATGTCCGCCAAGGCGCCATCACGCACCGGGACAGTCTCGGCAACACGGGGCGGACCGAGGCTGGAGATGTGCAGGTCATGTCCGCTGGAACGGGCATTTTCCACAGCGAATACAACAATGAACCCATCCCCACACAGATATTCCAGATATGGATCATCCCGACAGACAAAGGGCACGGACCATCCTGGGCGACACGGCGTTTCCCCAAAGGAGAGCAGACAGGCCAGTTCACCGTTCTGGCGTCTGGTCATGCCGATGACAAAGATGCCCTGCCCATCCATACTGATGCCCGTGTTCTGGGGCTTTCCCTCCAGAAAGGACAGCAGGCCGGTTACACCTTCACACCTGGCCGACTGGGTTATCTTGTTCCTGCAAAAGGCACCCTGCTGCTGAATGGGCAGACCATCACGGCACGCAGTGGGGCGGCCATTGCAGGGGAAGACACCATCACGCTTGAAGCGCTGGAAGGTTCGGAAATCATTCTGGTAGATACGACATCATGATCTGACAGCTCCCTGCCCGGAAAGAAGGATGTTCCATCTGGCATGTTTCCCGTGAAACATATAAGCCTGTAGGGAATCCGGGCAGGGAGCCACATTGCATGAACACCGATCACACGGACCAGACCACCTCTCCGCCCCTGTGGCTGCTGGATGCAACAGGGCAGATGCTGGGCCATGATACCCTCAATGACAGGATCATCCGGCAGCTTTTTGATACCCGGGCCGTACCAGGGTTGAGCCTCCATCTACAGTCCCCCCTGACACGGCGCAATTATGCTTCCTCCCCCATCCGGGCCCGTTTCAGGAAACAGGCGTCCCTGCCCTTTCCCCTGCCAGAAATTGACGTTTTCTCCACATTGCAGGACAGCATCGCCCTGCGTTGCGTAGATGGCAACCAGGGTTGGATCAGCATTGGCACCGATCTCCATGAGATTCATTTCGATGCACCGAAAATGACCCCACTGGGGTATTTCCTGCCTCTGACAGGTGAGGCCCTGCTCGGACTTGCCATGCTCTTTGACCGGGGCCTGGCCAGCGTCCGGACAGCTGATGGCACGATGATCGGCCCGGCCTCCTTCCTTTCGGAAAAACCTCACGGGCTGGCACTCGGCCCCATCACGACATGTCTGGCTGACCATCTGGAGACGCTCATCCAGCTTGGCAGGCTTCCGCCGGGGCAGGAACTCTCCCATTCCTTCGGGCAGGACCACCTCACCTTCCGCCGGGCAGACTGATCCGACATGAAAAAAGGCTCTCCGGCATGATATCCGGAGAGCCTTTTAACTGTTCCCCTTCCGGTCATACCGGAAGAGGAAGCGAAAAGCGGTTTCAGCCCTTCAGTGCCTTGCGGACACCTTCAGCATAGGCCGGGTCAACCTTTTCGAAGAGACCCAGCTGACGCTCGACGATGTTCTGCGGCACGCCAGCCATGGCACCGGCAATGTTGTTGTACAGGCGCTGTTTCTGGGCATCATCGAAGAGATGATACAGAGCACGCGGCTGTGCAAAGTCATCACCATCGCTACGGTGATCGTAGTAGGTGGCGTCCCCGCTCACGCGCAGCGGCGGCTCCATCGCAGCCTTGTCTTCAACCGGACCACCGAAGGAGTTCGGCTCGTAGAAGTCGCCATCGCCACGCTTCGGCTCATCAAAGCGCATGGCACCATCAAGATGATAGTTCTTCACCTTGAACTTCGGACGGTTGATCGGCAGGGACTCGTAATGTGTGCCGACACGGTAGCGGTGAGCATCCGCATAGGCGAAGATACGGCCCTGAAGCATCTTGTCCGGAGAGAAACCGATGCCCGGCACGATGTTGGACGGGGAGAAGGAAGCCTGCTCAACCTCGGAGAAATAATCATCCGGGTTGCGGTTCAGCTCCAGCTCACCGACTTCGATCAGCGGATAGTCCTTGTGGGACCAGACCTTGGTCACGTCAAACGGGTTGAAGTTGACGCGCTCGGCCTCTTCCTCTTCCATCACCTGGATGTAGAACGTCCATTTGGGGAAGTTCCCCTTCTCGATGTTCTCGTACAGGTCTTCCTGGGTGGACTCACGAGTTTTGGCCACGACCTCAGCAGCTTCCTCGGTCGTATAGAACTCATGGCCCTGCTGGGTCTTGAAGTGGAACTTCACCCAGAAGCGCTCACCCTTGGCATTCCACAGTGAATAGGTGTGGCTGCCATACCCGTTCATGTTGCGGATGCCCTTGGGGATGCCACGATCGGACATCAGGATCGTCACCTGATGCAGGCTCTCCGGGCTGAGGGACCAGAAGTCCCAGGCTGCCGTTGCGGAACGCAGGTTTGTGCGGGGATGACGCTTCTGCGTATGGATGAAGTCCGGGAACTTGATGGGATCACGGATGAAGAAGACCGGGGTATTGTTGCCCACCAGGTCCCAGTTGCCGTCATCCGTGTAGAATTTCAGGGCCCAGCCACGCACGTCACGCTCGGCATCGGCAGCACCACGCTCACCGGCCACGGTGGATGCACGCAGGAACATGTCCGTCTTCTTGCCGACCTCGGAGAAGATGGATGCGCAGCTGTACTTCGTGATGTCCTTGGTGATGGTCAGCGTTCCATGAGCACCAACGCCCTTGGCGTGCACGGTACGCTCCGGGATGCGCTCACGGTTCTGATGAGCGAGCTTCTCTATCAGCTGATAGTTTTCCAGCAGAAGCGGTCCGCGAGGACCGGCAGACTTGCTGTCCTGGTTGCTGACCCAAGGGGCACCAGCGGTCGTGCGAATGATATTCTTATCAGACATTCAAGGACTCCTACCTTTTATCTGACCATGGAAAATAGGTAACATCCGGAGGAAAAGGAAAATGATTGATCCTGTTTCACTAATAAACAGTCCTGATCCAGTCCGATATCAACCCTCGATTAGGGAAAGTAGGCAGGTTTTCGGACAGTGTCCATCCCCTCTTTCTTCAAAAATAATGTGAAGTTCTATTTGATCAATGTCATTGAACAGAGACATCACCTCAGTTTATGAGAATGATATGCAATAACGTATTCCTGTTTATTTCAGTCATCAGCAGGACCAGTCAGCTTCCTCAGAACAGTCGGGCCATTTTCATGAAAATGAAGGTCACGGCCATGGCAACCACACACAGCCCACCAGCAAAAATGGTCCCCAACCCACCAGAGGCCAGAAACATGCCCCCCGTATTCATGCCGAAGAACCCCGTGACCAGCGTGGCCGGCAGCATGAGGGTCGTCACGATGGACACGATGCACAGACGGCGGTTTGTTTCTTCCGCCTGGCTGGAAGCCAGCTCATCCTGTAGGGAACGGGCCCGATCCTGCAAGGCAATGAGATCGTCAAGGGCTGCGTGAATCTGCCGTTCAGCCCGGTCCCGCAGGTCATCCTCGGCCCATTCCGGCAACTCGAGGTCTTCATCCCGCAGGACACGGTCGATCGGCATGACAACACGCCGCAGCTCTGTCGAACGGCGCCTCACCTTACCCACGATACCACCAAGATGCCCAAGATCGGACCCGTGGACAATGGCCAGCAGAACATCTTCCGCCCTGTCCAGCTCGTCATCAAGCTGGGCCAGCTGACGGCGGACCGTCCCGGTAAAATCCCGCAGGACACGGTCTATCACCCCAGCCGGATTGCGGGGTACCCCCTGTGTCTGGAGAGACCGGTAGGCCGACCCCAGTACGGGAATGGGCGTGCGCCGTGTCGTGATCAGGATATTCTGCCGCATGGCAAAGCGCCAGGCGCAAATCTCCCGGTCCTCCTCCGCCAGGGCATCGTCAAAGGCGGGCAAAGCCCCCCAGACCGTATCATCGGCAGCTTCAAGGGCAATGCCGTAATCCGTTTCCGCCAGCATGGTCCCCACATCTTCCGGCATCCCCGGCAGCCGCCCCACATGGGTACGGGCAGAACTGTGAACCGTATCGAAATGCAGCCAGCACCAGCCATTCTCTCCGGACGCCGCCTCATAGCCTTCTTCCCCGGGAGACTGGAGGATACGCTGCACGTCCTCGGCATCCAGCGGCATGATCCCCTGCCCCGGCACGGCACGGACAGCCCAGACAAGCCCCTTGATCCGGGCCATGGGGTGGGCCTCCTTCAGGGACGGGTCAAGCACTGTAAAAGGAAAATTCGGAACAGTATTGTCGGGCACAGCCACCCCCCATTACAGTTTTCCTGCCCGGACTGAAGGCGGCAGGACATCCCTTTGCACCGGGAAGAGCCAAGGCTCCAGACACATGAATACCGCCCGTTCTCTGACACGTTGCCCGATGGGACGCAATATGGATGACACCATTTTGTAACGGAAAACTGTTGGTCCGTTCTTCTTTCCAGCCTTACGGCAAGGCTCTATAGTTTCCCGGTGCAGGAACCGCATGGAGGCCTCGCCTGCCTGCTGTTCCATCCATGATCATCAACTGCCAAAAACCAAGGAAACACATATGGCTACGCAGGACTACAAGGTTCGTGACATGTCCCTGGCCGACTGGGGCCGCAAGGAAATCTCCATTGCCGAGGGCGAAATGCCGGGCCTGATGGCCCTCCGCGAGGAATATGGCGCCAGCCAGCCGCTGAAGGGCGCCCGGATTGCCGGCTGCCTGCACATGACCATCCAGACCGCCGTGCTGATCGAGACGCTGATCGCCCTCGGTGCCACAGTCCGCTGGTCCTCCTGCAACGTATTCTCCACCCAGGACCAGGCAGCTGCCGCCATTGCCGCCGCCAACATTCCCGTTTTCGCCTGGAAGGGCATGAACGAGGAAGAATTCATCTGGTGCATCGAGCAGACCATCAAGGGGCCGGATGGCTGGACCCCCAACATGATCCTTGATGATGGTGGTGACCTGACAACCCTCATGCATGAGAAATACCCCGAGCTCCTCAAGGAGGTCCGTGGCATTTCCGAGGAAACCACGACGGGCGTGCATCGCCTCTGGGACATGGAGCGCAAGGGGCTGCTCAAGGTTCCGGCCATCAATGTCAATGACAGCGTGACCAAGTCCAAGTTCGACAACCTCTATGGCTGCCGTGAGAGCCTCGTGGATGCCATCCGCCGTGGCACCGATGTCATGATGGCCGGCAAGGTGGCTGTTGTGGCCGGTTATGGTGACGTGGGCAAAGGCTCTGCCGCTTCCCTCCGCAGCGCAGGCTGCCGCGTGCTGGTGACAGAAGTTGACCCGATCTGCGCCCTTCAGGCTGCCATGGAAGGTTATGAGGTCGTCACGATGGAAAGTGCCGCTCCCCGTGGCGACATCTTCGTGACCTGTACCGGCAACGAGGACATCATCACCATCGAACATATGCGTGAGATGAAGGACCGGGCCATCGTCTGCAATATCGGGCATTTTGACAGCGAGATTCAGGTCTCCGCCCTGCGCAACCACAAATGGACCAACATCAAGCCGCAGGTTGATGAGATCGAGCTGGCCCCGAACCGCCGCCTCATCCTTCTCTCCGAAGGCCGTCTGGTCAATCTGGGCAACGCCACAGGCCATCCGTCCTTCGTGATGTCCGCCTCCTTCACCAACCAGACGCTGGCACAGATCGAACTCTGGAATGCAAAACCGGGCCAGTATGAGGCAGGAAAAGTTTATACTCTGCCAAAAATCCTTGATGAAAAGGTTGCCGCTCTCCATCTTGCAAAGGTGGGCGCCACGCTCTCCAGAATGACACAGGCTCAGGCGGATTATATCGGAGTGTCCCCCAACGGGCCGTTCAAGCACGACCTGTACCGTTACTGATCCTTTCTGTCACTGTTCCCTGCCATCATTTCCGATGGCAGGGTCATAACCGACCAGTCATTCCTGCTTTCAGGGAAGGAACATATCATGGGTCTTTTCAACGACATCGTTTCCAAGGTTTCCAGCTTCGCCACGAGCCTGTTCGGCTCTTCTGCCAAGGCGGCGGATACGGCACAGCCAGCTGCCGGTGCTGCGGCTCCGTCCATCGCACAGGTGGACGTGGATGCCGTTCTGAAGGAACTGGCCGCCAAGGCTGGCCAGCCTCTGAACTACAAGGAATCCATCGTCGATCTGCTCAAGCTCCTGGGCCTCGACAGCTCCCTGCAGGCCCGTCAGAGTCTTGCTGACGATCTGCACTATACCGGGGACAAGAACGACACGGCCACGATGAATGTCTGGCTCATCAAGCAGGTCTATACCGAGCTTGCCAACAATGGCGGCAAGATCCCTGCTGGCTGGGGCCACTGAGTCCATATCTGGTCGGTATCCCTGTAACTGACCAGATGAAAAACCCCTCCGTCCAAATCATGGCCGGAGGGGTTTTTTCGTACCTGATACCTGTCAGATATCCAGCAGCAGGCGACGGGGGTCCTCGATCAGCTCCTTGAGCCTCACAAGAAAACTGACCGCTTCCCGTCCATCCACCAGACGATGATCATAGGACAGGGCCACATACATCATGGGCCGGATGACAACCTGCCCCTCCCGGGCCACGGGCCGGTCCTGGATGGCGTGCATCCCCAGCACACCGGACTGCGGTGCATTGAGAATGGGCGTGGACAGCAGGGACCCGAAAATCCCGCCATTGGTGATGGTAAAGCTGCCACCTTCCAGTTCTTTCAGGGCAAGGCCACCCTTACGAGCCCGTTTGCCATAATCGGCAATGCGGCGCTCCAGCTCGGCAAAACCAAGTGTCTCGGCCTTCCGCAGCACGGGCACGACCAGCCCCCGTTCCGTCCCCACGGCAATGCCCAGATTGACATGATCCTGATAAACGATCTCATGTCCTTCAATCCGGGCATTCAGCACCGGAAAATCCTTCAGGGCCCCTACGACAGCACGGGCAAAGAACGACATGAACCCCAGACGGGCCCCCTCATGCTTCTTCTCGAACAGCTCCCGATACTGGCTCCGCAGCGCCTTGACGGCACTCATGTCAATTTCATTGAACGTTGTCAGAATGGCGGCACTGTTCTGGGCTGCCTTGAGATTCCGGGCAATGGTCTGACGCAGGCGGCTCATCGGCACACGCCGCTCCCCCGTTCCCCTGTCTTCGGGAAGGGAGGCCACCGGTTCAGCCACAGCAGGAGCCGGATGAGTGACAGCTCCTCCCGTCACCACGGGCTGCTCTCCCTCTGCTGAAGCAGCTGGACCATGGTCCGTCACATCCTGCACCACGTCCTGGCTGTCCTGCTGCCTGTTTTCCTCAACCGCAGGGGCTGCTGCCTGATCATCCACGAATGCAATGACCTGCCCGACCTCAACATCCGTTCCTTCCGGCAGATCATGGCTCAGTGCCCCGGCTGCCGGAGCCGGCACATCCAGCGTGACCTTGTCCGTTTCCAGCTCAAGAACCATCTCTCCAGCCTTCACGTAATCGCCAGACTGTCTGAGCCAACGCATCACGGTTGCCTGTTTCAGGCTTTCACCAAGCACAGGGACTTTAATCTCAACCGTCATCGTGACTCCTGTCCTTCCAGAACTTGAAACATGGTCCCGGCCTCCCACCTCCCGGAAGAGACCCGGCCTCTCATTAGCCTTATATCTCCCTATGAGGCTATAGGGTAAAGCCTTCTCTTTGTCTTTTCACTTTTCCAGCAGGAAACCTTTCATGACCAGAACCCTGCCCGCTTTTCTTCAGTCAGACCACATATCCTCTCGGACACGCACTGCCCTGCTCGAAAGAATGGAACAGGAACAGGGCCAGAGGAAACATCTTTCCCCAGAGGCTTTTCAGCTTCTTGAGCTGGTCTGTGATGACATTCTGCCACAGGCACCACTTCTGGGTGAGCTGCATCTCAATCTGGCAGTCATGATCGATCAGGCTCTCGCCGGGCCTGGAGATGGATGGCGTTTTGCCGATCTGCCGACAGATATGGCCGCCTGGGAAGATGGTCTTGCCTCTCTGGAACTATATGCCCGGGGCCTTTTTGGACAGGATTATGCCTCTCTTGACACGGATCAGCGTGGTACGCTGCTGGACAGGGCTTTTGATGGCTCCCTGCCGGTCAATGCTCAGGCGCCTTTTTCAGCCTCACAGATGAAGTTGTGGAGTGGTGATCTCCGCAATCAGATCGTTGCAGCGTTTCTGGCGCATCCGATTGCACAGGACCGGCTTGGAATTTCCTCCAGCCTGACTGGTGGAGACAAGGAAATTCAAGGGTTTTCGGCTGAATCACTGACAAAAAAAGAGGCTTTTGAGCCGGAAAATGAGCGCCGTTTTTCAAAAATGGGATGAAGGAGAATTTCAGGGCTTTTCCGCCTCTGGAAGAAACAGGAAAAAGGGATCGTAGGGACATGAACCAAGGTCTTTCTTCATGGCGGCAAGCCAGTCTGGAGCTGGAATGGAAGAAAGGACAGCCAGACAACACAACATATGAATTTACAAATCTTAGATTTAGATGTTGTTGAAAGACCTTGTGGAAACCGGGGTACCCGGCTTTCGGAAAATGTACCCCAGCTTACTCACAGTGTGTACAACCTCTGAAGGCAAGTTAGAGCAAGGGGTGCAGAACGTTATCCCTCTTTTTCCACAATGAGGCTGTGTACAATCCCCGTTTCATAAGGGGGTACAGTACCGTCCCCGGTACTCGGTACCTCTCCCGCTTCGGGCCGTACTGTCCCCATGTACCCCAGTACGAACATCTTTGATCCATAAGTGATGGAAACAGTTGCATGATGCAGAAAACGCATAATGATTTTTCACAGGAAACTGCCGATGTTGTCGTCATCGGGACGGGCGCGGGCGGCGCACCGCTCATTGCGCGGCTTGCCATGGCAGGGCGGAAGGTCGTGGCGCTGGAAGCCGGCCCTTCTTTCAAGGCCAGGTCCCACACGCCGGATGAGCCGACAGCACAGGAACTGTACTGGCTGCATGAGCGTCTGTCTGGTGGGGGAACACCGCAGGCCTTTGGGGGTAATAACAGTGGAACAGGGATTGGGGGGTCCCTGCTTCATTACGGGGCTTTCCTGCCGCGCATGGATCCCCGGGATTACCGCCTGTACAGTGAGAGCGGGAAAGGGGTGGACTGGCCTTTCGGAGCCGAAGAGCTTCAGCCTTACGTGGAAGAAGTAGAGCGCTTCATAGGTGTGAGTGGCCCAGCGTCTTATCCCTGGGATGAGAGCCGCCATTATGCCTATCCGCCCGCAGCACCCAACAATGCCGCCCTGAAGATGCGTCAGGCCTGTGACAATGTAGGGCTGCGTCATGCAGATGGTCCTCTGGCTGTCATCACGAAAGCTCATGACCAGCCTCATTTTGGCCGACGGGAAGCCTGCGTGAATTGCGGTGCCTGTCATCAGGGCTGCCGGAACGGGGCGAAATCGGGCGTGGATAACACCTATCTGCCACTGGCCTGTGCCCATGGGGCTGAACTGCGTCCTGGCTGCATGGCGACGGGATTTGAGCGGGACAGCCAGGGGCGGATCACGGCGGTCATCTATGTCCGTGACGGACGGGAGGAACGGCAGAAATGCCGGGCTGTTGTCCTGTCTGCCGGAGCGGTGGAAACGGCCCGCCTGCTGCTGAACAACGGTCTGGCGAACAGTTCCGGGCAGGTGGGACGCAATTACATGACGCATGTATCCACGCAGGTCTGGGGTGTGTTTGATGAAGAAACCCGGCCCAACAAGGGTTACCCATCCCTGACCATTTCCGAAGACATGTTGCGGCCAAAGGATGCCGACTTTGCGGGAGGGTATCTGCTCCAGTCCCTGGGCATGATGCCGCTCACATGGGCTGCCAATCTGGTCCGGGCGGATGGGCGCCGTGGTGAGGCCCTCAGCCGCACGCTGGCAGCCTACAATTACAGTGCGGGTATCGGGATGCACGGGGAAAGCCTGCCACGGGATGAAAACCGTGTGACCCTGTCTGATGAAAAAGACGCTTTCGGTCTGCCCAAACCACGGATCGACCATACATACGGCCCCAATGAGGACGCCATGCACCGCCATGCATCCCGCCTGATGGTGAAGATGTGGGAGTCCATCGGGGCGAAGGACATCCGTGTCATCAGCCGGGCCGCACACATGATCGGCACCTGCCGGATGGGAACCGATGCAGGAGCGGCCGTGGTCAATCCATATGGGCGCAGTTTCGACATCGATAATCTGTGGATCAGCGACCACTCCACCTTCCCGAGTTCCGGTGCGGCCAATCCGGCCCTGACAATCATGGCCCTTGCCCTGCGCACGGCGGATGCCATGCTGAAAGTGGTCTGAAAGGCTGGCCCTGCCCCGCAAGGAGGGCCCGCTTGACAGTGCGGCCCTCTTTCACTTAGGAAGAAAGCCGACCTGATGGTGGCGGCGTCCTGCTTTGCCTTCCGGGTCATCTCCTTCGCACCGGAAGGCAGTTTTGCCAGTTCCCTGTGGGGCGGCAGCCCTGACTGTCCCTGAGGTCCGGCATGCCCCGTGGCGCATGGTCCTGCCGTGCGGGTACCCGGCCTGTATTCTGGTTTTTCGTCTATTCCGATTAGTTACCCCACCGGGGCATATCAAGGCGCATCATTTCATGCATCTCGCCGAACTGAAGAAGAAATCCCCTGCTGATCTGCTGGCTTTTGCTGAAGAGCTGGAGGTCGAAAATGCATCATCCCTGCGCAAGCAGGACATGATGTTTGCCATCCTCAAGACTCTCGCCGAGCGTGAGCAGGCCATTTATGGCGAAGGAACGCTCGAGATCCTGCCGGATGGTTTCGGCTTTCTGCGCAGCCCGGAAGCCAATTATCTGCCCGGCCCGGATGATATCTATGTGTCTCCGGCCCAGGTGCGCCGCTTTGCCCTGCGGCCTGGTGATACGGTGGAGGGTGAGATCCGGGCGCCCCGGGATGGAGAGCGCTATTTTGCCCTCCAGAAGGTCAATACCATCAATTTTGAGGCACCGGAGCAGGTCCGTGCCCGTATCAATTTCGACAACCTGACCCCCCTCTTCCCCGAGCGCCGTCTCCGCATGGAAACCGAGCCGACAGGGGAAGCTGGCGCTGCTCCGGCTCCTGCCAAGGGCAAGGGGCGTGATCGCAAGGACCAGAAGGATTACACCTCCCGTGTGATTGATCTGGTCTCTCCCATCGGCATGGGGCAGCGTGCCCTGATCGTTGCACCGCCGAGAACGGGTAAGACGGTGATGCTTCAGAGCATTGCTGCTTCCATTTCTGCCAATCACCCGGATGTGTTCCTTATCGTTCTGCTGATTGATGAACGGCCTGAGGAAGTGACGGACATGGCCCGATCCGTTCGTGGTGAGGTCGTTTCTTCCACCTTTGATGAACCGGCCCACCGCCATGTGCAGGTGACGGAAATGGTGCTGGAAAAGGCGAAACGCCTTGTCGAGCACAAGCGTGATGTGGTCATCCTGCTGGATTCCATTACCCGTCTGGCCCGGGCCTATAACACGGTCGTTCCCTCATCCGGCAAGGTGCTGACCGGTGGTGTGGATGCCAACGCCCTCCAGCGGCCGAAGCGTTTCTTCGGTGCGGCCCGTAACATCGAGGAAGGTGGCTCGCTGACCATCATTGCCACGGCCCTGATTGATACAGGTTCCCGCATGGATGAGGTCATCTTTGAAGAGTTCAAGGGCACGGGCAACTCCGAGCTGATGCTGGACCGCAAGCTGGCAGACAAGCGCACCTTCCCGGCCATCGACATCACCAAGTCCGGCACCCGCAAGGAAGAGCTGCTGGTGGACCGGGCGTCCCTCTCCAAGATGTGGGTCCTGCGCCGTATCCTTGCCCCGATGGGCACGATGGATGCCATGGACTTCCTGCTGGACAAGCTGCGTTACAGCAAGACCAATCAGGACTTCTTCGATGCGATGAACAACTGATTAACAGCCTGGTCTGTTGTCCATGAAAGAAAAGGCAGGGCCATGCATATGGCCCTGCCTTTTCTTTAGGTGAAGTCCATGTCAGACCATCAGCCATGGGGGATCAGAAGGTGAAGGAAGCTTGCCATCAAGATGATGGCAAGAGTGCCCATTCCCCAGAGGGCCAAGAACCACGCTAGACGTTTGGAGAAGGAGGCTGGCACCTTCTTCTTATCGTATGTGGTGAACTTAGTGATATCCATCGGCTTTTGTGACCTTTCCACGGAAAAGATAGTAGGAATAGATCGAATATCCCGTGATGATGGGGAGTAGGATGACGGTCCCGACGAGCTGGAAAAGCTGGCTGGGAACTGGAGATGCTACATCCCACAGGGTCAGGGTTGGTGGTACAGCGTAGGGCCAGATGGTAATGGCCAGGCCAACCAGGCTGAGCAGGAACCATCCAATGGCGCACAGGAAAGGCGTGATGGCGTGTTCCTTGTCTAGGGTCCGCCACATCAGGAAACCGGCCAGTGCCACCAGTAGAGGAACAGGCAGGCCGAACAGAATGTTCGGAAAGGCAATCCAGTGATGGAGATAGGGCGCATGGAGAAACGGCGTCCAGCAGCTAACAGCAATGATGCAGAGAATCATCAGAATGGATAATCTCTTGGACCAGCGGCGGCATCGTGCTTCCAGTTCATCGGATGTGCGCCAAACGAGCCAGGTCGTACCAAGAAGAGCATAACCTGTAACAACGGACAGGCCACAAAGAACGCTGAACGGTGTCAGCCAGTCCATGGCTCCTCCGGCAAAGGCACCGTGGCTTGTATGCACCCCCTGAACGTACCCGCCAAGAATGCAGCCCTGACAGAAAGCGGCAAGTGTGGACCCTGCCATGAAGCCCGTATTCCAGAAGGCCCGATGGTTGGGTGAGTGCGCCATGATGCGGAACTCGAATGCAACACCACGGAAGATCAAAGCCCCCAGCATGATGATGATGGGGATATAGAAGGCAGGCAGCAGCGTGCTGTAAGCACCGGGGAAAACACCGAACAGGGTTGCTCCACCCAGAACCATCCATGTTTCATTACCATCCCAGACGGGGGCAATCGTGTTGATCATGATGTCACGATGCTCCGGTTTTTTCTCGAAAGCAAAGAGCATGCCAATTCCCAGGTCAAAGCCATCAAGGATGACGTAGACCGAAATGGCCAGAATGACGATGAACGCCCAGATGAAGGGAAGATAGAATGCAAGGCCGGACATGTTATGACGCATCCTTGTTCTGAGAGATCGTATGATGATGGCTACCTAGGATCATGATGTCATCGCTGGTGTTGTCAGCAGCTTCTGGGGTGGCCCGTAGCAGGCGGATGAGCATCAGGAGGCCTGAGCCGAAAACAAAGAGATAGACCGCAACAAAAAACAGCATGGAGAAAGACAGGCTGGAGAGTGCCAGCGGTGAGGCGCTGTCTTTCGTGCGAAGCAGGCCATAGACCGTCCATGGTTGTCGCCCGACTTCTGTCGTAACCCAGCCACAGAGCAGAGCCAGAAACCCAGCTGGTGCCATGGTGAGTATCACCCGCAGGAAAAGAGGATGGTCGAACAAACGCTGTCGGCGCCGCAGCCAGAGTGACCAGAGGCCGCAGAGCAGCATAAGCCCCCCTAGGGCAATCATGATGCGGAAAGAAAAGAACACGATTGGCGCCGGGGCCCGCTGGTCTGCCGGATAATCTTTCAGGCCGGGCACCTTGCCGTTGATATCATGGGTCAGGATGAAGGAGCCCAGTAGCGGAATCCCTATGGCGTAATCCGTACGTTCTGTCTTCATGTTCGGGATGCCGAACAACAGTTCAGGGGCTCGTGTTTCGCTTGTCCAGTCGCCTTCCATGGCGGCAATCTTGGCGGGCTGATATTTCAGGGTGTTCAGCCCATGCATGTCGCCCGCTATGATCTGGAGAGGGGCTGTGATGACAATCATCCAGAGGGACAGGGAGAACATGAGGCGGATCGTACTGTCTGCCTGTGTACCTCCCTTTTTGGCCTTGAGCAGATGCCATGCACCTGCGGCAGCTACCGTGAAGGCCACTGAAAGCATGGCAGCCAGCCCCATATGGGTGATCCGGTAGGGAAAGGATGGATTGAAGATGATGGCCAGCCAGTCATGGGGCAGGAAATGGCCTGTCTTTTGGTCAATGACATAGCCTTGTGGGGTTTGCATCCATGAGTTGGATGCAAGGATCCATGTCATGGAGATCAGCGTTCCTGTAGTGACAGCACAGGTTGCAAAGAAATGCATTCTGCGGCCGACACGGTTCAGCCCGAACAGCATGACACCAAGGAAACCAGCCTCCATAAAGAAGGCCGTCATGACTTCGTAAGAGAGAAGCACGCCTGTGATGGGCCCTGCCTTGGCAGAGAAGCCTGCCCAGTTGGTACCGAACTCGTAGGCCATCACGATGCCAGAGACGACCCCCATGCCGAAGACGATGGAGAAGATTTTCAACCAGTATTTAAAGAGATTCAAATAACGGTTATCATTCGTTTTTAACCACATGCCTTCAAGAAAGGTGAGGAATACAGATAGACCGATCGAAAATGCTGGGAATATTATATGTACGCCAACGGTAAAGGCGAATTGTATTCGTGCGATTGTGAGAGGTAACTCATGGTCATTAACCATATATAATCATTCCTTTTCGTTGGAATGGGAGGAATTTGACATTTTTTCATTATTGATTTTGGAGAGTTTTCAACAATTGATTTTATTTTTCTTCTTATAAATATTTTTTAAATAAAAAATCCCCGTCATTTTTTGCGGGGTCAGGCCGATGGCAGGTGATGAAAATTTGCCATCATATTTTTGTAAGATCACGTGATGATCAGCTTTGGCAATAAGGTAAGGCTGGATGATCCCGTGTTTCAGGAACTGGATGCTTCTTGTTCCAACCCCAGTAGGAAGGCCTTGCTCTCTGCGCCTTCAAACCCGCTATAGTCACCATGGCCCCTGCCGTGGGAGGGCAGGACACGGTGGCAGGGGATGAGAATGAGCAGCGGGTTGCGGGCCACGGCCTGACCGATGGACTGCGGGCTGCCACCGACAGTTTTGGCCAGGTCGCCATAGGTCCGGGTCTGCCCGTGCGGAATGGCACGCAGGGCCGCCCAGACACGTTTCTGATAGGCCGTGCCATCAAGCATCAGTGGAATGGACTGGAAATCCACCGGCTCTCCATCAAAATAATCCTGCATCATGTCCCGCACTTTCAGCAGGAGGGGCGTCTCACTCTGGTCCCGGCCCCAGCCTTCATCAAGGGAGACGATCTGCCCCTCTTCTTCGCTGAGGGTCAGGGCACCGAGGGGAGAATGGAAAGAAAGCTGTGGCATGGCTGTCAGGCTGCCCCTTTTGCGGGAGAGCGTCAATTCTTTCTTTGGCCCGCTGCTTTTCGGGCATGAGTGCTGTATGAAAGGCGGCATGACATCATCCAGCATTTCCACCAAGACGGTTTTTGCGTTGGCGACAGGCCCGGTGCAGGGGGCGATTGCGGTCATGCGGGTCAGCGGGCCGGAGAGTGCGGCCCTGCTGGCAGCTCTCTGTGGTGCCCTGCCAGCTCCCCGTCATGCCAGCCTGCGGGCTTTGCGGCATGAAGGTGACGTGCTGGATCACGCTCTCGTCCTCTGGCTGCCGGGGCCTCGGTCCTATACGGGAGAAGACAGCTTCGAGCTGCATCTTCATGCCGGTCCGGCCATCGTGGAGGCAGTGGCGCAGGCCCTTGTTTCCCTTGGTGCCCGCCCTGCCGAACCGGGAGAGTTCACCCGTCGGGCCGTGCAGGCAGGACGGATGGACCTGTTGCAGGC
Source organism: Parasaccharibacter sp. TMW 2.1884 (assembly GCF_023337695.1). Classification (NCBI taxonomy): domain Bacteria; kingdom Pseudomonadati; phylum Pseudomonadota; class Alphaproteobacteria; order Acetobacterales; family Acetobacteraceae; genus Parasaccharibacter; species Parasaccharibacter sp. TMW 2.1884. Next base: position 63,373 of record NZ_QORR01000002.1, read on the forward strand.
CGAGGCCATAGCCGATCTGATTGAAGCCGATACGCAGGCCCAGCGGCATCAGGCCCTGAAACAGGCTGATGGTGCTCTGAGCCAGCTTTACACGGAATGGGCGTCCCGCCTGCGGCAGGTTCTGGCCCAGCAGGAAGCCCTGATCGATTTCCCGGATGAGGAACTCCCCCCGGAGGTGGAAGACGCCCTGCTGGGTGACTGCCGGACCCTGGCGGAAGAGATGCAGGCCCATCTGGCCGATGAACGGGGCGAGATCGTCCGTGATGGTCTGAAGATCGTTCTGGCGGGGGCACCGAATGTGGGAAAATCCAGCCTGCTGAATGCGTTGAGTGGTCAGGATGCTGCCATCGTCACGCAGAAGGCGGGTACGACACGGGATGCCATCGCCGTGGACTGGATGATAGAGGGCATCCGTGTCCGGCTGATTGATACGGCAGGCGTGCGGGAGACGGAGGATGAGATCGAGGCGGAAGGCATCCGCCGGACCATGCGGCACGTGAAAGAGGCCGATCTGCTCTTTCATCTTGTCGGGCCGGGGGATGAGACGCCCCTGCTGGCGGATCACGCCATAAGGCTGCGGACGAAGACGGACCTCGCCCCGGCACGGGAGGGTGAGCTTGGCATCCATACGAAGGATGAAGCCGGTCTGGCTCCTCTGAAGGCATGGCTGAAAGCCCATCTGGCCCGTCTCATGGCTCAGCGTGGCACCCCGCCCCTGACCCGTGCCCGCCATCGGGCAGGGCTGAAGGAGGCACAGGAACATCTGACCCGTGCGCTGGAAGCCCCATGGCCGGAGGTGCGAGGAGAGGAGCTGCGCCTGGCCATGCAGGCCCTTGGCCGGTTGACGGGCCATGTGGATGTGGAAGCCCTGCTTGATACGATTTTTGGCCAGTTCTGTATAGGAAAGTGACGTTACCTCAATGAGCACATCACCTGCGCAAACCTATGATGTCATCGTGGTGGGGGGCGGTCATGCCGGGACGGAAGCCGCCGCTGCCGCTGCCCGCTTCGGGGCCCGGACATTGCTGCTGACGCACAGGCTGGACACCGTAGGCAGCATGTCCTGCAATCCGGCCATCGGAGGCATCGGCAAGGGCCATCTCGTGCGGGAGATTGATGCCTTTGATGGTCTCATGGGCAAGGCGGCAGACCGGGCGGGAATTCATTTCAAGTTGCTGAACCGTTCCAAAGGGCCAGCGGTACATGGGCCACGGGCGCAGGCGGACCGCTCGCTTTACCGGGCCGCCATACAGGACCTTCTGGCGGCCACACCCAACCTGACCATGCTGGCCGGGGCCGTGGGCGACCTGATTGTCGAGAAGGGTCATGTCCGGGGTGTGATCTGTGAGGATGGCCGCCGTTTTTCCGCCGGGGCGGTCGTGCTGACAAGCGGCACCTTCCTGCGGGGCGTGATCCATACGGGGCGGGTCAGCCAGCCAGCCGGACGCATTGGCGATGCGCCCGCCACGCAGCTTGGGGAGCGGCTGGAAGCCCTGGGGCTGAAAATGGGCCGCCTGAAAACAGGCACCCCGCCCCGTCTGGCCCGTGACAGCATCGACTGGGAGGCCCTGCCTGCCGATGAGGGCGATGCCGAGCCGGAGGCCTTCAGTACGCTGACAGCCTCCCTGCCCAATAGACAGATCGTCTGCCGCATCACGCAGACAACCCCGCAGACACACAGGATCATTGAGGACAACCTGCATCTTTCGGCCATGTATGGCGGTGAGATCACCGGGCGGGGTCCCCGCTACTGCCCGTCCATCGAGGACAAGATCGTCCGTTTCGCAGGGCGGGACAGTCATCAGGTGTTTCTGGAGCCGGAGGCCCTGCCGGGCAATCCGGGTGGGGAGCTGGTCTACCCCAACGGCATCAGCACTTCCCTGCCTGCCGAGGTGCAGGCGCAGATGATCGCTTCCATGCCGGGGCTGGAGACGGCCCGCATCGTCACCCCCGGCTACGCTGTGGAATATGATTATGTTGACCCACGGGAGTTGCGTCCGTCTCTGGAGCTGCGGGCCTTGCCCGGCCTGTATCTCGCCGGGCAGATCAATGGCACGACAGGGTATGAGGAAGCGGGCGCACAGGGTCTTCTGGCCGGTCTGAACGCTGCCCGGGCCGTGGCAGGCAGGGAGCCCCTGACGCTGGGACGGGAGGAATCCTACCTTGGCGTGCTGATTGATGACCTGACTCTGCATGGTATCAGCGAACCCTATCGCATGTTCACCTCACGGGCGGAATATCGCCTTCTTCTGCGGGCGGACAATGCGGACCTGCGCCTGACACCAAAGGCCATCGAGGCCGGATGTGTTGGCACAGAACGTGAGGCGGCCTTCCGTGAGACGGTGCGCCAGATTGATGAAGCGATGGAGGAAGCCCGGAAACCGGCCTTCCTGCCCCAGCACCTGCGGGAGCATGGCATCGAGGTCTCGCAGGATGGACGGCGGCGCAGCCTGCTGGACGTACTGGCGACACAGGCCGATGAGACACGGATTGCCAGTCTCTCTCCATGGTTTGCTGCTCTGCCGGTCCGTATCGGGCGGCATGTACAGACAGAGGCCCGCTATGGTGGCTATCTGCGCAGGCAGGAGCGGGAAATCCAGCAGCTGAAGAGTGAGGCGGCCTTGCGCCTGCCGGATGATCTGGATTACGGGGCGATCGGGGGGCTGAGCCAGGAAATGCAGGAGCGGCTGGGGGCTGCCCGTCCGGTCGATTTCGCCGCTGCGGGGCGTGTCCGGGGTGTGACGCCCGCTGCCCTTATTGCCCTGCTTGCCCATGTCAGGAGCCGTACATGATGACGCATGTTTCACATGAAACAGAAAAGAAGCTCGCCCATTTTGCCAGCCTGCTGACCCGCTGGAATGAGAAGATCAATCTTGTCAGCCCGAAGGATATCGCCCACCTCCGCCAGCGTCACATTGAGGACAGTCTCCAGCTCGTCCCGCATGTTGCGGCTGGTGTGCGGATAACGGACCTTGGTTCTGGCGGTGGTTTCCCCGGGCTGATCGTGGCGATCGCAACAGGAAACCCGGTCACGCTGATTGAGTCCGACCAGCGGAAGTGCGCCTTCCTGCGGGAAGCGGCACGGGAATGTGGTGCCCGTGTCACCGTGCTGGCAAAACGGATCGAGCAGGCAGAGGTGGAACCGGCGGACATTGTGACAGCCCGTGCGCTGGCCCCCTTGCCCCAGTTGCTCGACTGGGCACGGCCTCTGCTGAAGGAGGAAGGGTATTGTCTTTTCCTCAAGGGAAGAAAAGCGTCAGATGAGTTGACCAGTGCCCGTTCTGACTGGCACATGAGATATGAAAGTCTCCCAAGCCGAACAGACCCAGACGGGGTCCTTCTCAGGATCAGTGATTTCAGACGTGTCTAAAGCTGCTTCACATACACCGCACATCATCGCCATTGCCAACCAGAAGGGGGGTGTCGGCAAAACGACGACCAGCCTGAATCTGGCGGCAGCTCTGGCGCAGCGCAAGCGTGTCCTGCTGGTGGACCTTGACCCGCAGGGCAATGCGTCAACAGGCCTCGGGCTGGATTATGATGAGCGTGGCCGTGGCACCTATGGCGCCTTGCTGGAGGATGCCCCGGCGGAGACGCTTCTCCGTTCCAGCGTGGTGCCGAAGCTGGATGTCATGCCTGCCAATGGCGACCTGGCCGGAGCCGAGCTGGAGATGATCGACCAGGACCGGCGGGAATACCGGCTGCGGGATGCCCTGAAACCATTGCTTAACCGGTATGACATCATTCTGATCGACTGCCCGCCCAGCCTGGGGCTGTTGACCCTCAATGCGCTTGTCGTGGCCCAGAGCGTTCTGGTGCCGTTGCAGTGCGAGTTCTTCGCTCTGGAGGGGATCAGCCAGCTGGTTCGTTCCATCGAGCGGGTGCGTCTTGCCTTCAATGCGGACCTGCATCTGGAAGGGATCGTGCTGACAATGTTCGATACCCGCAACAATCTCTCTGCTCTGGTGGCGGAGGATGCCCGGGGCTTCTTTGGTGATCAGGTCTTCAAAACGATGATTCCCCGTAATATCCGTATTTCCGAAGCACAGAGTCATGGGCGGCCTGTCATGGATTATGCCCGCAGTTCCACCGGGGCACTGGCCTATGAGGCTCTGGGGGCCGAGCTGCTGAAACGGCTGAAGAAGAAAGGCTGAGCACCATGGCAAAGAAGGCATCCCCCTCCTCCCGCAAACTTGGCCGGGGTCTGGCCGCTCTTCTGGGGGATCAGGCGCCCAATCTGGCCCGTGTTGGGGCCCCGCAGGGTGAGGTTCAGGCTCCGTCCCAGCCAGGAAGTCTGGGGGTGGATCTGCTCGCTCCCAGTCCGTTCCAGCCGCGTCGGGACATGAATGAAGACCGGCTGGCCGAGCTTGCGGATTCCATCCGCTCCCGCGGGGTGATTCAGCCCATTCTTGTGAGACCGGACCCCGAGCAGAAGGGGCGGTATCAGATCATTGCTGGTGAACGCCGCTGGCGGGCTTCGCAGAAGGCGGGCCTGCATGAGGTGCCCGTCTATATCCGTCAGCTTGATGATACGGATGCCATGGCGGCGGCCATGGTCGAGAATCTCCAGCGGTCGGATCTCAACCCTGTTGAGGAAGCAATGGGGCTGCAACGGCTGCTGCAGGATTATAGCCTGACGCAGGAGGAACTGGCCGGGGCGATTGGCAAGTCCCGCTCTCACATCACCAATACCATGCGCCTGCTGAACCTGCCGGAGGCTGTTCTGGTCCAGCTGCGGGATGGTGGGTTGAGTGCCGGTCACGCCCGTGCCCTGCTGGGCCATCCCGACCCGGTGGCCGGTATGGCTGAGGTGCTGGCAAAGGGGCTGAATGTTCGCCAGACGGAAGACCTTGTGGCCCGGCTGAACAAGGCGGCCAGTGAGGAGAAGACCAAGGCTGCCCCGGCTCCGGAGATCACCCGGCTGGAGGAAGACCTCTCAGCCCGTTTCGGGCTGAAGACGCAGATACGCTTCAATGGGAAAAGTGGATCGCTGAAGATCAACTATTCCTCTCTGGAGCAGTTTGAGGCCCTCATGGCCCGTCTGACCGGACAGAGCTGATTTTTTTGAGAAAATATTTAAAATCCCCTTGTCAGCCTTCATGAAGGCTGATAGATAACCATCCATCGGTTACCGATTGTGGGCACATAGCTCAGTTGGTAGAGCAGCTGACTCTTAATCAGCGGGTCCTAGGTTCGAGCCCTAGTGTGCCCACCACAATCGGCCGGTTCCCCTGAAAAGATGTCGAAAACTTTCCGGATGCCAGCGGCAGGACACCCGCTCTGCGTTTTCTGCTGGAAAGAAGATGATCCCCTTTCTCCTAAAAACCGCTCTGTCCGCCGTGCTCGTGGCCTCCATTGCCACGGTGGCCCGTCGCCTTCCTGCTTTGGGTGCGCTCATTGCGTCCCTGCCGCTTGTGTCTGTTCTGGGGATGATTTTTCTCTGGGCTGAGAAACCGGACCGTGAGCTGATGGCCACTCATAGTGAGGCGACTTTCTGGTATGTTTTGCCATCCCTGCCCATGTTTCTGCTCATTCCCGCCCTCCTGCGGCGAGGCTGGCCTTTCTGGGGCAGTCTGGCGGTTGGCTGTGTATTGACGGTTCTGCTTTATCTTGTCGTGGTCTGGTGCGCCCGACGTTATGGCATGGTCCTGTAAATGGTCAGACAGGACATGCTCATGATTATTCTGCGTCTTGACTGACGTTACCCTGCGTTGACTTTTCATTTATTTTTTTGAAAAATTACCCTTTCTTTCTGGAGGATGAAACGTGAAGAGTGCCAGTCCGTTCGGCTATTTCATAAAAGGTATAAAAAATTAGGTGATATTCAGCGGACGGGCAACTTGTCCTGAATACTGGTATTTTAGGTTTTTTGAATGTATTTTTTATTTTGTTATTGAAATAATTTATTCTATATCTGGTAGTATATTTCCATTGATTGTTTTTTCTATTTTAATGTTTTTACCGGGTATAGCTGTTGGGATGCGACGGTTACATGATACTGGTCGGTCCGGTTGGTGGGTATGGCTGCCGTCAGCATCCTTCTCAGTGATCGTCGTTTACTATGTTGCGTTCCTGTATAAATTAAATCCGTCAGGGGGACATCTGTCCCCACTCGTTTTCCTTCCCATTATCCCATTCCTGCTTTGCCCGATCGCTACTCTCATTTTTTTGTGTCAGCCGGGGACGCCGGGGAACAACAGGTTTGGTCCTCCGCCTGGTAACGGCAGAGGCTGAGAGTAAAATCTGTTTCATGTCCTGAGAAAGGCATAAGCGATATTCAGCAAGTTTCGATGGCTGGCATCCTCATGGAGGTTGCCAGCCATTTTTTATGGGCAGACCGTTTCATGATGATGACGTGTTTCCTCATGTTAAGGATATATGGCTGGATCAGGGCACTTTATGCGGGCAGGCCGGCCATAAGTCTGTTATGGACAGGCAGGACAGGATAGGATGGCAGCGTCAGAGAAGATGAGAGTGCTATGCGTGTAAGCGATTTCAAGCCTCGGCCAGTCGCAGGGCGGCATCAGCCGGTGATAGCCCTGGTCGGGTGTGATGGAAGTGGGAAGTCCACCGTGGGGACGGCCCTGCTGGCGCTGTTGCAGGCCGAGCGGCCGACGGCTTTCTGCCATCTCGGCAAGCAGGCAGGTAATCTGGAGCGTACGCTTGCCCCCCTGCCCTTCATTGGCCCGTATGTGACAGGCAAGGCCAGGAAAGAAAACAGCCGGATACAGACCGGCAAAAAAGCAGGCGTGCTGGCGGCCGTGTCGGGTTTCGTTCTGTCCATGCGGCGTGTGTTTCGTTTCGCACTCATGCGGTGCAAACATGAACGGGGCATGGCCGTGCTGACGGATCGTTATCCGCAGAACAGTGTGCCCGGCCCCATGGATGGCCCCACTCTGGCCAATCTGAACCGGGATGGCGTCCTGCTGCGGATTTTCAGCCGGGTGGAGCGGGCGCTTTATGCACGGATGGCCCGTTTCCGGCCAGATGTCGTCATACGGCTGAATGTTGACCTGGAGACGGCCCTGCAACGCAAGCCGGATCATGTTTCTTTCAAGCTGGCCCGCAAGATTGAAGACCTTGCCCGGCTGGATTTTTCTGGTGCTCCCATCATTGATATCGATGCCACCGAGCCGCTGGCGCAGGTGCTGGTACAGGCAGAAGAAACAGTCCGCAAGGTGCTGGCACTCTATCCCCGTTCCGGCCAGGGATTGGCTGCGCAGCCCCGGGCAGGCTGTCTGGTTTCGCTGGTTGGGTGTGATGGGTCTGGCAAGTCCAGTATCAGCCAGTCTCTGGTCCAGCATTTTTCTGAAACACGTCCAACCGTTTATGGGTATCTTGGTCTTGGTTCGGGTGATCTTGGGCGGCGGATCGGGGCTCTGCCCCTTATTGGTCCAGCGTTGGAGAAGAAGCTGAACGGCAAGGCCAAGAAGGCCCGGACCAAGGGTGAAAAAATGCCGGGCCTGATGACGGGTCTTGTTCTGTTTGTCTTTTCTCTGGTGCGGCTGAAGCGCTTTCTACGGGTCAGGCGGGCGGTCGAGAAGGGATTTCTGGTGGTGACGGACCGTTACCCGCAAATGGAAATTCCTGGCCAGTGTGATGGTCCTGGTCTTTCAGCGGCTTATAGCAGCAATCCGCTGATCAGGTTTCTGGCCTGGCTGGAACGTGGCATCTATCGCCGGATCGTGGCCTTCCGGCCTGATCTGGTCATCCGGCTGAATGTGGATGCGGAAACAGCCCATGGCCGCAAACCGGACCATGACCTCGAGGCCCTGCGGATCAAGGCGGAGCTGATGCCGCAGCTGAATTTCAATCATGCTCCGCTGGTTGAGGTCGATGCCCGCCAGTCTTACGAAGCTGTGCGGCAGGACGTGCTGGATATTCTGGCACGGCACGGGCTTGTCTGAAGCAGGAAGGCCCATCCGTTTTTCTGGATGGGCCTTGCCGCAAGGGGCGGGCGTTCAGTGTGGGCTGCGTTCCAGGAAGGCCCGGATGCGCTGGGGAATTCCCTCCGGGGATTGGAAGCGGTCCCGCCGGTAATCCTGCGTTCCCTCCAGTTTTTTCTCGATCAGCCCGTCATGGAAATCGCCCATCATGCCGTTGATCGTGGCGAGATATTCTGAAAGCTGGTCCAGCGCTCTGGAGGGGCGGATCGTGCGCAGTGTGTCATTGAAGGCCACCCGGCGGCTGACGATCTTGCGCATGACATGGAATTCATGGCCGGTTGTGGCATCCAGCGTGCGTATCAGTTTTGCCAGTCTGGCATTTTCTTTCTTCTGGTAAGCGATGATGCCTGCCGTACTGTCTTCTTTCCAGAGGGCGATGGGGGCGGCGATCAGCCAGTAATAGACTGGTGAGAGCACGACCCAGAGGATGAGGCCGTTGATCAGCGTAGCCCGCCGCTGGTGATTTTTGAAGGCATCCTGCATGTTGCCCATGATGATGGTGACAACATGCAGCAGGAGCGGATAACGGTGCTGCCTGGTGAAATTGGCACAGGCAAAGCGCATGTGCTTGAATTTGGCCCGTGCGTATTTGAAGGCCAGCTGTTCGTCCTTGCTGGCTGTGCCAGAGAGGGCAATCTTCAGGATCAGGCGACGGAAGGCCTTGCGGTCCACGCCATGTTCGAGAAGCTGCCAGCAGAGATTGTAGCCATCCCGGATTTCAGTCTTCTCACAGGCGGGCAGGACATCCTCGGGCAGGGGGGTGTCAGGGTGGGGAACGTCATCAAGGAGAACATGCTCAAAGACGGTATCCAGCATCTTCTGAGGGAAAGCCGGTGTGCTGCGGCGGCTGGCAGAAGGGCGGAAAGGGAAAATGGGCATGGCTGGGCTGGCATCTCCTGGCAAGGTATCAGCTGCCGGGCGAGGCGGGCAGGCTGTCGGTCTGGCGGATCTCCCTTTCATGAGGGAGGATGATCCTGTTGCGGCGCAGATAGGTTATACCCATTATGGCGAACGTGGTCATGGTAGCAAAGAACATGCCCAGGGCATAGGCAAGCCCGGCGCCGTTCAGGCCGTAGCGATGGCCCATGTAGACAAGCAGCGGGACGTAAAGAATCACGGAAACGAGCTGGGCCAGCATGATGTAATGGGAGCGTCCCGCCGTGTAGAGCACGCCTTCCATTGGCAGCCCGGCGGTGAAGAAGACCAGAGCCGGAGACATCCACATCATCAGGGTTGCGGCATCGCCAAAGCGGTGACCGAACATGCTGATGACGGGTTTTCCCCCGATATAGACAACCAGCATGGCCAGCATGCCCAGTGCGCCGGCAAGGACGCTGGTCCGCAGGGCCAGCTTCCATGGGGCGGAGGTCCGTGGATCCATGAGAACGACTTCGGGGTAGTAGCTTTTCTCCAGCAGTTTTGCAGGCCGCTGGACAGCATCCAGAAACTCCATGGCGAGGGAATAGAGGCCGGCTGCCGATGTGCTGACGATCTTGCCGACCAGCAGCTTGCTGATCGGCTCCCAGACCGTTTCCAGCAGGGTGGTGATGTTGGCGGTCCAGACGAAGCCCCACATGCCCTTTGGCATCTGCCGGGCTGCCTTCAGGATGCTGGGGCGCAGCCCTTTCAGCAGGTCATGGCGTTTCAGTTCCAGCAGGGCCGTGGCCCAGAGATATATCTGGCCAGCCAGAAGAGCCAGGTACCAGGCGATGACGAAACCGGCCAGCTTCATGCCACTGCCCCATGCCAGCAGGCAGCAGACAGCCCGGACAGCTGGTGTGATGAGCTGCTGCCGGGAGACGAGGTCTATGCGGTCGAAAAGGCGGAGGATGCCGTAGGCGGCCGTGCTGCCCATGCCGGGGATCAGCGTGCAGTAGAGCAGGATCAGCAGGGTTGGCTTGTCATGGACACCCAGCACTTTGCCCAGACAGAGGAAGGCCACCATGCCGAACACCATGGAGAGAAGCCCCGCACAGATATCCAGCCCCATGGCCAGGCTGATGCTGGTCTGGACAGTCTTGCGCTCTCCCTTCTGCCAGGGAACAGCAGCATAATGCAGGACAATCTGCCAGCTCTGGAACTGGCCGATGGCGGCAATCGTCTCGATGTAGGAGGCTATCAGTGTCAGCACGCCGAAATCATGCGGGCGCAGTGTTCGCCCGGTCACGACCAGTGCGACGAGGCCCATGACAGCCCCGATGAGTTTGGTCGATCCCAGCTTTCCCGCATTTTTCAGAACAACGCGGAAAAGATCATCCTTGAACCACCCTTTCATTCTGCGGGCTCGTGGAAGGCAGGAAGTTCATTGATGGCGACAACCCGCCAATGCCCGGCAATATGTTCGATGATGCTCAGGGAAAGATTCTGGATGCAGAAGCGCAGGGCCGTTTCCACGGGGATGTCCAGACAGTGGGCAAGAGCCATGCGAATGGCGCCGCCATGGCTAAGAATGACCATGTCTTTTCCGGCATTCTGTCGGGCATGGCTTTCCAGCGCCAGGCCGATGCGCTGGCGGACATCCACCATGCTTTCACCCTCTGGTGGACGTTCATCTGCTGCGATGGACCAGAAAGGGGGAGCCGGTTTTCTGAGCAGGGATGGAAACGTGTCGTGGGGGGTACCGTTCCATTGCCCGATGGACTGTTCAATGAAGGCGGGGTCAATCCTCATGGGAGTGGAGAAATTGCCGGCTTTCTGAATGGTCAGGCCGGTGTCGCGGGCCCGCTGGAGGGGGGAGGAAAACCATGTCGCCTTGCGGGGCAGGCGCCGGGCCAAGGCCTCATAGGCGGGCTTCTGGCTGCGGAGATGCTGGGGACAGAGGGGCACGTCCAGCGTGCCGTACATGGTCTGTCGTGCTGCTTCTTCCACGATGGCATGACGCACCAGCCAGAAACGTGTCACACCGGCGGGGAGGTCCGGTCCATCCAGAAAATGCTCCTGAGGGTCTGGCATGGCGGGCTGCGTCACAAAAAAACCTCTCGAATGGGTCAGACAGCTGTGTCGGTTTGCCGGGGGAGGGCTGACAGGCTGATCACAGATTCATGATAAGGCGCATAGCGGGGAAAGAAACAGCTCTCAAGGAGAAGTTTCATAATTTGTGAAAACTGTTGCGGTCCTGGATGCGGTTTTTCATTCCGTTCTGACGCCGGGGCAGCTATCTGATAGGCATGGCCCCGTCAGGTGGGGAACAGGCCAGAAAGCCACGAAGGAGAGAGACGGACATGAAACTTTCAGCAGGGCCGGTCATGGCTCCGGGTTTCTGGGTCAGGCTGTTCCGCACGGTCTGGCCGAAGAGCGACAATGAAGTATTCGTGCTGGATGGCAAATGGGTGATCCTGTTTCATGTCGTCATTGTTGCCATCCTTATCGGCGTCCATCTGATTCTGATGAACCTCAAGGATTTCTGACAGGACGCAAGGCTTTCCGGGTCATGACGGTTCCAGCCAGCAGGTAGAGGCCGACACCGCCCAGACTGATCCAGAATGGCAGGGGAATGTCGCTGTACCAGGCGAGGAGCAGCCCGCCCCATGAGAGCAGAAGCGCCCCCAGAACGGAGCAGACCATGCCCCGGAAGGGGGAGAGCTCCAGCTTCAGGGCAGCGGCAGCAGGGCCGACCATCAGGCTGAAACAGAGCAGTGCTCCGGCGATTTCCGCACAGGCCGCCGCAGCGAGGGCGGCAAGCAGGAGGAAGAGCTGGCCCAGCCGGGTTGGCGAGAGGCCCTGTGCCTCTGCCAGGCTGGGGCAAAGGCTGCTGAAAAGCAGGGGGCGCCAGAGGATGGCCACTCCTCCAAGACAGACAGAGACCAGCCCTGCCAGCATGCCAAGGGTTGGGCCATCCAGCCCCAGAACATCGCCAAAAAGCAGGGTCGTTGTCTGGGAAGACGCTTCATTCGCTTCATGAAGACACCAGACACCAATCCCCAGGCTGGCGGCCAGAATGAGGCCGGTCATCGTGTCCCGCTGGGTGGGATGCTGTCTGCCCCGCTGTTCCTGCCCCATGAAGAGACCGCCCACCATGCTGGCGGCCATCATGCCTGCCAGTGGGGGGAGATGCAGCCACACGGCTGCTGCTGCCCCACTGAAGCCGATATGCGGCAGGGCATGGGCTGCAAAAGCCTGTCGCCGCAGCAGCATGAGCCAGCCCAGCGTGCCAGCCAGCAGCGAAACGAGAAAACAGCCCAGAAAGGCATGCTGCATGAAGGGGAAAGAAAAGGGATTGGTCTCAGACATGCAGCGCTCCCTTTGACAGAGTGATCTCTCTCATGGGCAGGTCAAGGCCAGTGGTCTGTAGCGGCCCATGAACCGTGATGAACAGACTGACCTTTTTCTGCTGGTGAAGCTGGCTGAAAAGCTGGAGCAGCGCTTCATGGCTGGCACGATCCAGGGCGGCAAAGGGTTCGTCAAGAATGAGCAGCCTCGGGGAGCCGGCAAGGGCCTGTGCAAGGGCAACACGTTGTCTTTCGCCGCCAGAAAGCGCTCCGAGCGGGCGTGAGGCCAGAGGCAGGGCCCCGACTTCAGCCAGAAGGGTCCTGGCTTTCCTGCGGGTTTTGCGAGGGGCAGGAAACCCCCAGTGCGTGCCATCCAGACAGGCCATGACATGGCTGATGACCGGCAGCATGGGTGCCGTGTCGTCAGCCTTCTGCGGCATGTACCCACAATGGCGGCGGGCTCTGGCGGGTGGGTGGCCATTGATGAGAAGCTTCCCCCCCTGTAGGGGAAGCAGTCCCATGAGGGCTCGGAGAAAACAGGTTTTTCCGGCTCCATTCTGTCCACGCAGGATGGTCAGGCCCTCCAGGGGAACATCAAGAGTGGCATGATGCAGGACAGGATGGCCCCCTACCTGGAGGCTGACATCCCGGCAGGTAAGGCGGGCTTCCTTCATGGATGGGGGGGCAGCGGGGTGTTGCGGGGCGCTGTCTGGTACAGGGCCTGTTCGAGCGATGTGAGGATGCCGTTCAGCCAGTCCTGCCAGTGTTGCCCGGTGGGCAGGCTTTCCCCGATGGCAAGGACTGGAATGCCGGACTGACGGGCCATGTCCTCCATTCTGCTCGCCTGTGGGGCGCTGATGGCCGGATTGCTGACCAGAAAGCGGATGGTCTTCTCGTGCAGGGCTGTTTCCAGCATGGCGGTGTCACGGGGAGACAGACCGGATTCGTTCATCAGGGCACGGGCCCAGCTCTGGTCTGTCATGACCAGCCCAGCCGCCAGCAGGAGACGTTCCCCGGCTGGTTCGGTCATGGCGAAGGGGGCGCCATGGTCTCTCTGCTGGATGGCCTGCTGGCGGGTGGCGATCTGGTCGATCTGCTGTTCGAACAGGGCGAGGCGCCTGTCGATGTCCTGCTGGGCCTGGGGGCGAAGCCCGGCAAGCCAGACGGCGATCTGTCGGGCCGTATTCCGGACCGTAGGGAGATCAAAAAAGAGATGCGGGTCTTCTCCGGTCTGCCAGCCCCCCTGACTGGCAGCAAGGAAGAGCTTCACAGAGGTGGGAAGCAGCTTCATGGCCCAGTCATCATAGGTGGCTCCATTGAGCAGTACGGCATCACTGGCTGCCAGCTGGCGGGCCATGAGGGGTGAAGGCTGGAGATGGTGCGGGTCCAGCCCCTCGCTGGTGATGAGCGAGCGTGTCCGTAGCGCTGGGCCACCAATCTGCTGGGCGATATCGCACCAGACGGGTTCCACGCAGCTCAGCAGGGGGGCTGGTCGGTCCGGTCCCGTTTCCGTGCTGGCCCGGGAAGGAAGGGGCAGCAGGCCTGTCAGCAATGTCAGAAAAAGCGGCAGGCAGGGGAGAAAACGCACCGTGAACATGGAAGCCTTTCAGGGCCATCAGCAGACGTGGATGTTATATAATAACATTTCGTTTGTCTGAAAAGGCACGGTCCTCCCCTCCCCTTCTCTCATTTGTGCCCGAACAGATGGCGGAGATCGTCACTGAGATGCTGGAAGGCATCCTCGTTGCTGCGTCGCCGCCTGTTCCCTTTCTCGGAAATGGCTGTAACGGTGACGGTCATGCCGGCAGCGAGGTTGAGGTCCGGCGGGATGGAATCCAGGCTGATGCGGACGGGAATACGCTGGGCCAGCCGCACCCATGTATAAACAGGGTCCACGGTGGGCAGGCCGAGGGCATTGGTCAGGGCGTTCCTGCTTGCAATGCCACGGGTGATGCTGTGGACATGCCCATAAAGCGGGGTGTGATAGCCCATCAGATCCATGCGGACAGGGTCTCCCACGCTGAGGTCATGGACCTTCACTTCCTCGAAATACCCATCCACCCAGAATGAATTCGTGTCGATGACATGAATGTTCACCTGCCCGGCGGAGGCATAGTCCCCCGGCCTCATGGTCAGGTTTGTGATGATGCCGTCTATGGAGCTGCGGACGGTCGTGCGGTCCAGATTGATCTGGGCCTGTCTGCGCTGGGCAAGGGCTGTGCTGTAGATGGCCCGGGCCTGCTGTGCCAGAGCCTCATACTGCGTCTTTTCTTCCTGCGAGACGGCCGCTCCCGGGATGGCATGGCGCCACCGGGCCTGATTCAGGCGGAACTCCAGGTCTGCCTTGGCCTTGTTCACATCGGCATCGGCTTTTTCGAGGGCGACCTGATAGTCGAACGGGTCGATGACATACAGCACGTCTCCAGCATGGACCTGCTGGTTGTCATGGACAGGAACGGTGATGATCTGCCCGGAGACACGGGGAGCAATATTGGCCACCTGTACACGCACCTGCCCGTTACGGGTCCACGGGGCGGCGGTGTAATAGTCCCAGAGGACAACAGCCACGAACCCGGCCACGCAGAGGATGGAAGCTGTGACAGCAAAACGGATGAGGCGGTAGGCACGGGTAAACACTGGCAGCCTTATAGCAGGATGGTGAACAGGCCGAGCAGGCAGATCATGATGGCAAACTGTGCCAGAGGCGGGTTGGCGAAGAAACGCCAGAGCCTCATCCACTGGAGCATGAGGCGGAGCAGGAAGGTCCCCAGCAGGGCCAGGGCCAGGTCGATGATGAAGGAGGACACGAACAGCCCATCCAGATTGATGACAAGGTGGCGTGTTACCATCGCCTGCGCCCTATTCCGTAGTGGCGGAGCGCGGATCCGTTCTGCTGGAGGAGGAAGCGGACTTCCTCCAGCCCTGCAGCACATAGAACCGCTGCAACATGGGCAGGCCCGCTGGAGGCTGGCGCCCGGGAGAGCATCTTCTCTGCCATGAGGGGCAGATGGTCTGCCAGTGAAAAGAGCTTCATGCGGGTCAGGCTCATCTGCATGGTGTCCGCCAGTGGTGCCAGTTCCGTGTACTGGCGGGCCGTCTTGAGGTCCAGCTCCAGCCGGGCCAGGGCTGTGGTGAGGTCTGCCAGACTGATGAAACGCTGGCAGACCCTCCAGGCTGCCTTGCCTTTCTTCTCCTGGCTGATGGTCTGGCTCAGCATGTAGAGCTGGTGGAGCCGGTCATATTTGCGGCTCAGCAGGGCTGGTGTGAAGGATGGTGACCGGGCGGCAAACTGGCGTTCCAGCTCCCTGGCGATGGAGAGAGTGATGCGGAAGCGGGTCCGCCGTGGCCGTGGCGGCAGGAACAGGATGAGGAAGAAGGCGGTGATGCCAGCCGCACAGAGATAGAAGGTGTTGCGGTCCACAAAGGCAAGAAGGTTGTAGTCATGGTGATTGTTCAGCCCCAGAAAGACGAAGAAAAAGGCGCCGTAATGTGAGCCTGCGGCCGCCGTTGCGGGATTGATGATGAGCAGGCAGCTGAACATGACCTGGAAGAGCATGACAATGGCCATGCCCATCATGGTGTTGACATGCGGCAGGATGAAGAACGAGGTCAGCCCCGCCGTCAGGATGCCCAGCGGTGTTCCGATCAGGATACCCCGGCCGAAAGCGGCACTGTTGGGCTGGGTGATGCCCAGGCAGAGCAGCATGGCGCATTGAGAGAGTGCCGTGGCGGCATTGGGCAGGCCGCTGCCGATGAAGAGGGCCGCTGCCGCACTGAAACAGAGCAGCACCCTGATGGCATTGACGAGAGCTGCGATCCTGTCCGGGTGGAAGGCGAACCGGCTCATGGTTTTTACCTGGCCCAGTGGGGCTGCCTTCAGCAGCGTGTTGAGACCTTTGCGGCTGATGTGACGGCTGGCAATCAGGCTGGCCGTGCGTTCCAGACGCCAGGCATCGGCCAGGGTCAGCCGGGGGGCCTCTGGCGGCAGGCGGCCGAGCAGGTCTGCCAGGATGGTTTCTCTGTCCGTGCCAGAAGGGGCGTGTATGTCGAAGCGTGTCAGGGCCAGCACGGCGGGGGCGATGGTGGCCTGGCGCATGAGAGCCAGCAGGCTGCGGCAGCAGGACAGGGCCGTCACCATGCCAATGAGACAGACCTGTGCCCCTTTTGCGCGCAGCCGACCTCGGGTCAGTTCGGTGCGTGTATCATGCACCTGGTGGGTCAGGGCAAAGACCGTGCTGGAAAGCGCTATGGTTTCCAGCGGGGAAAGGGTTGGCACGGTGTCATCAAGGGCGAGACGGGTTTCATGGCGTACTTCGGCTGCCGTTTTCTGCAGACTGCGCACGAGTCTTTGCCAGACATGCGGTGTACCGGAAAGCAGGGCGACCGTGGCAATGGCGGCAACGCCGATCATCACGGTGGAGACACGGGCCACCGTGACATCAAAGGCATTCTGGGGGGCATCAATGTGGGAAATGGCGATCAGGGCCACGACATAGCCTGAAAGGACGGCCCCATAGGCCCGGAATCCTCGGCGCAATGTGCCGGCATAGGCGCATATGGCCATCCAGACAGCACAACCACCCAGCAGAAGCTGGCGTTCCTGCCCGAACATGGAGACAAGGCAGAGGGCTACGACACCACCAACCAGAGTGCCGACCACCCGGTAGAAGGCTTTGCTCAGGGCCTGCCCCCGCAGGGGTTGTGCCAGCAGCATGACGGTCACGGCAGCACTGGCGGGAGAATCAATCTGCGCCCAGAAGGCAACCAGCAGGGCCAGCACGAGCGCTGCCCAGATGCGCAGGGTGAAGCTCCACCAGCCTGGTGGAAAGATGCTGCCTGCGGCCACCCGGAGACGGGACATCATGGCGAGGGGTGCCTGCATCAGGAAAAACGCACGACCGGGCATGAAACAGCAGAGCAGCCAAGGCCGGGACAGGCACTGCCATCAGGCAGGTAAGCCGGCTGATGTTTCACATGGAACAATTTGTAAGAGGATATCTGGTGGAGCCAATCGGGATCGAACCGACGACCTCTTGAATGCCATTCAAGCGCTCTCCCAACTGAGCTATGGCCCCACTTTTGCGGTGTGTCGATGACGCACCGTGTGGGGAGCATATATCCCCACATGGGAGGAAAAGGCAAGGGGGAAGATGCAATTTTTTCCATAAATTATTGCACGGGCTTCCTGCTGCCTGTCAGCTAGGCAGGATACCATGCTGTCGCAGGGCAGCCAGCAGCGGGATGAGCGGCAGCCCGGCAATGGCATCACTGCTCCCGGTTACAGTGTCAAAAAGCTGGATGCCCAGCCCTTCGATCCGGTAGCACCCTACGCAGGAGAGCAGAACGTTCCCTTCCTGCTGGAGATAATCGTCCAGAAACACCTCCGAAAAGGAGCGCATGGTCAGGGTCGGGCTGCTGATGTGGGACCAGAGGGGCTGACCGTCCCTCCAGAGGGTCACGGCGGCATGGAGGGCATGGGTCCGGCCCCGCAGGGCCAGAAGATGGGTGCGGGCCTCGGTCAGGTCAGCCGGTTTGGCGAAGGCCCGGCCTTCCAGCTCCAGAATCTGGTCCGCAGCGATGATGAACCGTCCGGGGTGCTGGCCAGAGGCTGCTTCTGCCTTGGCCTGGGCCAGGGCAAGGGCCGTGTCCCGCAGGGAGAGACCTTGCGCTTCGGCCTGCCGACGCAGGGCGTCTTCATCCACATCAACCGGGCTGGCCGTGACAGGGACTCCGGCGGCATGAAGAAGCTGAAGCCGGATGGCAGAACCGCTGGCAAGAACAGGCATGGGGACCCTCCGTGTAAATGATCGGGCAGCCGCTATCATATCATGCCATCGCATGACAGAGCTTCATTCCATAGTTGACGCCTTCCGCCCCAGCGGGGCAAGGATAGCCGTATGGATGCCATCATGGCTATGGCCGTGGGAGGGGGTATCTTCCCTTCCCTTTTTTCGGGATGTTGGACAAGGCGCAGGCATGACACAGCAGGACAGAGCAGTTCCTTCAGGGATGGACAAACAGGGCAAGCCGCTTCTGCGGGCCTTGCGGGGCGAGGCCGTCTGGCCGCCGCCTGTCTGGCTGATGCGACAGGCAGGGCGTTACCTGCCGGAGTTCCGGGCCATGCGGGAGCAGGCGGACTTCATCACACGCTGCATGACGCCCGATATCGCTGTGGAGCTGACCCTGCAACCCATCCGTCGTTATGGCATGGATGGAGCGATCCTGTTTTCGGACATCCTCATCCTCCCCTGGGCCATGGGGCAGGACCTGCGCTTTGAGGAAGGGCGTGGCCCGGTGATGACGCCCATCCGCAGCGAGTCTGACCTTGCCCGGCTGGATGAAGGCCGGATGATGGAAGCGGTGGCCCCCGTGCGGGAGGCCCTGCGCCGCCTGCGTGTGGAACTGCCGGAGGAGACGACCCTGCTCGGCTTTGCGGGCAGCCCCTTTACGGTGGCCTGCTACATGGTCGAAGGAGGCAGCTCCCGTGATTTCGCCCATATCCGGGCGATGATGCAGAAGAACCCGGCCCTGTTCGACAGGCTGATGGAGAGTCTGACCCGCAATACGGCAGAGATGCTGTGCGGCCAGATCGAGGCCGGAGCGGAAGCAGTCATGCTGTTCGATTCCTGGGGGGGTATCCTGCCGCCGGAGGCTTTCCGCCGTCATGTGATCGAGCCGACACGGCAGATCGTCGCCCATATCCGTGCCCGCCATCCTGACGTGCCGCTGATCGGCTTCCCCCGTCTGGGCGGTGTCATGGTGGCGGAATATGCCGAGAAGACCGGCATCAATGCCCTGGCCCTCGATACGGTGGCGGACATGGCCAAGGTGGCTGAAATGGTGCCCGAGACAGTGACCCTCCAGGGCAATCTCGACCCGATGATCCTGCTGAATGGTGGCGAGGCCCTGAAGGCAGAAGCCCGCCGCATCCGGGACAGCCTCAGGGGGCGGCCACATGTGTTCAATCTGGGACATGGTGTCATCAAGACCACGCCGCCGGAACATGTGGCCACGCTGGTTGAGACGATCAGGGACATCCAGTCATGAAAAACGCATTACGGCCAGGGCTGAAGCTGGTCATTTTTGATTGTGATGGCGTGCTGATTGACAGTGAAGGGCCATCCTGCCGGGCGACGGCGGGGTTTGCCCGCTCGCTGGGCCTGAACATTTCCGATGAGGAAGGGCTGGCCCGCTTTGCGGGCAAGGCCCTGCCGCAGGTAGTGAAGGAGCTGGAGGCGGAGCTGGGCCATCCCCTGCCCCCGGGCACCCACACGAAAATGCGGGACAATCTTGTCAGGCTCATGAAGGAAGGTACGGAACCCGTGGCTGGGGCCGTTCCCCTGCTGGAGGCTCTGGCGGCACGGCATGTTCCTGTCCGTGTCGGCTCCAACTCATCCATGGCGGAGATGGAGGCAAAATTCGGTTTTACCGGGATGGATCGCCTCCTGCCGGAGGCCCGCATCCATTCGGCTGCCGATATGGGGCATCCCAAACCGGACCCGGCCGTCTATCTGCATGGGGCCGAGGTGGAAGGTGTCCGGCCGGAGGAAACGGTGGTGATCGAGGACAGTGACACGGGGGCGGAAGCAGCCCGCCGGGCCGGCATGTCCTGCATCCTGCTGCGTCCGGCATCCCATCCCCTGCCGGGCTTCTGGCCCGTGGAGGGATTCGTGCGGGTGGAGCATCTCGATGAGGTCATGCCCCTTCTTGAGGGGGCCCTGGCCCGGAAATGACATGACAGCCGGAGAGGCTGCCTGATGTGCGGGAAGACCGCCCCATGATGGAGGCGGGAAGAACGGAAGGTAACGGGATTATGGCACTGTTTCTGCTGAAGCATCTGAACTGGTTTGTCTCACTGCACATCATGGCTTTCGTGTCATGGATGGCAGGACTGTTCTATCTGCCTCGGCTGTTCGTCTATCATACGCAGATAAAAGCAGGCTCTGAGGAAAGTACCCGTTTCAGCCTGATGGAGCGTCGCCTTCAGAAGCAGATCATGGCACCGGCCATGATTGTGACCTTTTTTACCGGTGCTCTGATGGCCTCTCTCCCGGGGGTGGTGAGCTGGTCCTCCGGCTGGTGGTGGGTCAAGGTTTTCTGCCTGTTGGGCATGTTCATGTTCCACGGGGCCTGCTCTGTCTGGCGCCGTGATTTTGCTGCCGGGCGTAACCGGCATGGTGAGCGTTTCTATCGCATTGCCAATGAGATTCCGACCATCCTGATGGTCCTCATCGTCATCATGATCGTGGTGCGCCCATAAAGGGAGGGGGATTCCCCTCCCTCAGGCTTCAGTGGGAATGAGGGCAGAAGCCGTATCTGTTCTCTTCCGGCTGGCTCTTCAGGCAGAAGACAGTGCAAAGCGGCAGGAGACCCACGATGGTCACGGGCAGGAAACGTCTCCTGCCCGATCAGTGCTGATGCGCCCGTTTCTTTCTGGCCTCACGCCGTTTCTCATCGGCAAGGGCTTTCCTGATGAGGGCATGTTCGTGGTGGCGGAGAAAAAGGAACGACCCGCCCAGCACTGCCAGCATGACAACGGCAAGCCCGATGCCGAGAGGCCCCGTAAAGCTGTCGATCTGGCTGCCCAGTTCGTAGGGGACGAGAACATAGCATGTTCCCCAGAGCAGCCCGCCAAGGGCATTGTAAATTGAGAAGGGCAGCCAGGGCATCCGGGAGGCCCCGGCGAGGAGGGCGATGAGAATGCGCAGGAAAGCGATGAAACGGCCCAGCAGCACGCCCGCTCCGCCAAACCGGCGGAAGAGATAGCGGCCAAGGGTGAGGCGGTCCTTGTGCAGGCCGATTTTGCGCCCGTGTTTTTCCAGCAGATGATAACCGAGCTGATGGCCGATGAGGTATCCGACATTGTCCCCGATGATGGCCCCGCTGACAGCGGCGATGATCAGCCCCTCCGGTGTGAAGTGGTGCGTGTGGGAGGCATAGAGGGAGGCGAAGATGAGCAGGCTCTCGGCTGGCAGGGGAATCCCCGTGCTTTCCAGCAGAATGATAAACCCTAGTGTCAGATAGGCATAAAGCGGGGGGAGATGCTCAAGAAAGGCGGAGAGATGCTGTATCAGGGGATGGGCTTCCTCTAGAAAGGGGGCACTGCGCCGCACCAAGTCCAGTCAGAAGAAACCCGGTCCAGCAACGGCCTGCCAGTGCTTTCTCCTGTCAGAATACTGGGGTAGGCAGAAATAAGGCAAGAACGTTTTTTGCAGGAGAGACATCATGACAGCAGCCCCTTCCCTGCCCTGGGTCACGCCGGAGCTGATGACACGCCGGACACGCAGCCTGTCGGAGATCAGGGCCGTGGCGGGATGGGTGCTCTGGCTGGAGCGGCGGCCGGATGAACAGGGCCGCAGTGTCGTGGTCGGGCGTGCGCCGGATGGCACCCTGCACGATCTCACCCCACCAGAGGCCCAGGTTGGTACGGACATGCATGTCTATGGTGGTGGGGCCTGGGCTGCGGAACGTCATGGGTCGGACATGGTCGTGCTGTTCAGCGACAGCAGGCAGGGTGGCCTTTGGCGGAGCCGCAACGGTCAGGCCGCCCAACCGCTCTGCCCGGCTGCCGGTGATGATGGCGTGACATGCCGTTATGCGGACCTGTCCCTTCAGGACGGACGGCTCGTCTGCGTGCGGGAAGTGGAAACGTCCTCCGGGGAGGAAAAGGCCGACCTTGTGGAGGTTGATGCACAGGGGCGGCTCCACTCCCTCCAGAGTGGGGCGGATTTTTACATGTCGCCCCGGCTTTCACCTGATGGGCGGTTTCTGGCCTTCATCGCATGGCAGAATCCGCATATGCCGTGGACGGAAACGGGCCTGTATGTGACGGACCTGTCCGGTGCGGGCGGGACGGTCTGCCTGACTGGTGGAACGGGGCAGGACTGTAGCGTCATGGGGCCGTTCTGGGATGGGCGGCGGCTTCATGCGCTGTCCGATGCCGCTCTGGCTGGTGCCTTGCCTGAGTCTGACCGGCACTGGACGCCGGTTGCTTTCGAGCCGGAAGACATCACCGGGGGCGGCACGGCATGGCGGGCCTGTCCCCTGCCCCCGGCTCCGGCCGAGGTGGGGCTGCCTGCCTGGGTGTTCGGGCAGTCCTGCTGTGCGGCCCTGCCGGGGGGACGGCTGCTGGCCCGTGGTGTGCGGCAGGGCGTGCCGGTAACCCTGCTGCATGAACCGGCTTCAGGCTGGCGGGACGTGCTGGCAGGGGCCGTGCCGGATGATGTTCCCGTGCCGCTGGAGGGAGGCTCACGCTTTGCATGGCTGAACAGCCCGCCGGATGGTCCCCCTGCCCTGATGCTCGGCACGCTGGACGGAGCTGCGGAAGACCGGGAGGTCATCCGCAGGGCTTGGGAGATGCCGCCTCATGTGGTCGCGGCGGACATCGCCCTGCCGGAGACGCTGTCCTTTCCCGTGGAGAACGGGCCGGGGCCGCTCCATGCCCAGTTCTACCCTCCCGCCCGGGGGCCGCACTGTGAAAAGGTGGCGGGAAAGCCCCCTCTTGTGGTGATCGTTCATGGAGGGCCGACCGGGCAGGCCCGGACGGACCTGTCCTTCAAGGTCCAGTGGTGGACATCCCGGGGCTTTGCGGTGCTGGATGTCAATTATCGTGGGTCCACCGGTTTTGGCCGGGCCTATCGGGCGGCACTGGATGGCCAGTGGGGCGTGCTGGACGTGCAGGACTGCTGCCGGGCCGTTCAGGGGGTGATCGAGCAGGGGCTGGTGGACCCGCAACGCTGTGTCATCCGGGGCAGCAGTGCCGGGGGGCTGACGGTCCTTTCCGCTCTGGCCCGGTCCGACCTGTTCGTGGCGGGCACATCGCTTTATGGCGTGACGGACCTTCGGGCACTGGCCGAGGAGACGCACCGTTTCGAGGCCCGGTATCTGGATGGTCTCGTGGCACCGTGGCCGGAGGAGGAGGCCGTGTATCTGGCCCGGTCTCCCCTGTCATGGCCGGAGAAGATCACGGCTCCCGTCCTGTTCCTTCATGGGGATGCAGACCGTGTCGTGCCGCTGTCTCAGGGGCAGGCTTTGCAGAAGCAGCTTCCGGCCTCGTCGCTGCATGTCTATCCGGGAGAAGGACACGGCTTCCGGGATGCCGGGGTGATTGCGGATTCCCTTGCCCGGGAGCTGGCTTTCTACCGGGACGTGTTCGCTGGCAGGAGAGGCTAGCGCATTTTCCCCTTCCGCTGGGGCAGCGTCTGGCCGAGGCGGTGGATGACGGTGAGGGCGGCAATGAGGGCCAGTGAGCCTATGAGCGTGACGCCCAGGGCCTGACCGATCATCACCCCTCTCGGCCCGTAATGGATGCCGATGGCTATGAAGGGAATGGTCCCTACTGTGGCCCTGCTCCAGTTGAAAGCTGTGGAGTAGAGGGGGTGCCCCAGATTGTTGAAAGCCGTGTTGGAGACGAAGAGCAGCCCGACAAACATGTAGCTGGCCACGGCCCAGTGGCAGAAGAGCCGTACCAGCTCCACCCCCGTGCCCTGGACATGGAATATCTGGAGGATCAGCGGCTCGCCAAGGGCAAAGACCAGCCAGTCCAGCCCGACACAGAGGGCCGTGAGCTTGAGGGCGCAGAGAAAGGTCTCTTTTACCCGGTCCGGCTGCCGTGCTCCCAGATTCTGGGCCATGATGGGGCCGACGGAGCCTGTCAGGGCAAAGACGAAGGCAAAGGCGACCGGCACCATGCGGTCCACCACGGCCTGCCCGGAGACGGCCTCCAGCCCGAAACGGGACATGGCGTGCGTGACGATGAGATTTCCGATAGGGGTGGCCATGTTGGTGCCGATGGCGGGCAGGGCGATGGCCCCTATGGCCCGGCTGGCATTGGGGATCGTCCTCAGGCGGGGCCGCTCCAGCATGTCATGCCCCCGGAGATTGAGGAACCCGCTGAGAGAGATGACACAGCGGGACAGGACCGTGCTGATGGCCGCCCCTTCCAGCCCCAGATGCAGGCCAAAGATCAGGATGGGGTCCACGATGACCGTGCAGGCGGCCCCTGTCAGGGTGACCCGCATGGCACTTCTGGCATCCCCCACGGCCCGCAGCAGGGAGGAGAGAGCCATGCCGAGGCAGACCAGCGGCAGGGCGGGGGAGGTGATGTAGAGAAAATGCGTGGCGTGTTCCAGCGCTGCACCATGGGCGCCGAGCAGGGCCAGCAGGGGGCGGGCCAGAAAGGCCGTGATCAATCCCAGCGTGCTGGTGACAGCGAGCATGAGTACCAGAAAGGCGGAAGCCTGCCGTCTGGCCCGGAAATGGCGGCAGGCCCCGATAAGCCGGCCGGTGCTGGCTCCCAGCCCGATGGACATGCCCAGAGAGACGGCCACCTGCACGAATCCCAGAGAGGTGGCGAAGGCGATGGCCGCTGTCAGCGTCGGGTCATGCAGGTGTGAGATGTAGAAGAAATTGAGCAGGTCCACGAAAAAGACGGCCATCAGCCCGATGGCGCCTGTCCCGGCCATGGTGACGACATGGCGCATGATGCTGCCATGTACGAATCTGGCCCGTCTGGCTCTCTGCCGGGCGCAGGGGGACTCCTTGCCCCCGGCAGGAGTGACGGGGGAAGAAACCGGGGTGAGGGTAGGATCAGGCTTCGGCTGCATGGCTCTTCATTCTGCCCTGTTTGCCGGGGCAGGGCCAGTGCAGAATGAAAGGAAAGCAGCGTGTCTGCCATGTCTGGGGGAGGAGACTTACTCCATTCCGATGAGTTTCCATTTCACCTGATGGTAATGGGCGCGCGGGTCATACAGGGAGACGTGCAGGTTGAGCTCTTTGGCTGTCAGATGACCTGTCGCAGCGGCCAGATGGTAGGAATCCTCAATCAGGTTGGCTGCATTCTGGACGAGGGTTTTCTGCTGGTCGAAGAGCAGTTCCTGCTGCTGGAGAACTTCAAAGGTGGTCCGTACGCCCAGCAGTTCCTGCTGCTGGATGGCATGGAGGGCCTCCACACCGGTGGCGACGGCTTTCTGGTTGCGGGCGAGCTGGTCGCTGTCGGCTGTTAGTTTCTGCCAGGCGCTCATGGCATTCTCGCGGGCCTCACGCCGCTGTTCGGCCAGATTGTGGAGAGCTGCATCAACGGCCTGCTTGGCGGCACGGATGCGGGCATATTCCGCACCGCCCTGATAGAGCGGAAGAGAGGCCTGAAGCATCACGGCTGTGGCGTCTTCCGAGAATTTGCCGTTCCCCTGGTTCACCTGCCTCTGGTAGGAGGCCTGGGCGGATATCTGGGGCAGCAGGTCGGCGATGGCCAGCCGGACATCATGTTTTGCTGATTCCAGCTGGTACTGGGCCTGCATGACCTGGGGAAGGTCATTGATGGCCAGCTGGTTTATTTGCGCCTCCGAAACGAAAGGGGACGGAAGCCGCTCCGCTGGAGACAGTTTCTCTGGCGGAATGATACCTATGACACGCTGGAACGTTGCCTCTGCCACGCGGACCTGTCCCTCGGCCTGACGGGTGGAGGCCTGTGCTGCCTCAAACTGTGATTCCGCCTGGAGGGCATCGGTGCGGGTGGCCTGGTTCAGGGCAAGCTGCCGTGTGGTCAGCTGGACCTGCCCTTCCAGCGTGTGTTCATTTTCCCGTGTCAGGGTCAGCAGGGCCCGGGCCTGTGTGACGGCAACATAGGCGGAAACAACATTGACGAAGAGCTGCTGCTCGATGTCCACAAGGTGTGCCCGTTCCCCGAGGATGGAGCTGCGGGCCTTGTGCATGGAAGCCCATGTCTTGCCTCCGCGGAAGATGGGCTCGGTGATGGTCACGCCCGCTGCATAGCCGGGGGCCCTGAATTTCTGATTGTACCGGAAGCTCCCGCCATACGGGAAGGTGACGTAGTTGGACTCGTTGTAGTTGGCGGTCGCACTTCCGCTCACGGTGGGCCGCCATCCGGACAGGGCCTCCGGCATGGATTCATCAGTCTGCCGCAATATGGCCTGCTCACGGAGTATCTGCGGGTTGGAGCGATAGGCAATGGCCATGGCTTCCGGCAGGGAGAGATGCGTGACGGGCGCAGGAGCAGGGTCCGGGTCTGCCGCCATGGCAGGAAGCGGCGAAAAGAGCCCGATGGACGCTATCAGACGAAAGGCGTGTCTTTTCTCTGGCAAGCAAAAGAAAAGATACATAAGTCATTAACCCTAAATTAACAAAGCATTAGCCATTTAACGACTTGCTTGTTTTGTGGACCACTATAGTATTATTCCTGAAAATTATTAATATTTCCTTATCGTTTTGTTTAACTGTACTGTGTGGTGTATGGCGGAAGACTCAGCAAGCCCGCTTTTCAGGGGGGAGGCCCTGAAATGGCGGCAGGAGGCGTGGATCGGCTCCGTCCAGTTGATCGAGCCTCTCTCGGGTAAAATTGCAGCGCTCTGTACGGTGGCGCTCGTTATCTGTGTGGGGATTTACGTTTTTTTCGGGTCTTATACGCGGCGCATCCATGCCAATGGTGTCATGCTGCCACCAGAGGGGCTGGTCGTTGCGGAGGCAGATCAGGGTGGTGTCGTTGCGGCCATCCACATTCATGAGGGCGATCATGTTGCGGCGGGGGAACGGCTCTTCAGCGTGGATGTTTCCAGCTGGTCGGAGGATGGGGCCACCGGGCAACAGCTTGTCGAAGGGCTGCGCCGACAGAAGGACCTGCTGGAACATCGCCAGAATCTGCTCGCTGCTGATGCGCCCGTGGAGCTCTCCTCCCTGAAGGATGAGCTGGAGTCCCTGCGTCAGCAGTATGGCATGTTGCAGGAGCAGTCAGGACGGGACAAGAAGTCCCTGCCGTTGATCGAGCGGGCCATGAATGAGATGCGGACAGCCATGGACCGCCACCTCGTGACGGAAACGCAGTTTCAGAGTCAGCTGTTCAGCTATGTGCAGTTCATGGACACGCAGTCCCAGACATTGCGGACGCTGGTTGAGATGAACGGGCATATGGCGGATCTTCAGTACCGGATCAACCGGCACCAGTACAAGGTGGCCGAGGACATGAATGATCTCGCTGTCCGCCTTTCGGACGTGCAGAGGCAGCTCATCCAGGCGCATGGGCAGAGCATGGGGGTCATCAATGCCCGTGTGAGCGGTACGGTTGATGGTATCCGCACGGTTGTAGGCCAGCGTGTCAATCCGGGGCAGTCCCTGCTGAGCATCCTGCCCGACAGGGCGACCCTGCAGGCAGAACTTTACGTGAACAGCCAGGCCATAGGGTTTGTTCGGCCCGGGCAGCATGTTCTGCTGAAATATGCTGCCTATCCGTACCAGCGTTTTGGTCTTTATGAGGGCGAAGTGGTGGAGGTTACCAAGGCGCCTCTGCCGGAGCGGAGCAACTACGCTGCCCGGACAGGGCAGCAGGGTGGCAGTGCTTCTGCGCCCCAGCCGGGGGCGGATGTGTACCGTATCCGTGTCCGTCCGAACCAGGAATTTGTCATTGCTTATGGCAAGCATGAAAAACTGAAGCCCGGCATGGCCGTGGATGCCGAAATCGCCATCGACCAGCGCAAACTCTACCAGTGGCTGCTCGACCCGGTCGTATCCATGGTGGATACGGTCCGCTCCATATCGGGTGGTGGTGCACCGGCACGGTCCCTGGCCGATAGTGCCGCCCAGCCGGATACGCCCTCACCTGCTCCATCCAGACAGAATGACACGAAGGGGACGCCGTGAATCTCCATACTATCCATACTGGTTTCCGGCGTAAGGTTCCCGTCATCCTTCAGACAGAAATTGCAGAGTGCGGACTGGCCTGTCTGGCCATGGTGCTGTGCCATTATGGGCGGCTGGTTGACCTTGTTTCCATCAGGCGGGAGACGTCTGTCTCCGGTACGGGGCTCAACCTGCGGGCCCTGATGACAATTGCCGGACGTTACGGGCTGCACTGCCGGCCTGTCCGGCTGGAGCTGGACGACCTTGGCAAGCTGGCCCGTCCCTGCATTCTGCACTGGGACTTCAATCATTTCGTTGTCATGACGAAGGTGACGGATACCGGTATCGTCATCAATGACCCGGCCCGTGGTGAACGGAAGATATCCCTTGAGGAAGTGTCCCGCCACTTTACGGGTGTGGCGCTGGAGCTGACGCCTGAGACGAAGTTCGAGAAGAAGGATGACCGCCGCCTGTTGAAGGTGGGGGACATGTTCCGCCACATCGTGGGGCTGAAGACGGTCCTCTGGACCCTTGGAGGGCTGTCCCTGGGGCTGGAAGTCCTGGCCCTGATCAACCCCATGCTGGGGCAGGTCGTCATTGATGAAGTGCTGACAACGGGGGACAAGTCCCTTCTCTGGACCATCGCTGCCGGGATGCTCATTCTCGTCATCGTGCAGGGTGTGATCTCTACCTTCCGCACATGGCTGGTGATGATTTTCTCCACCCGCATTTCCCTGCAGTGGAATGTCAGCCTGTTCACCCACCTGCTCAGCCTTCCGCAGGACTTTTTTGCCAAGCGTGGGGCCGGTGACATCATGTCCCGCTTTGGCAGTCTCGGGGCCATCCAGCATACCTTCACGACGGATCTGGTGCAGAGCATTCTGGATGGCATCATGGCTATCGGTATGCTGGTGATGATCATCATGTACGGCAAATGGCTGGCAGCGCTGGTGACCATCACCGTGCTGGTGGATCTGGTCGTGCGGTTCATCCAGTATGGTCCGTACAAGGAAATGACCGAGGAATCGCTGGTTCATTCGGCTGCACAGCAGGGGCATTTCATCGAAACCCTGCGGGGTATCCGCAGCATCAAGCTGATGGGGTTGCAGCGGCGCCGGACGGTTGTCTGGACCAACCGGATGATTGACAACATCAATGCCGGGCTGCGTATCCAGCGGTATGATCTCATTTTTGCCCGTGCACAGGAATTCCTGGTCGCTCTGGACAAGGTGGCAACCCTTGTGCTGGGGGCCAGGATGGTGATGTCCGGTGCCATGTCCATCGGTATGCTCATGGCCTTCATGAGCTATCGTGACCAGTTCTGTGGCCGGGTGGGCAATCTGATCAGCGTCGTGTTCAAGATCAAGAACCTCAAGGTCCAGTGTGACCGTCTGTCCGACATTGCTCTGGCCGAGGCTGAAGGAACCGAGGCAGACAGTCCGCTGGGCGAAACGGCGGGTGTTTCCGATGATGACGGCATGGAGAATCCGGACATTCCCATGCTGGAATGTCGCAATCTTGGCTACCGGTATGGCAAGGAAGATGCGTGGGTTTTCCGCAACCTGAATCTCAAGGTCCATCCCGGAGAGAGCCTGGCGATCATCGGTCCGTCCGGCTGTGGCAAATCCACCCTTCTGGGGTTGCTGATGGGGCTCATCCAGCCGGAAGAGGGCCAGATATTCTGGAAAGGCATGGAGCTGAAGGCCGCCAACAGGGACGCTTACCGCGCCCGGATTGCCGGTGTTCTTCAGGATGACATTCTTTTCTCTGGCAGCATTGCGGAAAATATTTCCGGCTTTGACGATGAGATGGATATGGAATGGGTGGCCGACTGTGCAAGGAATGCACAGATATATGAGGACATCCAGCGAATGCCGATGACCTTTGAAACCATTGTGGGCGAGATGGGCAGCACGCTTTCTGGTGGGCAGAGGCAGCGCCTGATTCTGGCCCGGGCGCTGTATCAGGCCCCTCGCATCCTTTTCCTTGATGAAGCGACCAGCAACCTTGATCCTGCTTCCGAGCAGGCTGTGGAAGCGGTTCTGAATGAACTGCCCATCACGAGGGTGATCGTGACGCATCGCCCTGGTACGGCAGAGAGGGCAGACAGGATTTTTGCCATGGGGTTGCCGCAGGAGATCGTGGACACTCTGGCGAAAGAAACGTCGGCCATCGTGACCGGTCTGCCAAGCCCCAGCCCGGACTGATGCTGGTTCCGGGGGAAGCAGGAGGGGGGGGGATGGATGATTGGACATGATCACATGTCGGCAGGCGCTTTTTATTATTGCGGATAAAGTTATTTGTGTTTTTGGTCTTTGGTGAGGGGAGGTGCGATCAATTGCAAAATATGGCCGCGTTCTTTTAGGAATCTGCGTCCGGAGTGTCTGCAGATCATCAGAACGATCTAATAAGAACCTTGGATATGGAGAGAGGAGTGTGAGTTACTTTTGCAGACATAATGTGGCGGGCGTCATAAAAAACACCCGCCAAGCCCGGGAGGCTTGACGGGTGTTCCTCAGACTTCAAGGATACATTGATGAAGACTTGGTATCAGATCCGGATTGCTGCTGCATTCGGACCCTGGCCAATTGTACCATTGGCCGTGCCCTGGATAAGCTGGTTGATCCATGTCTGGCCATTGCTGAAGCCATAGATCGCACCAAGGATACCACCGTCGATAGCCCCCATGATCGTCGGAATGACCAGACCAACAGCCTGACCGATAGATCCAATGCCCAGAACGCCACCGCCGTCACCACCATGGATACCGCCGATGATCATACCGCTGTTTGCGCCAATGGCAGCCCCGGCAATAGCACCGATGATGGAGTCACCGAGACCGGAAGATGTACCGCGGCCAGCTGCCTGATTGGCAGCCTGATTGTTGCCAAAACCAAGAAGGTTACCCAGGAAGCCGCCACCAGAAACGGAATCCAGTTCCGCAACGCTCAATTCACGCATTGTGTACCTCAAAAAGAAAGAATGTGGTTCATTGTGATATGAACCGGGAGTATTCTTGTACTATTTTTTTGAAAAAAACGTGAATAAAGAAGAAAAATAGTATGAAAAGCGGTAAAATTGTATAAAAAAAAATTATTACAGTGTTAGACCATAATTATAACATAATTTAATTGCTTTTAAGTATCGCTCGCATCTGCTGTTGGGTGCGGGTTATTTCGATAAGGTTCTGGATGATGCGTGAACTTTCTTTTAACGAGCTTGGCGCGGTATCTGGTGGTGGTCTTTTCGGCTACCGCGACGGGACGGCTTCTTCAGGCAGCAGCAATAGCAGCACTGGTCTTTTTCCTGTGCGCGCTTCGCTTGGTTTTGCGGACAGCCTCGTTGGCGGCGTCGTGGATGGTATCGTCGGCGCAGCCGTTGGTGGTCTCACGGGTGGTGCCAATGGTGGTGCCAACGGTACGGGCGGTGTCATCGGTGTCGGCGTGATCGCCGAGGCTGTCGGCGTGATCCTGGGACTGACGGTTGGTGGCCTGACGGGCGCAATGCTGGGTCTGTCCGGTGGTTATGTCGGGACGCAGGGCTACCGCGACGGTGCGGTGCAGGCCTTCCTGACAGGCAGCCTGTTGCCCAAGGGCGGCGGACTTTTCTGATCCGCCATGACATGACCGCCTGTCCAGGGCGGTGACATGGATATTGAAGAACCACCGGGGGGCCATGGACCCCGGTGGTTTTTTCTTCAGACCGTCCTGAAACCGGCCTTCTGGATGAGGAGCGCACAGTCTTCCCTGGAGAGGGCGGGGCCAGTGAAAATGATGTGTGCCTGTGGCGGGTCGAGCGTGACGGTGACCGTCTCGATGGCTGGAGAGGCTTCAAGGGCACGGGTCAGAGAGCGGACACAGCCATCACATTTCAGGCCGGTGAGAGGGAGGACAAGGGTTTCGCTCATAAAAAATCCCGTTTCATGATAAGGGATGGCAGGGGACTGTCTTCCCACAGGGGAGGAACCTTCCTGATCTGGTGTCCGTTCCGGAGCGAGAAAAGGCATTTCATGTCTGTTGGGCGGTTTTTTTGCATGATGATGGGAGTGGTGCTGTACCTGATGATGCAGCTGCCGTCTTTTGTCATGCCCATGGCCATGGTGGACGGCATGATGATGTCCGCGCCTGCGCATCAGCTTCTGCCTGCCCGTGACATCGCTTCTCCTGATGCCGTGATGGTTCCGCCGGGAGGGGGCATGGTGATGGAGGCGGCTGTTTCTTCCCGGCCGGATGCGGAAGAGGATATCGCTCCCTGCTGCCAGAGTCACCATGCTGTCTGTGAAGCCGGCCTGTTGCCGGAGGGGCAGAGGCTGGAACCGGCCGGTCTCTGGCAGAGGGCGGTCCCGTTTCACGATGTCAGGCTGCTGCTGCGTTCTGCTGTCGTGCTTCCCTGGCGCCCTCCAGCAATCCTGCCTGTCTGACCTGTCTCTGTGCTGCCTGTTTCCGGGCGGCATTTCTGTGTCACGTTTTTCAGGTAGTTTGTCATGTCACGTCATGTTTTGCTGCGCCGCCAGTTTCTGGGCGGGCTGGGCGCAGCTGGTCCGCTCATGGCTCTTCCAGGGCTGGGCCGGGCTGCGGCCGCCACGGCCGGGGCAGTGCCCCCGCTGGAGATGGACCTGCACATCACCCGCCGCAATGTCCGTATCGCAGGCCGCACCGGGGTAGGATATTGCGTCAATGGCCAGATGCCCGGCCCGGTTCTGCGTTGGCAGGAAGGGCGGGACGTCCGCATCCACGTTCATAATCACATGGATGAGCCAACATCCCTGCACTGGCATGGTGTTCGCCTGCCAAGTGATCAGGATGGTGTTCCGGGGTTGAGTTTTGCCGGGATTCCGGCAGGCGGACGGTTCACCTATTCCTTTCCGGTCCTTCAGAGTGGGACATACTGGTATCACAGCCATATGGGGCACCAGGAATCGTCCGGTCTCTATGGTGCCCTGATTATCGAGCCAGCCGCTGCTTCGCTGCTGCCGAGGGCGGACAGGGATCATACGGTCCTGCTGTCGGATTGGTCGGATGTGTCTGCCAGCCAGATCATCAACAATCTCAAGATGCAGGATGATTACTACAATTTCCGGCAGCGCAGCCTTGCGTCCCTGCCGGAGGAAAGCCGCCGGGCTGGAGGGCTGATACCCGCTCTGAAGAGTCGCCTGCAATGGTCCCGCATGAGGATGAGTGCAACGGACATCTCGGATGTCAGCGGTGTCATCTATACCTATCTCATGAATGGTGAGGCCCCGGCACAGGGATGGAGCGGCCTGTTCCGGCCGGGAGAGCGGGTCTGCCTGCGGGTCATCAATGCCGCGGCCATGACGCTGTTTGATGTCCGCATCCCGGGGCTGGAGATGCAGGTTGTGGAGGCGGACGGGAATCCTGTCGTGCCCGTGCCGGTGGATGAGTTCCGCATTGCTCCAGGGGAAACATATGTCGTGATGGTGACGCCGTTGCAGGCACAGCCTTACACGATCTTTGCCCAGAGCGAGGACCGCACCGGCCATGCCCGTGGCACGCTGACACCTCGCCCTGGCCTGTTGGGGCCTGTCCCTCCCATGGACCCCCGGCCCGTGCGGGGGATGGTGGACATGGGCATGGCCATGCCCATGATGAAGGGCATGAAGGCGATGGGGGGCATGCCCATGTCCCCTCCCGTGGAGCGGACTCCGGCGGATGA
Source organism: Parasaccharibacter sp. TMW 2.1884 (assembly GCF_023337695.1). Lineage (NCBI taxonomy): Bacteria > Pseudomonadati > Pseudomonadota > Alphaproteobacteria > Acetobacterales > Acetobacteraceae > Parasaccharibacter > Parasaccharibacter sp. TMW 2.1884. The sequence goes on from NZ_QORR01000002.1 coordinate 96,830, forward strand.
AATTGATGATCCCGGCCCGCCCCCCCTGAATGTGGAAAACCAGAACATCGCCACCCATCCGGTGGAGCGTGTCGGCAGTCCGGGAGATGGGCTGGAGGGAACGGGCCGCCGGGTTCTGGCCTACAGTGATCTGGTGGCGTTGCGTCCGCCGCCAGACCAGCGACCGCCTTCACGAGAAATCATCCTGCACCTCACAGGCAACATGGAACGGTACATATGGGGGTTCAATGGCCGGAAATATTCCGAATCCGGGCCGATCCATCTGGCCCGTGGTGAGCGGGTCCGGTTCACGGTCATCAATGACACGATGATGGAACATCCCCTTCACCTTCATGGCCTGTGGAGTGAGCTGGAAAATGGGGCGGATGACCAGCACCGTCCCCTGAAACATACCGTCATTTCACAGCCGGGGTCCCGGATGAGTGTTCTGGTCACGGCGGATGCGCCGGGCGTGTGGGCTTATCACTGCCATCTCATGTATCACATGCAGACAGGCATGTTCCGGGAGGTGGTCATCTCATGATGGGAAAAGACATGCTGCCCCTGGGGCTTGTCGCCTGCTTTCTGGCCCTGCCAGCCCAGGCCATGGATGACATGGCTGGATCGGCCCGACCGGGCCAGACGATGGCTCATGACATGTCCGGAATGGCCATGGATGATATGGATATGTCGGACATGGCAGACATGGAGATGCCGACCACGGCGCCTCCGGCTGTGCAGAAAGCCCCGCCAGCGCCTCACCAGGTGCGGAAGAAAACACCGCATGTCGTTTACAGGGCTGTTGATGCCCCCGGCCCTGTCGTGGATATTGGCCATCATATGCAGGCCATGGACATGGGCCGCTGGTTCCATGGTGTGCTGGATGAGTTTGAGGGGCGCTACCAGGCGGGTGGCCGGTCTTCACTCCGTTGGGATGGGGAGGCCTGGTATGGTGGCGACTACAACCGCCTCTGGCTGAAGAGTGAAGGCACCATGACGAAAGGCAGGGTCCGTGACGGAGACCAGGAACTGCTCTACAGCCGGGCCATATCCACCTATTTCAACCTTCAGGGGGGCCTCCGGCTGGACCTGGACAGTGGTCCGACCCGTGCCTGGGGAGCGGTTGGTGTGGAGGGACTGGCCCTGTACCAGTTTGAGGTGCAGGCGACCGGTTATTTCAGTGACCGTGGCGTGGCGGGACGGTTTGAAGGGTCTTACGACATCCTGCTGACCAACAGGCTGATTCTCCAGCCACAGGTGGAGCTGAATCTGTATAGCCGGGCTGATCCCCGGCGACAGGTCGGATCAGGCCTGTCGGACATCGATACCGGGTTGCGCCTGCGGTATGAGGTCTGGCGCAAGATGGCTCCCTATGTGGCTGTCACATATGATTCCCCCCTCACCCAGGGACGCCACATGGCCCGGAAGCGAGGCGAGCGGGCAAGTGAGGCCCGTTTCACGTTCGGAATCAGGAGCTGGTTCTGAAATAATGGTAACAGCCTGCCCTGCCGGCTCTGGCTTGGCCGGCGGGCTGTTCCCTCCCCTTTTTTAAAGAAAAACAGGTTACTGTGACTGATTCTTTCCCAGATTAAGTTCTTTCTGGGGTGTTTCAGGAAAAGGTTGCTGTAAATATTCCGATAATATGAGAGCGGAAATGGTTTATTTCAACATTATTTGATCAACAGGAGCTTGCCTGTAATCTTTTTTTAACCCCTGTTGCCTTAAGGCGGCCCTGTCGTCGAACATGATGAAGGTCAGGTTATCTTATGGCAACAGCGTTGGTCAGGGTGTCAGCCGGAACGGCTACCGTTTACAGCAGCGGGTCTCTTTCCAGCCTGGTGGGCTTGGGGGCCATTTCTTCCATTGTCGTAACCCGAACAGATCAAACACCGCCCAATGACCCGGTGAAGGTTGATCTGTCGTCGATCCTGGGTCAGTTGCGGGGAGACTGTACCATTACCGTCCAGGGCGGGGCCACGGCCTATGTCGGGGGTGGCCTGGTCAATGTCGGGGTGGTGAACGGGCTGACCCTGAATGGGGGGCGGCTGGTTATCCAGTCCACCCTGCTCAGTGCTTCGCTGGGCTCGACCATCACGGTAGGCCCCAATGCTGGCGAGCTGCGGATAGAGCCACAGGGCTTTGGCGTGAGTGTCGATTTCCCCGTGAAATTCGTGGATGCGCAGGGCAATCCCACAACCAGAATTCCGCCCAATTTTGTCATGGATTTCCCCAACACCCAGTCGGTGGGAGCTGTCTATAAGCCTTCGACGAACCAGACCGTGATTGGTGATGGCGTGAGCGCACTGGGCCTCATCAACGTTGGACGGACGACCACGCTGGAAGGGGACCCGTTCAATCTGAGGGTCAATGGCAAACCGCAGACGGATTTTTTGGGTGGGCTCACGGGGTATGGCTATACGTTCAGCCGCAACAACGGTCATGATGATGGCAGGAATGGTGTCATCACCTGCTATCTGGCTGGCAGCCTGATCCGGACCGAGACGGGTGACGTGCCCGTGGAGGTGCTGACGGTGGGGGATGCCGTGGCCGTTTTTGCACCGGATGGCCAGCCGCAGGGCTTCAGGCGGGTAAAGTGGGTAGGCCAGGGCCGTGTGACTGTTCAGCCAGCTCTGCCAGATGATGAAGCTGGCTGGCCAGTGCGCATCCGTCGTGGCGCCCTGGGGGCCAATATCCCCCACAAGGACATGCTGGTGACGTCGGAGCACTGCCTCCTGCTGGAAGGGCACTTCGTGCCGGTCCGCATGTTGGTCAACGGCAGTTCCATTGTCTATGACCGGAGTCTTGAGGAGTACGAGTACTGGCATTTCGCCGTAGAGCCGCACGCCATTGTCGAGGCGGATGGAGCCCTGACAGAAAGTTACCTGGATACGGGCAACCGGCAGGGATTTGTCTCCCAGGCGGGGCAGTGGGCGGAAGGGGCCCGGGGCTGTTGGGAGACGGATGCCGCCGCTCCGCTGGGGGTCAGCCGGACATTTGTGGAGCCCCTGCATGAGGCGATCCGGCGGCGGTCTGGAGGCCGGATGGAGAAGCCGGGCGAGCTGGTGGATGGGCCGGATCTGATCGCCCTGACTCCTTCCGGTCAGACCCTGCCGCTGGTGCGGCAGGCGGGGCAGCGTTACCTGTTCCGCCTTTCCGAAGGATGCAACGAGATATTGCTTGTCTCCCGTGTCAGTCGCCCCTGTGATGTCATCGGTCCGTTTGTGGATGACAGACGCTGGCTCGGGGTGCTTGTCAGCCAGATACAGCTCTTCTGGGAGGATGGAGAACGGAAAAATGTGACGGAATTCCTCTCCGCACCCCGGCAGGATGGCTGGGATGTACAGGAGGCTGCCCCCTGCCGCTGGACAAACGGGGCGGCCCGCCTCGTGCTGCCGGTGCATCCGGGCAGGAAACAGCCGCTGTTCGTGTCGGTCGAGGTCCTGGCAGGAGGGCCGTATCTTGCCAAAGCCCGTCCGACCGAAGGAATCCGTCTGGAGGGAGGGATGTTCTGACAGGACCGGCTCCGGGGCGGCATGGTGGACAAGCCATGCCGACCTGCCCATTATCTGGGTGCGATGGCCATTCAGGGCCATGCGTGATGAGATATAGGGGAGGAGCTGGATCATGGCACAGGGCAGAACCGTACTGGTAACCGGGGGAACGTCCGGTATCGGGCTGGCAATTGCGGAGACGTTCGCCCGGGCGGGGGACAGCCTCATCCTGCTGGGCAGCAGCCCGGAGCGTGACTATACCAAGGCCGTGCAGGCGGTGCAGGCTGCCGGGCGTGAGGCCGGGCACGACGTGCAGGTCTGTGCTCATGGGGTGAACATCACGGATTTTGATGCCGTGAAGGCCCTGCTGAAGACCATCAGCGACAGGGTGGGCCTGCTGGACGTGCTGGTCCATTCCGCAGGTGTTTTCTTCAACACGCCCATCACGGATGAAACACCCGATGCGTTCGACAGGGTGATGCGCATCAACGTCAATGGCATGTGGCACATCGTGCAGGCCGCCCTGCCTTTCATCCGGCGGAAAGAGGGTGACGTGCCGGGCGGGAAGGTCGTGGCCATTTCGTCCATCTGCGGATTTTACAGTTTTGCCGGCTATGCGGGCTATGCCGCCAGCAAGGCGGCGGCCACGGCTCTGGTCCGCAGTCTGGCCCTCGAGCTCGGCCCGCTGGGCATCAACATCAATGCCGTGGAACCGGGCCGCGTGAAGACCTCCATGCATGATGCACTGATCAACGATCCCTCACAGGCGGATGCCCTCAGGGCCGTGGCGGAGGCCAATCCCAGCAAGCGGACCTTCTCCTCGCCGGAGGACATCGCTGCCGTGGTGCAGTTCCTTGCCAGCCCGGGGGCGGTGGCCCTGCACGGCTCGGCCATCGTGGTTGATGAAGGCACATCGCTCGGTCTCGTCTAGGCCATACATCCCGTCATCATGATGCTGGAGCTTGAGGTCTCCCCCGGTGCGGGGATGCTTGAAAGCCGGGGAGGCCTCTCCCATATCTGCTCCATCTTTCAGCGGCGGGGCAGGCTGGCCGCCGAAGATGGAGCACATACGGAGCCTGCCATTTTGGAGGAGAGCAACGCATCATGAGTGATGGCAAAAACGCAGCGGAGATGCAGCAGCACAGTTTCAGTGCCGAGGTCGGGCAGCTGCTCGATCTGGTTGTCCATTCCCTTTATTCCGATCGGGAAATCTTTCTGCGTGAGCTGGTCGCCAATGCGGCTGATGCCATGGACAAGCGGCGGTTCGAGGCCCTGACCAACCCGGCCCTGTCCCTGCCGGAAGTCCCGTCCATTCATATTTCCACCGACAAGGACGCAAAGACCATCACGCTGTCCGATGACGGACTGGGGATGAGCCCGGAAGAGCTGACCCAGAATCTTGGCACCATTGCCCGTTCCGGCACCAAGGCGTTTGGTGAGAAGCTGAGCAATGCCAAGCCGGAGGAGCGTCCGAACCTGATCGGTCAGTTCGGTGTGGGTTTCTATTCCGCCTTCATGGTGGCGGACAAGGTGGATGTCGTCTCCCGCCGTGCCGGTGAGGATGTGGCCGCCCGCTGGGTGTCCGAAGGCAAGGGCTCCTACAGCCTTGGCCCTGCCGAGCGTGACCGCCCGGGCACGGACATCGTCCTGCACATGAAGGATGATGCTGAGGAATTCATTGATCCGTGGCGTCTGCGTAGCATCATCCGCAAATGGGCCGATCACATCGCCTGGCCAGTCATTCTGCACGAGCCGGACGAGGATGGCAAGGAGAAGGAAGAGACCATCAATGAGGGCAAGGCTCTCTGGCTTCGTCCGAAATCCGAGATCACGTCCGAGGAATACACCGAGTTCTACCGCCATGTGGCCCGTGCGTTTGATGAGCCGTACGCCACGCTGCACTGGAAGGCCGAAGGCACGGTCGAGTTCGCCTCCCTGCTGTTCCTCCCCGGTGCCCGTCCGTTCGACTTCATGGAGCAGAGCAGCCGTGAGAGCCGCCTGCACCTGCATGTGAAGCGCATGTTCATCACGGATGAAGCCAGTCTGGTGCCGAACTGGCTGCGTTTCGTGCAGGGTGTGGTCGATACGGATGACCTGCCGCTGAACGTCTCCCGCGAGATGCTCCAGTCCACTCCGGTTCTGGCCCGCATCCGCAAGGCCGTGACCAAGCGTGTCATCAGCGAGATCAAGAAACGGGCGCAGGAAGGTGGCGAGTCCTTCACCGGTTTCTGGAACAATTTCGGCCTCGTCATCAAGGAAGGGCTGTGGGAGGATTCCGAACACCGGCAGGAAATCGCCGAGTTTTCCCGCTTCCACTCCACACATGATGATGAGCTGACGACGCTGGACGACTATATCAGCCGCATGAAGCCGGAGCAGGAGACCATCTATTATCTGGTCGGGGACAATCTGAAGGCCCTCAGGGCCTCCGCCCAGCTGGAAGGGTTCCGTGCCCGTGGGCTGGAAGTCCTGCTGCTGTCTGATGCCGTGGACAGCTTCTGGCCGGACCGTCTCCATTCCTACAAGGACAAGACCTTCCGTTCCGTGGCCCAGGCGCATGGTGATCTCGAGAAGTTCGCACCGGAAGCCGAGGAGCAGGGCGAAGCAGCCAATGTCGAGAAGCTGACCCCCGCCCTGAAGGACGCTCTTGGCGAAGCGGTGAAGGATGTCCGCAGCACCGTGCGTCTGACAGGCAGTGCCGTGGTGATGACGAGCGAGGGGGGGCCGGACCTGGCCATGCAGCGTCTCATGCGCCGTTCCGGTCAGGAGATGCCTGCCCTGCCGCCGGTGCTGGAGATCAACCCCCGCCATCCGCTCATCCGTGCGCTGGCCGAACGTGTGGAGAAGGGCGAGAGCGTCGCAGAACATGCCCGCATCCTTCTGGACCTCGCCCGTGTTCAGGAAGGCGAGGCCCTGCCCGACCCCAGCGGCTTTGCCCGCACGCTCGCAGGCCTGCTTGCCGGGACTGTCGAAAAGTAATCTCAGGCAGATCGTCTGATGAAAAGGAAGGGGCTGCACACCGGGTCGTGCAGCCCCTTTTCTGTTGAGCCTCAGTCTTCGTCCGTCAGCAGCGCAGGCAGGACTTCCTTGAGGCTGCGGGACGCATTCCGGCTGTTCTGGCGCAGCTCCGTGAGGATGGCGGCATCCTCTGTCAGGGAGAGTTTTTCTGCCAGCAGCAGGAGCAGGGCAAGGGAGGTACGCAGCCGGGCGATGCAGCCCGCAATGTCCAGCATCACGCCCAGAAGATGGACGGGAACATCCCCCGAGGGAAAGCAGGTCACCACCGTGTCCAGCAGGCCAGAGAGCGTGTCGGAGTCGTTGCGGGGTTTTTCCCCATGCGTGCGGAGGAGGTGGGCGACCTGCCGTTCCTGCTCCCGGTTCTGGTCCAGGATGGTGGTGATCCAGTGCTGGAGAGGGGGGGGAGCGGCCGGACGGCTGAGCAGCTCCAGCAGGCTCTCCCGCAACGTGCCCGTCAGGACCAGATGGGCATGGAGGCGGTCACGGTAAGTACGGCGTATGGAGGGCTGTTCGGCAGGATGACGTGGCACGTCTGTCTCCATGACGAAAAGGGGAAGGGAACCTTCATGGGTGCCCTGTCCTTCGGCGGAAGGCAAGCCCGTTCCAGTGGAGCTGGTCAGGTTTCGTGCGGCTGCTGGGGGCGTTGCGCATAATGGCGGGCAATGACGGTGCAGACAAAGAGCTGGAGCTGGTGGAAGATCATCAGCGGCAGGACGATGATTCCGGCCGAACCGGGAAAGATGACGCTGGCCATGGTCACGCCGGATGTCAGGGCCTTCTTGGAGCCGCAGAACTGTAACGTGATGTCATCCTCGATGCTCTGGCCCATCATCCGGCCCAGCAGATAGGTGAGCCCGAGGGCCAGGGCGAGCAGCAGGGCATCCGCCACCCCGACACCGGCCAGCAGGATGAGCGGAATGCGATGCCACAGCCCCTGAAGCACCGCTGCACTGAAGGCGGAATAGACCAGCACGATGATTGAGCCACGGTCACTGCATGAGATGAGAAACTTGTGGCGGTGGACAACCGGCCCCAGCCAGCGTTGCACGCACTGGCCCAGAATGAAGGGCAGGAGCAGTTCTTCTGCCACGTTCAGGATGGTCTGAAGACCGGACCCGCCACTGCTGCCGTGATCAAAGAAAAGGCCACAGAGCAGGGGGGTGATGAGGATGCCCAGAATGTTCGAGACCGTGGCCGCACAGATGGCGGCCGGGACGTTGCCCCGGGCCATGGAGGTCAGGGCAATGGAGGACTGTATGGTGGAGGGCAGGCAGCAGAGGAACAGCATCCCGGCCCAGAGGTCCGGCCCCAGAAAACCGGTGGAGGACAGCCGGTAGGCAAGCCAGTACATGCCTGCCCCGAGCAGGGGGAACACGGCAAAGGTGATGAGCAGCGTGCAGCCCTGCAACCGCCAGTTTTTCACGCTGTCGAGCAATGCACGGCGTTTCAGCTTGGCCCCCTGGAAGAAGAACATCAGCATGATGAGCAGTGATGTCAGGCGGGAGAGCCAAGGCTGCCACACAACAGGGCAGGGCAGGAAGGAGGCCAGCAGAACAGCGCCGATCAGGCACATCAGGAAAGGATCAAGGCGTTTCATTGGGCGGTGTCCCTGCAAGGCTGTGGCATCATGGTGGCGAAAGCGTGCCCTGTATGGGGCTGCTGGTACAGGGGGACGGTAAAACAGAAGGTCCGGGCTGCCAATGCGTGGCACCAGGGAAAGATGTCCGTTCCGTGTCACGGTCAAGGAATGGCTTGCCAGAGAGGGCTGGAAAGAGGCATTTTCCCGGCAGGCCTTCGGACAGGGCCATCTCCATCAGATCGTAGAGAGGGGGGTCAGAGGATGACCGTCAATCGACGTATGGTTCTGGGATCATTTCTGGCGGCAGGTGCCCTTCTGGGCAATGGCAGAGCCCGTGCAGCCGTTGGGGGTGGAGGCAGCGCCGCACCGGCACAGCCCAACAATGCCCATGCCGAGCCGGGCAATGCGGCGGCGGCGGCTCCGCAGCCCGTGCATGAGACACTGGCCGACAAGCAGTACCGCCCCCGCATCCATTTTTCACCCTCCACCGGGTTCATGAATGATCCGAACGGGCTGATCTTTGATGGACGCTATTACCATCTCTATTACCAGTACAATCCATTTGGGCCTTATGCAGGCCATGTGCACTGGGGCCATGCCGTCAGCACGGACCTCTATACATGGCAGGATCTGCCGATTGCGATTCGGGAGACGGAAGCCGGAGAGGCCTACAGCGGCTGTGCCGTGCTGGACAGGGACAACCGTTCTGGTCTATTTCCGCCCCGCACGCAGGACAAGCCTCAGCCGGGGTCGGTCGAGACAGCTGCCCAGAAGGCCGCCCAGCTTTTTCCGTCATTGCCGGAGGATGAGCAGGCACGGCGCCTTGTGGACAGGCAGTCGCACGATCTTCTGAAAGGGTCGAATTCCTCCCCCAGCCTGCTGAAGGAGCTGGGGGATGATCCTGTCTCCCGCGAGCAGTCACCCGTCCCCATGTCTCCGGCCCTGCCGCCAATGGCGGGCGGCCTGGTCGCCATCTATACACGGGCAACGCCGCAGCGGCAGACACAGTATATCGCCTGGAGCCCTGACGGAGGGCAGACGCTGAAGGATTATGAAGGGAACCCGGTGCTGGATATCGGGCACAATTCCTTCCGTGACCCCAAGGTGTTCTGGCATGCTCCGACTGAAAAATGGGTCATGGTCGTGGTGCGCTCCCGGGAGCACAAGGTGTCCTTTTATGGGTCATTCGACCTGAAACATTGGATGCATCTGAGCGATTTTGGCCCATCTGGCATTACTGGCGTGGATTATGAATGTCCGGGGCTGGCCGAGGTAGAGGTGGAAGGTGAGACGCCCGGTGAAAAACGCTGGGTCCTGTTCGTGTCCATCAATCCCGGTGGACCGCAGGGGGGCAGCATCACGCAGTATTTTGTCGGCCAGTTCGATGGTGAGCGCTTCACGCCGGATGATACGATCGTGGATCTGACAGATTTCGGCAAGGACAGCTACGCCCTCCAGACTTACGAGAACATGCCGGGCAACCAGACGGTCTATGTCGCCTGGCTGGACAACTGGCAATATTGTGAGGAGCTGCCCAACAAAAGCTGGCGTGGCGTCATGACCATTCCTCGCAGGGTTGTGCTGCGGCGTGACACGTCAGGCTGGCTGCGTATCGCCCAGACTCCTTATGCTCTGGAGGCCCTGCGGCGTCCTGCCATCCCATTCACCCTGTCCCGTCTGGAGCCCCAGAGCAGTCGGCAGGTGTCTCTGCCTACCGGCGAGGCCGTGGAGCTGCTGCTGGATGTCTCTCTGGAAGACCGGGGCAGTACCCTGCCAGATGGAGACCATGGGCGTGCCGGACGTTTTGTCGTGGCCTTCTCCAACCATCAGGGAGAGAGCCTGAGCATCGGTTTTGATGGTTTCTCCTGCCAGCTCTGGCTGGACAGGAGCAACCTGCATGGCTTTACCCATCCCTTCTTCACGGGCACCTTCTCTTCTGCCCTTGTCCCGGGCAGCCGCCGTTTCAACCTGCGGATCGTGCTGGATGCCTGTACGCTGGAGGTCTTCGCCAATGAGGGCATGTCCGTCGGCACGGCCTTGATCTATCCGGCCAACCCTCTGGAGACGCTGAGTTTCCAGGTCACCAATGCGGCAGCCGTCATTCATCAGATGGCTCTGTATCCCCTGCGGCAGACGATGGACCGCATGGAACAGGGGTAACGGCCCTTTGTTCTGGCGCCCCTCTCTGCCCCGAAGGTGGGAGGGGCGCCGTTTCTGTCAGATGACAGCCAGCGTTTCCTTGCCATCAGGTGGCGGGAAGGCTGCATCAAGGGCCGCCAGATCGTCATGGGAGAGCCGGATTTCCTGAGCGGCGATATTGAGGGCCTGATGATGGGGCGTGCCGGCTTTGGGAATGGCGATCATGTTCCTGCGACGCAGCACCCATGCCAGGGCGATCTGCGCCGGTGTGGCGCGGCCGAGGCTGGTTTCATGCTGGTGGGCAATGGCCCGCAGGGCAGGGTGATGCAGCAGCTCGCCCCCTTGGCCGATCGGGCAATAGGCCATGCTGGTGATGTGCGCCTGTTCGTCCCGTGGCAGCAGGTCATACTCCGTGCCACGATATTCCAAGCTGTAGAGAATCTGGTTGACGAGAGGATAGGCTCCCAGCTCAGCCAGATCGTTCATGTCGGCCGTATCGAAATTGGAAACCCCCCAGTCCCGGATCAGCCCCCGTTCCTTCAGTGTTTCAAAGGCGTAGAGTGTTTCAGTGAAGGGAGTGGAACCGGGCCAGTGCAGGAGATAAAGGTCCAGATGGTCCGTGTTGAGATGTCTCAGCGAGCGTTCGCAGGCTTCTATCGTTCCTCTGGAGGTGGCATTGCCCGGCAGGACCTTGCTGATGAGAAATGCCTGATCCCTTCGCCCCCGCAGGGCTTCGCCGACCACCTCTTCTGAGCGGCCATGGCCGTACATTTCTGCCGTATCGATGATTCTGAGGCCAGAATCCAGCCCGCTCTGCAGGCTGTGGACTTCGTGAGCCCGCAGGGCTGCATCATCGCCCATACGCCATGAGCCCATGCCGAGCGCTGGAAGCGTGATGCCGTTTCTGAGTGTGACAGTAGGATAGGGAGTCGTGGTCATATGATATCCTTCCCTTGGGCACGGACGAGCGGACTCGCCCCCGTGTGCACAGGGTAAGCCTGTGCCGGACGGAGGAAAAGGCATTTCGCACGGAGGTTCTGCCACGCCATGGGAGAAGAGGCGCTTTGTGGCGGACGTCAGCCAGTTTTTCAGGGAAATAAAAATGGTGCCCAAGGGCGGGATCGAACCACCGACACTGCGATTTTCAGTCGCATGCTCTACCAACTGAGCTACTTGGGCACCGGGCCATGGCAGCAGAGCCACCCGGCTATGGAGAGGGGTTTACCCTATGCAGGGCGGGTTATCAACCCTCTTTGCAGAAGAAAATGCACGGATCAGCGGGCTGATTCAGCGGGTTATGGCCCCCGGGATCAGGGCCTGTGGCGGGAGGTTTCCTCCGCCAGCCGTGCGGCCTCGGCTTCCAGTTCTTCCGGGTCGTTGTCCTGCCGCAGGGACGGCACACGGTAATCCCCCTTGAACCAACGGCCAAGGTCCACATCAGCGCAGTGCTGGGAGCAGAACGGGCGGAAGGCGGGCATGGTGGGTTTCTGGCAGATCGGGCAGCTCATGAGAGACTCCAGCAGGATGATGGAGACACGGGATGACTGAGGAGGGTAAGGCGATGGCCTGTGAGATGGAAGAGGTCTTCCAGCGCCCCGGAATCGGCTTCAAGTGCCTGGATGATGGCTGGTGGTGCGTGGAGCCGGTCGCCCCTCAGCCCCTCACTGGCGATGCGCTGGAGGATGGCCAGCCCTTGCCCGTGGGGTGAGGCGTACAGCTCATGCAGCGGGGCCCGATGGCGGGGGCGGGTCATTTCCAGCAGGCCACCGGGCGTGATGCCGGTGATGCGGGGCTGGAGCGGGTCCTGCTCCCTGTCCGCTGCCTTGCGGAGGAACGGGACAAGGGCGGGCCGTTTGCTGCTGCGGACACCTGCCGGGTCGATCAGGATGGTACCGGAGAGATTGCGTAGCCGGATTTCCCGCAGGAGTGGGCCGAAACAGGCCAGATTGGCGGCAAAGTCCGGGGTCTGATGGGCGTCCAGATCAATGGCGGTGAGGGCATGGGTGGGCGTGATATGGGCTGTCAGCGGTCCGACCCGGGCATCCGGGCTGGTCAGGGCGGCCCAGTCGGCCTCCAGAACCTCATCAAAGCTGCGGCTTACCCGGTGCAGGCGGGCATGAAGACGGGGCGGCAACCGGGCCGCCAGGGCGGCACTGTCGGTCAGGATGGGGCAGTCTGATGGGGCCAGCCCCAGAATCTCATCCAGTGGCGTGGGACCGGATGTGAGACGGCGGGGGGCAGTTCCGGCCTCCATGTCCTCCGGCCATGGGAGGGCACGCAGGCGCAGGCCCTTGCCATTCTGTGCCGAACGGGTCACCTGGGCACGGACGAGACTGCCTTCGGGAGGGAGTTTGCGCCCTTTCATGAAGCCCGTACAGGCTGGACTGGCCAGCTCGACGAAAGCCCCGCCCAGGGCTGGCGCATGGGCGGTGATGCGGACGATATGGACATCCCCCCAGCCATCCGGCGCACCGGGCCGCCAGAGGGCAGCATCCAGCAGCGCATCGTCCTTCAGCAGGGCGATGCGGATTTCTCCGGGCGCACTGGCAAGACGGATTTCCATGCCGTGTCAGCGCAGCCAGTGCTGTCCGGCGGGCAGGGGCTGACCCCGGAGCAGCTGGGCGGTCTCGAACAGGGGCAGGCCGATCACGCCGGAGGGGCTTCCCCCGACCTGCCGGATGAAGGCGGCCGCCTGCCCCTGAAGGCCATAGCCACCAGCCTTGCCGTGCCAGTCTCCCCCTTCGATGAGGGCGTCAATCTGCCGGGGTGTCAGGCGATTGAAGATGACGTGGCTTTCTACCACACGCTCGCAGTAGCGGCCTTCGGTCCAGTCTGCTGTCGGCTGGCAGACCACGGCGGTGAAAACCTTGTGGCGGCGGCCGGAGAGAAGGGTGAGGCAGCGGCGGGCTGTCTCGGCATCTTCTGCTTTGGGCAGGATGCGCCGCCCGGCCGCCACGACCGTGTCAGCCCCGATGATGAGGGCGGGACCATCATGGCGGGCGGCGACATGGGCCGCCTTGGCCCGGGCCAGCCGCAGCGCATGGGGACGGGGAAGTTCGTCCTTCTGCGGGGTTTCATCCAGGTCTGCCGGGCAGACAGCATCCGGCTCCACCCCGATCTGGCGGAGCAGGGCGATGCGGCGGGGCGAGGCAGAGGCCAAGATGAGGGCGGGCCGGGAGGAATCAGCCATGAGGGAAGAGATGGTCCTGTCTTCCGCTGTCTTACTTGAAGCGGAAGGTGATGCGACCCTTGCTGAGGTCGTAAGGGGTCATCTCGACATTGACCCGGTCACCGGCCAGCACGCGGATGCGATTCTTGCGCATCTTGCCGCTCGTATGGGCGAGAATGGTGTGCTCATTGTCCAGCGTGACGCGGAACATGGCATTGGGCAGAAGCTCAGTCACCGTGCCGGTAAATTCGATCAGGTCTTCTTTAGGCATGAATATCCCTTGCAGGAAGTGGGTAGAAACTGTGTGGGCCACGGGCCAGCTCTGGAGAGGCCTGGCCTGCAGCCCCGTCATGACGGCGCATTATGTGCGGGCACGGAGGTGGGACGTCAAGGTTTTTTGCTGGGTGGAGCGGGATCAGGCAGGCGGGCTTTGGCCTGCCAGCAGTACCATGCCAGTGTGGAGCGATGGGGACTGAAGCCCATCGTGGCGTCCCGCAGCTGGCGGGGTGTGGGGCGGACAGGCAGTTTTTTCAGCCTCTTCCATCCTTCCTGAACGCCAAGATCGCCCGCTGGCAGGACATCCGGCCTGTTGAGATGGAAGATGAGCAGCATTTCGACTGTCCATTGTCCCACGCCACGCAGGGCTGTCAGCTGTTTTATCAGTGTGGCGTCATCCAGCTGGCGGGCTTCAGCGAGGCTAGGCACCAGCCCGTCCAGCCGTCCCCGGGCGATGGCCCGCAGGCTGGCGGCCTTGGTGGCGGAAAGGCCGCAGCGGCGCAGGGTGGCATCATCAAGGGCCAGAAGTTCCTGTGGTGCAGGGGGAGGCCCGTTTTCGTCATGGTCGGCCCCAAGGGCGCAGAGACGCCTGAAGATGGTCCTGGCCGCAGCATTGTGGAGCTGCTGGCCCGTCACAGCCTTGATGAGTGAGGCATAGGGATCGATTGTCTGCGGGTCTGGCGCAGCCTGTTCGTGCAGGCGGCAGGGGCCGACGGTGGCGATGAAGGCTGCCAGATCGGCATCCCGGGCAAGGCAGGCAGGTGGATGCATGGAACGGACTTTCTTCATGGGGCTGATGGTGGTGGAAGGGGGTTACACAAAAGTAGCGGTGGGGCACTTTTCCGGTGATGACAATATGGCCCTTTTTGAGGCACAAGGGAGGGGTCATGATCCTTATCAGTCTGCGCCCCTCTTTTTGCCAGCGGGTTTTCCGCCCGTGACGATGCAGGACGCCCCTTTGCAGAGGCGCCGGGAGCGGCTGGGAGATCATGCCGAACCCGTGGCCGGGTTGCGGACTGAAGCGCGCACCCCCATGCGGCGGACGCAGGTTCTGGTCGATCCACCACTGTTCGGGCCGCTGTTTCTGGCGGCCAGTGTCCATGGGATTGTCCTCTGGCTGATGATGCAGACCAGCGCTGCCGTGCATGGTACGCCAAATGGTGCACAGCAGCCGCAGGTGGAGATGGTGTTTGATGCCCCTCCGGCAAAGCACAGCATGAAGGGGGAGCCGACACATGAGGTTGGTGGTGCGGCCAGCGCTCCGGCGCCGACCACGCCGGAGGAGGCAACCCCAGCCCCGATGGAGCCGACGCCTCACACGCCGTCTTCCCCGCCGACGGCCCTCTCACCTACCGGGGAGCTGACCCGTGCGGAGATGTCGGAAAAGCCGCTCTCCAGGGCTGCTCCCCGTCGCCCCCGCCGGAGCCGGGCAACCCCGACGCATCAGCGTATGACCCGGCAGAGCGAGACGAACCCTTTCGCTCACCCGATGGATCTGTCCTTTGATGGTGAGCCAGCCTTGCATCCTCACAAGCGGGGGCGCCATGGGGGGACACGGGGGCCGGTCGATTTCTCTCTCGGGCCGCTCAGCCTGAATGGGCAGATCAATGCGCCGTACAAGACGAGCAGCAGCGTCCGGGGTGTCAGCTCCGATTATGGGAGCGAGATTGACCGTTGGGTGCGGAACCACATGTTCTACCCCGATGAGGCTGTGCAGAACGGGGAAGAGGGGCCATCCTCCGTCCATGTAGTGATTGACAGGAGCGGGAAGGTCATCCGTGTGCGGCTGACGGATTCATCAAACTCTTATGCGCTGGATGCCGCCACGACAGGCATGTTCCAGGGGGCGCAGCTCCCTCCCGTTCCGCCGGACATGCAGGGTGACCATTTTGATCTGGATGTGACGATCCATTACATGCTGATCCGCCATTAGGGGCTCTGGCCAGCGCTCCCCCTGTGGTCAGGAGAGGGAAAGGGCGTTAAGTTGCGGGGCCTGCCGGTCGGGTCCGGTCGGCTCTTGTCCAGAAATATTGCAGGGAAAGTGGGCTGTTCATGCGCTTCTGTCGTAAGCTGCTGCTATCAGGGCTGTGTGTGCCTCTTCTCGGACTGGGGGGGTGCCTGCAGGTGTACAAGCCATTTGCCCATAATCCGGGCAATCAGGCCCAGCATCTTGTCAGGGACAACATTCCGCCTGCCCGGCTGGCCGTGCCTGTTCCCGTGCCAGAGAAAGCGCCATGGCGGGCGCCTACGGCCATGTGGGCACGGGATGTCGTGATCGCCCTGGTGGGGCAATCCATTCCTGCCGTGGCGAAGGTGCCGGAGCCGGGGGACTGGTGGGTCAGGCTGGGGGCTGTCCGGGCGGAGAATGGGGGTATCCGCCCCCGCTATGCGATTGTCGGGCCGGATGGCAAGGTGAAGGCCCGTGGCTTTGGTGCCGTGATTGATGAGGAAGGCTGGCGCAGCGCCGACCCGGCGGCCCTGAACACGGTGGCCCTCCAGATGGCCCCGGAAATCGCCCGTGAGCTGACAGAGATACAGACCCGCATGATGATGGATGACCCGCAGAGTCTCATGCACCGTTCGGCCCGCATCTGTTTCGAGGGGGTACAGGGCGCCCCGGGTGATGGCAACAAGTCTCTGGCCGAGGCGTTCTACATGATGCTGCCGGACAGCCACAACAGTGTGCAGACCACACGCACTGGGGCGGATTACATCGTGAAAACCGTGGTCAGCATCAAGCCTTCACCGGATGCTCCTCCGCCGGGAGAGGGGCCGAAACAGCAGGTTACCATCGTCTGGCACGTGACAACCCCACAGGGCGTGGAGGCCGGGGCGGCCACGCAGGTTCATGATGTTCCCGCACATTCTCTGGATGGCCCATGGGCTGATGTGGCCGGCGCTGCGGCGCAGGAGGCTGCCGAAGCGGTGAAGACCATCGTTACCAACTATTCAGGCCGGTCTCGCAAGGCGGCGACGGCTCCGTCCGATATTGGCGGGGATGCGTCCCGTGAGAAGGATGGCATGAAAAAATTCGTTGCAGGGCCGGAGCCGGAGGGCAGTGCCCCCAGATGATGGCAGCCCGGCCTTTCTGGGAACAGACGGAACGGGGACATTCCCTGCCGCAGGGAGTGTCCCCGTTTCTCTGAAATCCCGCACAGGATAGACGTCTCCTCGAATGGACAGGGTGTATCAACCAACTTATACAGGTTGCAGATTGATATTTGCTGGCCTGTCATGCGTTCCATTTTTCTGAAATGTCTACTGGTTTCATGGGCCGTTGTGCATTGTCAGCCTGTATTGGCCGACGTTTATCATCCTGACTTTGACTGTAGCCGGATGGACAGGAACGAACCGGGACAGGTTCTTCTCTGTTCGGATTCTGATTCAGCCAGAAGTGAACTGGTTCTGGATCAGGCCTATTATGCCCTGCGCCATCAGAGTGCGGCCTACAGTCTTCCCCAGCTGAAGGCGGAGCTGATCCATGATCTTGCACCGTTGCAGGCGTGTTTTTCACCGGCGGGTGTGCAGGGGGAGAGCCAGGCCCAATGCTACCAGCGGGTTGTGGCGCAGGTTGCGGATAGATACCGCTCCCGCCTGACAGGTCGTGCGCATGAGGAAGCGACCCGTCCGATTGATGCCCATATTGCCCTGCAAAGAAAACTGCAGGCGCTCGGCTTTCTGCCGGCTGCCGTCGTGCCGGATGGCGTATATGGCGAGGCGACCCGGCGGGCCATCCTGCGCTGGCAGGAGCAGGCCGGGCAGTCCAGCCGGGACGGATTTCTGGGAGATGATGATGCCAGGGTGCTGATGCCGGACCTGGCTGTTGCTCCGGCCCCATCTGAGGCTTCTCCGTCCCCACCTGAACGTGCTGCACCCCGTCAGGCAGAGGCAGGCACAGTCGGCGGGGATGGACTGGTTGCGTCCGTCCTGCGGCAGAGTGGAACAGCCGGTGCGGCCGGGCCTCAGCCATCCCCGCCGTCTCCAGACAGTACGGCTCCCCAGCAGGAGGCTGCATCTCCCCAGACAGAGGATCATGAAACGGCAGGGGGACTTTTTTCCCTGCTGTCCGTGCCGTTCTGGTTGCTGGGGGCTGTCATTCATATGTGCGGGGCCGTTCTGGCGGGCGTCTGGCACGTGTTGATCTTCATCCTTCTTTTGCCCGTAAGGCTCGTCCGGTTGATCTGGAGCTTCATCACCTGGCTGTTCAGCTGGAAGGGGCTGCTTCTTTTGATTGTCGGTCTGATTGTGAATGGCCTCCGCTCTGCAGAAAAGAAGGATGATTCCGCCCAGTCGTCAGAGTTTCCGTCCAGGGAGGAAGAGGCGGCGCAGGAGCAGCAGGAGCGGGCACAGGCCTATCGCCGGGCCAGACAGTCCGGCTCCGCCCCACCGGAGGATGAGCCCTGGCATATCGTGCTGGAGGTTTCTGCAACGGCCTCTGCCGAGGAGATCACGGCCTCATACAGGCGGTTGATGAAGCAGCATCACCCGGACCGCTTTGCGCAGGAGGGAGGTGCTGCCTACGAGGCAGCCGTGGTAAAAAGCAAGAAGATCACCGAAGCCTACCGCTATGCCAAAACACTGAAACAGTTCTCGGAAAAGACAGGCCGGACGTCCCGGCAGAAACCGGAACCTGAGACGGATCCGCCACCTTCCGGCTTCGCCTCCAGCAGGGAGCAGGAAGCGTATCAGGCGGTCGGGATGATGTGGGCTGGCTGGATCAGTGAGCTGGCTCTTGCTGATGGTCAGCTTCTGCTGGACCATCTCGTGGCCCGGCGCCTGCGGGAGGCGTTCCGGTTTCTGTCTGCGCTGGTGCAGCCGATGGGTGGCGAGACCGCCCGGAACGTGCTGGAGGAGCTGGAGGCTGGCCGTTCATGGCAGGATTTCCGGCGTTGTTCGGTGCATGTGCACGGTCTGCTGCTTCAGGTGAACAGGGCAGAGACGGCCAGAAAGCGGCGGCGGCAGGAACAGCAGAGAGCCTGGGAGAGGGAAGAGGCAGAGCGGCGGCGTGAACAAGCCCGGCGGGACTGGCAGCGGGCCAGAAATGCGCCCCCCGCGGACAGGGCCTGGCATGTTGTGCTGGAGGTCTCCGAGGGGGCTTCCAATGAGGAGATCACCAGTGCCTACAGGCGGCTTGTCAAGCAGCACCATCCAGACCGTTTTGCCCATGTTGGTGGGGACGTCTATCAGGAGGCTGTCCGCCGGACGGCGGAAATCACACAGGCCTATCGTTATGTGCGGCAGTACCGGCGGTTCTGACCTGTGGGCGTGGACGGGAGAGCATACGGCATTTCATGGTAAACAGGTGGTAAATTAATCGTTCCGAAATAGGTCTGCTGGAAAATCATGACATTGATCGGGCGGGCTGATAGAAGGAGCTGAACCGCATCTTACCGTCCTTCTATGAAAAGTACCCGTCATGAAGATCGTTGCCTGCAACAGTAACCTGCCTCTGGCCCAGGCTGTGGCTGATGAGCTTGAAATCCCTTTGTGCAAGACATCCATTCGCCGCTTTGCGGATGGTGAGGTGTTTGTCGAGATTCAGGAAAACGTGCGTGGGGAGGACATGTTTGTCCTTCAGAGCACCTGCATGCCAACCAATGATCATCTGATGGAACTTCTTGTCGTGCTGGATGCCCTGCGGCGCGGCTCTGCACGCCGTGTCACGGCGGTGATGCCTTATTTTGGCTATGCCCGGCAGGACCGCAAGTCCGGTCCCCGCACGCCCATCAGTGCCAAGCTTGTCGCCAATCTGCTGACAGAAGCGGGTGCCAACCGCATCTTGACGATGGACCTGCATGCCATGCAGATTCAGGGTTTTTTCGATATTCCCACGGACAACCTCTACGCAGCACCGCTCTTTGTGCGGGACCTGATTTCCCGTCACCCGGACCCGGGAAAACTGATGATCGTTTCGCCGGATGTGGGTGGGGTGGTGCGGGCCCGTCAGCTGGCCCGCAGGCTGAATGTGGACCTGGCCATCATCGACAAGCGTCGTGAGCGCGCTGGTGTGTCTGAAGTGATGAATGTGATTGGCGATGTGTCCGGCCGTTTCTGCGTACTGGTGGATGACATCATCGATAGCGGCGGGTCTCTCTGCAATGCTGCTGAAGCCCTGATGAAGCACGGTGCTGCCGGGGTGGAGGCCTATGTGACGCATGGTGTGCTGACAGGCAATGCCTGCAAGCGGGTGCAGAGCAGCCCGCTTTCCATGCTGACCCTGACAGACAGCATCCCTGCGACGGATGAGCTGAAGGCAACGTCCAACATCCGGCAGATTCCTACGGCCAATCTGCTGGGCCGTGCCATCCGGGCCGTGGCGGATGAAAGCTCGGTCTCCACTCTTTTTGACTGAGATCTTTTTGATTGAGAGGTGCTTTGCGTGGCCAGGGGCATGAGACAGGTCCCGCCACGCTCTGACGGGATTTTGGGGAGGGTCAGGAAATGACACAGCTTCGGGCAGAACCGTACTGGTTTCTCCGTCATGGCGAAACGGACTGGAATGCACGCCATCTCTCCCAGGGGCGGACGGATATTCCCCTGAATGAGACCGGCCTGACACAGGCCCGCCTGGCAGGCCGCCAGCTGGCAGACCTGTTCGAGGCGGGGATGCGGCCCTTCACGCATATCGTAAGCTCTCCGCTCAAGCGGGCTTTCGTCACAGCCGAGCATGTGCGGGATGCGATCCGGGATCGGACGGGCCTTGATCTGCCGCTGATAAAGGATGCAGACCTTCAGGAGGTCAGCTTTGGTGTGCAGGAAGGCCAGCCGATGGGAGACTGGTACAATACATGGATCAACGGCACGTTTGTCCCGGAAAAGGGTGAGGATTTCCTCACGCTGAAGACCCGTGGTGTCCAGGCGCTCAACAGGGCGCAGGAGGCTGGAGAGGGAGCCCCCCTGATCGTGGCGCATGGGGCATTGTTCCGTGGGCTGCGGGCAGCCATGGGGCTGGAGATCAATGTCCGTCTGCCCAATGCCGTACCGCTGAAGGCCACGCCGGAGGAAGAAGGCTGGGTGCTGAAACTGCTTTCGGCCTGAGATTTCCCCCGCTGAAGAAAAGGCCGCTTCCGTCTCTGTCAGGAAGCGGCCTTTTTCATGTCTGGATGGTTTGGCGGCCGTCAGCTTACCACGGCACAAGCGTGGTGGAGAGGCGTTTGGCATCCTTCGGGCTGACACCGAGGTCATTGCGGTTCCACCATCCCCCGCCGAGAGCCTGGAACAGGCCGACCGTATCGGAAAGGCGGGTGACCTTGTCCTGTGCGACGGAAATCTGGTCCTGCGCCACGGCCATGCGGGCCTGTGCCACGTCAATCTGGCTGTTGTCCCCCAGCCTGTGCTGGGCTTCTGCAATGTGCAGGGCCTGTGTGGCGGCGTCCAACCCATTCTGGTCGGCCAGAAGTGTGCTGCCATCCAGCTCTACGGCATGGAGGCTGTCTGCCACATCGCTGACGGCAGACATGATGGCAGCCTTGTAATATTCCTTGGCCTGTTCGTAATTGGCTTTGGCCTCCCGCTGGGCATGAAGCAGTGACCCTCCCTGGAAAATGGGTTGGGTGACCGTGGCAGCCAGCATCCAGTTGCCCATTCCAGGCTTGAACATCTTGCTCATGCTGTCCACAGCCTCGCCCGGCAGGGCACTCAGCTGCACATTGGGGAGGCGGTTGGCAATGGCAATGCCGAGCTGCGCCCCGGCAGAGCGGATCTGCGCCTGTGCAGAGGCGATGTCAGGCCGTTGCAGGAGGAGCTGGGCCGGCAGGCTGACGGGCAGCTGATGCGGCAGGGTGAAGTCTTTCAGCTCGAAGATGGGCAGGTCCGCATTGGGGCTGAGGCCCACCAGAGTGGCCAGCTGGTCCCGGGTCTGGGCAAGCTGTGTCCGGAGAGGAGGTAGATCCGCCTGAAGTTGCGCCAGCGAATCCCGCAGCAGGAGCTGGCTCTGGCGGGACTGGTCCCCCAGGCCGACCTGATTCTGATTGATGCGGACCATGGCTGCCTGCTGGGCGATCAGAACTTCCTTGGCACGGATCTGCTCACGGAGACCCGCCTCGGTGATGGCCGTGTTGACGATGTTGGAGATCATCGTCAGCGTCGTGGCCTCCAGCTGGAAGCGCTGGATATCCGCCTGGGCTTTGGCGTTGCGAATGGCAAGGCGGGAGCCACCCCAGAGATCGGGCACATAGCCGATGTTCAGCTGGGCCGTGTGCAGGTTATAGAGCCATTCATTATTGTTCGGCACGGGCGAGAGTGCCTTGGAGGTCTTGTTGCGTGTCGGAATGAACTGGGCAGAAATGCTCGGATAGAGTGACGCACCCTCAACACGGCGCTGCTCCCATGCTGCCCGCAGGCCAGCCTGCATGGCTTTCAATGTCTGGTTGTTGGTCAGGGCCAGCTCCACCATCTGGTTCAGACGGGGATTCTGGAAGGCCTCCCACCATCTGCCGGGAACATCTGCCCCGGAGATGAACTGCTGGCGGTGGAGGAGGCTGTCGCTGCTTCTGTCCCGTCCAGCTTCAGACTGGGTGATGTTCTTCTGGCTGTATCCTGTCCTCTCTGGCAGGGGGGGAATGTCCTTGGAGGAAGGGCCGACAATGCAGCCCCCCAACCCGGCAGCCATGCCGCCAAGAAGAACACTGGCCAGCAATCGGGAGGAACGGCCCCTCATGCAGGGGGTGGAATGCTGTTTCATGTCAGGCCTCCTGCTCTTTCTGGCTGGTCCTGCGGCTGACCCATTCTTCCAGACGGCAGAAGCAGACTGGCAGGATGAAGAGGGTCAGCAGGGTGGCAATGCCCAGCCCACCGACAACGACCGTCGCCAGGCCACGCTGCACATCGGTTCCCACACCTGTGGCCAGAGCGGCGGGCAGCATCCCGACGCTGGCCACGGTTGCTGTCATCAGCACGGGGCGGAAGCGTTCGGTTGCTCCCAGCCGGGTGGCCTCCCGTATGTTGCCACCAGCACCAAGATGACGGTTGATGTTGGATACCATGATGATCCCGTTCTGGATGGCCACACCAAACAGGGCGATGAAGCCGACCGCCGTGGCAATGTTCAGTGTTTCGGCCCGTAGATGCAGGGCGATCAGCCCGCCCAGGGCGGCAAGTGGCACAATGCCGATGATGAGCAGCGCATGGCGGAACTTCTGGAACTCCGCATAGAGCAGCCCCAGCATGACGGCGAACATGACGCCCAGGGCTGCCACGAGGCGGACTTGGGCGTGCTGGGCCTCCTGGAAGGTTCCGGCCCATTCCAGACGGAACTTCTGGTGGTCGTAATGGACGTTCTGGTCGATGAGCTTCTGGGCATCGTCAAGGTAGAGGGACATGGGCCGGTTGCCATTATCCACCTGAAGGGTGATCTGCCGCTCGCCCATCTCATGGGCGATGCTGCTTTCACCCATCTGGAGACGGATATGGGCAATTTCAGCCAGAGGGATGGCACTGCCATCACCCGTAATCATGGGAATCTGGCCCAGCAGCTGGAGGTTGGAACGCTGCGTGTTGTCGATGCGCAGGGTCGCATTGTAGAAGCGGTCGCCCTCAATCACGCTGGTCAGCGGGGCATCGCCGATGGCGCTGTTGATGACATCCGTTACATCATTGATGCTGATGCCATAACGGGCGGCTTTCAGCCGGTCTGGTGTGATTGCAATCTGTGGAATCTTGGGTTCCTGGAAGATGTCGGCCTGCACGGTGCCGGGTACCTGCCAGAGCTGCTGGACGACCTGCTTGCCAAGGGTACGCAGGCCCGAGAGGTCGTCCCCATAGATGCGCATGACCAGCGGGCTGTGCGCTCCGCCAAGCTGATCGCTGAGATTGTCCTCGATCGGCTGGCTGATGGAGAAGGAAATGCCAGCGATCTTGTTCAGGCGGGCCCGGAGTTTCGTGATGAACTCGGCTTTGGTCTCGCCGTGGGCCCACTGGTTGTAGGGCGTCAGGCCAACGGGCATTTCGATGTGGGAGGGCGTCCATGGGTCCGTACCATCATCCGAGCGACCAAGCTGCGTTATGGCATAGGATGTCTCCGGGAACTCCCGTACCGCACGACGGATTTCCGAAGCCTTTTCCTGCCCTTTTTCCAGTGAGATGCCCGTTGGCATCTGCACCTGGAGCCACAGCGCCCCTTCATCAAGGTCAGGCAGGAACTCCCGGCCCGTCGTGACCCCAAGGGCAATGACGGTCACCAGTGCCAGTCCGGCACTGACGAAGGGGATGACAGGGTGATCAATCAGATGGCGGAGCAGGGCGTCATAATATTTGTGCAGCCAGTCCAGTGGCCTGTTGTGCCAGATGGGCCGTGGCTTGCGCAGGGCCAGGAAGGACATGGTGGGTGTCAGGGCCAGGGCGCAGAGCAGCGCTCCCAGCAGGGCGAAGCTGACTGTCCAGGCCATGGGGCGGAAGATTTTGGCCTCGCTGCCTTCAAAGGCGAAGAGGGGACTGTAGGCCACCACGATGATGATGGTGGAGGCGAAGATGGCCCGGCCCGCACGGCGGGTGATGGCAAGAATGTCCGGCTGGTTCAGCGGGAGGTTGGGGTGCTCCTCCCTGTGGCGGAGGATGACCTCGGTGATGACGATGGCTCCATCGACGATCACGCCAAAATCCACGGCTCCGAGGGAGAAAAGGTTGGCCGCCATGCCGCAGGCCCGCATGAGGATGAAGGCGAATGACAGCGCAAAGGGAATGGTCACCGCCGTGATGGCGGCACTGCGGGGCGAGCCCAGGAAGAAGGTCAGGATGACCAGCACGAGGCCGATCCCCTCAAGAATCGTTTCGCTGACCTTGTCCGTTGTGGATTTTACGAGGTTGTCACGGTCCAGATACGGAACAATGCGGATATGTTTGGGTTTGAGCTGTGTCTGGAGCTTGGCGACGGCAGAGTGCAGGTCATCCAGCACCTGTGAGGGATTGGCGCCCCGCAGCATGGTCACGACCCCTTCGATCGTATCCGGATTGCCGTTTTTCCCAAGCATCCCTTCCCGGACCTGATGGCCGAATTCGATCCGTCCCAGCTCGGAGAGGAAAATGGGAATACCATCATGATGGCCGATGACGGTGTTGCGCATGTCCTCCAGAGAGTGGATCTGCCCCACGCCACGGATAATGTAGGACTGCTCACCACGGGTGACGCGGCCACCACCAGCATTGGCATTGCTGTTGCGGATGGCGTTCATCACATCGCTGATGCTGATGCCAAAGCGGATGAGGGCGTTGGGGTCGAGGATCAGCTGATATTCCCGGGTGAAACCGCCGAAATTGTCGATGTTCACCACGCCGGGCACCCGCTGGAGGGCGGGAATGATCTCCCACCGCTGCACGTCGGAGATGGTCATGAGGTCCTGATCGTCGGACTCGACCGTGTAGCGGTAGATTTCTCCGCTGGCCCCGGAGATGGGGCCAAGGGAGGGCTGGGCACCGCCTGTCAGCTGGAGGCCGTCAAGCTGGCTCTGCACCAGCTGGCGGGCACGGTAGATGTCCTCTCCATCCTTGAAGATGAGCGTGATGAGCGAGAGGCCGAATGTCGTGCTGGAGCGGCTCTCCACAACACCGGGGACGGCTGCCAGTTCACGCTCGACAGGCGTGGTGACCTGATGTTCCATCTCCTCGGCAGCAAGACCGTTGACCTGCGTGGTGACCAGAACACTGGCCGGGCCGAGGTCCGGGTAGGCCTCCACGGGCAGCTGTTTCCACGCCAGCATTCCGGTGACGAACAGAGCTGCGGTAAGAAAAGCGACGGCCTTGCGGTGACCAAAGCACCATGTGATGAATTTCTCGATGAACATGACTGCTCAGCGGTCCTCAGTAATCATTGAGCAGGATGGCCCCATGCGTGATGATACGCTCACCAGCTTTCAGGCCGGAGAGAATGCGTACGGACTCTCCTTCCTCGTAGCTGATGGTGATGAAGCGGCGGCGGTAGGTGTTGGGGGCTGTCTCCACAAAGACGGAAACCTGGTCATTGTCCATCAGCAGGGCTGTTTTGGGCAGGAGGGGCTGGGCCTGCTGGGTGATGTTCAGCGTGGCGGTGGTGAACTGTCCGGGGCGCAGCGCCCCCTGGGTGTTGTTGCAGCGCAGATAGAGATTCAGGCGGCGGGTATCAGTATGGACGGTGCCGTCCAGCGAGGTGACGGGTCCATGGCATGTCTGGCCGGGGAAGGGGGCTTCCAGCGTCATGCTTGCACCGAGCATGGGCAGGAGGGATTCCGGCAGGCTGGCCTGGATCCAGACAGTGTCCAGATTGGCGACGTTCATCAGGGTTGCTGTCATGTCTGTCACATTCTGGCCGATGCCGGTGGATATGGCGGTGACGATGCCGGAGACAGGCGCTACCAGTGGTTGGTAGCCGGCATTGCCGTCTGTGCCGAGAGCCTGAAGGCGCAGATGGGCACGGGTGGCTTCGGCCTGGGCCTGTTCCAGATCATTTCTGGCAGACTGCATGTCTTTTACGGCATTGCCTCCCGCATTCAGTACGCCAACAGCACGGCGATAGGCCAGCCGGGTAAGGGTGAGGGTTGCCTGTGCTTTGCGGTCATCTGACCATGCCTGTGCCAGGTCACCGGAATACAGGATGGCAAGAACATCGCCTTTCTGTACATGCTGGCCTGTCTGCACATACAGGTTGGCCACCCGCCCGACGACCGGGGAATGGATGTCCACGCTCTGGCCGGGGGAGGCGATGATCTGTGCTGGAAGCTCTACCTGATGGGGGGAGAGGGTTTCCGCGACGGGCTCGACAGTCAGCTGGCCATCCAGCGGCCCTCCGGGCCTGATGCGCAGCAGGTCGCCGTTGTGAGTAACAGCGGGCGGTGGGGCAGTCTCTATGACCCGGTGGGGGACGAGAGACCACACACCCCAGAGAAGCAGAAGAACGATCAGGACGATGCCAGTAATAATCATGTTACGTGAGACACGCATTATTGGGATGTTCTCCGTTCTTCTGACTGCCAGGGCAAAATTCGTTCCCTTCTGACACATGCGCAGTGATTTGTCACGGTATTGTATCTGTACCGTAATATTCGAACTTTATGGATGATGGCTGTCGTGATGAGTAATTGCTGTCCAGTATTGCGACTATATGAAAAAGGGGCCGCAATTACTCTGCGGCCCCTTTCCCGAATGATCTGATGTTGTTGTGGAAAGATCAGAAGCGGTATTCGATACCGGCACCAACAACAGTTGGATGCACGTCATCATGAACACGGACCCGACCACCAGTAATGGGGTTGCCGCGCTGGCTCAGATGAACGCTCTGATTGAACAGAAGGATCTGTTTGATATCGAAGTTGAAGAACCAGTTGCCGACCAGCTGGTAATCAAACCCGAGGTTGAAGCTCGGCCCGACGTTGGTTTTCATGTGCATGGCATCAAACACGGCCCCGTTGAAGGCCCCACCCAGATTGGTGGCCTGATGCATGTTGTGGAAGATGGCCACCGTGATGCCAAGACCGGCATAGGGGTTGAAGCGCTTGTGCGGGCGGAAGTGGTAGGCGGCTGTCAGTGTCGGGGGGAGAATCCAGAAGCTGCCAGCATCCAGCTTGCCCAGGTTGCCGACATGGGCAGCGGCTTCATGACGGGTGGAAGAAGCAATGAGGTCCAGGGAGAGGTGGTCCGTCAGGAAATATTCAAGCGTCAGTTCCGGCATGACCTGGTTGGTCACGCTTACATTGTGGCGGAAGATGCTGCCACCAGCCAGAGCTGCCGCAGGTGAGCTGGCATTCAGCTTGACGCGGGAGCCGGTGTTGTTGGTGATTACGCCGAGAGCGGAGAGGCGGACAACGAAGTCCCCTTTGCCAAGGCCGATCTTGGTATTGGCACAGGTCTGGAAAATGCCGCAGCGATGGTCATCCGGAGCATGAAGATGCACGGAAGCATCCGGAGCAGCCTGCATGGTGCTGGATGCGGATACGGAGGTGTGGGCTCCTGGCGCTGCTGTCTGGGCAACGGCGAAGGAGACAGACCCAAGAGCAAACAGCGCAGCTGTGGCCATCCGGGTGAAGGTGCGGCTCATTTTTCCTAGAATCCTCGATGAGTTACAACGGCGTGGCGAAAATGGACAAAATGTAATTGTTCCTTCCCCGCCTATAAGAATGATCTGCCTCGAAAACAAGAAAAAATTTATAACTGTAATAGGGCATTAACTGAAAATATTCTAGAAATTGATCTATATCAAAAAATGGGGCTTTTCTTATCACTGTCATAAGGAAGGTTTCTTTTCCAAGGGGGGGGGTAACCCGCTAACTCTGACACCGGCTATAGTGAGACAGGAAAGATAATGGTGGAAACAGGTCGCAGCCTCATGGAGGCCGTTCGGGAACGGTGTGGTCGCTGCCCTGGCCGTTCGGTCAGTATCTGCAACGTCATTGAGGACCAGGACCTTCCTGCCCTTGTGGCGGAATCTTCCCGGGTGGTTGTTCAGGCGGGGCGCTGTTTCATACAGGAAGGCGCACCGGCGCACGATTTTTATGTGCTGACAGGCGGCCGGGCCAAGCTGTTCAGTCTCATGCCTGATGGGCGTCGGCAGATTGTCGGTTTTGCAGAAGTGGGAGATTTTCTGGGGCTGGCCTCCTCAGAGAGTTATGCCTTCACCGCAGAAGCTCTGGGAGAGGTGACACTCTGCCGGTTCCCCCATTCTGCCATCGACCGTCTCGTGGAGCGCTTCCCCCGTCTGCATGGTCGCCTCCAGCAGGAGGCTTCCAGCGAGCTGGTCAAGATGCAGGCGCGGCTCATGCTTCTGGGGCGCAAGACAGCCCGTGAGCGTCTGGCCAGTTTCCTTGTCGAACAGGCCAGCCCCTGCTGTGCCCATGCGCTGAAGGATGAGCACGGCCCGCTGACACTGCCCCTGCCCATGTCCCGGACAGACATTGCCGATTATCTGGGGTTGACGATCGAAACGGTGAGCCGGACGTTCAGCCTGTTCAGGAAAGAGGGGCTGATCAGCATCAGGGGGGCCAGTTCCGTCACGCTTCTGTCACCGGGGCTGCTGAGCGACATGGCTGGTGGCATAAAGCGGAGCTGAGCCTTCAGGAGTGTGGCATGGCCTTTTTTTAACTTTGGGGATGTAACCTCGTGGTGTAGTGAATGGACGCATCCGGTACTCATTCTAGGAGCTGCTTCATGAAGATCCGCACTCTGTTTACAGTTTCACTGCTTGCCTCGTCCTTTGCCCTGCTGCCGCAGGCTCATGCTTATGATCCGAATGATCCGCTGGCCATCCAGAGCAGCATGGACAGCGTGACGAAGTCCATCCAGAACGAAAACGCCAAGCTGCAGGCCCTGCAGGAGAAGTATGCTGGCGCTCCGGAGCGTGCCCGTGCCCGCATCCAGAAGCGCATGGATGCCCTCCAGTCCGACGTGAAGCAGCGTCAGGAGCGTCTGCAGAACCTTCAGGACAAGTACAAGAACCTTGCCGCTGACAAGAAGGCCGAGATCCAGAAGAACATTGATGATCGCAAGCAGCAGATCAAGGATGTGCGCGACAGGTACAGGAATGCGCCGGCTGAGGAGAAGCAGCGCCTCAAGGACCAGCTTGATGCCCAGAAGTCTCAGCTTGACGCCCAGAAGAAGAGCCTGAAGGAGATGCACGACAGCACGGTGCAGTCCGGCAAGGACTTCGTCCATTCCCTGAAGGGCGGTTTCTGATCTTCTACAGGATCGGTCCTGACAGGACAGGGTGATGAGAGAGGCCGCTCCCATTGGGGCGGCCTCTTGCTCTTTGGGGGGAGTACCTCCATATAGGGCGTGATTGAGATAGACGTTCTCGGGGCAGGGTGGAATTCCCTACCGGCGGTGTTGGTGGCTTTGGCTGCCTCAGCCCGCGAGCGCCCTGCATCCGTGCAGGGGACAAGCAGACCCGGTGTGAATCCGGGGCCGACGGTCAGAGTCCGGATGAGAGAGAACGTTCTTCCTGTCCATTGCGGGAGGGGGGATGCCGCCTTTCCGTGAGGGGGGAAGGCGTGACGTCGCCGCGAACGTCCCTGAGATGATTGGGGACTGATGATGACAGATGTGTCGAGTGGGACACGAAGAACGGACAGCCCGCCCCCGCCGCTGGAGAGCGTGCGGGCCGGTTTCCGGGAGGCCGTGAAGGCGGCCGTGCAGAAGATGGGGGCGACCGTTCCCAATCCGGCGGTGGGCTGCGCCCTGCTGGATGGTGAAGGGCACCTGCTCGCCGTGGGAGCACATCCCGCTGCGGGCCAGCCTCATGCCGAGGTCATGGCGCTGGAGCAGGCCCGGGAGAAAGGCGTGCTGGAGCAGGTCCGCACTGCCCTGGTGACGCTGGAACCCTGCAACCATCATGGCCGGACTCCTCCCTGTAGCGACCGGCTGAAGAACAGTCCCGTGCAGACCGTGTGGATCGGTGCCCGGGACCCCAACCCGCAGGCCAGAGGGGGAGCGGACCATCTGGCCGGGGGCCTCTCTCCGAAACAGGTGCATTTTCTGGCCGATGAACCCGGACTGCGCTCTCTGGCGCAGGACTGTGCCGCACTTCTCGCACCGTTTGCCTGCCGTGTGACGCAGGGCCGCCCGTGGCTGAGTGTGAAGCAGGCTCTGGACGGGCACGGCAGCATGATTCCTCCGGAAGGGCAGAAGACCTTCACCTCGTCCGCATCCCTGCGGCTGGCCCATCAGCTCCGGCGGGCCTGTGACGCCGTGGTGACGGGGATCGGGACCGTTCTGGCTGATGACCCGTCCTTTACCGTGCGGCATGTGTCCGATCACGCCGGGCGGGCACCCCGGCCCCTGATCGTGCTGGACCGGCAGGGCCGTCTTCCAGCCGCCTGGCGTCAGGCCCGGGAGGCGGACGGGTTCCATGTGGAACAGTGCCGTGACCTGTCATCCCTGCCTGCCCTTCTGGGGCAGATGGACATCAACTGGGCCCTGATCGAGGCCGGACCTGCCCTGCTGGCCAGCGTGCGGGAGGCGGGCTTGTGGGATGACTGGCTGACCATCCGTCATGAGGGGGCCGACAGGGACGACCAGCTTTCCATTACCCTGCGTGAAGAGAGTGCGGACAAGCGGAGCCCGATCCAGCTTCTGCGCCAATATGGGGACTAAGACCATGTTTTCAGGAATCATCGAACGTGTTGGCGACGTGCAGTCCGTGTCCCTGCGGGACAGGGCCATGGATGTACGGATCGCCACCCATTTTATCGATCTGACGGAAGGTGAAAGCATCGCCACCAATGGCGTGTGCCTGACCGTGACCCGTTTCACGCCCGAGGGTGTGGCGGATTTCCACCTGAGTGGCGAGACGCTGGCCCGGACGGCTCTGGGTGACCTCGTGGAGGGTGCCCGTGTGAATCTGGAACGGGCCGTCAGCCTCAATACACGGCTTTCCGGCCATATCGTGCAGGGGCATGTCGATGCGGTAGGCAGGCTGACCCATGTTGCCGAAGCTGGGGAATCACATCATCTGCGGATTTTCATGCCTGCTTCCCTGCGCCGCTATGTCATCGAGAAAGGGTCCATCACCATCAATGGTATCAGCCTGACGGTGAATGAGGTGCATGATGATGTGCGTCATGACGGGCAGGAAGGCTTTGAGATCAGCCTGATGATCATTCCCCATACATGGACCCATACGGACCTTTCCACGCTGGCCATCGGGGCGAAGGTGAATCTGGAAGTGGACATGATGGCCAAATATGTGGAGACGCTCCTGCGCCACACGCCGGAAGAGGAACTGCGTTACAGGGGAGATGCCCGGTGAGCAGCCTGTCTTCAAACCTGAAGGCCGCCATCGCCGCCGTGCGGGCTGGCCGTATGGTCGTGATGGTGGATGATGAGGATCGGGAGAATGAAGGTGATCTCATTCTGCCAGCCCAGTTTGCCACGCAGGAGACCATCAATTTCATGGCCCGTCAGGCCTGCGGGCTGATCTGCCTGTCCCTTGAGGCTGACCAGATAGACCGGCTTGGCCTGTCTCCCATGGTGGCGAAGAATCAGGACCCGCGGGGCACGGCCTTCACCGTGTCCATCGAGGCCGCCCACGGCGTGACGACGGGCATTTCCGCTGCCGAGCGTGCCCATACGATTCAGGTGGCATCTGCGCCGGATGCGACACCGGCGGACATCATCTCCCCCGGTCACATGTTCCCCCTGCGGGCCAACCCTGATGGCGTGATGGCCCGGGAGGGGCATACGGAAGGAGCTGTTGACCTCATGCGGCTGGCAGGTCTGCGTCCGGCTGGTGTGATCTGTGAGATCATGGCCGAGGATGGCACGATGATGCGTCTGCCGGAGCTGCGTCACTATGCCCGTCGGCACGGTCTGCCGCTCATCAGCATTGCCGAAATGCGCCGCTGGATTGCTGAACATGGGCGGGGTGATGTCGGAGCTCTGGACATGGCAGAAGCGCCATTGTCGGAGGAAGCCCAGCTTGCCGTGGCCGACCTGCCGACCGTGTGTGGTGGAGAGGATCTGCGTGTCCATGCCTTCCGTGGAGTTGATGGTGTGGAACATCTGGCCCTTGTGAAAGGGAAGCCTGACCAGACCGTGCCGCTGGTCCGCCTTCATTCGGAATGTGTGACGGGGGATGCGCTGGGGTCGCTGCGCTGCGACTGTGGCCCACAGCTGCGGGAAGCCCTGAAGCGGATTGCGGCGGCGGAATCAGGCGTGCTGCTCTATCTGCGGGGGCATGAGGGCCGGGGGATCGGTCTGGCCAACAAGATACGGGCCTATGAGCTTCAGGATCAGGGCATGGACACGGTTGATGCCAATGAGGCGCTTGGTCTGCCCGCTGATGCCCGCCGCTGGGATATGGCGGCCCATATGTTGGCCAGTCTCGGCGTGACCCGCCTGCGCCTGCTGACGAACAACCCGGAAAAAGAGCGTGGCCTGACGGAGGCCGGACTGGTGGTGGAAGCCGTGGAACGGCTTGTCGTGCCATCCAATCCGTTCAACCGCCATTATCTGGAAACGAAACGCACCCGTATGGGGCATATGCTGCAGGAGAGCTGAACCATGAGCAAACATATCGCTACGGCCCCGGAAGGCCTGAAACTCAATCCAGCGCCAAGACTGGCCCTGCTGGTCAGCCGCTTCAACCCTGATGTGACGGGCGGTCTGCGTGATGGTGCGCTGGAGTGGCTGAAGGAACGTGGCATTGATGAGACGGTGGATGTCTATGAGGCCCCCGGTGCGTTCGAGCTGCCCATCATGGCCCAGCACCTTGCCCGTAAGGGTATCTATGAGGGGGTGATCTGCCTCGGCTGTGTCATCAAGGGGGATACGGCTCATTTCGAGTTCATTTCCATGGGGGCCACTGTTGGCATCATGCAGGCCCAGCTGGCGAATGATGTGCCGATTTCTTTCGGTATTCTGACAACCTATACGGACGAACAGGCCATCGTGCGCTCCCGGGGGGATGAGCACAACAAGGGCCGTGAGGCCGCTGCGGCCTGCTTTGAGACGGTGGCCTTCCTGCGGAAGTGATCTGGCCCTCCTGTATGGCAAGAAACATTCCTGCCCTGTGGAGACAGGTCAGGAATGTTGCCGCCAGGTCATTGGTTGACGCGCTTCATGGGCCCGGAGGTGGCCTGATATTTGATGGAGAACAGCGAGGTATTTAACAATCGTGCAATAGAAGTCCCCATATAATGCTTCTGGCAGGATTGTTGCGTTTCTGTGCCCGACATCATAGACAGAGTGACTGATACCTGTATGGAATTTTATTGTCCTGAAATGTTCGGAAAGAGGTTTGCGTGGATTTTGAGACCATAAAGGTGGCCGTCCTCATCCCCTGTTACAATGAAGAAATGACAGTGGGGCATGTTGTGGAGAAATTCACGAGGCACATGCCGGGGGCGGAGATTTATGTCTATGACAACAATTCCACCGACCGGACAGTGGACGTTGCCCGGGCCGCAGGGGCAATTGTCCGGACAGAGCGGATGCAGGGGAAAGGGTACGTCGTCCGGCGGATGTTCTCCGACATTGATGCAGATTTCTACATCCTGATTGATGGTGATGAGACCTACGAGGCCGAGGCGGCCCCCAGGCTGCTGGAGCATGCGTATGAGCATGGTCTGGACATGGTCAATGGGGCTCGTGTCACGGACCGTCCGGCGGCGTATCGCATGGGTCATGTATTGGGCAACCGGATGCTGACGGGGCTGGTGACCATGATTTTCGGGCGCCGCCTTACGGACATGCTGTCCGGCTATCGGGTTTTCTCAAAGCGGTTCGTCAAGTCATTCCCGGCCTTGTCCCAGGGGTTCGAGACGGAAACCGAGTTTACCATTCATGCGCTGGAGCTGGGGTTGCCTGTCGGTGAGCTGAAGACGGCTTATGTCGAGCGGCCACCGGGCAGCGTGTCCAAACTGAGCACTTACAAGGACGGTATCAGGATACTCTGCACGATCGTCCAGATCGTGAAGCTGGAAAAGCCGTTTCTGCTGTTTTCCTCCATTGCGGCTGTCCTGTTTGTCCTGGGGCTTGGGTTGGGGATTCCTGTCGTTTCCTTCTATCTCCGGCAGGGTGTCGTCCCCCGCCTGCCAACAGCCCTGCTGGCCACGGCCCTGGTGCTGCTCTCTTTCCTGAGTTTTGTCTGTGGGTTGATCCTCGACACGATTGCCATTGCCCGGAAAGAGCAGAAGAGGCTGACCTATCTTTCCTATCCTGCCGTCTTTCCAGACAGGCGCTGAGCTGCCGGGAGCGCTGTGATGTTCTGCAAGAAAAATGTGACCACGGTCATATGGTGTGCCGCCATCGTGTGGAGCATCATGGGTATTCTGTCATGGTCCCATCTGCCGATAGAATACCGGCCCGGTGGGCTGCGGCTGACTTTCAACAGCATGATCGACCACATGCTGCATGGCCATTTTGATGTGGACCCGAAGACCGTGGAAGAGGAGGGCTTCCTCCGGAATGGGAAAGTGTATGCCTACTGGGGCATTTTCCCCTCCCTGCTGAGGTTGCCAGTCCTGCTGTTCCCCAATGGGCTGCATTGGGACATCACCCGCCTTTCATCCATCATGGCCCTGCTGATGATCCTGTTTTTCAATTACAGGACATGGCGTTTCGTGTCGGAGCGTTACCTTGGAGGTACGTCCTGGGTTTCGCTCTGTCTGGCCATTGCCCTTGCTTTTTCGGGTGAACAGGTCTGTTTTTTTGAACACAGCCTGTATCAGGAGGTCTGCTTCTGGGCTCTGGCCTTCGCTTCATGGTTTGTGTACTGCGCCATCCGTGTCCTCTGCGAGAAGGAGTACTGGCGATATGGTGGGGTCTGCATGGCCGTTGCGGCGGGCTGTGCGCTGTTGACCCGTGTTTCGATGGGGATCGGGCTGTATGTGGCGCTGCTCTGTTTTCTCATCATCCATTTTTACAGATGGTGCCGCAGCTTCAGGACGAAGGATGAGGGCGTCACGCTGCTGTCTCTCGTTGTGCCGACAGTCATCTCCGTTCTGGCCATCATCGTGACGGCATATGTGAATTACAGACGATGGGGCAATCCGCTTACCTTCGCCAATTATGACCTGTACCTCTACAATGTGGAGTTTCCCAGCCGCATCATGCGGACCAAAACTTATGGGCTGTTCAATCTTCAGAGGTTCTATCTGGGGATTGTCTATTTCTTTGTACCGGTGTGGATTTTCCAGAAGGCTGACGGGCATTACGTTCTTCAGGATAGTTTCACGCGGCTGATTGATGCGAATGAGCTGCCACCCAGCAGCTTCTTTCTGACAGATGGTTTCATGCTGCTCTGTGGTGCGCTGCTGATTGTCGGGCTGCTCCGCAAGGGCCGTGTGTTTCCCATCAATCGGGCAGCGCTTGCTTCTGTCGCCGTATCCTTGGCAATACCGGCTTTCCTGATGATGATTGCCATCAGCATGAATTACCGGTACCGGGCGGAATTCTACCCGGATATCGTTTTCCTCGGGACGCTTGGCTGTGTCTATCTGTACAACAACCTGAAGGATGTACGGGCTCTGAAAAAGATTCTGGTTGCCCTTCTGGTTGTCAGTGTTGTCTCATCCAATCTCAATATTTTCCTGTATGGGGAAAGTGAGCTCGGCCCTGCCTACCTGTACATCAAGGACGGCATTTTTTCTTATTATTACCATCGTGTTTTCTGAAAAGCAGGGAGTTCTCCTGCCTGAAGGTCAAAAAAAGGCGGCTTCTCCGGGAGAGGGAGAAGCCGCCTTTTGCAATCATGGCGCCTGCGGGAGGATCAACGGATCCTCCTGTAGATTATGAACCCGCTGAAGGCATAGCGTGGGGGATGTTCGTAGATCATCTCATAATGCTGTTTGAGCTCTCTTGTGAGAACAGCATAGGTATCCCGGTTGATGGACATGTCATGCTCGGTATCGTCGGCAGAGAGGAGAATGTAGAGGGGTTTCTGGGCCAGTATGGCTTCGGTCTCCTGCACAGGGTCGATGCCCAGAGCGTTCCGTTCCGTATCGGTGCTGAGATGGGCCGAAAAGGGGAAGCGTGTCAGATGGCAATAAGGGACACTGTCCAGCAGAATATCCGGCGTGTCGTAATTGAAGACACAGCCGACAGGGGATGAAAGACGGGAGACGGCCTGCCGCAGGGTGGAAAGATCGCTGGCACGGTTGATCTTCTTTTCCGTGTCGTAGGTGCGGATGCCCCCCCATACCAGCAGCAGCACGAGCCAGAGACGGCTGAAAGGGGAGGCCCAGAGTGGTGCTGCGGTTATGAAAAAGGCCGGATAAAGGGGCAGGGAATAGTGTTTGGTAAAGGTGTTGAAGAGGGCAAAACCGGCAAAGGCTGTCCACGCCCACCCGCCAAGGAAAAGGGAGAGAGGCTGGCAGTGGGCGGTCTGTTTTCTGAAGAGAAAGCGCAGGACTGTCGTGCCGAGCAGGATGCCCAGCATGACAAGGCACCAGTATACATTATGCAACCACTGGTGCAGAGAGGCAGCCGGGATGGTTTTTTTCAGGAAGATGGAGACGGTGTTGGCAAACCACCATTCCTGGAAGTGGCCGTCCAGCGCATAGAACAGCATGACAGCCAGTGTTGGCACGAGGGCAAGCCCACACCAGATGATGGCATGGCCCATGACCTGCTTCAGGGTACCGCCCTGCCGGTAGGTCAGTCCCATCAGGAACAGCCCGACATAGATGCCTTCAAAAACGACAGATGTTTTCAGCTGGAGAGCGATGCCAAACAGCAGCATGACTCCTGCTCCCGTCTGGAACAGGGTGAGGCGGGCCTGCCCGGCCATGAACCGTGCGACCAGCAGGATGGCCCAGACGACCAGCAGATTATAGAAGATGGGCGTCTGGCCGCCGCAGCCCTGTGAGTTGGCAATCCAGACCAGATAGAGACAGCCAGCACAGAGGGCCCCTCCGACCGGGGCGATGAGGCGGGCGACCTTCATGCACAGGATGGACGTCGCCCAGGCACTCAGCAGGGCAATGGCCTGATAGGCCCAGATGCGGTAAGGACCGAAAAGGTGGAAAAGTTCATAGAGCAGAAAGATGCCGATGGGTTTTCTGTCCCATATGTCGACATAGGGCAGTTCGCCATGCAGCATTCTGCCACCGACAAGCATATAGAATTCTTCATCAGCGAAGATGAAGGGATTCCCGAACACCATGAAACGGGTCAGGATTGCCATGACAAACAGTAGAGAGTACGCTACGTACTTGCTGTCCAGTGACCGGGCAAGGCGGTCCCGGAATGAATTATATGACATGCAGGTGGCCAGTTAAGTATAAGGACGATTTTCTTTAGAAGAAAACGAGAACGCATTCTATACGCAGGACGCATGGGGTCAAATATATTTGGCTGTTTCAGGCAGTAAATCGTTATATTTTTTTGTGCTACAGGGCCCTTTGTAAAGGAAGTGTTAGGAATAAGACGATGTTTTTTTCAGGGGTTGGATCCGTTCATGTCTAAAAAAGAGGACAGTTTTGTATGGCCCTGGTGTCTGGCCTGGGCAGTTCTGTTTCTTCTGACATGTCTCCGGACTGTACTTGTCATGTTCCATCATGTCCCGCTGGACGTCAATGAGGGGTGGAATGCCCAGCTGGCCAGCTGGACAGCCGGTGGAGATCACCAGCTTTATTCCTCGGACCGGGGTTTTGTTTTCAACAATTACCCGCCTCTTTCTTTTGTATTGATGGGCGGGCTGGTCCGGCTCGGGTTCGATGCCATCATTACAGGCCGCATCCTGTCCTGCCTGTCCGTTCTTGCATCGGCCGTGTTGATCGTCCGCATCATCCAGGTCGTGACAGGCAGACTTCCGGTGGCCCTGGCTACGGCATCCCTGTTCCTTGTCACGGCGAATACAGCCTTTCAGGGTTATTTCGGGATGAATGACCCACAATGGCTGGCCCAGGCCCTGATGTTGGGGGGGCTGTACGTGGCGGTCAGCCGGAATGTGGCTGACCTGACATGGCGGCGCCTGTTTCTCTGTGCTGTCCTGATCGTGCTGGGGGGCTTTACCAAGCATAATCTCGTGGCCTTGCCGCTGGCCCTGTCTGTCTGGCTGCTCTGCATCGACCTGAAAAAAGCCGTCCTCTGGGGCATGATGGCGGCCGGGCTGCTGCTGGTCGGGTTTGCCAGCTGCTACGAGGTTTACGGGGTCAGTTTTTTCCGGGATGTTTTTCTCCATCAGCGGGTCATCCGGTTGGGGCGGGTCATTCATGGCCTGCGGCAGCTGCCACTCATGGGGGGGATGCTTCTGGTCGGGCTTGGGCTCTTCTTCCGGCAATGGCGCTCCCTGAAATGGCAGGACCCGGCCTGTCTGGTGGGGTTGTTTCTGGCGTTCGGCTGTCTGTTCGGCTGTCTTGAATCGCTGGGCGAAGGTGTTGATTACAATTGCATGTTTGATGCCTTTGTGGCGGCGACCCTGTTGTGCGGGATCGGGCTGGCCCGTCTTCCAGAGGGGCCGGAGCAGAAGCAGCGCTTTGTCCGGGCCTGCTGCGTGATGAGCCTGCCCCTGCTGTTCCTGCTGCCGCTGTGGGGGGTGACTTCTTACAGGCAGGTCCAGACGGTCAGTCTGAAAGACCGTGAGTGGCAGACCTACATACAGGCGCTGAAGATGCACAGCACATCCCTGCTCTGTACGGATATGGCCCTGTGCTACTGGGCGAATAGCCGTGATGCCATTGATGGGTTCAATCTTTCACAGGCGCTGAAGAAAAATCAGGATATTGTGGCCCTGCGGAACGTGATCGCCCAGCACCGGTTTTCCCTTGTGCAGCTTTACGGTACCTCGGCCCATTACAGCAGCGGCAATCTCACTGTGGATGGCTGGCTGGCGAAGGCTGGCTATCGGCCAGTCATGGATAATGGTGAGCTGATTCTTCTCGGATACGTCCACTGAGGCAGGGAAGCTGCCAGAATTGTGACGGTAGCATGGCGGTGCTCTATCCGGTAGCCTCATGAACATGGTATCGTGGCGGCTCACATGATTTTTATGACCAGAGGCTGGATGACAGCCTGCGCTGGAAAGGTGTGCGATGATTGTTCCTGTTGTTCTCTCCGGTGGGTCCGGAACACGACTTTGGCCGGTCTCTCGCAAGAGCTATCCCAAGCAGTTCTGTGCTTTGCTGAGCGGGGACACGCCGTTTCAGGAAACTGTGCAGCGGACACGGGCGCTTGGGCTGGAGGCCGCCCCCATTGTGGTGGGGAATCGTGAGCATCGCTTCATCATGGCTGAGCAGCTGCGGCAGACAGGCATCGAGGCAGCGAGTATCATTCTTGAACCGGTTGCCCGCAATTCTGCTGCTGCCATGGCTGCTGCCGCTTTCTGGCAGGCCCGGCAGGACGAGGAGGCCATTCTCTGGTTCATGCCAGCCGATGCTGCCATAGAGGGGCAGGAAGCGCTGAAGCAGGCGCTGGAGCAGGCCTGTGAGGCCGCCCGGCAGGATTATATCGTGACCTTTGGCATCCGGCCGAACCGGGCAGAAACGGGCTATGGATACATCCAGCAGGGCCCCCTCCTGGATGGGCAGGAGAATGCCTATCACATTGCCCGTTTTCTGGAGAAGCCGGATGCCGAAAGGGCCAAGGTCCTTGCCAGTGATGGGCAGCATCTCTGGAACTCGGGAATGTTTGTGGCCCGTGCCCGTGTCTTCCTTGAGGAACTGAAAAAATACGAACCGGCCATTCATGAGGCCGTGTCCCGTGCAGTGCAGGAAACCAGCTGCGACCTTGGCTTTGTTCAGCTGGCCGGAGAAACTTTCTCCCGTGCCCCATCCATTTCCGTGGATTATGCCGTGGCGGAGCGGACGGATCGTGCCGCAGTCGTGCCGTCCAGTTTCTCCTGGATGGATGTCGGCAGCTGGGATGCCGTCTGGGAGCTGACCCCCAAAGATGAAAACGGTAATGCCGTACAGGGCAACGTGTTTCTGGACCGTGCCCGGAACTGTTACGTCAAGTCCGATGGCATCGTGGCGACCGTGACCGGTGTGGATGATCTCATCATCATCGTGACGGGGGATGCCGTCATGGTGTCACATCGGGAGCGGGCGCAGGACATCAAGCACATGGTGTCACGCCTGCGGGATGAGGGCCATACGGAGGCGGAACAGCATGTCCGCATGTACCGCCCATGGGGATTCTATGAGAGTCTCATCCAGGGGGACCGTTTCCAGGTGAAGAGGATCCATGTCAGTCCCGGGGAGAAATTGTCCCTCCAGAAGCACTTCCACCGTTCGGAGCACTGGGTTGTCGTGGCGGGTACGGCCCTCGTGACACGGGATGACGAGCAGATCACGGTGCGGGAGAATGAGAGCATCTATCTGCCGCTTGGCTGCGTACACAGGCTGGAGAATCCGGGTCGCATCCCTGTCACGCTGATCGAGGTGCAGTCCGGCCCTTATCTGGGAGAGGATGACATCGTCCGTCTGGATGACGTGTATCAGCGGTAGGTGCCATCATCGTTACTATTACTGGCAGGAGCCCGGACATGTGGCCCATGTATCGGGTGGACTTTCAGGAATGGAAACCGTTTTTTTGCCTGATATGTTTATTATGAACAGAGGGTAGCGGGAAAATTGTCGGCAGTGGGGGGGCTTTTGGGTAAAGTTCCCCCGACAGATTGATGGATGAGGAGGCATGATGAGGGTTGCGGTAACAGGTGGATGCGGCTTCATAGGGTCCGCTGTCGTGCGGCACCTCATGGAGGGGACCAGCCATCAGGTTCTCAATGTGGACTGCATGACCTATGCAGCCTCCGAGGAGACGGTGGCTGCCGTGGCGTCCGATCCACGCTACCGTCATGTGCGTATTTCCATCAATGACCAGCCAGCCGTGGAGAAGGCTCTGGCAGAGTTCCAGCCGGATGCCATCATGCATCTGGCAGCAGAGAGCCATGTTGACCGCTCCATCGAGGGGCCGGGTGCCTTCATTCAGACCAACATCGTGGGGACGTACTGTCTGCTGGATGTAGCCCGCCGGTACTGGATGGGGCTGGATGGGGCGAAGAAGGCTGGATTCCGGTTTCTTCACATCTCGACGGACGAGGTTTTCGGTCATCTGTCACCGGAGGATCCTCCTTTTACGGAGGAGACGGCCTACGATCCCCGCAGCCCGTATTCGGCCAGCAAGGCGGCTTCCGACCATTTGGTGCGGGCCTGGTACCATACCTATGGTTTTCCGGCCTTCGTGACGAACACGACCAACAATTACGGGCCCTGGCATTTCCCGGAAAAACTGATCCCGCTCATGATCATCAATGCGCTGGAGGGCAAGCCCCTGCCTGTTTACGGCAAGGGCGAGAATCTGCGGGACTGGCTCTTTGTGGAGGATCACGCCAGGGCACTGGTCCGGGCTGTGGAGCATGGCAGACCGGGTGAGACTTACGCCATCGGGGCCAGGCAGCCCCGTAGCAATCTGGAGGTTGTGCGCAGGATATGCGCCCTGCTGGATGAGCTGGAGCCGGACCCGGCCGGCCCGAGGGAGCGGCTGATCACTTTTGTCAGTGACAGGCCGGGGCATGACTTCCGGTATGAGATTGATCCCAGCCATGCCGAGCGCTGTCTCGACTGGGAGGCGGAGCACGATTTCGAGACAGGCCTGCGCAGGACTGTCCAGTGGTATCTGGATAACAGGGCATGGTGGCAGCGCCTGCGCCGCCAGCGGTACGATGGCCGGAGACTGGGAGCTGAGGCATGACGGGTATGCTGAAAGAAACGACTGACCAACCGCCAACAAAGGGTATCCTGCTGTCCGGTGGGTCCGGGACGCGCCTGTACCCGATGACGCTGGCTGTCTCCAAGCAGCTTCTGCCTGTCTATGACAAGCCGATGATCTATTATCCGCTGACGACCCTGATCCTGGCAGGGATACGGGATATCATGATCATCACCACGCCGGATGATCAGGCGCAGTTCCAGCGTCTGCTGGGCACGGGTGAGCAGTTTGGCGTGACTTTCACCTATCGTGTCCAGCCGAAGCCGGAGGGGATTGCACAGGCTTTTCATATTGCCGAAGACTGGATCAATGGTGCGCCTTGTGCCCTGATTCTGGGGGACAACCTCATTTTTGCTGATGGGCTGCGACATATGTTGCGGGATGCCACACAGCGGTCTCATGGTGCGACGGTATTCGCCTATCAGGTGCGGGACCCGGAGCGTTATGGCGTTGTGGCATTTGATGAGGCTGGGCGGGCGCTTGATATTATTGAAAAACCGGTCACACCTCCCTCCCAGTGGGCGGTGACAGGGCTGTATTTCTATGATGGGCGGGTGTGCGACTTTGCCCGTCGGGTGCGTCCCAGTGATCGTGGTGAACTGGAGATCACGGATCTGAACCGCATCTATCTGGAGGAAGGAACGCTGGAGGTGGACCGGCTGGCCCGTGGGTG
This sequence comes from Parasaccharibacter sp. TMW 2.1884, assembly GCF_023337695.1. Lineage (NCBI taxonomy): Bacteria > Pseudomonadati > Pseudomonadota > Alphaproteobacteria > Acetobacterales > Acetobacteraceae > Parasaccharibacter > Parasaccharibacter sp. TMW 2.1884. Next base: position 139,261 of record NZ_QORR01000002.1, read on the forward strand.
TGCGTGGCTGGATGCTGGAACACCGGACAGCCTGATGCAGGCCGGTACGTTCGTGCAGGCCATCCAGTCCCGGCAGGGGCTGCTGGTTGGTTCACCAACGGAGGCAGCCTATCGCATGGGATTCATCTCCCATGCGCAGCTTCTGGAGACAGGCACCAGGATGAAGAAAACGCCGCTTGGGCAGATGCTGCTTTATGTGGCAGCAGAGAGTGGGCCGGTAGTGGTGTGAGGCTGCCTGCCCCGGTTCTGCCCGTCCGGGAGGCTCCTGTATCGGGCCATGAAACAGAGAGATGAGGAGATGACGAGATGAAGGTTGAGGCACTGTCCCTGCCCGGCATCGTGAAGGTGACGCCGGCCCGTTTTGGGGATAATCGAGGGTTCTTCTCCGAGACATACAATCAGAAGAGCATGGCTGCGGCTGGCATTCCTGATACGTTCGTGCAGGACAACCAGAGTCTGTCCCGTCAGAAGGGTGTGGTGCGTGGGCTGCACTGCCAGCTGGCCCCTCATGGGCAAGGCAAGCTGGTGCGGGTGACACGGGGGGCCATCTGGGACGTGGCGGTAGATGCACGCACTGGCTCACCGACTTACGGCCAGTGGGTCGGTGTTGAACTGTCGGCTGAAAACTGGTCCCAGCTCTGGCTGCCTGTCGGGTTCCTGCATGGTTTTGTCACGTTGGAGGAAAATACCGAGGTGCAGTACAAATGCACCGGTTTTTATGACAAGGCATCCGAGCGTTCCGTGCGCTGGGATTGCAGCCAGATCGGGATCGACTGGCCGGTGGCCCCGGGGGAGGCTGTTCTCTCGGAGAAAGACCTGGAAGCCCCTTCCTTCGAGGCTGCCAAGGGGTGGTTCGAGTACCGGTGAGTCCCGTGCGGGCTACGTGTTTTCTGGCATGAAAGGGTCTTCATCATGACGAAGCCTTCCATTCTTGTGATCGGCCGGACAGGCCAGCTTGCCACATCCTTGAGAGATCAGGGTGGGGAGCATGTCGTGACCGTTGGCCGCCCGGAGGTGGATTTTGCAGCCCCGGAGACATTGGCTGCGGCCATTGAGACATACCAGCCTGATATTATTGTCAATGCGGCGGCCTGGACGGCGGTCGATCTGGCTGAAACGGAACAGGAAGGGGCCCGGCAGGGCAACCATGCTGGCCCGGCCCGTCTGGCTGAGGAGGCTGCCCGCCGGGGGATTCCGTTCATTCACGTCTCGACGGATTATGTTTTTGATGGCCGGAAGGGAACGCCCTATCTGGAGAGTGATCCGATCAATCCTGTCACGGTTTATGGGCGGACCAAGGCTGATGGGGAGACGGCTGTTCTGAAAGCGCAGCCCCAGAGCATCATCCTGCGGACGGCATGGGTCTACTCCGCTCATGGCAAGAATTTCGTCAAGACGATGCTGAATGCGGGGGCAAAGAATCCCCACTTGCGTGTGGTGGGGGATCAGCGGGGAAACCCGACCTCGTCCGATGATCTGGCCGCTGTGATTCTGGGCATCATCGGGACGATCAGACAGACAGGCTGGCAGGATTCCTATGCTGGTATTTATCATGCCGCGGGCGCTGGTGAGGCCACATGGCATGAGCTTGCCTGCCACGCTCTGGAGGAAGCCGCCCGTCATGGCCAGCCCATGCCGAAGGTAGAGGCCATTACTACGGCAGACTGGCCCACACCGGCGGCCCGCCCGGCGGATTCCCGCCTGGACAATGGCAGGCTGGAGCGTGTTTTCGGGCAGAAAATGCCAGACTGGCGTGACAGTGTGGCCCGGACAGTCAGAACCCTGCTGAAGCCTGAGGCCTGAAGAGGCCCTGCCGAAGGGGATGAAAAAAGGCCGTTCCCAATGGGGCGGCCTTTTTTCATATCAGCGGTGGCGCTGTGAATCAGGCTGATCGTTTGCGGGACAGCAGGCGCCATCCAGCCCAGAAGAGCCCGGCACCCGCAAGAGCTGTCGTGCCATAGGTCAGCCGGGGGCGACGGCGGAAGCTGTGTTTGGTCAGCATCCGTGCAAAGGAGAGCATGACGCCAGAATCCAGCTTGCTTTCCCCATGGGCCCTGTCCCGGAAATTCATGGGAATTTCCTGAACCCGCAGAGGTTCAGGCCGGGCGATCATGATGTCCAGAAGGATTTTGAAGCCCGTGCCATCCAGCCGGGGGGCACGGTCCATGAAGACGGAACGCCGCATGGCAAAAAAGCCGCTCATCGGGTCTGTCAGGGGGACATTGAGAAGCTGGCGGGCTGTCCAGATGCCGGTATTGGAGAGAAAGCGGCGCCAGACGCTGGAAAGCCCCTCATTGCTGCCACCCGTGATGTGCCGGCTGGCAACGGCGATATCTGCCCGACCATCCCGCAGGGCGGCAATCATGTGGGGCAGACAGCCTTCATCATGCTGGAGATCGCCGTCCATGACAGCAATCAGGGGAGCAGACACGCTGAGGGCCCCTTCAATCACGGCGGAGGACAGCCCTCGCCGACCAATACGCAGCAGCCCCCGCACGTAGGGTTTCTTCTGGGCCAGCTGGCGGACAGCTTCCATCGTGCCATCGGGGGAGTTGTCATCCACGAAGACAACCTCCCATGTCATGCCACTCAGGACGGTCTCCAGAGCATCTACGACGGGGACAACGTTCTCGACCTCATTGTAGCATGGGATGATGATGCTGATCTCAGGGGCGGTCATAGCAGATTCCATGTGAGGGGGATGTCCACTAATAAGGGGGATGACAGGTGAGCGCAAGGTAATGACCCTGCCCGTGCGGGATGCCATAATATCTTGTTAATGGAACTGCTTCCCATTATTTCAGATGTGTAAATGAAGTTCTGGTGCTTCTGGAGACAGGGGGCTGTTCAGAAAGTCTTTTGGCCCATACGACGATAGATGAACGCCTGTTCGTCAGTCTGTTCTGCTTCTGCAATGGCGTCATCAATCAGGTGGCGATGGGGAGAGAGGGAGCAGACAGGGTCGGTCTGGGAGGCATCTCCGAGCAGGGCCAGTGCCTGGCAGCGGCATCCGCCCCAGTCAATTTCCTTGCGGGCGCAGGAGGCACAGGGCTCCGGCATCCAGTCAGTTCCCCGGAAGAGGGTGAAAGCCTGTGAGTGGTACCAGATATGGCTGAGTGAATGATCCCGCACATTGTCGAAGTGCAGGGAGGGGATTGTTTCCGCTGCATGGCAGGGCAGGACATGGCCGGAGGGTGAGACGTTGAGAAAGCGTTGCCCCCAGCCCCCCATGCAGGGTTTGGGGCGTTCGGCATAATAATCTGGCGTGACATAATCAATGGCCAGCCCGCCTTTTGCCATTTCGGCCTCGACATGGCGGCCCGCCTCTTCCAGCTGTGTGCGGGATGGTAGCAGGGCTGCCCGGTTTTTCAGGGCCCAGCCATAATACTGGGTATGGGCCATCTCGACACGCTGGGCATCAAGCTGGCGGGCGAGAGCAAACATGGCGGGAATGCGGGAAATGTTGGCCTTCTGCAGTACGAAGTTCAGCGTCAGGGGGATGCCGGCCTGCGTGATGAGGCGGGCTGCCTCCAGCTTGCGGGGCTGGACGCTTTTAAAATCGCTCAGCCGGTCCGCTTCTGGTCCATCGGTATCCTGAAAGGAGAGCTGCACATGGTCCAGCCCGCTTTCATCAAGCCGTTTCATGGTCTCAGGTGTGATGAGAACACCAGACGTGATCAGGTTGGTATAGAGGTTCAGCCTGTGGGCATGGGAGATGAGGGTGTAGAGGTCAGGGCGGGCCATGGGCTCCCCGCCAGAGAAATGGACCTGAAGGACGCCCATTCCGGCTGCCTCCTCCAGCACACGCAGCCAGTCTTCCGTGCCAAGTTCCTGTGCCTTGCGCTCCAGCTCCACAGGGTTGGAACAGTAGGGGCAGGAGAGCGGGCAGCGGTGTGTCAGCTCGGCCAGCAGGCTCATGGGAGCCGGGGGAGGCGTGGAGGTTCCGTTTGTCATGGGGCTGTCTGGTGTCCCGCTCACAGTCGGAGAATCCTCTTCTCCGTCAGCTCGGAGAGCAGGGCGAGCACATCCGTGGCAATCTGTTCCCTAGGGGCCTCGTAGCGTGCTGCCAGCCGGTCGATGACCGTACCGAGACGGGTCTGTCCATCCAGCTCCTGGAGGATGGCAACAGCAATGGGGTCTGCCAGCAGGGCCCGCTCGGGGGCCTGGATCACCCATTGCTCCCGCACCCTGTCATGCTGGAGGCGGTAACCCCGGCTGAAACCGGGACAGTCATCTTCAGTCACTCTGACAGGTGGCGTGGGCAATGGGGAGGACATGGACAGCTTTCAGACGGGCAGGAGAGGAATCAGGGTGTTTCAGGGACGAACGCACCGGGCGGAACATGGCCTTCCACATAGGCATGGTCCAGAGCATCAAGCAGCTGCCAGAGGATGGCGCATTTGAACTCCAGTGCACCGAGGACCTCCCGCTGCTGCTCCGGCGTGCGGGCATGTTCCTTGACGTAATTCAGCGCAAAGGTGGAATCCTGCGGGGCCTGTGTCAGGCGGGGTTTGAAGTAGGCCAGCGTATCTTCTGAGATGTAGGGATAGTTGCGGAGCATCCCCTCCATGCGTTCCCCGATGATGGTCGGTGAGAAGAGTTCTGTCAGGGAGGAGGCAATGGCCGCCAGGATGGAGCGGTCCCGCACGAAGGCCACGTAGGCATCCACGGCAAACAGCGTGGCAGGCAGCAGGCCCTTCAGGCTCGTCACATAGTCATCATCAAGCCCCAGGCCGTTGGTCAGCTTCAGCCAGCGGGCAATGCCGCCGGGGCTTTCGGCCGTACCGTCATGGTCTTCAATCCGGCGGCGCCATTCACGGCGCAGCTCTGTCGTGGGCAGGCGGGCGAGCAGGGTGGCATCCTTCCGGGGGATCTGGGCCTGATAATAATAGCGGTTCAGGGCCCATGCCTGTAGCTGACCCTTGGTCAGCCTGCCTTCATACATGGCTTTGTGAAGCGGGTGCTGGCGGTGATAGCGCTCCGCCCCGATAGCACGGAGGCGGGCTTCCAGCTCGTCAGGAGAAAGGAGAGTGTTCATGACGGTCCCTCGGTCTTGAGTCTCATCCCGTCTTCACCAATGACCCAGCCCGCCTGCTCGGCTGCCTGACGCTGGGGGCTGTCTTCCAGGAGGACAGGATTGGAATTGTTGATATGGACGAAGAATTTCTTCGGCCTTGTACAGGCAGCAAACTGTCGGAGCGGGCCGTCTGTTTCATTCATGGAGACATGCCCCATGCGGTGCCCGCTCTTGGGGCTGAGGCCCGTGCGGATCATCTCGTCATCCTGCCAGAGCGTCCCGTCAAAAAAGAGCAGGTCAGCCCGGCTGGCACGGTCCTTCAGGGCCTGCGTGATCTCGGCACAGCCGGGGACGAAGAGCATGGTCTTTTGTCCATCGGAGATGGAGAGACCCAGCGTGTCGTCAGGCTTTGTGCCTTCCGCCTCGGCATAAAGGGGCGCCTTGCCGGGAACGGTGAAAACTTCCAGCACAAGGCCAGATGGGGCTCCGTTCTTCAGGAGAAGTGGCACCGTCGTGCCTTCCGAAAGGGCGATGCGGGGAATGATGCTGCGGTCCAGCGCCTCAAAAATGGGATTGCGGTCCAGCTGGGCCAGGGTAGACGGGCTGCCCATCAGAGTGAAGGGTTCTCGTTCCCGCAGGGTCAGCAGGCCGGTAATCGCATCAATTTCCGCCCCTGCAAGAATGACCCCCTGGATCGGCGTCCCACGGGTACTGCCATGCTGCTGGAGGGCCGGGGTGGCGAGAATCTGCTGGCGCAGGTCCGGTGAGGCATTGAGCAGGAACCAGTGAACCCCATCACCGCTGACGGCCAGAGAGGCCTGCGTGCGAGGCTTGGCTTTTCTGCCCTCACGGGCTTGAAGGCAGCCCGGTGCAGCGGAGTTCCATTGCGGGAAACCGCCACCGGCACCGGCGCCCAGAATAATGACATCAAGCACGACAGAGACCACCTTTCCCCAGCAGTGCAGCAGCTGGTTGTGTCCGTATTATGCACCTGCGACGCTCTCAGGCTACGGACCTGCCCCGCCGATCCATCAGGTGCGGAAACAGGGAGGTCAGGCATGTCTGCCAACACCTCCCTGTCACGCATATGCCCGTGCGGAGATTACTTCTTCTCGCCGCAGACATAGGAGTTGATTTCGCCGCCCAGAGGGATCTCGGTTACTTTCGGTGTGTTCCATGCCATGATGGGACTCCTTTTTTATGGTCAATACAGGCCGTGTCCCGGACAGGAAACGAACCTGCTAAGGCAGGATAGAGCAGAAACAGCCGGAAATGCCAGAAGAAACATGAGAGGCAGCCCGGGCCTGACGGTATTCCGGCCATGCGGTGGGGTGACAGCGGGCCTCTGCTGGCAAAGGAGGTGTTTTTCTGGCAGGAACGGAGGCCGTGGATGGGCAGGCCATCCGGACGGCAGAACAGGGAAGCAGATGAGGCAGGGTATGGTTGAGCAGTCACGACGGGGCGTGTGTCTGGTAATTTCGGCACCATCAGGGGCGGGAAAATCCACCATAGCGCAGGCTCTCCGCAAGGCTGACCCGACCATCTTCACGTCCGTGTCCGTCACGACCCGCTCCCCCCGCCCCGGTGAGGAAGAGGGCGTTCATTATTACTTCCGTGATCTGGAAACATTCCGCCACATGGCGGCCAATGGTGAGCTGCTGGAGTGGGCAGAGGTATTCGGCCGTGGGTACGGAACTCCCCGTGCGCCGCTGGAGGAAGCTCTTGCCGCCGGGCGTGACGTGATTCTGGACATTGACTGGCAGGGCTGCCGCCTGATGCGCCGGGCCATGCCGGATGATGTGGTGGGGCTGTTCGTCCTGCCTCCCTCGCTGGAAGAGCTGGAGTCCCGCCTGCGTGGGCGGAACTCGGACAGTGAGGAGGAAATCGCCTCCCGCATGAAGGCCGCCATGAGCGAGATTTCGCACTGGCCGGAGTTTGACTACGTTCTGGTCAATGATGATCTGGACCGGGCTGTGGAAGAGGCACGGGCCGTGCTGTCGGCCAGCCGTCTGGCCCGTGCCCGCCGCCGGGATGTTGCCGCCCTCTGGCCAGTAGCGGGCTGAAAGCGGCTCTGATAAGCTGGCCCCGTATGTTGCAAGCAGGAGCTTACTGATGACTGATATGCAGGCGAAGACGCCGCTTATTCTGGCCCTCCCCAAGGGGCGGATCCTCAAGGCCCTACGTCCTGTCCTGCATCATACGGGGTTTGAACCGGCGCAGGACTGTCTCGATGAGAGCAGCCGCCGCCTCCGTTTTCCCACGTCCGAGCCGGGGCTGGATGTCGTGCGGGTCCGGTCCTTCGATGTGGCAACCTTCGTGGCCTATGGTGGGGCTGATATTGGTGTCTGCGGGGCGGATGTCCTGATGGAGTTCGATTATCCCGATCTCTATGCACCGCTGGACCTTGGCATTGGCGGGTGCCGCATCGCCGTGGCCCGCCCGAAGGGAAGCGGGGATGAAGAGCCGCCGGAAGGACGGTCCCGGCTGCGGGTGGCGACCAAATATCCGGCCATTGCCCGCCGCCATTTCGCTTCCCGCGCCATCAATGCCGAGATCGTGCATCTGCATGGGGCGATGGAGCTGGCCCCGGCGCTGGATATGGCCGACGTGATCGTGGACCTTGTGGATACAGGCTCCACCCTGCGGGCCAATGGGCTGGAAGAGGTGGAAACCATCGCCCATGTGACCAGCCGCCTGATCGTGAACCGCATCGCCCTGAAAACCCGCCCCGAGGAAGTCGGCAGCCTGATCGAACGGTTCCGGTCTGCCGTTGCCCAGTCTGCCCGGAAGGGAGAGTCCATCTGATGAAACGCCTGAATACGACATCACCGCAGTTCGCAACGGAGCTGAAGGCCGTTCTGGCCCGCCGTGGTGAGCAGAGCGGCTCCGTGGCGGAGCCGGTACGGGCCATTCTGGCCGATGTGCAGAAACGGGGCGATGAAGCTCTCTGTGACTATACGGAGCGGTTCGACCGGCTGGCCCTGACCTCCGACCAGCTGCGCATCAGTGAGGCGGAGATCAGGGAGACGGCAGACCGTGTTGCCCCGGAGACGAAGGAGGCCCTTGCCCTGGCGGCAGAGCGCATCCGGGCGTTTCATGAGGCCCAGCTGCCCAGGGACCTCGATTATACGGATGATGCCGGGCTGCGGCTGGGGATGCGCTGGACGGCACTGGATGCCGCCGGCCTCTACGTGCCCGGTGGCAAGGCGGCCTATCCGTCCTCCGTGCTGATGAACGCCCTTCCGGCTCATGTGGCTGGTGTCAGACGGCTGGCCATGTGCGTGCCGACACCGGATGGCGTGCTGAATCCGCTGGTCATGGAGGCGGCCCGGCTCTGTGGCGTGACGGAGATTTACCGCATTGGCGGGGCGCAGGCCGTGGGTGCCCTGGCCTATGGCACGCAGGGCATCGCTCCGGTGGACCGCATCGTGGGGCCGGGCAACGCCTTCGTGGCGGAAGCCAAGCGGCAGGTGTTCGGCCATGTGGGAATCGACAGCATTGCTGGTCCGTCCGAGGTCGTGGTGGTGGCGGATGGCAGCAATGATCCCCGTCTGGTGGCGATTGATCTTCTGGCACAGGCAGAACATGACGAGCAGGCGCAGTCCGTCCTGATCACGCAGGATGAAGCCTTTGCCGACAGGGTCATTGTGGCAGTGGAAGAAGAACTGAAAACACTCCCCCGGGCGAAGATCGCCCGCAGAAGCTGGGAGGATTGTGGGGCAGTCGTGATTGTCCGGTCGGAAGATGAGGCGGCCGAGGTGGTAAACGAATTTGCCCCTGAACATCTGGAGGTCCTGCTGGATGACCCGAGAGCCTTCAGCAGGAAGGTCCGTCACGCTGGGGCGATTTTCATGGGGCGGTTCTGCCCGGAGGCAGTCGGGGATTATGTCGGTGGTCCCAACCATGTCCTGCCGACCAGCCGCACAGCCCGTTTTGCCTCCGGCCTTTCCGTCTATGACTTCCTGAAGCGGACAACATCCATCGAGACGGATATGGAGGGGCTGAAGAAGGTCGGCCCCGCCGGTGTGATTCTTGCCCGGGAGGAAGGGCTGGACGCCCATGCCATGAGCCTGTCGGAACGTCTGAAGCAGGGGTGAGGCAGGAGACCCTGTCATGAAGAAAGGGCCGCCCCGGCATGGGAGCGGCCCTTCTTCGTTCCGGACTGGAGGGAGGTTGTGCTCAGCCCCGCAGGAACTCCAGCATCAGGCTGTTGAAGCTGGTCGGGTCTTCCACATGCAGCCAGTGCCCGGTGTTGGGAATGGTCTTGATGTCCGCCTGGGGGAAGTAACTCCGGATGACATCATGATGCTGCGGCTTGATGTAGGGAGAGTTTCCGCCCCGGATGAACAGGGCCGGACCGTCCCACGTCTTGCCCTTGAAGACATCCGGCCAGGACTGGATGACGGGGAAGCTGGCGACGATGTCCGTCACGCCGATGTTCCACCGGGCCGGGTTGCCGGGCGTGATGTGCTGGGCGATCAGCTCGCCAACGGAAGGGTCTTCTGTCAGGTCATGAAGGAACTTGCGGATTTCGGCATGGCTGTTCAGGGCCGGGAGCGGCGTGTGGTACAGCTGCTGCGCCAGATCGTGCTGACCGTGGATCATGATGTCCGGGGCAATGTCCGCTACCAGAAGTTTCTTGAAGCGCTCCGGTGCCGTCAGCGCAGTGGCCATGGCCGTCTTGCCGCCCATGGAGTGCCCCACGATGTAGGCGTCTTCAATGCCCAGGGCATCCATGCTTTCCAGCACGTCCTTGGCCATTTCCGGGTAGGAAATGGGCGCATGGGGGCTGTCGCCATGGCATCGGAGATCAAACGCAACCGTGTTGAAATAGGGACTCAAGGCTCTCTGGAGAATGCCGAGGTTGCGGGCCCGCCCAAAAACCCCATGAAGCATGACAACTGTCGGTGCATTGTCCACACCCGTCTCATTGCGAACAAGGGAAGCAAGTTGCATGACTGTAACTCTTTAACGGACTGAAAAAACAGGAAGAAGCGCTGCTTATAGAGTCATTCTGGATAAAATCAATCCTATATTACCTATGAGAGCTATTGCAGTTTCTTCATTTCTGTAAAGAAATGGTTCTGGCAGGAGCTGCGGCAGAGAAGGCATGGAGCGCGGTGCTGGACGGACGGGGGCATTCTCGGGCACGGTGGAGCCGATGTCATGATGCACGCAAGGAGACGCTCCAATGGCCCGGAAGATACAGCACCCTGAAACACTGGCCCTTCATGCAGGCTGGCGGGCAGACCCGGTAACGGGATCGGTCGTGCCACCCATCCATCAGACAACATCCTATCAGTTCGAGAGCAGCCAGCAGGCTGCGGATCGTTTTGCGCTGAAGGATGTGGGCATGATCTATTCCCGCCTGACCAATCCGACCGTGGATGTGTTTGAAAAACGCATGGCGGCGCTGGAGGGAGGTGCGGCCTCCGTAGCTGTGGCGTCCGGCCAGGCGGCGGCAACCGTGGCGATACAGACACTGGCAGAAGCAGGGGACAATATTGTCAGCGGGACGGACCTGTATGGCGGAACATGGAATCTGTTTGCCCATACGCTGAAGAACATGGGAGTGGAGGTCCGTTTCGTGGACCCCTCTGACCCGGCTGCTTTTGAGGCGGCCAGCGATGAGCGGACACGGGCCTGGTATCTGGAAACCCTGCCGAATCCCAAGCTGGTTGTGCCGCCCATGGCGGCCATTGCCAAGGCAGGGCGGGCGCAGGGGATTCCGCTGATTGTGGATAATACTGCAGCCCCTCTGCTGGCCCGCCCGCTGGAGCAGGGGGCTGCCATTACGGTTTATTCGGCCACCAAATATATTGGCGGGCATGGGACATCCATTGGCGGGCTGATCATTGATGGTGGCCAGTTTGACTGGGGGCAGCGTCATCCACTGCTGACACGGCCTGACCCCAGCTATCATGGTGCCATCTGGACGGAGGCCGCCCGCCCGCTGGGGCCGGTGGCCTATGCGCTGCGGGCCCGGGCCGTGCTGCTGCGGGATGGCGGGGCGGCTCTGTCGCCTTTCAATGCGTTCCAGCTCATTCAGGGTGTGGAGACGTTGCCCCTGCGGATGCCCCGCCATTGCGAGAATGCGTTGAAGGTGGTGCAGTTCCTGCAGGCGCGTCGTGATGTGGAGCGTGTGATCCATCCTGCCGTGCAGGAGGGGGAGGCCCGTCAGCGGGCCGAAGCCGTCCTGAAAGGAGGACTGGGTGGACTTGTCGGATTCGAGCTGCCCGGTGGCCGGGAAGCGGGTCAGCGTTTCATTGATGCGCTGGAGCTTTTCTATCATGTGGCGAATATTGGGGATGCCCGGAGTCTGGCCATCCATCCGGCGTCCACCACACATGCACAGCTGAGCGAGGCGGAACAGAAGGCGGCTGGTGTATCGCCGGGCTATGTCCGTCTGTCTGTCGGGCTGGAACATCCCGAGGATATTCTGGCTGATCTGGCTCAGGCACTGGATCGTGCAGCGGGATGAAGGGTGTTTCCCGTCTCTTCCTCTTGGCAAGGCTTTCTTTACGGCGCAGTGTGACGGTCAGCCCATTCAATGAAGTGATGAACAGGAAAGGAAGATCATCATGTCCACACCAGAAAGCCGCCTTGCTGCACTGAACATCGAATTGCCCGTGGCGGCAGCCCCGGTTGCCAATTATCTGCCGGTCGTGCGGACGGGGAACCTGCTGGTCGTGTCGGGGCAGCTGCCGCTGGTGGATGGCAAGCTGCTGATTACCGGCAAACTGGGGGCCGAGGTCTCCAATCAGGCGGGGACGGCCTGTGCCCGGGCCTGTTTCATCAACATTCTGGCCCAGCTGAACACGGCCCTGAATGGTGATCTGTCCCGGGTGCGCCGTGTCGTGCGTCTTGGGGGCTTCATGGCCTGCACGCCGGACTTTACCGATCATGCTGCCGTGATGAACGGGGCGTCTGATCTGGCAGCGGAGGTTTTCGCCGGGGAAGTCGGGCAGCATGCCCGCTCCACCGTCGGGGTGCCCAGCCTGCCGCTGAATGCGCCGGTTGAGGTTGAAGCGATGTTTGAAGTCGTCTGATTGTCCGGTTGTCAGATATGAGGACGGGCCGTCCATCCCTGAGGGGGTGGCGGCCCGTATCACATTGGGGGGTTCTTTTTGGCTGGTTGCCTGTTATGGAGGAGGATCATCATCACCAGAAGCGTGCCGTGGTGGTGTGGCAATACTCTGTAAAAGGATGAATTGACGGATGAGTGATACAGTTCCTGATCGTCTCTCGATCTACCCGGACAGCCCGTACTTCAATGAGGAGATTCTGCTCCGTGGTATTGGGGTCCGCTTCAGGGGAGAAGAGAAGACCAATGTTGAGGAATATTGCATCAGTGAAGGCTGGATCCGCGTGTCCGTCGGGCGGACGCTGGACCGTCGTGGTCGGCCCATGACACTGAAGCTGACTGGCCCGGTTGAGGTGTGGTTCAAGGACAAGGCCGATGCCTGAGCCAGGCAGGTGCGGATGACGGGAGGGGCGGAACCGTGAAAGAGGCTGATGCTGCCATGCCTGTGGGGGATGCCGGACACGGTGCCGTCACAGTGCCGGAAAGGGCGAGCTTCTGGTTCCGCCGGTTTCTGGCGTTCGTGGGGCCGGGCTACATGGTGGCCGTGGGGTACATGGACCCCGGCAACTGGGCGACCGACCTCCAGGGCGGGGCCCAGTTCGGTTATCGGCTGCTGTCCGTCATTCTGCTGGCCAACATCATGGCCGTCCTGCTTCAGGCCCTTGCCGCCCGGCTGGGGATCGTCACGGGGAAAGACCTTGCACAGGCCTGCCGGGACTGGCTGCCCCGGGGGCTGAGCCTGCCTCTCTGGCTGACCTGTGAACTGGCCATCATCGCCTGTGATCTGGCGGAGGTCATCGGCACGGCTGTGGCCCTGAATCTGCTGTTCGGCATCTCCATCATGGCCGGAACGCTGATTTCCGTGCTGGACGTGTTCATTGTCCTGCTGCTCATGCGGCGGGGCATGAGAGCGTTGGAAGCTTTCGTCATCACCCTGCTGGGGATCATTGCTGTCTGTTTTGGTGTGCAGCTTGTCGCAGCGGCCCCGCCTGTTGGAGCGGTGCTGAAAGGGTTTCTCCCCTCGTCAGAGGTTTTTACCAATCCGGGTATGCTCTATGTGGCCATAGGCATCATCGGGGCGACTGTCATGCCCCACAACCTTTATCTTCATTCTTCGCTGGTCAAAAGCCGTACCTATACCCGCACGGATGAAGGGCGGGAGGATGCGCTGCGCTGGGCTACATGGGACAGTACACTGGCCCTGACGCTTGCCCTCTTCATCAATGCAGCCATCCTGATCGTGGCAGCAGCGGCGTTCCATGGCACGGGGCATCAGGACGTGGCGGAGATCAGCGATGCGTGGAAGCTCCTCTCCCCCGTGCTGGGGTTCGGGCTGGCCTCCACACTGTTTGCCGTAGCCCTGCTTGCTGCGGGTACCAACTCCACCGTGACGGGGACGCTGGCCGGGCAGATTGTCATGGAAGGCTTCCTGCATCTTCGTCTGCCCTACTGGGCACGGCGTCTGCTGACCCGGGGGCTGGCTGTTCTGCCCGTCATTGTCGTGATCGCCATTTTCGGGCAGGGCAAGGTGGGTGACCTGCTGGTGTTCAGTCAGGTCGTGCTGTCCATGCAGCTGCCTTTCGCCATGGTTCCGCTGGTCTGGTTCGTGTCCAGCCGGAAGCATATGGGGCGATTCCATCTTTCCCCTCTTCTGGCTGTGCTGTCCTGGCTGGTTGTGCTGGTGATTGTCGGACTGAACATCAAGCTGCTGGGAGATGCCCTTTTCTGAAGCGTGTCAGCAGGGTGTGCATTTCGGGGGCAGATAATGGAAGCTGCGGTCGAACCATGTCAGACCGTGACCAGCTCCGTCTTTGACGGTGATGGTATGCACACGGCAGATCAGCACGTCATGTGTGCCGATGCTGTGGGTATCGTCTATCGTACAGTCGAGCGTGGCAAGGGCACCATCCAGAAGCGGTGAGCCAAGCGGACCAGTCTGCCATGTTCCGTAACCGAAACGGTCTGTAGAAGAAAGGGTGCTGTTGGCGAAAGCGCAGGCAAGAGTGTCATGCCCCTTGCCGAGAATGCTGATGCCCAGCCTGCCATTTTCCAGAAAGGCCCTATGGGACTGGTTGCTGCGGTTCAGGCAGACCAGAACGGTGGGAGGCGTGTCCGTCACGCTGGTAATGGCAGAGACAGTCAGCCCATGTCGGCCTGCTGGACCATCAGTCGTGACAAGAACGACAGGGGAGCCAAGGCGGCTCATGGCGTTGCGAAAGACAGCCTGCATGGCGGACCCTTCTGGTAGTGATAAAACAGGACCAATGAAGGACTGATTATGGACTCATTGTCACAGGGATGCAAATGCCATTCCCGAGAGGTGGGAACGCAGATCGCCCCTGCGTGGCATCACGGCAGGGGCGATCTGGGAAAGGGCGTGTGACGCCGGTGCTCAGTAGGTCAGTGTCAGGGAGGACTGATAGTAGGTTGCGTCGCGGGCACCAACCTGATGCATGGCATGGGAGGTGAGGAAGCGGACGACGTGGTGATCCCATGTCAGATGCGGGCCGAGACGCAGGCTGGCGGCCATCTGCGGGGCAATGCCGACAAAGGAATCATGATTGTAGGAGTTGAACATGCCGGAGGTGAACTGCCGCTGGAAGATGTTGCGGCCATAGATGGAGTAGGTGTCGTCCCCTGCACTGTAACGCCAGTAGATGGGCAGCTTCAGCTGGAAGGTTAGGTAACTGGTAGGTGAGAAGCTGGCCTTGGGGGCGAAGTCGATCAGGTTCTGGCCGGTCAGGTAGTTGGTCGGGTCCAGGTAGTTGGTGTTCACGCCGAACGGCTCGATGTAGGTGTTCACGCTGCCGGTCGTTCCACGGGCACCACCGCCGGAATAGGCATCACCCTGCACACCAATGGTTGGATGCCACATGACATGGCGGAAGTGGTAATCCACCGTACCGTTCATGGACCAGGCATTCACGTTGCGGTTCATGCGGTCATAATGGTTGGCCCTGTTGTAGGACTGGTAGAACGTGCCCTGCTGGTAGGCCCCGCCGAAAGAGAAGCTGATGGGACCGGCCTCACCATGCCAGCGCAGGCCGAAATTGTTGCGCTTCGTGTGGCCGAGGGCGGAGGCGTTGTACATCACGGTCTGCTGGGCAGGGCCGCCATTTATTTCATAACCGTAATAGAAAAGGTTGATGAAAGAATAGCCCTTCTCGCCGAGAAAGTGGAAATCAGGCGGAGCGATGGTGACATTGGCCCCGTACAGCCGTGTCTTGTAATCCAGCGTGTCGTGGAAGAGGGAATTGCCGCCACGGAAGCTGTCCGTATGGTTGTTTTTTGTGTTGATGAAGTAGAAGCCGTCAAAACGGACCCGGTTCCAGTGTTCATAGATGCGGAAACCATCCCAGCTGAGCGGCACGTTCAGCACGTCACGGTTGCCGATCATGTAATCCGGGGCATCCAGGAACTGCTGGCGACCGAAAATGAAGCCGCCATGCCCCCCCGCAGCCTTCCCGCTGAGTTCTACAAAAGCCTGTTGCAGGTCCAGGTTTTTGCGGAACGTACCGTCATAGCTGTATCCACGCCACCCGCCAGCATCGGCATTGATGAGCTGGCCGAAGAAGCGCACGTGCTGGCCGAGATGCAGGTCGGCACTCCAGAGGTTGCGGACGGCAAAGCGGCCTGAATTGAAGGGCCGTGCCTTCATGGAGGTGGTGGGGTCGATGGCCGCACCGAAAACGGGGCGTTTGTCATACCAGTTGTTGAGGCGTGTTTCCCCAGCAAGGCTGAGCCAGATGGACCCGCTGTCATTCAGCTTCATGTGTTTGTAGGAATCGAAGGGATCGCCCCTGTCGCAGATGCCTTTCCCGGGGGCACTGATGCTGTCCATCCCGGCGGGTGTGCCATACTGGGAGACCGGGCCGAAGCCCGTCTCGCTGCCATCGCCCCGTGCCCAGACGCCGTAGGGGTTGGGGGTGGTTTTTCCGTCATCCTTGGGGCAACCACCGGGAGCCGTGTGCATGATGCGGTCCAGAATGCTGCGCTGTTGTGGTGCATCCAGTGTGGAGGTTTCAGCATGAGCGGAGGAAAAAGCAGTGCCGAAACCTGTTGCCAGAAGTGTGGTACATAGGATGGTGCGGGAGAGGGAGAAATGTCTCATTGTCTTCTGTCAGGCTCGTCTGTGAATTGCTGAGCGGAAGAAGACGGGAAAAAATGCTCCTCAACATTGATTTAAGGCAAGAATGTGCAAAAGGTTCTTACAGAATAAACCTTTTACAATAACATGAAAAACCTTTCAGACGGAAAAAACGGACCTGCTCCATCCGTGGTTTTTTCTTGAGATTATCATTATAAAACAGTGGATTATTCTTTGATGTTGATCAGATGTCCTGCCCTGAAAAAGAAGGGTAGGGGGAAATTTTATTACCTATTTATTTATAGGATTTCCTTTTCTCTGTGATTTTCATATAAGATGCACTTGACTTTTTTCACGGAACGGTGAGCCCCTGACATCTGCCAGCATGGGCAGGTGTCAGGGATGATCCAGCAGAAGGTGAGGATGTTCACCTTTCAGCCGGTCAGTCTTTTGTCGTTCGGTGGCGTGGCAGCAGGGCCGGGATGAACAGAAGGGTGCAGACCAGCGTACAGCCAAGAGAGAGCAGCAGCAGCCGGCCCATGCTGGCTGTCCCCGGATGGGCTGAAGCTGCCAGTGAGCCGAAGGCGGAGCCGGTTGTCAGGGCAGAAAACAGCACGGCCCGGGCTGTTGGGGATGAAAGCTGGTTCTGAAGGCCCGCACGCCAGTTCATGACAAAATAGATGTTGAAGGAAACACCAACGCCCAGCAGCAGCGGCAGGGCGATGATGTTGGCGTAATTGAGCTGCTCCGGCACCGTGATGATCAGAATGACGGTCAGCAGGGAGGAAAGCAGCAGCGGAAGCAGGACAAGCAGCGTATCCAGCAGGCGGCGCAGCGTGGCGAAGAGGATCAGCGCGATGGCCACGATGGCACACAGGGCCGCCGTGATGAAGGCGTGTGTGATGGTCTGCGCACTGGCGATGATCTCCAGCGCAGGGCCGCAGATGTCCGGGGTTACGCTTTCCAGCTCATGCACGAAATGGTGGAGTGTTTTCGTTTCGGACATGCGCCCATTGGGGTGGATGATCAGCCGGTAAGCCCCTGTGGAGGCAATATAGTCGCTGCGTATGTCTTTGGGGATGGTATCAAGGGTGATGGGGGACGGGGCGAGCAGCGCCTTCAGCTGGCTCAGCTCTCCCGGCAGGAAACGTGTCAGGGCTTCATTGGTGGCCATCAGCGTGGCATCGGGTGCTGTGGAGAGGTGTTCCAGCGCTGCATGAAGGGCTTTCAGGGAAGGGGAAAGCCTGTCATCCAGCCCATCAAAATCATGTGCCGCTTTGAGAGCTGCTGCCCGGAGGTCCGCTGCCGAGGGGGGCGGTGCCGGATGGGCAACGGAAAGCGTGGGCAGCAGGATGTCGGCAGCTTCATGAATCAGCTGGAGTTTCGTTTCCTGATCGTCCGGGACCAGAGCTCCCAGCCAGAGAACATCATGCACGCTGTCCAGCTTGCCAAGAGCGGCGGCCAGCCGGCCTGCCGTTGCCGTGTCGGGGACAAGCACCTGGGCATTGTAGGGTGTGGTGAGAGGGTTCTCCTCAAGCAGGCTCAGGGCCTTCATGCCTTCCGTATTGGGATTTTTGGTATGGAGCGGGTCGGCATCGAACATGAGGGATGGCGCCAGCCCGGCTCCGATGAGCCCCAGCACGGCAAAGATGGCCAGCACGGGCAGGCGGAAACGGTGCAGGGCCCTGTCCAGTGGTTCAAGACAGGTGAATCCCCGGAGGTTGTCCCCCGGCATGGCCCGGAAGAATCGCAGCAGGGCAGGCAGCAGCGTCAGCGTGCAGATGAAAGCGATCACCATGCCGCCACCGGCAATCAGCCCCAGCTGGGCCACGCCGACAAAATTGGTGGGCGTGAAGGCAAGAAAGCCCGCTGCGGTGGCCAGAGAGGCAACAAATATTTGGCCGCCACTTTCCAGGCCTGTGCGGTCCAGTGCGGCGAGGGGGGAGAGAGGCCGCCCCTGTTCATCCTTCTGGCAGCGGAAACGCACGCCGAACTGGATGGCAAAATCCACGGCAATGCCGACAAACAGGATGGCAAAGGCCACGGAGATCATGTTGAGGGTACCAACGGCCAGTGTGGCAAAGCCGGTTGTCAGCAGCAGTCCGATGATGAGCGTGAGGAGGATGGGAATGACCACCCGCAGCGAGCGGACGGCCAGCAGGAGCCAGAGCGTGACAAGGGCGAGGGAGATGAACAGCCCGATGATCATGCCCTGGGCCACGGTGGAGAATTCCTCATCACTCAGCTTGGCTTCTCCGGTGATGAGCGCATGGGCCCGACCAGCCTTTACAGTAGGCAGGCTGTCCAGTGCGGTCCGCATGGCCGCCGTAGCGGCTTCGGACGGTTCGAAGGAGGTGAAGTCAGGTTTCGGGTGGGTGACGACAAACTGGTAATGGCTGCCTAGGTCGCTCAGGCCACCGGCCAGCAGCTTTTCCCATGAAAGAGGAACAGCATGGCCAGCAAGACCATCGTTGAGGGTCCGTGTCAGGCCATCAAGAGCGGTATTGAAACTGGCAGGGATGGGCTGATTGCTGCGTATGGCCGTGGCCATGAGGCTGAATGTGCCAAACAGCCCACGGGCCGAGGGGTCTGCTGCCAACATGCCAAGGAAGGGCTGTGCAGCAATGGTGGAATCCATCAGCGGTTCCAGCTGCTTCGTATCGATGAAGAGGAAGGCATTCCGGGTGTAGAAAGGGTTGGCATCCGGCTGGTCCACCCGGTCGAAATGGGTCGTGTCCCGGGAAAGGACAGCCGTAAGGGCATTGGCGGTTTCCCGGCCTTCTTCCGGCGTGGCAGCGCTGATGATGGCGACGAGGGTGTTCTTCTCGCCGGGGAAGAGGCTCTCTATCTGACGGTTTTTCTGCTTCCATGGCAGCGTGTCGGCAAACAGCCTGTCCGTCTCTGTCGTGATGCCCAGCTGGGTCATGCTCAGCCAGGCTGATCCCACGCAGAGGAGCATGAAGATGGTCAGGACAAGGGTGACATGACGGCCGCAGAACGCATTGAGGCGGCTTGTCAGAGTGGAAAGCATGGGGAAATCTGACCTCTTTGTGACCGTGCAGGCACCCTGCATATAACAGAAAGGCCGGGGCCAGAAGGCGTCTCGGCCGGACCGGAAGGAACCTGGCAGGGCAGCCGGGAGGCCCCTGCCGGGACGCATGACGGATGGCGTTTTCTAGCCATTCGGGGCGGAGGGACCGTCCCTGCGGATACCATGCGCACAGGAACTACTAGCCTGAAGGGGGGCTTTTTTCTATCCCCTGCATGAGGTGGCGAGGGAATGAAGGGGAGGGCTCATGGCTGCCCGGTCCGTGGTGGTGTTCTTGTGCCCGTGCAGGCTTTCTGGCTGACAGCAGGAGTATTCTGCGGCAGAATGGGCGGCATGACCTGGACATTGGACGGCATTGCCGAGCATGAAAGCATCATCCGCCATAGCGTGTTCCGGACTCTGGCCGCCCCTGTGGAGGACGAGGCAGGAGCGATGGCCTTTCTGGCAGAGGTGGCCGTGCCGGATGCCACCCATAACTGCTGGGCCTTCCGTGTGGGAGGGCGGTATCGTGTCAGTGACGATGGCGAGCCATCCGGTACGGCGGGCCGTCCGATTCTTTCAGCCATAGAAGGGCAGGACTTTGACGGGGTCATGGTGGTCGTGACCCGCTGGTTTGGAGGCATCAAGCTGGGGGCCGGTGGTCTGGTCCGGGCCTATGGCGGTGCGGCAGCGGCCTGCCTGCGGGAGGCCGCCAGGATCGAGCGGGTGGAGCGTATCCGCCTTGGCTTTCATTGCCCCTTTCCCGTTTTTGCTGAGGTGGAAGCCAAACTGCCGGGCTGGAATGTGGAAACACGGCGCTGCGATTTTGGAGCGGCTGGTGCCACGATGGAGCTGGCTGTCCCCGTGCAGGAGCGCATGGCCGTGGAGGCCTGGTTGCGGGACCTGACACGGGGGCAGGAACCCGTCCGGGTGCTGGACGGGGAACCGGAAGGGTAAGAGACGGGGCTTCTGCTTTCGCTCCCGTTTCTGTCAGTTTTTCTTTCTGTCCTGCCGTTTTAGCTCTTCCGGTGAGGGGCCGGTGGCTTCAGGTGCCGTGTAGCGGGGAACACGCCCGTGATGGCCGAAATTGACGATCCGGGCCTCTTTCAGCCCATGCATGGAGAAGAGCATGCGGGCAAGCTGGAGTGCCAGCGCAGAGCCAATGAAGGGGCCGACAAGATAGATCCACACACCATGCAGGTTATGGGCCAGCGTATCGGGGGCCAGTGTCCGCATGAAATTCGTGCTGTTGCCGGAGAACCCGGCGATCAACGGGTTGGTGACGGCAAAATAGAAGGCGCAGATCCATGTCGTCAGATGCTGTAATTTCGGGCGTGAGGCCGTGAAATAGATGATCATGATCAGTCCCGCCGTGGCGATGGCTTCCATCAGGGCGGCAAGGCCGAGGCCGTAATTGCTGGAAGGGAATGTTCCGGCATAATTGATCTGGCTGACCATGGGCTGCCAGAAAGGCAGCAGCAGGCTGATCCCCAGGCAGGAAATGAGTGTCCCGCTGAAGGCCCCGACAAGTTGTGCCCCGAGATAACCCAGCGCATCTGGCCAACGGATTTTCTTCGTCAGGAAGAAGGCCAGCGTCACGGAGGGGTTGAGATGTGCACCGCTGACCTTGCCGAAGGGGGACAGTGTGGCGACTGTCCCTGCCAGCCCGAAGAACAGGCCGATCAGGACAGAGCGGATGATGGGATGCGGGGCCAGCATGGCCGCAAAGGGGGACCGGTCTGACGCCAGGATGGTGGTCGTGCTGATGCCGATGGTCAGCATGATGGCCGTGGCGATGGCCTCCATGGCATACAGTTTCCAGTGGAGGGGCTGGTCAGGGTGAGGTTTGCCAGCCAAGGGGCGGTCCACCAGTTCCCGGTGGGAAAACCGGATATGAGGCAGGTGGATATGGGGAAAGCGGACGTGGTGGGCGGCAAAACGCTTTTTATCGTCCGGCTGCGGAGGGGGAGAAGAGATGGTCATGCGGCCTCTCTTGTGAACAGATGGAGGAACTACCCATCATGTTTCAGAATTGCTGGCGGGCCGGTCAAGACAATAAAGATGATTTAATCTTTTCCAGCCGGGGAAAAGCGGCGGACGAGGTCGCTCAGATGTCCCGTTTCAGCAATGGTGAGGGCGTGAGGGGCTTTGGGGCGGGCGTTGGCGGTGCCTACATGGCGGGGGATGACTGCCTGCCGGAAGCCCAGCTTGGCAATTTCTTTCAGCCTGATGCCTGTCTGGCTGACCTGCCGGACTTCTCCGGAAAGACCGATCTCGCCAAAATAGGCTTCATCAGGGGCAGTGGGCTGGCCCGTGGCGGCGGAGATCAGGGCTGCGGCTACGGCAAGGTCGGCAGCCGGTTCGGTGACCTTCAGCCCGCCGGTGATGTTGAGGTGGACATCCAGGCTGCCCAGTTTCAGTCCGCAGCGCGCCTCCAGCACGGCCAGAACCATGTTCAGTCGGGAGCTGTCCCAGCCCAGTACGGCACGGCGGGCGGCTCCATCACCACTTTTGGCAGAAAGCAGGACCTGCACCTCCAGCAGGATGGGGCGTGTTCCCTCCAGCCCGGCAAAAACGGCAGAACCGGCAATATTGCCATGCCGTTCGGCCAGAAACAGGGCGGAAGGGTTGGGTACTTCCCGCAGGCCGGTATCGGTCATGGCGAAGACGCCGATCTCGTCTGTGGCTCCGAAACGGTTCTTGGCTGCCCGGAGAATGCGGAATTGATGGCCCCGGTCACCTTCAAAATACAGCACGGCATCGACCATATGTTCCAGCACACGGGGACCGGCAAGGGCTCCTTCTTTCGTGACATGGCCGATGAGAATGAGGACAAACCCCAGTGTCTTGGCCAGACGGATCAGCTCGAAGGCACAGCTGCGGACCTGCGAGACCGAGCCGGGGGCACTGGCCACGCCTTCCAGCCACATGGTCTGGATGGAGTCGATGACGACGACCTGAAAAGCCCGTCTTTCTTCCAGCGAGGCCGTGATGTCATTGACATTGATGGAGGCGGCCAGCTCCAGCTGGTCCAGCGCCTTGGGGTCACGGTCCAGTTCCAGCCGCCGTGCCCGCAGGCGGATCTGGTCGATGGCCTCTTCCCCGGAGACATAGAGGACATTGTGCTGCGCTCTGGCGAGAGCGCAGGTCATCTGGAGCATGAGGGTGGATTTGCCGATGCCCGGGTCTCCGCCCACCAGCACGACCGAGCCGGGCACAAGCCCGCTGCCCAGCACCCGGTTCAGCTCCGCCATGTTCGTGTCCAGCCGGGCCGGAGGGGTGGCCTTGCCATCCAGCCGTGTCGTTTTCAGGCCCGCACCTTTTCGTGTGGTGGCGCTACGGCTGGGGGTGGCGGTTCTGGTTTCTTCCTCCAGAGTGTTCCACTCGCCGCACTGTTCGCAGCGGCCTGTCCATTTGGGGTATTGGGCCTGGCAGTTCTGGCAGACGAACAGGCTGGCAGGTTTCCGGGCCATGTCAGCGTTTTTCCGCAGGGTTGGCCATCATGCCACTGGTGGGGATCGGGCCGTCCAGCCGCCCGTGGGTGAATTGATCGACAATCGGATTGCCACTGTGCATCAGCGTATTGGCCGGCCCCTGCCAGATGATCTTCCCCCCGTAGAGCATGGCGGCATGGTCGCCGATGCGGGTGACGGAGGTCATGTCATGGGTGATGGTCAGCGCCGTGGCCCCCCGCTGGGTGACGCAGCTGCTGATGAGACCATCGATTACGGCGGACATGATGGGGTCCAGCCCGGTCGTGGGTTCATCGAAGAAGAGGATGTCCGGTTGTCCGGCCAGGGCACGGGCCAGTCCGACACGTTTCTGCATGCCGCCGGAGAGCTCCGCCGGGTTGAGGGGAGCCACATGCGGTCCCAGCCCGACCTGTTCCAGCAGGCGCAGGGCTTCCTTCTCCTGTGTGGCCCGATCACGGCGCCGGCCATGGCTCTTGGCAGTGAGGCCGAAGAGGATGTTGTCCATCACGCTCATGCTGTCAAACAGCGCAGCATTCTGGAACAGCATTCCGATCCGTTTCAGCAGGGTTTCACGTCGGCTGCGCGAGGCACCGATGATGTTCTCGCCATCAATCTCGATGGTGCCTTCATCAGGCTCGATCAATCCCAGGATGCAGCGTAACAGCAGGGATTTTCCGTTGCCGGATCCTCCGATGATGACTGTGGATTTCCCGGCTGGCACATCCAGATCAATCCCGTTGAGGATTGTCCGGTCTCCGAAGGATTTTCTCAGGCCACGGATGCGGAGGCGGGGCTGGCCAGACGGTGCTGCCGTCTGGGAAGAGGAGGAAGACGTCATCATGCGGTAAAGAAGAGATCCGTCAGCAGGTAGTCAAAGGCGAGAATCAGGATGGAGGAGGCGACGACGGTTGCTGTCGCCGCCCGGCCGACACCCTCGGCTCCACCCCGGCTGTTGTAGCCTTCGTAACAGCCCAGCAGGGTGATGAGAAATCCAAAGACAGCCGCTTTCAGCAGTCCGACCAGTACGTCATGGCTGTGCAGGGAGGCATGGGTGGCATGAATGTAGAGTGCGGGGCTGAAGCCAAGCTTCCCCACTGCAACGATGAAGCCCCCGGCAACGCCCAGGATGTCGGCGATCAGGACGAGGAACGGCAGGGCCAGGATACCTGCCACCAGGCGGGGCGTGACGAGATATTTGATTGGATCGGTTGCCAGTGTGTTCAGGGCGTCAATCTGGTCTGTGACCCTCATGGAGCCGATCTGTGCCGCAATGGCTGCCCCGATGCGGCCAGCCACCATGAGGCCTGCCAGAACTGGCCCCAGCTCTTTCGTGATGGACATGACCACGATGCCACCAACGGCATTCTGGGCATGGTACTGGCTGAAGCCGCTATAGGACTGCAAAGCGATGACGGCACCGGAAAATATGGCTGTCAGGGCCACGACAGGTAGCGAGAGAAAGCCGATCTCGACCAGGCAGGACAGAATGACCTGCCCGTAAACGGGCAGGCGGAAAATGCCTCCCAGCCCCCGCAGGGCGAACAGGCTGAGGGCCCCGGCATGGTGCAGGCCTCCCAGTATGCCACGGCCAAGAAAGATGAAGGGAAGGGATAGAACTCTCACACGGTCTGCCTTTGTTCTCTGCCGGTCACTGCGATGGTGTGTTCTGCGGCCCTGCCGGGGTGCCTGCCTGCGGCGCCTGTGGGGCAGGCTGGGATGTAGCTGATGCCGGTGGTGCGGGAGTGGGGGCCTGTGGAACGGGGCTGGACGCAGGGGGTGTTGCTGCCGGTGTGGCGGGGGGCGCAACAGCGGGCACTGCGGGCCGGACGGGTGTCCCCGCCGTCTGTCCGGCTGCTGTTCCAGCAGGAGGGGTGGATGTTCCGGCAGCCTGCTTCGGTACATGGGGAACGGCAGGATTGTTCAGCCCCTGTGCCTGGCCATCCGGCTGGGGGGGCTGGGCGGCAGGTGCCGGTCCTGCGGTCTGTTTTGCCGGGGTGGCCTCTGGCGGGCTGGCGTGGGTGATGTGCTTTGTTCCCCCATCCTGCACGGTGCCTGTCACCTTGCTGAGCGTGACGCTGGCAGCATCGCTGGTGGTGATGCTGGCATTGTTGACCGTGGCCATGATGGAGGCATCTGCCTGCTGGGAGGCATTCAGTGTCAGGCTGTCAATCTGCCCTTCGGTAATGGAAAGATGGCTGCTGTCGGACATCTGGGCCGAAAAGGCGGAGAGAAGGGCGGTATCCACCTCAAGGTGGCTCCCCCCTGTGGCATTGAGCTGTGCTGCACGGTTCAGCTGGTGGATGTGGGCCTGTGTCGTGCCGGAGATGGACATGTCCAGCGATTCCACACGGTCCACCTGAAGGGATGCATCATCCAGATTGCTTTCCAGCGTGGTGAGTGTGCCACTGATGGTGATGTGGGCCTGTGGGCTGTCATGCAATGTCAGCGCCGTGTCGCTGGAGAGGTGCAGGGTCAGCCGTCCGCCTTTTGGGCAGTTGTGCAGGGCGAGGCGGATATGGCTTTCCGTCCCGTCCCGGGTTGTCTGGATATCCGGGGTGAGGCCGGTAGCCTCTTCGACCACCACGCTGTCTTTCAGGGCGGCATCAGCCCGGATATGGACCTGCGCACAGGGCACGCTGAGGTCCAGCTCGTCCGCATGGAGGGGAGTGCGCACATCGGCTGCCAGAGCGCTGCTGGCCATCAGGGTTCCACCCAGCATGGCACCAAGGCACATGCCGCGCCCGAGCAACAGGGAAAGACAGGTCTGGACGTTACGCATGTTCACTCAGGAACTCCCGGCTACAAGAGATGGCAGGATTGTACCGCCTGCGGAAACGGACAGGGCGCAGGCCCTGTCAGCCTGCCCCCGTTCATGATTCCGTTATTGATGGCTACCATTATAGGCAGCCTGACCGCATGAGGATAGCCCGCTTTATGGGCAGGTATGTGGCGGCAGGGGGGCGCTGCCCAGACAGTGATAATGGAAGCCGGCTTCCAGCCATTCATCTTTCCGCCATATCTGCCGGTAGTCCAGCACGAGCCTGCCACGCATCCGGGGGGCGAGCTGGTCCGGGGTGAGAGCGGCAAAGGTGGGCCATTCTGTCAGGACCAGCAGCATGTCAGCCCCCTCGGCGGCCTGAAGAGGGGTGGCGGTGTAGGTGATGCCTTTTGGCAGCAGGGTGCAGGCTGTCTCCATGCCCTGCGGGTCATGGGCCCGCAGCGTGGCACCGGCCTCGTGCAGCAGGGGGAGGATGGTCAGGGCTGGGGCCTGCCGCATGTCGTCCGTATGGGCCTTGAAGGTGAGCCCCAGTACGGCGATGGTACAGCGTGTGATGTCACCCCCGGCCAGAGCAAGGATGCGCTCGGCAAGGCGGCGTTTGCGGGCCTCATTGGCTGCGATGGTGGTTTCGATGAGCTGCGTGGGGGTTCCGGCCTGTCGTGCGGAGGTTGCCAGAGCCTGCGTATCCTTGGGGAAGCAGGAACCACCATAGCCTGGCCCGGGTGTGAGAAAATGGGGGCCGATGCGGGGGTCCATCCCCATGCCACGGGTTACGTCGGCAATCTGGCCGCCTGTGGCTTCGCAGAGATCGGCCATTTCATTGGCGAAAGTGACCTTCATGGCGAGGAAGGCATTGGCGGCGTATTTTGTCAGTTCCGCACTTTCCAGCCCCATGAAGAGCAGGCGGCCCTCTGGCCCGGACAGGGGGGCGTAAAGTGTTTCCAGCAGGGTGCGGGCGGTGGAGGGGGCCCCCAGCTGTTCTTCCAGCCCGATGATGACGCGGTCCGGCTGCATGAAGTCGGCAATGGCGTGGCCTTCCCGCAGGAATTCGGGATTGGAGGCGATGTGAAAGGTCAGGTCGGGCCGGGCCTGCCGCACGATGGCAGCGACCTGCCGCCCTGTCCCGACCGGGACGGTGGATTTCGTGACGATCAGCAGGCCGTCAGGGGCATGGGTGGCAATGGCCCGTGCGGCGGCATGGACGTAACTCAGGTCAGCATGGCCGCTGCCCCGGCGGGTGGGTGTTCCCACAGCGATGAAGACGGCCCGGCTTTTCTGGAGGGCGGTGGCCAGATCACCAGAAAAGGCCAGCCGTCCCGCCTGCCGCTGTGCGGCAACCAGCTCTTCAAGCCCGGGTTCATAGATGGGCATGGTTCCGGTTTTCAGGCGGTCCAGCCGTGCAGGATCATGCTCGATGACAGTTACATTCGCCCCGAAGGCCGCCAGGCAGGCCCCTGATACCAGCCCGACGTAACCGCCGCCAATCATGGTGATGTGCATGGGGTCTCCTGATGATGAGGGGGGGCAAGTATATCAATAAAGTTCGATCAGCAAATTCAGGTTTGATAAATTCAATCAACTATGTTTTTTAATTTTTATTAAAAAACATAGTTCGTGGGTGGGGTTTATGGCGGCGATTGAATCAAGAGACGTAAGTGTAAAAGAATTGTTTCGGGATTTCTATATTGTCCCCAGTTATCAGCGTGAATACGTCTGGAAAAAAGTTCAGGTGAGGCAGCTTTTGGAGGACATACGCGCTGAACAGCAGGAAGGAACAAGTTCTGAATATTTTATTGGATCGTTGGTCGTTTGTCCAAGCCAGGTTAGAAAAGGTGCCGATGATCTGATAGATGGTCAACAGAGGGTTACGACGCTTTTTATTATTCTCTGTGCTATTAGAGATAGATTGTCTCTTCTTGGTGAAGATAGTCTTGAGGGTATTAAAAAGAGTATCGTTGATGTTGATACAGACCAAGATGGGAATGATTGTCTTCGATCTCACCTTGAGCCGCAGTACAAAGATGCAGGAAATGCTTTTAACGACTTGATAGAGGGAAATCCAATAAAGAAATCTGAGACGAGGTCCATAAAAAATATTTCTGTTGCTTACAGTACTGCGAAGCAGTTTTTGTTGGATGATCTGGAAGATTCTCGGGATGAGATCAGAAAATTTTTTGGATATCTGATGAAAAATGTCAAATTAATCAAGATATATACGGATAGTTTTGGACGAGCTTTAAAGATATTTGAAACGATCAATGATCGTGGCATTGGTTTGAATGCCATGGATCTGTTGAAGAATCTCCTGTTTATGAGTGCAGATGAACGTGAATTTGAATATTTGAAGGAGTGTTGGAAGTCTATTGTAGATGATTTGTATAAAATCAATGAGAAGCCATTACGTTTTCTGAGATATTTTATTTTTTCAACATGGGGCGTGCCTAGGCTTGCAAAGGATGAATTATACGAATGGCTCATAAATAATGATGAAAAAATCGGTTTAAAGAATAGCCCGGTTGCTTTTACAGAACGGTTAAGGGAGGCCTTGGAGGCTTATGCTGGTTTCCTGAATAAGAAAGATCGTTATGGGAAAGATAGCTATACTCTGGAAAATATATCCTTTTTGTATAGAAAGCACACGTCTGCGAGGCAGTATCTCGTTCTTCTTCTTGCAGGGCGTCATCTTTCATCTGAGATTTTTTCGGTTCTTTGTCGGGATATTGAGTCGTTCTTGTTCGTATGTATCCTTGTTAAGGAAGAAATTCGAACGTTTGAGGCCTTGTTTGCTAGGTGGTCTCTTCGCCTTACCAAGGTGAAAAGCATGGAAGACTATAGAAATTTTGCAAAAGAAACGTTTCAGGCGCAAAAAAGGAAGCATGCAAACAAGTTTTATGCCACTTTCAAAGGTATGGATGACAGGTCTCTTCCCAAATATCAGTTTGATTACGTTCTGGGGAAATTGACTCAGCATGTCGATAAGAATGCGTATGGAGGTAATCATCCTCTCTCATATTATTGTAATTCGAAAGAAGTTCATCTGGAACATATTTTGCCTAAAAACTCAAATGGGGATGTATTTAAAGAGTTTGGACTTGGAGTGGATGATCCAAGGTTAATTTCGTCCATAGGAAATCTGGCTCTTGTTGAGAAATCAATCAATATGTCGCTGGGTAATAAGCCATTTTCCCAGAAGAGGCGTATTTATCCTAAATCCCGCTATCTTTTGACGAGGATTATTTCTGAAAGACCAGATATAGGTGATACGGCTATTGATCGGGCTGTGTTGCACATGCACCCATTTGACAAATGGGATAAGAATTCCATTCATCAGCGTGCTGAATGGCTGGCGGATCTTGCTTGTGCTGTTTGGGACGTTCCTATTGATGATTACGGTAAAGGGCTGGAGATGGAAGGGCGGTAACGGCCCTTCTCAATTGAAGGGCTGGTAGCGGAGGGACATCAGGACCATGTCGGCGTCGCTTTTGGGTTTGCCCCCCACGCCGGAGAAGGCCTGCACATGGGTGTGGGAATACTGCCCCCCCACCAGCAGGGTGCCATAATCACCCTTGGCGGCCGTGTACCAGAACCCCCCGGTTGCCTGCGCCACTGTGCGGATGTTGCCGGAGGCAGCACAGTTGGTGGCGAGTTCTGTAAAGCAGCCCCGCATGTCGAAACCACGGTTGCCATAGCCGTAATGGCTGCCATCTTCATCAAAGGAACGGCGGCTGAGGACAGTTTCTGCCCCGGCATAGGAATAGAGTTTCAGGGTCTTGAGAGGGTTGCCATAGAGGCCGAGCAGCAGGTTGGCTTCCGGCAGAGGCGTGACGGCACCGTTACGCCCGTAGGTATAATCCGGCATGTTGGACGTGCCGTAGCGGCCCAGGCCCGTGCCGACAAGGCCGGAGGCTTGGAAATACAGTTTCCTGTTGATGAGGGGCAGGACCATGCCGCCCCCGCCTCCACCGGCGATGCGGGTATGGTTGCTTCCTCCTCCCAGCGTGCTGGTCCGGTCCCGGAAGAAGCGCATGACGCCAGTAAGTTCGTAATGGCCCCAGCCGGGGTCGGCAGCGATCTTGGCGATGAGGTCCGGTGCTGGGTCGGTCGTGTAGTAGGTGGAAGGGTTGTTGACGTTCGTGCCGGTCAGCCGGTCGGTCGTGGTGCAGTGTCTGGCAGCGTTGGAGCAGGGAGATACACCAGCCGGGACGGCACTGGGGTTTTCGATGGACAGGCCGGCAGCGTAACGTTCCTCCTTGCCGAAGGTTTTGACAGCACGGAACTGGGCGTTGCGTGTCCAGTTGAAGCCGGGGACGTATTGGGCCTCGATGACCATGGGGGTCTGTTCGTCACGGGCCAGCAGGCCCTTGTTGTAGAGCGTGATGAGAGACCAGCTCTGCCCACCAAGCAGGTACCAGCCATCTTCGTGGTTCTTCAGTTCACCATAAACGACACGGGCACGCAGGACGTAGGAGTTCGACTGGCGGGAGTTGGATGATGAGCCGGAACCCTGGAAATCCGTCTCCACATAGGCATCGGCTACCAGTTTCCGGGTCAGCATCCCTTCTGCCAGCAGGGCCAGCCGGCTCTGCCGCTCTGTCTGGTGGAATTCGCTCATGTGGGAGGCAGGCTGGTTATGCCATGGAATGCCGTTATAGGCACTGGCAATATCGGCAGCACTGTTGCGGGAGCGCCAGACGCCTGCGGCCTCCAGATATCCCCCCAGAGTCAGGCGGATACCGCCAATCTGGAGCTGCCCCCGGCGCAGCGGGCTGTAAAGGTCTGGATGGGCGGGTGGAATGGCTGTCAGCTCGCCATAGGGGGTACTGGCCGTGCGGGAAGGGGTCAGGATGGCATTGTCACCAAGGCCGAATACATCGTCATGCCTGGTCCGGGAGGACGCCAGATGCCCCGCCGCGGCTGCCGGGCCAAGCAGCCTTTCCCGGGGGGCATAAGGGTCGGCCTCAATCAGTTCTCTCTGGCGGGCCAGTTCAGCACGGACACGCCGATTCTCGGCAGCCTGTTTCTGCTTCATGGCTTCGAGCTGGGCCTGCATGGCGTGTATCTGTTTTTCCATCAGGGCAATTGCATCATTGGTGCCGGCGGCATGGGCAGATGATGCGAAGTGTGATGCACTGTATGACAGAAATATTACTGTCATAAAACTGTAATGAAAGGGATTTATATTACATTTTTTTGTCAGTTTCACGAAAATCTCCCGCAGTCATCACATGCCTTCATGTCTATTTACTCATTTTTTTGTGTCAAAAAAGACTTTTCTTTGTCTTGTGGTATATTTTTATTGTCTGAAGCGTCGGCGAAGCTATAACGGCAGACAGGTGATCATTGCGTGTGCCGAGGGATTTATGCGTCCGACAGATAAACGTCTTCTCCGCTGGAAGAACTGCGGCAGGGCCTTCATGCTGGTGCTGTCCATTTCGTCAGCCCTGGCCGGGGTGGCCCGTGCGGAGGATGTGGAGATAACGGGCGCAGGGTCCAGCTTTGCTGCCCCCGTCTATCAGAGCTGGAGCGTTCCGGCGGGGGAGCAGGCAGGGCTTCAGGTCAATTATCAGACGGTCGGTTCCAGCGCCGGGCAGGATCAGGTCGTGGAACGTACGGTGGATTTTGGAGCATCCGACAAGCCGATGAGCCCGAACCGTCTGGCAGAGACGCATCTCTACCAGTTTCCGACCGTCATGAGTGGTGTGGTGCTGGTGGTCAATCTGCCCGGTGTTCCCGCCGGGGCATTGCGGCTGGACGGTCCGACACTGGCAGCCCTGTATGATGGTCGCATCACGGATTGGGACGACCCCCGCATCCAGGCTCTCAATCCCGGGGTGACGTTGCCGGATATGGGAGTCGTGGCCGTGCATCGGGCCGATGGTGCCGGGACGACCTATGTGTTCACATCCTACCTTTCCCGGACATCACCGGAGTGGGAGGCCCGTATCGGCGCAGGGACCCTTGTGGAGTGGGCTGGCGGTGCTGGAGCACGAGGCAATGACGGCATTGCCGCCCTTGTCCGTCAGACGGAAGGGAGCATCGGCTATGTGGAATATGCCTACGCCGCACAGAACCATCTGGGCATCGTGCAGATGAAGAATCATGATGGGCGGTTCGTGCTGCCATCCCTGAAGGGCTTCATTGACGCTGCCTCCGCAGCGGAATGGAAAGCGGAGGACCATTTTGCCGTCAATCTGCTGGACCAGCCCGGGGCGGAGAGTTGGCCCATCGTGTCAGCCACCTATGTTCTGGTGCCGGAAGATGCCGTGGACCGGCCCGAGGGGCAGGGTGTGAAGCGCTTCTTCAGCTGGGGGTTTGCCCATGGGGCAGAGATCAATGCCCGGCTGGGCTATGTGGGGCTGCCAAGCTCGGTCAGTGATGCCGTTTTGCGTGGCTGGCCTTCGAGCGCAGCAGGGAAGTAAGCAGGGAGACCTGCCCTTCATGCCGCAGGCCATGCCAGCTGAGGAGCGTATCGGCCAGAAAGGCCAGCAGGGCTGCCACGGTGCAGCCCAGTGCAGTGCCGAAGAGGGCCAGCAGCCAGAGTGATGTCGTGGCATCTCCCAGTGAGCCGACAAAGAGGGCGATGGCCGCACCGCAGGTCATGGCCCCGCCCAGCCCGTTGAGGATAATGGCAAGGTCCAGCACGACAATGCGGCGTGTCAGGCGTTTCTGGCGGGTTTTCAGCCGTTGCGGCGTGTCGTAGCTGTACTGGTGGTCCTGCTCGGAAGGAGGGGCGGCCAGCAGACGGTTGACATTGTCCAGATGGTCCGAGACACGGGCCAGCCTTGTATTGAAGATGTTGATCAGCGTGCCGATGCCGGAGAGCATGAAGACGGGGGTCAGGGCCATCTGGATGATGTGGGCGGCGTCGTCGATATTGTTCATCTGGGTAAGAAAGGGCAGGGTGTTCAGCAGGGGCACGGTCATGACGGTTCTGGTGGTTGTACGCCGGGACAGTATGCCGGATGAAGTCCGCTCAGGCCATGGGCCTGTGCAGGACCCGTATCCGGAACACCGGGGCCATGGGGGTGGGGTGATAATGCACAAGGGGCGCTGGATGAGCAACAGAACTGTGAAGGTGGTGGCCGGGTATCCGTGCTGGCCCCGGCTGCGACCGCTGGTCCTGCTGGCCTGCCTGGCCGGGCTGGTGGCTCCGGCCATGGCAGAAGAGCCGGAGGGGGTGTCTCCGGCCTGTCCGCCTGCGGTCCGGCAGGTGGAGCTGGCCTGCCAGAGCTGGACGGAGATTGACGCCGGCCTTAAAGCCGGGACCAGAACGGTCATTATCCCGGTTGGTGGTACGGAGCAGAGCGGGCCTTACATGGCAGTGGGCAAGCATGATGTGCGGGCCCGTGTTCTGGCGGACAGGATTGCCCGCAGGGTAGGGCAAACCCTGGTGGCCCCCGTGCTGGCCTATGTGCCGGAAGGCTCGACCCGGCCCCGCACAGGCCACATGCGGTTTGCCGGGACACTCTCCATTTCACCAGCCGTTTTTGCCGGGCTGGTGGAAGGAGCGGCGGAAAGCCTGAGGGCGCAGGGCTTCATCACCATTGTGCTGCTGGGGGATCATGGCGGTTATCAGGCCCAGCTGGCTGCTCTGGCACAGAGGCTGAACAGGCGCTGGGCTGGTGAAGGGGCGGCAAGGGTGCTGTATGTCGGAGCCTATTATGATGTCGTGGCCGGACAGTACGCAGATTACCTGCGCCGACAGGGCCATGGTGTGGCTTTGGGGAAACATGCCGACATAAGCGATACATCCCTCATGTTGGCCGTGGATCCGTCCCTTGTGCGGGAGGGGCTTCTGAGGCAGGCTGGAAAACCGGATTCTGCCGATGGTGTCTATGGTGGTGACCCGCGGCAGGCAACGGCTGAACTTGGCCGGGTCGGCACAGCCATGCAGGTGCAGGCCGCCGTTGAGGCCATTTCGTCTTTCAACAGGAGACACCCATGAGGCTCAAAATTTCGTTTCTGGCAATGGGGGCATTACTGGCTGCGGGGGCAGCGCAGGCCCAGCAGACGGCCAACCATCCTGACCCGCAGGATGAACCGATTGCTGCCGATTCGCCAAAGCCTTTTCCGGATGGTGATCCATCCGCCACGGCAAAGGCGCCACCTGCACCATCTGGTGCCGTGACGGAGCAGGCGCTGGTCGTACAGACCATTCCGGGCATGCCGCCCGTGCCGGACATTCACAACATTTACAGTGAAGCCAGCGGCCCGGACAAACTGTCCCCCGTCGTGGCGCATGATCTGGAGCGGATCTATGTGCCCAACCTGCGTGGCAACAGTGTCTCCGTGATCGACCCGAAGACCTACAAGGTCGTGGATACGTTCCCGGTGGGGCGGTCCCCCCAGCACGTCGTCCCCTCATGGGACCTGCGGACCCTGTGGGTGACCAACAACAGCGAGGGCCATACGGATGGCTCCCTGACACCGATCGACCCGCTGACAGGCAAGCCCGGCAAGGCCATTGCCGTGGATGACCCCTACAATATGTATTTCACACCGGACGGGCAGAATGCCATCGTTGTGGCAGAAGCCCATCGCCGTCTGGATTTCCGTGATCCGCACAGCATGGTGCTGAAAGGGTCTGTCGAGGCTCCGCTCTGTGAGGGCATCAATCATGCTGCCTTCTCGGCAGATGGGCGTTATGCGATCTTCACCTGCGAATTCGGGCGCTATCTGGCCAAGGTGGATACGGTCAACCGTACCCTTCTGGGGATGCTGAAACTCTCCAAGGGGGGGATGCCGCAGGATGTTCTCGCCGCACCGGATGGGCATAAATTCTATGTGGCCGACATGCATGCTGATGGCGTGTTCATCATTGATGGCGACAGCTTCAGGGAGACGGGTTTCATTCCCACGGGGCTGGGAACGCATGGGCTGTATCCGAGCCGTGATGCAAAGCTGCTTTATGTTGCCAACCGTGGGTCCCACATGGTGCATGGGCCACGCCACAGCAAGGGCAGTGTGTCCGTCGTGGATATGGCAACGGACAAGGTGTTGAAGACCTGGCCCATTCCCGGTGGTGGCAGCCCGGACATGGGCAATGTCAGTGCGGATGGCAGAACACTCTGGCTCTCCGGCCGTTTTGATGATGTCGTCTATGCCATTGATACGGAAAGCGGTGCCATGAAACAGATTCCTGTCGGGGCAGAACCGCATGGTCTGACAGTCTGGCCCCAGCCGGGTCGCTACAGCATTGGCCATACGGGCATCATGCGCTGAGAAACCAGACAGGGGTTACTCCCTCTCATGGAGCTTTTTCAGGAAAAGGAGGCTTTGGCCTCCTTTTTTTGTGTCTGGCTGCGGAGGGGGAGGAGAAAATGGTTTCTGTAAAGTTAATGTATTGTTAAAATAAGAAGGGACGCATTGCGTCCAGTCATTATGGGATGCTCATCCCGACAGATGGTCTGCATGATTGTGTTTTCCTGACGGAAACGAAAGGAAGTGCCGTGCGTTTTCTCCTGCTGGTTCCCCTGCTGGTAACGCTGGCCTATTATGCGTTTCTCTCGCCAGTTCTTTACAGAACACAGACCGTCCTTGTCGTGGAGAAGCCCGATAGCAGGGGGAGTGGCGGGGGAGTTTTTACAGGCCCGGATGGCCGGAATGAGGGGAATTATCTCTTCCAGGCTTTCGTGCTGTCCTATGAGGAATTCAGGGCCCTCAGGGCGAACGTGAATCTTGCAGAGGCGTATGATTTCACAGATCCCGTCCAGAGTTTCGGGGGCGTTCTGTCGCTGTTTTCGCACGATGATCATGCTCTCTACCGCTATTATGACCGTTACATCGTGGATATTGATGTCGGGAAGAAGAATAGCCTTGTGAAATTTACCCTCCGGGCCCCTTCTGCGGCTCTCGCCGAACGTCTGACAGGGCAGATACTTGGCGATGCCCGGGCCCGGCTGGCTCGCCTGAATGTCGAGCCGGATGATCTGTTGCTGCATGAGCATGAGGCCTCCATCAACAGGATCAGGCAGGTCATGGCTCATGATGAGCAGGTGATTGCCGACAATATCCTGTCTTCCGGCATTTATGAGGGCAGCGGCTTTTACGATACGGTGTTGAAGACGCAGTTCCGGCTGATGGAGGACCAGGCAGCCCTGAAGGGCAGGCAGGCGGCCCTTCAGGAGGATGTGGACCATGCCGCACAAGCCATGCACAGGGAGGTGATGGCCTATGAGGGCGAGCAGGAGGTTCTGCGCCAACGGAGCGTGACACCACGGCATGTCATTCTGGAAAATGATCGTCTGATTCGTGAGGTCAGGTCCCTTTCCAGTATTCTGGATGCCGAAATGGCCGCCTGTGAGACTGTCAGGACAAATGCCATCATGGGGCATTACTTCCTGAAAACCGTCAGCGGGCCTGTTGTGGAGGACACGCCTCTCAGACCGGCCTTCTGGTGGAGTAGCGCCATTGCGCTGGTCGCAGGGCTGGTCCTGTATGTTGCTCTGGCTTGATGATGAGGGGCCCGTTTTTCTGTTCTCTGGCGTTCATGGCCCTGCTGGTGCCGGTTCTGGCAGGGTGTGACCTGCCCAGTGGCGGCCCAGGCGTGAAGGAGCTGACAGCCCAGCCCCAGAGGCAGGACAGCAGGCAGCTTTTTTCTGGCCTTGTGATGCAGGACATTACCCTGAGAGAGGCCACGATCATGGCCGGGCAGATGCGGGAGGCAGAAAAGCTGCGGGTCCGGCAGGCCATATGGGCCATTGATGCGGGGCACAGCACCCGGGATCCAGTCATCCATGTGGGGGATGATCTCAGCGTGTCCATTCTTTCTTTTGCTGGAGGGGGAGACACGCCAGCCATCATGAAGCTGGGGCATTTTCCCGTATTGCGGGATGGCATGGTCACCCTGCCTTATGTGGGGGCTGTCCGGGTGGTGTCCCTGACCTATGCCAGCATCCAGCAGAAGCTGTCCCGCCTTTATGCGGCACAGCGTGTGTTCAGCCATCCGTCAGTCATCGTGCAGGAGGAAGCACCGGATGGCCGGTGGGAAGCTGATTCCGTACTTGTACTGGGTGAAGTGAAGACACCCGGGGAGGTGCGGTGGCAGCCTGGCGGACTGATGTTGGCCCATGTTCTGGCGGAAGCCATGGGGGGAGGGCCGCCTGCGCCCGCCGGAGGGCCCAGTGATGGGCAGCCTGTGTCTGTTCGGCCTGAAACTGTGGTGTCTGTTGTCAGACATGGGCAGGTGGTTGGAGCTCTGCCGCTGGATGATGGGCTGGTGAATGACATTCATCTGGCCCCACATGACCGGGTGATCGTGAAGAAGGAGGCCTCCATCAGAATTCCGGTTCTGGGTGGGGGAGCATCACGGCCGGGTATCTATTCTTTCGGAACATGTCCGACACTGGCGGACATTCTGGCCATATCAGGCGGCCTGCAACGGGACGCCGCCTCCAGCCGGGCCATCTTCGTGCTGCGACGGGATCATGACACGCCTCATCTGTTGAAAATCCGTTTTGACCGGACCTACGGCCTGTTTGTCGCACAGAGTTTCCTGCTGGAGGATGGTGATGTCGTCTATGTCGCCGAGTCATCATGGGTGCCTTATTTCAAGGTTTTTTCCCTCATGCTTCAGGCGGGGGTTCTGGCCTCCATTGCCCGATGAACGGGCAGGAGGAAGAAGGGGCGATACCGTTTGATTTTTCTCCCTACAGGGACATTCTGGGAGGCGTGGATGGGGAGATCACGTCATTCGAGACCCTCAACCGGTTTCTGGAGCGGGAGGAAACTGATGGCGGTGCATCGGGCGATGGATTCAGACGGCTGCCTCTCCAGATCATGCGGTTTGATACGGACTGGAAGAAGATCATCCGCCATCTGGTCTGGCAGGCATGTCCCAAAGGGGGGCAGAGACAGCCGGGTTGGGTAAGAATCATGGCCCGACGGCGGCGGAAAATGCTGCTTGTCTCCCTGCTGGTGGCCGGTTTCATGTTCAGCCTGGCCAGTGGGACCCTGTTTCCCGATCTGGACGACCATGAAATCCTGCCATGCCTTTATGCGGCCCTGTACCTGCTGTTCACCTTTCTTGCGACATATGCCTTCGTGAAGATGGTTGTCGGTTACCGGCTGGCCCGCCGGGGGGCAGCGGGGAATCCTTGCCATCCGGCACACAGGGCCAGGGAGCCGGGGCCGGAAGAGCGCTGTGCCATTCTGTACCCCGTCCATCATGAGGAGATGCACCGGGTCGGGGCTGGCATGGCATCCCTGATCGAGACACTCAGCCAGGATGTGCCAGAGAAGCTCCACCATTATGACCTGTATCTGCTGTCGGACAGTACGGACGTACGACATGTCCTGACCGAACAGGCCACCCTCTATCATTTGAGGCAGCGTTATCCGGGTGTGACAGTCCGGTACCGGCGCAGGGCACATAACGCCAATGCCAAACTGGGCAACGTCACGGACTTTCTTCGCCGGTGGGGACGGGATTATGCCTGTTTCTACGTGATGGATGCTGATTCCATCGTGTCGGGGGCCTGTGTCCATCAGTGTCTGGAAATGATGGCAGGCAACCCGCATGTCGGCATTATCCAGACCAGCCCGCTGCCTGTCCTGCGGCAATCCTTTTTCGGGCGGCTCATGCAGTTCAGCAGCCACCTCCAGGGAGCTGTCTTTCCCCAGGCGGTGGAGGCTCTTTCCATGGGGCATGGCAGCTATATCGGGCACAATGCCATCATACGGACGGATGCCTTCATCAAGCATTGCCTGTTGCCGGATTTTCCGGGGGAAAGGCCATGGGGCGGCAGGCCGCTCTCACATGATACTGCCGAGGCCGCCATGATGGGGCGGGCAGGCCATGAAGTCTGGTTTCTTGCGGATGTCAGGGGCAGTTATGAGGAGCTCCCGGCCAATCTTTCGGGCTTTCTGGCCCGTGAGAACAGATGGATGCAGGGCAATTTCCAGAATGTCCGCTTTCTGTCGGCAGACAGGGTTCAGGGGGTGCACAGGGAAACCCTGCTGATGGGGGCACTGGCCTATTTCATGGCGCCGCTCAGTGTTCTGTTCATGGTGTCATCCGTTTATACGCTGGCCCATCTGGAGGCGGGCATGGGGGCAGAGGGAACGGGGGAGCTGGAGAGTGTGAGGCTGGCCTTTGCCGGACTGTTCGTGCTGGCCATGATCTTCCTGCTGTCGCCAAGGCTGATTGCCCTGGCCGTTGCCATGCGGCGTCCTGTGGCCAGGCAGTATGGTGGTCGTGGCAGATTATTGCTCAGTTTCCTGCTGGAGATGCTGTTTGCCTTTCTGCTCAATCCGGTTCTCATGTGCTTCATCGTGAAGTTCCTGCTGGCCTGTTTCAGGCGGTCATCCGTCCGCTGGGCAGGGCAGCAGAGAGATGATGCCCCACTGACATTCCGGAGTTGCCTGCAGGATTACGGATGGTGTTCTGCCCTTGGTCTGGCGGGGGCCTGGGGGCTGGTGCAGGTGCTGGAGAAGCAGTTTGCTTACGGCGCTACCCTGCTGGATCATCTTTCAGAGGGAGTTCTGTCAGGGGAGGCGCTACTGGTCTGGTTTCTGCCGGTGATTGCCGGTCTCGTTCTGGCGCCTTTCACAGCATACCTGACCAGCCGGACATCAGCACTGGTCAATCGTTGCAGGTGGTTCCTCATCCCGGAAGAAGAGTCGGAACCCGCTGTCATCCGCTGCCTGAAGGCAGCTCTCGTGTGGCTTGGGAGCTGCTTTCCACCAGCGGATGGTGCCATCCTTCGCCATGCCTTGGAGAGTCCCCTGTTCTATGTGTCCCATTATCGGCAGATCCGTCATCGGCGGGCTGTGGCGGAAAGGCTTCTGCCAGCCATCAGGGCCGGGCATGAGCTGGACAGGCGCAGCCTGCTGCTTGCCCTGAATGAACGGGCGTGTTTCGTGGCGCTGGTGAAAGCCCATTTCCGGGCCCAGGGCTATTATGGCCTGTAGTCTTTCAGGGAGTGGCCGGTTTCTGCAGGGATGTGGGCGTCACGGTGCTGATGTTGTTCAGAATGGACGGGAAGAGCAGGTTTCCAACCATGGTGAGCGGGATTGAGACCAGAAACCACAGGATGGTGATTGTGACCGTGCGGGCGACGCTACTTTTCAGGGAGCGGACGACCGTGCCCATTTCTTCGTCCCAGAAAGTCGTTCCGGTGCGTCTGTAGCGTATGTAATGGATGAGGCCTGCCAGCGGTGACAGGACATCCATGCCCCCCATATAGGCGGCGACATAGATGAGATAGTTGCGTTTCAGGCAGGTGGAAAGATCGAGGGGGCGGCCATTGGTACGGTAGGGTTTGATGCCGAGGAGGCGCTTGCCCAGCGTATTGCCGAACCAGGTGCAGACAAGGGCATCCAGCACCATGGAGAGGGGAAAGATGAGCAGCAGGCTGGCGATGAGGGTATCCCAGCGTGGCATCATGGGGCTGAAGGATGCACTGCCGATTTTCTGCAATGTGGGAAATATGTCTTCCAGCTGGTGGATGGAACCATAGATTGGCAGCATGAGAAGGCTTCCGTAGATGTCCAGATCAATGCTGCGGGCTATCAGGCGGTTCCACGGGCCTGCTTTGGGATGGTCGGATGGGGCGGGATGTGTGGTCATGGCCTATCATGGTCTGTGAAAGAGTGAACTGGGGACGGTAGGCAGCAATTATGTCTTTAAGACGGATATGGGCCAATGCTATGGGCCAGTGCTGCCTGCCCGGGGTACGGGGACAGGTTCCGGGGCTGTCTGGCAATCATGAAAGGGAGGGTAAGCGGATGGCGCGGCATATCGGCAGGATGATGATGGCTGTGTTTGCCATGGTGAGCGGGATGGTCTTTCTGGCCTCTCCTGTTCGGGCGGCGGAGAGCACACCGGTCGTGACCAGCCATACAACGGCTACCCTTGTCAGTGCGGTGGATGCTGTTGGGCAGGAGGAGAGTCAGGCTGAAGGGGGCACGCTGCGGGTCGGGCTGAGGCTCCAGCTGAAGCCCGGCTGGCACACATACTGGCAGAATCCCGGTGATGCCGGTGAGGCGCCGCATGTCCATGTCATGGTGAGTGGCAGCCGGTCCGGCGGGACGGACACGGTCGCATGGCCCGTGCCGGAGCGCATTCCAGAGGGCGGGTTGATGGCCTATGCCTACCAGGGGGATGTGCTGCTGCCTGTGCGGGTTCCCCTCCAGGGGCGGGGGGCAGGTGCGGTGCAGGTCACGGCCCGTGCAGACTGGCTGGTCTGTGCGGATGTCTGCGTGCCCGAAAAAGGCGTCTTTTCCCTTGCATTGCCTGCTGTTGCCTCGGATGTTGTGCCGGATGCTGCCGAGGCAGCCCTGTTCCGTCGGGCTGATGCGGCCATGCCCCAGCCTTCCCCCTTTGAGGCCCGTCTTGGCCCCGATGGTCTGCTGACCCTGCATGGAGCTGGCCTTTCGCCCGATACGGTGCGGCAGGCCTGGTTTCTGCCACAGGAGGGCGGCGTGATCGCCCAGAATGCGCCGCAGCCCCTGTCTGTCCAGACCGGGCAGCTGGCTCTGACACTGAAGCCGGATTCCTATGCCCATCCGCCTTTCTGGCAGAAACCGCTGGCTGGCGTTGTCGTGCTGGTGGATGCTGCTGGCAGCCGGTCGGCCCTTCAGGTAACGGCGGTTCCAGTGTCTGGCGCCAGTCCGGCTGTTCCCGTCGTGGCTGCCACCGGGAACAGGGAACGGCCCGTCTGGAGCAGCCTGCTCTCGGCTTTTCTGGGGGGTGTCATTCTCAATCTCATGCCTTGCGTGTTTCCCGTGCTGGCCATGAAGATCCTCTCCTTTGCCCATATGGGGGGAGCTGGCTGGCGGACACGCCGGCGGAGTGCGGCCTTTTACACTCTGGGTATCATGGGCTGCTTTGCCCTTCTTGGTGCCCTGATGATGGCCCTGCGTTATGGAGGCTCTTCCGTGGGGTGGGGGTTCCAGTTCCAGTCTTCCGCTTTTGTTGTGGGGGTTGGCTGGCTGCTGTTTGTCATGGCGCTCAATCTGCTGGGTGTGTTCCAGATAACGGGGGGGCGCCTGGCCGGGCGGGCCGGGCAGATGGCCGCAGGGCATGGTCCGGCCAGTGATCTTCTGGCGGGCCTGTTGGCGGTGATCGTGGCCACGCCCTGTACGGCACCTTTCATGGGGGTCGCCATTGCTGTAGCACTGGGTGGGCCGATCTGGTCTGGCCTGCTGATCTTTCTCTCCATGGGGCTGGGGCTGGCAGCACCTTATGGCGTGCTGGCACTTGTGCCGGGACTGGCCCAGCGTCTGCCACGTCCCGGTGGCTGGATGGAACGTCTGAAACAGCTGCTGGCTTTTCCTTTGCTGGCCAGTTGCGTGTGGCTGCTCTGGGTGGCGGTGCTTCAGCGTGGGGGAGATGCAGTACTGCTGATGGCCGGAGGGGCCGTGCTTCTGGGGCTGGGGAGCTGGCTGTACGGGCTGGCGCAGCAGCGGGCCATGCTGGGGCAGGCACCCCGTTTCGTGCTGGGCTGCCGCCTGCTGGCCTTGCTGTGCCTGCTGGTCTGTCTTGCCGGGCTGGGGCGCAGTGTGGTGATGGATGATGAGTCTGGCTCTCCCGTCGCAGCCACCGGAAAGACCGGAGCAGCGATACAGGGACAGGATGGCCCTACCATTGAACCGTTTTCGGCAGAGCGTCTGGCTGCTCTGAGGGCCGCAGGGCAGCCAGTTTTTGTGGACATGACAGCCTCCTGGTGTGTGACCTGCATGGTCAATGAGCACGTGGCGCTGGATGTTCCGTCTGTCCGGCGGGCATTCCGGCAGCATGGCGTGACCATCCTGCGGGGCGACTGGACCCGCCGGGACGAGCGGATCACGGCGTTTCTTAGGGCCCATGATCGTGATGGGGTACCGCTATACCTGTATTATCCTTCTGGGGGAGCGGAGCAGGTGTTGCCACAGATTCTTACACCCGGCCTTGTATTGGATGTGCTTTCACCTGCCGGGAAGCGTGGAAAGGAGGAATGATTCCAGAGGTATGATATTTACTTTTCATTAGTAAATTGTAAATATTCCAGTCATTCTCTACCCGGAGTGGGCAGGGTGCAGTGGTGGGCTGGGAGATTGACTGGTGGCGGGGCGAATCATTTTTCTGAACTGCTTCCCACGGGATCTCGTTTCTGGCGGCATCAAGACAGTCTACCGCCACGCTTTCCTGCTCCGTCAGGCGGGATTTCAGGCGCAGGTCCTGCAGTCCGAAGGCTTGCCGTCATGGTTGGGGCAGGAGATGCTGCCGCTGGTCTGCAGGGATGTGAAGGACCTTGCAGAAGAGGATATGGTCGTTTTTCCCGAAGTGCTGGATGGATGGTATGCGGACATGATCCGCCAGCCCATGGCCGGGAAGAAGATCATCTTCTGTCAGAATCCCTATTATTTCTTCACATACAGGCCATCAGTTGAAAAATTGAGGGACTGGGGCGTAACGCAGGTTCTGGCTCCGGGGATGGAGGCAGCGCATCTGATCCAGCGGGTGCTGGGACTGGAGGCTGTTCCTGTCACATCGCCCGTGGTGGATGGAGCTGTGTTCAGGCCACGGCAGAAAAAACTCCAGATCCTTTGTGCTGAGTGGAAATGGCCCCATC
The DNA here is from genome assembly GCF_023337695.1 of Parasaccharibacter sp. TMW 2.1884. Classification (NCBI taxonomy): domain Bacteria; kingdom Pseudomonadati; phylum Pseudomonadota; class Alphaproteobacteria; order Acetobacterales; family Acetobacteraceae; genus Parasaccharibacter; species Parasaccharibacter sp. TMW 2.1884. The sequence continues at coordinate 182,284 of NZ_QORR01000002.1, forward strand.
AGGGAGGGATACCAGCCTATGTTTGCCTGTTCCGTGACATGCTGTCGTTGAAGTATCCCCAGTTTTCCAACGTTCCGTGGATCCCTCTGAAAAAGAAGGGTGAGGCGGAGGTGGCGGCCCTCATGGGTGAGTCCGCTGTCTGTCTTGCTCTGGGACGGATGGAGGCTCTTGGCATCACGGCGTTGGAGGCCATGGCGGCAGGCTGCCTTGTCGTGGGGTATCATGGTGGTGGTGGGCGTGAGTACGCCACGCCGCAGAACGGGTTCTGGCATTCCCCGGAGGATATGGAAGGCATCGTGGACTCCCTGGCCATGGCGCTGGAGGGATATGTTTCCGGCAGTTCCGCTCTGCTGAAGATGGTGGAACAGGGGCGGTGTACGGCCCGGGCCTATGCGCCAGAGAGGGTCAGTGCGCAGATACGGCAGGTCTATGGATGTCTCTGCGGATGAGACTGCTGCCGGGGGCAGGAAAAAGCTGTACGGCAGGGATGTTTTCGTCACTCGTTAACGATATAAAAGACATTCATTAATCTATGGCGTCTTCTGGTTGTCAGAGAGACATGGATGGCGGCGGGTTTTCCGACAGGCCGCCTGGGAGGGTGAGACGATGCTGGACCGCTTTGTAGCTTACAATGCCCGGATGACAGGGGACGAGGTGGCGTTTGGCAGCCTGTCCCGGAAGCGGTCCTATGCCCTGCTGGAGGCAACGGTCAGTCGTCTGGCCCATGCGCTGGAGGGGCTGCGCTCTCTTAATCTTTGTCGTGTGGCCGTGCAGTGCCCCGATACATGGCGGCACTGGGCACTGACCCTGGCGCTTGGCCGGCTGGGGCTTGTATCTGCTTCCCTGTCCAATGGGGATGTTTCGGAGGAGGAGCTGGCCACCCTGCGCCCGGACCTCATCATCCTCCACGGTCCGGGCGGCCTGCTTCCCGGTGAGGGGCGTCTGGCCCTCGGTGAGGACTGGTTCAGCCGTGCCCTCGCCAATGTGGAGGATGATGATGCGTCCTGTTACTACCCGCCTGTCCCTGTGGAGCGGTCGGCCCCATGCCGTGCTGCCCTGGCCAGCGGGACAGGCCGGGAGCCACATCTGCTGGAGCTGAGCTTCGGTGAGGTGGAGGAGCAGCTGCACCGGATCATCTATCATGACATGGTGGAGTATTTTACCCGCATGGGCAGGGGCCAGAGCCGTATGGTGGGCAAGCCACAGCTGCTCTGCACGGTTGGCCCGCAATCCTTGAGCGGGTTTCTCATGATGGGGGCCGCCCTTGCAGGTGGCACCACGCTGCGGAGCAGCGATGCCCAGAATATCGGGACGGAAGTCATGCAGGCGCCTGCCCTCATGATCGTCATGACGCCGGTTCATCTCAGGCATCTTCTGCGTGCCCTGCCACCACAGGGGCGGCCCATGAGCCATATCTATCTCAGCATCGTGGGGGGCAGGCTGTCCGACAGTCTTCTGAAGGAGACCACAGAACGTTTCACGCCGCATGTTCAGGTTGTGTACGGGACGGATGAAAGCGGCCTGGTGGCGGCCATGCCTGCCGATCAGCGCAGGAGTGAGGATGATGTCGGTGCTCCCCTGCCGTGGGTGGATGTCGAGATCGTGGATGCCGGGGGCAACAGGGTACCGGCAGGAGAGGTGGGTGAGATCCGCATCCGTGGCGGTGGTGTTGTCCGGGGCTATGTGGATGACAACCCGGCAGCGGAACAGCGCTTCCGGGATGGCTGGTTTTACCCGGGAGACCGGGGCTTCATGTCAGCCAGAGGTGGGTTGCACCTGCGGGGGCGAATGGATGCGCTGGTAAATGCCGGTGGCGCCAAGTTCGACCTGGAGGTGGTGGAAGACATCCTGCGCTCCGAAACACGGATCAGGGACGTGGGTGTTTTCATGATGACGGACGGGCAGGGGCAGGAACGGTTTTATGCGGCCATCGTGTCTCATGAGTCGTTTGATGAGCAGGCCCTGTCTGCCCGCCTGCGGAAGCGTTACCCTGCACTGCCGCCGGTCGTCATGATCTGGGTGCCGGAAATTCCACGCACACAGGAGGGCCACGTGGACAGACGCAGGCTGGAAGCGACGCTGAAGGACTATATCCAGCGTGGGCTGCATAGAGGGCAGGCCTGACCTTTTCATGATGCAGGATAGCTGCTGGACCAACCGGGAACAGGAAACAGATCATTCATGAGCCAGACATACACTTCCGATGAAATCGCCATCATTGGTGTTGGCTGTATTCTGCCAGCCGGGCTGGGGGACAGGGATGCCCTCTGGCAGTTTCTGCTGGAGCGTCGGGATGGCTGCGTGCCTGTTCCTGATGACCGCTGGGGGCGCAGACGGTTCTATGACCCGGTTGACCAGACCCCGGGCAAGACGACCATGCAGTATGGTCATTTCGTAAGGCCGGAAGACCATCAGTTCGAGCCCCTGTTTTTTGGCATTTCTCCCCGTGAGGGGATGGTGATGGACATCCAGCAGCGTGTTCTGCTCGATGTGAGCTGGCGTGCCATGGAGAATGCCGGTGTGATTCCCCGTACGCTCGAGGGCAGCAGGACGGGTGTTTTCATGGGCAGCTTCACACAGGACCAGCTCGTCCAGTGTGGCAGCCCTTTCATGCAGTCGCAGATTCGTGACCAGTTTGCGGCGGTGTCTTCCTGCATGACCATGTATGCGGCCCGTCTTGCCCATGTGTTCGGGTTGCAGGGGCCAGCCATTGCCATGGATACAGCCTGTTCATCCTCGCTGGTGGCCATGCATCAGGCCTGCAACAGTCTGCGTCTTGGTGAGTGTGACGTGGCTCTGGCAGGTGGCGTGAACTTCATGGTGATCCCGCAGACGGCCATGCTCATGACCAAGGGCCATTTTCTGGCCAAGGATGGCCTGTCAAAATCTTTTGCGGCAGATGCGGATGGCTATGGGCGTGGTGAGGGCTGCGTGGTCCTCATGCTCAAGCGCCTGAAGGATGCCATGCGGGATGGGGATGACATACGGGGTGTCGTGTGCAGCTCCGGTGTGAACCAGGATGGCCGGACTCCGGTTCTGACCATGCCGGATGCCGGGGCGCAGGAGGCGTTGATCCGGGATGTGCTGCGTCGGGCGAATGTGGCAGCGCGGGATGTGGCCTATGTCGAGGCACATGGCACGGGGACGCCTGTTGGCGATCCGATCGAGGCCAAGGCCATTGCACGGGCCATCGGGCAGTACCAGCCGGAGGGAAGCAGCATTCTCGTTGGCTCGGTAAAGGCCAACCTGGGGCATATGGAAGCGGCAGCTGGTGCTGTGGCTGTTCTCAAGACCATGCTGTGTCTGGAACATGGCATGGTGCCCGGACAGGCGAACCTGAAGGAGCTGAACCCTGCCATTCCGTTCGAGGAGTATCGCGTACAGGTGGCGCAGGGAGAGGCCACGGCTCTGCCTGAGCGGGAAAAGCTGTATGCGGTTGTCAATTCCTTCGGTTATGGCGGGACGAATGCCGTGGCCCTGCTGCGCCGCCCGACCGAGGCGGAGCGGAAGGTGGCCCAGCGTCGGGCCGTGCGGGATCATCGGCTGAAAGGCGTTCGTCCGGCGGGTTTCATGCAGCGTGTGCCGCTGTTGCTCAGTACGTTTGCGGAGCCCTCGCTGGGCTATATGGCCAAAGCGTATGCCGAACGGCTGGAAGGTGGGCAGGCCGGGCATGGCCTGTGGGAGGCTCTCTGCTTCTCGGCAGCCCGGTACAGGGCACGGTTCCGGCAGCGGGCGGTGATCCTCCCGGCCCGGGGAGAGGATGAGATCCCCCAGGCCCGTGAGGCCTTGCAGGCTTTGGCCGAAGGGCGGACCCATCCGGCCCTGTTCACGGGCAAGGCTGTTGTGGATGAGGCTGTAAAACCGGTTTTCCTTTTTTCTGGCATGGGGCCGCAATGGTGGGGGATGGGCCGCCATCTCCTGCGCAAGGGGCCGCCGGAGGTTCGTGCGCTGGCCCGGCGCTGTGATGAACTGTTCATGAAGATGGCAGGGTGGTCCCTGCGGGCTGAACTGCTGAAGCCGGAACAGAAATCCCGTATTCAGGAGACGGAAGTTGCCCAGCCTGCCATTTTCCTTGTGCAGATATGTCTGGCAGCTTTTTTTGCCCGGCATGGCGTAACGCCGGGCGCCATTGTCGGCCATAGCGTGGGAGAGGTGGCAGCGGCGCATGTCAGTGGGGCACTGACGCTGGAAGACGCCGTGACAGTCATTTATCACCGCAGCCGCCTTCAGGCGACGTTGGCAGGCCGGGGCACCATGCTGGCTGTCGGCATGGGCCGCAGCCTGCTGGAAGAACGGCTGGAGGCCTTCGGTGGCAGGCTCTCTGTGGCTGCCATCAATAGCAGTGAGTCCTGCACGGTGGCTGGCCCCCGTGATGACCTTGCCGTGCTGGAGGCAGACTGCCAGAGGGAGGGCGTGTTTGCCCGGTTCCTGAAGGTGGATGTGCCCTATCACAGTCCTGACATGGCTGCGATCGAGGCAGAGATGTTGTCCTCCTTGGCCCATCTCCAGCCCAGTGCTCCAGCGATTCCGCTCTATTCCACCGTTACGGGCAGGTTGTGGGACGATGGGGCGCTGCATGATGGTGCCTACTGGTACGCCAATGCCCGGGAGCCGGTCCTGTTCCATGAGGCCATACGGGCTTTGCTGCATGATGGTCACGTCATTTTCCTTGAGCTTGCGGCCCACCCGGTGCTGGGGGCATCCGTGACAGGCTGTGCTGGGGAGGGACGTCACGAGGTGGCTGTCATTCCGACATTGCGGCGCATGCAGGATGATGCAGAAGGGCTGTTGCGGGCCCTTGTCCGCCTGACACTCAGCGGGGCAGAGCCGGACTGGCGACATGTCCTGCGGCCGGAGCGGATGGAGCTGCCCTTCTACCGGTGGGAAGAAGGGGGAAAAATGTGGCTGGAGACCGAGGCCTCCCGCCGTGACCGCCTGGACACGCAGGTCCACCCCGTTCTCGGCGCGCCCAGTCTGCTGGAAAGCCGTGCCTGGAGGGCTGATATCGGCGTGGCCTCCATGGAATGGCTGATGGACCACAAGGTCCACGGTATGGCGCTCTTCCCGGCGGCTGCTTATGTCGAGGCTGCTCTTGCGGCTCATGCCCAGCTGGAGGCCAAAGCTCCGGCCGTGATCGAGGACATCACGATCAGCACACCGCTGGTCGTGCAGGAGGGGCAGGCACCGGTTGTCATGTGGCGGTTTGACATGGCGACCCGCCGTCTCGTTTTTGACAGCGAGACCGTGGCCTGGAATGGGGACTGGCAGACACATGGGCAGGCCACCATCCTTCAGGCGGCTCCATGGTGTGCAGCATCGGAAAAGAACAGGAATTTTGATTTCGCAGCCCTGTGTGCGGGAACGGCCCATTTTGAAGGGAAAGAGGTTTACGAGGCTTTTGCCGCCATGGGGCTGGATTATGGACCAACCTTCCAGACCCTGCGGCACCTGTATCGTGGTGAAGGGTATTCCGTGGCGGAGATTGCCCTTGAGGATGGGCAGGCCGCCACGCTGGAGGAGTATCATCTGCACCCGGCACTGCTGGATGGTGCCATGCATGCTCTCATCGGGGCTTTCCCGTTTGAGGAGCAGAAGGACGTGTACGTTCCGGCGTCCATCGAGCGTATCAGCTATATGGGGCAGAAGGTCTCCCGGGCCCATGTGATGGTGACGCCAACCCTGCGGACCTGCCGCAAGATCGTGGCCGATCTGCGGCTTTTCACACCGGAGGGTGAGCTGCTCTGCGAGGTGATGGGCCTGTGCTGTCGCCGTGTGGCCCGTGGCGGGCATGAGGCGTCATCTGCGGCACGGCTGGTCTATGCGCCAAACTGGATGAGTGCGGAGCGACAGGTGTTGCTGAGCGAACCGCTGGCCATCACTCTGCTGGGTGAAGGTAATGGACTGGTGGCCGGATTGGCAGACCTGCTGGAGGATAATGGTGCCGAGCTGACCGTCAGTTCCCGTCTGGATGGGGCTGATCTGGCGGAGCAGCTGGATCAGGAACCGTTCCTCGCCAGACAGCGGGCGTTGGTGCTGTTCCCGCATGGCGGGGATGATTACCAGCAGTGCCTTGATGATATGGCCGCCTGCGTGGCGCTGTTCCAGCGTGTGCCGACACGGGCACGCAAGCGGCGCCTGCCGGTCATTATCGTGACCCGTGGCGCTTATGGCAGGGATGGGCAGGCGCAGGCGCTCCAGCGGGCCTTCCATGGTCTGTTTCGTGGTGCTGCTGCTGAGCGTGTTCTGGACCTCGCCGTACGGTGTGTTGATGTTCCTGCCGAGGGCACAGAGGCCTTTCTGGAGGATATTGCGGCCGAACTCGTTCTTGAGGACACATCGGAGGATACGGTCTGGCTGCGTCAGGCTGATGGCGGGGCTGGCCATGGGGCGGCTCCAGCCGGGGAGATGGTGGAACGCATGGTCCAGCGGCTGGTATCTCCGCCACTGGAGCCCGATCCCCAGCCTGTTCTGCTGGAGCAGATCATGGGGGGACAGGATGATGGTACCGTCGGTGTCCGCCTCGAGGCCAGCCGGTCCGGGACACTGGATGGTGTCACATGGCAGGCTTTTGCCGTGCCGGAGCCGGGTCCGGGCGAAGTCAGGCTCCGTACCCGCATGGCCAGCCTCAACTTCAAGGATGTGCTGAAAGCCATGTCTCTTCTGCCGGAGAGCGTGACGGAAGGGACCTTCAGCGGCGATGCGCTCGGGCTGGAATGTGTGGTTGAGGTCGAGGCGGTTGGAGATGGGGTTGAGGACATGAAGCCGGGCGACATGCTCGCACTTGTCTATCCCGACAGTTTTGCATCCCGCCGCATCGTGAAGGCCAGTGAACTGGCCTATTGTGCCCTGCCCCTGTCGGAAGAGGCCCTGCCGTTCTCGCTGGAGCAGATTGCCGGTCTGCCGCTGGTGTTCGTGACAGCCTATTATACGCTGGTCCACCTGGCCCAGCTCCAGGAAGGGGAGAGTGTTCTCATCCATGCCGGGGCTGGTGGCGTGGGGCAGGCCGCCATCCAGATTGCCCAGCTGAAAAAGGCGGTGATCTATAGCACGGCAGGCAGCCAGGAGAAGCGGGATTATCTGCGTCAGCAGGGCTGTGCGGGTGTCTGGGACTCCCGGACGCTGGAATTCGTGGATGGCATCCGTGAGGCCACCAATGGCCGGGGTGTCGACGTGGTGCTGAATTCCCTGCCCGGTGAGGCGATGATCCACAGCCTGCGGCTCGTGGCGCCGATGGGGCGTTTTCTGGAGATCGGCAAGCGGGACATCGTGGAGCATCGGGCGTTGGAGCTGATGCCTTTCAATGAAAATCTGGCCTATTTCTCCTTCGATATGGATCGGATGATGCCGCACAGGAAACTGTATGGCGTCATGGACGAAATCCTGCTGCTGGCCCGTCAGGGGAAATTCTCCTTCCCGCAGACACGCATCTTCCCGGCCGCAGAAGCGTCCGAGGCCTTCCGCTATCTCATGTCATCCCGGCACATAGGCAAGATCATGCTCTCCTATGAGGACATGAGCGGCCTCAAGGCCCGCCCGCTGCCGCGGGTTCAGCCGGGATTCAGCCGCAGGGGGGCGTATCTGATCACTGGTGGCATGGGCGGATTTGGCCTCAAGACAGCAGAATATCTTCTGTCCCAGGGGGCAGGGGTGCTGCATCTGGCAGGGCGGTCCCTGCCGAAAGACCCGGAGCGTAAACAGGCCATCGCAATGCTGAAGAAGCTGGCCGAAAGTGTTGGCGGTGCGGTGGTGACCCATCGTCTGGATGTGACGGATCAGGAGGCTGTGCGTCGTCTGGTCAGGAAACTGGCCCGGGATGATGTGCCGCTGCGGGGTGTCTTCCATGCCGCCGGTGTGGTGGATGACCAGCTTCTCAGCAGGATGGATGCGGCGAATGTCGCCCATGTCATGGCACCCAAGGTATTGGGGGCCCAGGCGCTGGATGATGCCACCCGTGGGCTGGAGCTGGACCATTTCGTGCTGTACTCCTCCTTTACGGCAGAGATCGGCAATCTGGGGCAGAGCAGCTACATGGCAGCCAACAGCTACCTCAATGCCCTGGCTGAAAACCGGCGCCAGCAGGGGCTGCCCGCCATGGCGGTGGGCTGGGGAGCCATTGGGGATGTGGGGATGCTGACCGAGAGTGATGCTGCCGGTCGCATGTTTGATGTCGCTGGCATCAGAACCATGATGGCGGCGGACTCTCTGGCGTATCTGCCGGTGCTCTATGGCGTGGACCGCAGTGACGTGTCTCTGGTGGACCTCAACTGGGCGCAGGTGTTCGGGGCGCTGGCCTGGCTGAAAACTTCGGCACGCTTTACGCTGTTGCAGCAGGAAAGCCTCAAGGGAGGCATGTCGGGCTCGGTCCAGCTGCTGATGAGCATGCCGGAAAATGAGCGTCTGGATTATGTCCTGTTCCGTCTGAAACAGCAGCTTGGCTCCGTGTTGCAGGTTGAGCCGGAGACGATCGAGGACAGTGCCCGCCTTTCCGAGCTGGGGATTGACTCCCTCGCCGGCGTGGAACTTCAGACAGCCATCCGGTCGGAGTTTGGGGTGGATGTGTCCCTCGTGCTGCTGGCCCGTAACGAAACCATTCTCGAAATGGCCCGCAGCCTGCTGCGTCAGGCGGTAGTGATGGCCCAGCAGGGGGGCACGGTTGCTCTGGAAGGGGCACAGGCCGTCGGAGGGGAAGCATGATCCCCTGGACATGCCATATTGTCCGCCAGTCCGGTTATGTGGTCGAGTATTACGACAATGGGTTCAGCATACTGGACAGGTACGAAAGCAGACTGGATGAGATGCTGAGCTTCCGGGCGGAGGAGCGGCCTGATGAGCTTCAGTGCGTTGCACTGGACCAGACGCTGGAGGTTGCTGCGGCCCTGACATTCCGGCAGGCGCATGAGTGGGCACGCCGGGTGGCGGGACTGGTGAGCCGTTTTGTGCCGGAGCGGGGGCTGGTCCTGCTCTGTTTTGAGAATGAGGCGGCAGTTGTGGCGGGGTTTTTTGGCTGTGTTTATGCCAATACCGTGCCTGTGCTGGGTGTGTATCCCAGCATGGTGGGCAGTGTGGACCGCCTGTTTGACATTCTGGAGGATTCCGGTGCGGTCGCCGTTCTGGGGCCACGGGAGACCCTGATGGGGTTTCGGCGGCAGGCGGCGGGCCGTGCCCGCAAGGTGAAGTGGATTCCCGTTGAAGGAGCTGAAAGTGCCGAGCCGCTCCAGCGCCGCCATGCGGCAGACCTGGATGATACGGCGCTTGTGCAATATACGTCCGGCTCCATAGGGCGGCCCCGTGGTGTGAAGGTCACGCACCGCAATCTGGGGACGAACCTGCATCTGCTGGCCATCCGCAGTGACTTCTGGCTCAGCCGGCGTGGGCTGGTCTGGCTGCCTCTGTCGCACGATATGGGATTGGTAAGTCTCATGTTCGGCGTGGCGATGGGAGGCACGACGTGGCTGATGAAACCGGAGCATTTCATCACCCGTCCGGAGCGCTGGGTGCAGGCGATTGACCGGTACCGTCTCAATTTCTCCATCGGTCCCAACTTTGCCTATGAGCTTCTGGCCCGGCATGTCCCGGATTCCGCCCTGGAAGGGCTGGACCTTTCCTGCTGGACACAGTCCGTCATCGGTGCGGAGATGATCGAACGGGGAACGGTGGAGCGGTTCTTCAGCCGGTATGGGCCGCTCGGGGTGAAGCCGTCCATTCTGCGGCCGGGTTATGGCATGGCTGAGACAACCCTCATGATCACCGGTGACAGCCGGGACGGTGAGGGCGTGTCTTTTGCCACGTTTTCCCGTGCCGGGCTGGCAGAAGGGCGGGTCGGCCCGCCCCGTGATGAGCATGACGAGCGTGTTCTCGCAGATTGTGGCCGTGTGATTGAGGAACACGCCGTTCTTGTCGTGGACCCGGAGACGGGAGACAGCCTGCCGGATGGTCGGGTGGGCGAGCTATGGCTGAGTGGCCCCTGCGTGACACCGGGGTATCTGAACCGGGAGCAGGAAAACAGGGAACGTTTCGTCACGGGGGCGGATGGTCGCACCTGGTTTCGCAGCCGGGATTCAGGCTTTCTTGTGAAGGGGCATCTGTTCGTGACAGGTCGCATGGAGAACAGCCTCCCTGTTGGTGACCACCGCTATGACCCGGATGATCTGGCACAGGCTGTCCGGCAGGCCTGTCCTGTCTTTACCAGCCGGAGTGTGGCGGTTTTCCGGCATGAGGGCGTGTTGTGCGTCATGGGGGAGCTGTCCCTGGCACAGGCAAGGCAGGTGGCGGGGTACGAGAGGCTTCTGGCCGACATGGCCCAGGCCATAGGGCGGGTCTGCCCGGTCCGGCAGCTGCGCTGTGTTCTGGTGCGGCAGGGCGGCGTGTTTCGCACGCCAAGTGGCAAGATACGTCTTGCGGCTACAGCCGGGGCTTTTGCAGCGGGGCGCCTGCCCATCGTGGCAGAGCAGCTTTTTGGTCAGGAGGCACTGGAGAGGGTCGAGATTCTGGCCTGGGGAAAGACGCCGCTGTGATTGGTTATGATGGTGACGGGTGGAGAGGCGCCCGGGGGAGAAGGAAAGGCATGTATGCGAGTGTGTGGCCATGAGTGATAATGACAGGGTCGTTCTGACACAGGTTGGCCCCGAGGGCATCCGGTATGATTTCATGGATGGCTGTCGTGTCTGGGTGCCGGAGGGGGCCCGCTGGACGGTCAGCCTGCGTGATGTGGATACGGATACTGTCCTGTTCTTTCAGGAGATCAACGGGTCCGGCATGGTGCAGAGCCTCAAGCGTTACTATGTCCGGTTCGAGATCACCGTCTGCAAGGATGGCAGCGAGGTCTTTACCCATGTCTGCGACCTGAAGGACCGTGAAGTGCTCATCGTGATGCAGCTGGGCGGGCTGGGAGACCATATTGCCTGGGTAGGACAGGCCGCCGCCTTTGTGGAGGAGCATGGCTGCCGGGCAAGCTTTCTTGTGAACGGGGCTCTGATTTCCCTTTTTGAGGATGCTTATCCCCATATCCGCTTCATTGATGAAGAGGACGTGGGCGACAGGCAATATTACGCACGGTATAGGGTTCTGGTTTTCTTCGGGGACAGGGAATTCACCTGTCAGCCCAACGATTATCGGCAGACGGGTCTTTCCCATATGGGGGCTTACATTCTGGGACTGCCACCGCAGGACAGGAAACCACGTATTGTGGTGGATCCGGGCGGGCGCCCGATGGAGGAGCCCTATGTCTGCATCGGGGCGCAGGCCTCGGGTCTGAGCAAATACTGGAATAATCCCCGTGGCTGGTATGATCTGATCCGCTTTCTCAAGGAGAAGGGATACAAGGTGGTCTGCATTGACAAAGACCGTGTGGCAGGCCCTGTCACGGCGGTGCGGACCATTCCTCATGGTGCTCAGGACGAAACAGGTCCCCGCCCGCTGACAGAACGGGCCCGCTGGCTGAAACATGCCGAGTTTTTTGTGGGGACATCCTCCGGTCTGTCATGGCTGGCCTGGGCAGCCGGAGCCCGGGTGGTCATGATCAGTGGTTATACAGAGCCATATAACGAGTTTTATACGCCATACCGTGTCATCAACAGGCATGTCTGCAATGGTTGTGCCAATGATGTGAACATCGACCTGCAAGCGGAGGATCCTTTCTTCTGTCCTCATCATAAAGGCACGGAGAGGATGTTTGAGTGTTCACGCGGGATTTCCTTTACGCAGGTCAAAAAGGCCATTGAGCGGATTCCGGGTTTTGGAGAGCTGTCAGAATGACTGAAAAGAAAACGGAACGTGTTCTTCAGGATATCGTCGCTCTCAAGGCCCCTTCCTCGGCATCACGTCTGCCCTTTACGGAGGAGACGGCAGGTTCTGGCCTGGAGGAGCAGGGGGAACAACAGTCTGTTGTCTCCTCTCTTTCCGCCGCGGAGCTGCCATCTGTCCCATCCGGGGCAGGTGATGCGGGATCGTTGAAGGAAAAGGACGATGGCATCGAGAGGCTGCCCCATCTGCCTTTTCCTGCGCCCGCCATGGAGCCGACGCAGGAAGGTGACCACGGCCTTCGGTATGATTTCAACTTCGGCGTCCGGGTGAAGGTGCCGGAGGGTGAGCAGTGGCGGCTGCGTTTCTGGGACATGGATACGGATACCTGCCTGTATGACGGCAAGGTTGGTGGGGAATATGTTTCCTCCCGCAAAAAGTATTTCATGAACGTGCTGATCGAACTGTTCGATGGTGAAACGCTTGTCTGGACGCACGAATATGATGCACGGGGCAAGAAGGTCGCTGTCCTTATGCCGACAGGCACTCTGGGGGATCCGCTGGGCTGGGTCCCTTATGCCGACCGGTTCGGGCGTGATCATGACTGTGAAATGACCATCGTGACCAGTGAGGTGATCATCGACCTCATGGGGCCGGCCTATCCGCATGTCCGCTTCCTGAAGGAAGAGGAATTTGCGGATGTGAAGGACGAATTCTACGCCACCTATTACATCGGGCTGTTCTTTCATGATGTGGAACAGGCCTGGCAGCCGCGGGACTTCCGTGCCGTTGGCCTGCATAGGACAGCGGGGTGGATTCTTGGCGTGGATCCAACAGAGATTCGCCCCAAGGTGGTCATCGAGAAGGCTGATACCCGCCCGATCGAGGAGCCTTATGTCGTGGTGGCCGTGCAGGCTTCCTGTGCCTGCAAGATGTGGCAGAATCCATTCGGGTGGCTGGATACGGTCCAGTATCTGAAGAGGATGGGGTATCGGGTCATCTGTATCGACAAGGACCCGGTGGTCGGGCACAATATTACCTGGAACCACATACCCAATGGCGTGGAGGATGAAACAGGGGAGCGCCCGCTGGCAGAACGGGCCCGCTGGCTGAAACATGCCGAGTTTTTTGTCGGTCTGTCCTCCGGCCTGTCATGGCTGGCCTGGGCTACCGGTACGCCTGTCATCATGATCAGTGGTTTTACGGACCCGATCAACGAGTTCCATACGCCGTACCGGGTGTTCAGCAACCATGGCTGCAACAGTTGCTGGCACGATATCCGGACGCCCTTCCAGCATGACGATCATCTGTTCTGCCCCCGGCACAAAGGGACGGACAAGGCGTTTGAATGTACACGCAACATCAGCACATCGTATGTACTGTCCGTCATCAAGAAGCTGTGCAGGGATCATGGCTATGTGCCACCGGCTGTGGCCGCCGGGGAACCCTGGCCTGATGATGCAGAACGGGTCGCCATGGTGAAGGGAAATCTGCATTACGAGCACAGGCATGAGGTGTACTGGGAGCTTTGAGCCTTCCAGTGGCGGCCCGGCAGCGTCTCCTGTCTGCCGGAGGGTGCCATCTGCTGGTCAGCCTGCTAGAAGGGCGGTCAGGTTCCTTCTTTGCGAGAATGGTTGACTGATGACAGATACATCCTTGCCGGTCTGCGTGGCCGCCCTCTATCATTTCACGGCGTTTGAGGATCACAAGTCCCTGCGCCAGCCCCTTCTGGAGCTGTGCCAGAAGGAGGGCGTGAAAGGCAGCCTGCTGCTGGCCCGTGAGGGCATCAATGGCACGATCGCCGGGCCTGATGCAGGCGTCGATGCCGTACTGGCCTACATCGACAGCCTGCCGGGCTGTGCCGGGTTCGATTACAAGAAGTCCCGGGCGAAGACGATGCCCTTCCTGCGGATGAAAGTGCGGCTGAAGAAAGAGATCGTCACGATGGGGCAGCCGGACATTGACCCCCATGTCTGCGTTGGCCGTTATGTCGAGCCGAAGGACTGGAATGCCCTGATCTCTGACCCTGATACGGTCGTGATGGACACACGCAACGACTATGAGGTGGCCATCGGCACTTTCCGGGGTGCCGTGGACCCGAACCTGAAGACATTCCGTGCCTTCCCGGAGTGGTTCCGCAACTGGCGGAAAGAGGTGGAGGCACAGGGCCGCACGCCGAAGATCGCCATGTTCTGCACGGGGGGCATACGGTGCGAAAAATCTACCGCCTTTGCCCGGCAGGAAGGGGTGGAGGATGTGTACCATCTGAAAGGCGGCATCCTGAAATATCTGGAAGAGATTCCGGAGGAAGAAAGCCTGTGGGATGGCGAATGTTTCGTGTTCGACCAGCGTGTGTCGGTCGGGCATGGGCTGAAACTGGGCAGGTATGACCTCTGCCATGCCTGCCGTGCGCCCATCAGTGCGGAAGACAAGGAGTCGCCCCAGTATGAGGAAGGCGTGAGCTGCCCGCATTGTTACGGGCAGAGAACGGATGCCCAGCGGCAGCGTTACCGTGAACGCCAGCGTCAGGCGCAGCTGGCGGCAGAACGGGGACAGGCCCATCTGGGGGATGAGGCGCAGGGCTGACCGGCTTTTCAGCCCCGGTCTGCCGTGGAAAAGGCGTCCCCCGAAACGGGGTGACGCCTCCATCTTGTTCAGAAATGTTCCCGCAGGGTCAGGTTGACGGACCGGCCCATGCCCAGAACAGCCCCGGGAGGGCTGCCCGCCGTGCTGACGGCCCGGCCCCCCAGCGGCAGGGCGTAACGCTGGTTCAGCAGGTTGTCGAGGCTCACATCCAGCTGAAGATAGCGGGACCAGTGATACCCGGCTCCGAGATTGAACAGCGCATAGCCGGGTGTCCGGGGCTCGTTGCGGACCCAGTCCACCGTATGTTTGGCTTTGACAAGCACGACTTCCGCCATGCCGTGCCACGGGCCGAAATGCTCATGCAGGCGGATGGTCCCGTTGAGCGGCATCTGCTGGTACAGTCCCGAATGGGTCTTGAAGTCCTGCCCCCGCACCCAGTTCAGAGTGGCGGAGAGTTCCCCCGTGCCCCAGTGTGTATTGTCCCACAGGGTCGTCCGGCCAGAGGCGTTGATGCCGTAGCTCTGGGCATTGTGGTTGGCGAACTGGAGCAGGTTGAAACCCCGTGACAGGGCACCGATGCGCACGACGTTCATGTAATTGTGCGTGTAGGTGTAGAAAGGCTGGATCATGGCCTCCCACTGGTGGTCATCCGCATCGTGGAAGCGGAATGTCACGCTGGTGGTGTTGGCGACTTCAGGTTTCAGGTTCAGGTTGCCGACATAGCCGTTGCCATCACCAAACCAGTTGATCATCCGGGCCGTCATGCTGTCCCGGCTCCAGCCATAGCGTTCATACAGGTTGGGGGAGCGTGTCTTGCGGGCATAGCCGCCCTCAATGTTCAGATAGGCACTGGCCTTGTAGCGCACCAAGGCTGTGACATCGAAATTGTCATCCGTGCGGCCCCGGCGGGCACTGTTGAAGGCACGTGCGGCCGCCTGATTGGTGCTGCCCATGTTCATGCCAGACATACCCATGCCGGACATACCCATATCCGACATGTGGCCCATGCTCATCATGTTCATGCCAGACATTCCTCCCATGCCCATGCTGCCCATTCCCATGTCATTCATGGAGGAGAGGCCCTGATAGGGAGAGACCGGGCCGGTATTCATCATGATGACGTCGCTGCGCATGCCGAGTTCGGTGGAGAGGCGGGGCGTCCATTGGGCATTCCACTGGATGAAATGGCCAAGATGGTCCCGATGGGCACCGTTCAGGCTGTGGAACGTGCCCGGCCCCATCATCATGCTGCCCATGACGGGCGGCCACCAGTCATTGAGGCCATCATGACTGAAGGCACTGCCGATCTTGAGCTGATGGCGTCGCCCAAGCGGCATGGTGGCGACCAGACTGTAGCCTGCCGTCCGGCCATCGCTGTTCATGGGCATGCCGGTCGTGGCGCTGTGGCCGCCCTTGTCGGCCAGCATGTTCATGGCATGGGTCACACGCTGCCAGTAGCCCCGGGCCTCCAGCGTCCCCCAGCCGAAGGTGCCCACATATTTGCCGTTCACGAAGGTGGAGCGGTTGTTGGTCTCGTCCATGTACTGGTTGGGGAAACCCTCGTAGGGCGTGTCCTGCTGTCCGAATGTCAGGCTGAAGAGATGGTTCTTCAGTTTCAGGCCCGCCGTCACATCATGATTGAAGCTGAGATAGCTGCTGGAGAGAACCCGTCCGCCACGCCCTCCGGCGGTGTAATCGCTGGCATGGGTGTAGGAGCCGCTGTAGCGCAGGCTGAGCATGTCATTGGCAACCGTGATGGAACCACCGGCACCGGAGCCGCCGCCATTGCTGCGCCAGTCTTCTCTTCCATCGCCTGTCACGAGGATGTTGCCTTCCCGGGCGAACTGCGGGTCTTTCCGTTCCACGGAGATGGTGCCCCCCGTGCTGTCTCCGCCGAGGCTGACAGGCGTGATCCCGGCAATGGCCACGCTGTGGGACACTTCATCAAGGCTGATCTGCGAGAGGGCAGAATTCATGTGGTTGGGGCAGTCCGCCATCAGGGGCATTCCGTCCACGAATGTGGCGACCCGGTCATCCGCCATGCCGTTGAGAACGGGCAGGCTGGCGATGCCACCTGTTCTGTAGCTGCTGTAACCCGGTACGTCCCGGAACAGGGCCGCCGTGTCGGCTGCCTGCGTGAAAGGGCGTCGGATGGCTGTGACGCTGATCTCTTCAGCCGGTCGGTTGCTGGAGGAGGCTGGGGCCTGGCCAGGCTTCAGGGAGGTGGGGACCTGCCGGATGGGCGACATCTGCGGCCTGTCCGGGGGGCTGGTCGTGGTCCCATGGCCGGGGAGGGAGGAGCCGGAGGCTGGCAGGGTCTGGGCGGTGGCCTGTCCGGCTGGCAGGATCACACCTCCCAGAAACAGGGTGGTCAGGGCCGGACGCACGATACGTCCACCCGTGCAACGGGGAAAAATAGACAAGAGTCATCCATTCTGAAGAAAACATGCGGAAAGGCCGACACGCAGCCTTCTTCAGGCCGGGCCGGTCAGGCGGATGCGTGGCTCAGGATGGTGACGGGTGGCCCACGGCTCGGTGGCCGCTGGCGGGTCGGTTCTGGCGGTGCCTGTGCGGGAGGAACCGCCTGCCATATCTGGCGGGCCAGCCGGGTGCAGCTCAGCAGGACGGCAAGGACGGTCAGTGCGAGCAGGACATGGTCCAGCAGGGGGCAGAGGGGACAGTCCAGCCCGTGATGGTGGTGCCCGCCAGAATGATGATGGTCCATCAGCAGGGGAGCTGATGGTGCTGTCGGGCTGTGGGGATGGCAGTGCGCCTGTGGCTCCGCACCCTGCTTCATGGTGGCATGATCCATGCCCGGCATGATGGCGGCAGGTTCAGCCTCTGGCTGGTGGGGGGCGATGTCGATGCCTGTCAGCCGCAGGATGGCGGCCCGGGGGCTTTCATCGGGCAGGCTGGCGGCCGTGAGAAGGGTCTGTGCCCCGAATCCCAGCAGCATGACCAGTACCATGAGGAGGCGCAGCGGCGTCCAGCGGAACAGGGCAGAGGTCATCAGGCCGTGGGTGGAGAGAGCCATCATGGGTCAGTGCCGGACTCCACCGGAGAGACAGGCCAGCAGCGTGCCCAGCATGATCAGCCCCACGCCCAGATAGGCCGTCAGGGACAGGGGCTGACGGAAGATGGTCACGCCGATGAGGACGATGCAGACGATCCCCACCCCGCACCAGACGGCATAGGCGATGCCAAGAGGGACGCATTTGAGGGCCTGTGCCAGACAGAAGAAGGCCGCTCCATAGAGCAGGAGCGAGCCGATGGTGGGCAGGGGCCTGCGGAACCCGTTGGAGATGTTGAGCAGGCTGGTTGCCAGAACCTCCAGCAGGATGGCCCCGAACAGGAAGAGCCAGGCAAGAAAAGGCGTCATGGCGACATCCTATATCAGGATTTCTTTTTTCTGCCACCTTCCCTGCCGGTATCCTGCTGCGGCGTGGCTGGTGCCGGGCCTGTTTTCCCGGCGGCCAGCATGGGGGCGAGGAACTGCCCGGTATGGCTTTTCTTGCAGGCGGCAATGTCTTCCGGCGTGCCGGTGGCGACAACCTGCCCACCGCCTGCACCGCCTTCCGGCCCGATATCGATCACCCAGTCCGCCGTCTTGATGAGATCAAGGTTGTGCTCGATGACCAGCACCGTATTGCCCTGTTCCACAAGGGCATGAAGGACATTCAGCAGCTTGTGGACGTCTTCGGTATGCAGGCCGGTGGTGGGTTCATCCAGCACGTAGAGGGTCCGGCCCGTGGCACGGCGGGCAAGTTCCTTGGCGAGCTTCACACGCTGGGCCTCACCACCGGAGAGGGTGGTGGCCTGCTGGCCGAGGGCCACATAGCCCAGCCCCACCTGCTGGAGGATGGAGAGACGGTCCGCAATGCGGGGCACGGCACTGAAGAACGGCACGGCCTCGTCCACTGTCATGGCCAGAACGTCGGCAATGGATTTGCCCTTGAACTTGATCTCCAGCGTTTCCCGGTTGTAGCGGGCCCCTTTGCAGGTATCGCAGGTGACGAACACATCCGGCAGGAAGTGCATTTCGATCTTCAGCACGCCGTCACCCTGGCAGGCCTCGCAGCGCCCTCCCTTGACGTTGAAGGAGAAACGTCCCGGCTTGTAGCCCCGTGCCTTGGCCTCCGGCAGTTCGGCGAACCAGTCCCGGATGGGGGCGAAGAGGTCCGTATAGGTGGCGGGGTTGGAGCGGGGTGTCCGCCCGATGGGGGACTGGTCGATCTCGATGATCTTGTCGAGCTGCTCGGTGCCTTCCAGCCGTCCATAAGGGAGGGGGACGGCAGCGGACTTCATGATCTGCCGGGCCAGCCCCTTGTAGAAGGTGTCGGTGATGAGTGTGGACTTGCCGCTGCCGGAAACTCCCGTCACGGCGATGAAGGTGCCGAGCGGGAACTTCACGCTGACATTCTTGAGGTTGTTTCCCTTTGCCCCGTGGATGCTCACCCAGCGTCTGCTCTTGCGGCGGGTGGCGGGGACGGGGATGCCCCGGCGGCCAGCCAGCCATGCGCCCGTCAGACTGTCGGGATTCTGGGCGACCTCTTCCGGCGTGCCGCAGGCGATGACGTGCCCGCCCTGTGTTCCGGCTCCCGGCCCCATGTCGATGAGGTAGTCCGCCTGCCGGATGGCATCCTCGTCATGTTCCACGACAAGGACGGTATTGCCGAGATTCCTCAGCCGCTCCAGCATGGTGAGCAGGCGGGCATTGTCCCGCTGGTGCAGCCCGATGGAGGGCTCATCCAGCACGTAGAGGACGCCCGTCAGGCCGGAGCCGATCTGCGAAGCCAGCCGGATGCGCTGGCTCTCCCCGCCGGAGAGCGTGCCGGAACTGCGGGAGAGGGTGAGATAGTCCAGCCCCACACGGTCGAGGAAATGCAGCCGCTCGGTGATTTCCTTGAGGATGCGCCGGGCGATCTCGGCCCGCTGGGGTGTCAGGCTGGCCTCCACGGTGCTGAACCAGGCAAGGGCCTCGCTGATGGTCAGATCCGAGGCCTCGGCAATGTTGCTGTCATTGACCTTCACGCAGAGGGCTTCCGGCCGCAGGCGGGCACCGTGACAGGCCGGGCAGGGCATGGCGGACTGGTACCGGCCCAGGGCCTCCCGGACATGGACGCTGCTGCTCTGCGCCAGACGGCGTTGCAGATGGCTGATGATGCCTTCGAAAGGCCGGTGGATGGTGTGCGTCTTCCCCTTGCCATCCTGATAGGGGATGCTGACGGCTTCCGGCCCGCCATGCAGGAGGAACTGGCGTGAACTGTCCTTCAGCCTGTTCCATGGGGTGCCCAGCGTTTCCTCGCAATGGCGGGCCAGGGCGGCGAGGGTCTGGTCAAAGAGCGGGTCCTGCTCATTCCGCCACGGGGCAATGGCGCCTTCCCGCAGGGTCAGGCTGTCATCGGGGATGATGAGGTTGGGGTCGAAATGCGTTTCCGTACCCAGCCCGTCACAGGTCGGGCAGGCTCCCATCGGGGCGTTGAAGGAGAAGAGGCGGGGTTCCACGCTTTCCAGCATGAATCCGGATTCCGGGCAGGAATAGCGTGAGGAGAAGGAGGCCTTCAGCGGCTCACGGTCTTCCCCGCTGCGGAGGACTTCCTCGACAGAGGCCAAGCCGTCCGAGAGGTCCAGGGCGGTTTCAAAACTGTCGGCCAGCCGGGTTTCCACACCGTCCTTCAGCACCACACGGTCCACCACGACATCCACGTTGTGGCGTGTCTTGCGGTTCAGCTTCGGGGCGTCGCCGATCTCGTAGAGCGTGCCATCAATGCGTACACGGGCGAAGCCACGGCGGGTCAGCTCGGCCAGTTCCTTCGCACAGTCGCCCTTGCGGTCCCGCACGACCGGGGCCAGCAGCATGAGCCGTGTGCCGGCGGGCATGGCCACCACACGGTCCACCATCTGGCTGATGCTCTGGGCCTCGATGGGCAGGCCGGTAGCCGGGGAGTAGGGAACACCCGCCCGTGCCCAGAGCAGGCGCATGTAGTCGTGAATTTCGGTGATCGTGCCGACCGTCGAGCGTGGATTGCGGGAGGTTGTTTTCTGCTCAATGGAAATGGCCGGGGAGAGGCCCTCGATGGAATCAACATCCGGCTTGCCCATCAGTTCCAGAAACTGGCGGGCATAGGCGGAGAGGCTCTCCACATAGCGACGTTGCCCTTCGGCATAGATGGTGTCGAAGGCGAGGGAGGACTTGCCGGAGCCGGAAAGGCCCGTCAGCACGGTCAGCCTGTCCCGGGGGATGGTGACGTTGACGTTCCGCAGGTTGTGCGTACGGGCACCACGGACGATGATGTGGCTTGTGCTGGCAGGGCGGGCTGTGTCTGTCACGCTATGTCCTCATTACGGCCTTTGTGGCAGGTATGGATGCACGGGCGGTCCATCTGTGCAATATAGGCAATATGGGTACACGGTGCCAGAATCGAACCGTGGCAATGAAAAGTTCTTGAGAGAAGTGGAAAAAACGCATGGCAGGTAGCGTAAACAAGGTCATTCTGGTGGGAAATCTCGGGCGTGACCCGGAGGTCCGGAACACCCAGTCCGGCAGCAAGATCGTCAATCTGGCTATCGCTACCAGCGATACGTGGAACGACCGCAATACAGGAGAGCGGCGTGACCGTACGGAATGGCACCGTGTCGTCATTTTCAACGAGCGTGTCGGTGATGTGGCGGAACGTTATCTGCGCAAGGGCCGCAAGGTTTATATCGAAGGCGAGCTGCGTACCCGCAAGTGGACGGACCAGCAGGGCGTGGAGAAATACACGACCGAGGTTGTGATCGATCGCTTCCGTGGCAATCTTGTCCTGCTGGACAGCCAGCGTGGCGGTGGTGACGGCGGCGGCTATGGTGATGATGGTTATGACGGTGGTTATGGTGATGGCGGCAGCAACTGGGCTGGTGGCGGGTCCGCTCCGGCGGGCCGTGGCGGTGCCGGTGGTCGTGGTCAGCAGGGTGGCAACTTCGGTGGCGGTGCTGGCTGGGACAGTTCTTCCGGGCAGGGTGATCAGGCACTGGATGACGAGATTCCGTTCTGACCCTGTCCTTTCATGAGGCACGGTCCGGTGGGTGCCATCGGGTCGTGCAGGACAGGCAGGCAGCAGGCAGGGAACGGGTGGGACATGGGCGGAACGGGGAGCAGGCGTGCCGTAAGGTGGCGGGTGCAGGCTGGTGCCGTGCTGGTTGCGGCGGGAGGCCTGTTGGCTGGGTGTGCGGCAACGCCCCCGCAGCATCCCAATAATATCTGCGACATTTTTCAGGAAAAACGCAGCTGGTATCACACAGCCATGCGGCAGGAGGCCAAATGGCACATTCCTGCATCCGTTCCCATGGCCATCATGAATCAGGAATCAAGTTTCCGGGCCAATGCACGGACCAGACGGACCTACATACTCTGGATCATTCCGTGGGGGCATATCAGTACGGCTTACGGCTATGCCCAGGCCAAGAACGAGATATGGCGTGATTACCAGCGGCAGACTGGCGCCGGTGGCAGCCGGACAGATTATGCCGACGCTCTCAATTTCATGAACTGGTATATCACCAACAGCCGGAAGGTGGATGGCATCCCCGTTACGGACGCCACGAGGCAGTATCTGGCTTATCATGAGGGATGGACGGGGTACCGTCGCCGGACTTACGCCAGCAAGGGATGGCTGGTGACGGTGGCCCGCAAGGTGGGCCACCGTGCCCGGCAGTATCAGCAGCAGTATGATGCCTGTCGGGACAGGCTCAAGGGCGGCTGGTGGGAAAATTTCTGGGACTGGCTGTTTTGATCAGCCGCCCTTCTGCGGGCTTGTCAGGCCGTTGGCCAGGGCCGCTGCCGCACCGGGGCTGTGAGGAGCCTTTTTTGGTGCACCATCCCGGTCATCATGCCGTGTGTGCGGGATGACGTTACCATCCATGAGCACGTAACGGAACTGGCCATCCTTGATCTCTGCCAGGAAGATGTCCTCCAGTTTTTCGATGTTCCGCTTTTTCATGTCTTCCATAAGGGCTTCTTCGGAGAGGCCAACATCTTCAAGGTCATCAGCACGGACAACCCCGTCATAATAGACGATCAGTGCAGGGAGTTTTTTCTTGTCCGTGATGGCAGTAATGGCGCCGCTCGGCTCGATCTGGGCAAAGTAAACATCATCAAAGGAATAAATACCCTGGATGTTGAGCTGGGAGGCAATGTTGAGCATGTCGATCTTGTTGTTCTTGTCACGGATGTTCTCCATGAGGAAGCGGCCATCCTTGATGATCGGAATCTGCCTGCCGATGGTCACGTTTCTGAACATGTTGATTTTTCTGCAGAAGCGTGTCAGGGTGAGTAGGATACCAACCCCGATGAGCAGGGCGATGACATATTCATGGAAGGATATGTTGGTCGTATAAAGGACGCCGCCAACGAGTCCGCCGAGGATGAAGTTGCCGACGAGGTCGATGGCGTTCATCTGGGAGACCTGGCTGCGGCCAGAGATGTTGAGATAAGCAATGATGATGGCGAAGCCGGTGACCAGCTTCAGGAACATCCAGATGTTGAGAGCCAGATTCGGAAAGAGTTGGTGAAGCATCGGGGAGAACCTTGCTATGGGGAAGAGGGGGCAGCGTGTGTCCCCCTGCTGCCGTGTAAGGGAGATGCACCTTTGTATGCAAGGCTATAAGGGGCATTAATATCTTTTCAAGATGTTGCGATCTTTTTCCTGCCTGTTACCCTTGAGGAAACAGAACAGACATCGAATTTTTCGGAGACCGAATCAGGTCAGGCAAACAAGGAGTATTCATGAGCAAGCACACGAATTTTCCGATCCCCGATCAGGCCCCTGCTGCGGTGCTGCCCACGGGGCGCCTTGATATGATCCTTTTTGACTGTGACGGCGTGCTGGTAGGGGGGGAGCATCTCTCCACAGCGCTCATGTCCGAAGATGCCCGCAGCCATGGCTGGGACATCAGTGATGAAGAAGGCAACAAGCTCTTCGGTGGTGGTGAGCTGGCCAAGATTGGTGAGATGATCGCCGAGAAGACAGGTGACAAGCTCCCGGACAACTGGGACATGATCATGCAGGACCGCATTGTGGAGATGATGCGGAAGAAGGCGAAGGAAGTGCCCGGTGCCACGAAGATGCTGCGTGATGTCGTCAACGAGATTCGCCTGCCGATCCGTGTTGGCTCCAACTCTTCCGAGGCAGAGATGGAGGCCAAATTTTCCAGCACAGGGTTGGACAAGATTCTGAAGGAAGAGCGCATCCATTCCGGCCGTGACCTGAACATGCCCAAGCCTCGCCCGGATATCTACCTGCACGGGGCGAAGCAGGAAGGGGTTGATCCGGCGCATTGCCTGGTGCTGGAAGATTCGGATGCCGGGGTCGAGGCTGCCCGCCGTGCCGGTATGGCCTGCGTGCTGCTGCGTGACCTTGACAAGCCTGCCCCGTCCTGGCCGGGCCTGCTGCGTATTGCCCATCTTGATGAGTTCGTGCCGCTGCTCAAGAAAATCATCGCTGCACAGGAAGAGCATCGCAAGGGCTGAGACATCCTTGCCTGCTGGAGGCCGGAGCCACGCTCCCGCCCGTTTTGTTCATGATCCTGCTGGAGACCTGTTATGCTGACATATGACAGCCTGAAATCCCTGCCGCAGAAGGTGGCTGGTCCTGCTTATGACGTCCGCAAGGTGACGTCAGGCATTGTGCATTTCGGGGTGGGCAATTTCTTCCGAGCCCATCTGGGATACTATGTGGACCGTGTTCTGGCCCTGCCGGACCAGCAGCATTGGGGCATCACAGGTGTCGGGCTGCGCTCCGGTGGGAACTCCGACAGGAAGGCCGAAGAGTTTCGGGCACAGGAGGGGCTGTACTCTCTGACGGAGATTGCCGCTGATGGCAAGGCGGAGATCCGTGTCATGGGATGTTTGAGGGATTATCTCCAGGCGCCTGATGAGCCGGAGACGGTTCTCGCCCTTCTGGCGGACAAGGCCACGAAGATCGTCTCCATGACCATCACGGAAGGCGGCTACAATATTGACGAGACAACAGGGGAGTTCCGTACGTCTCTGCCTGCCGTGCAGGAGGACCTTGCCAACCCGAAAAAGCCCAGCACCATCTTCGGTTTCGTGGTGGAAGGGCTGCGCCGCCGCCGTGAGGCGGGTCATGGTGGTCTGACTGTCATGTCCTGCGACAATCTGCGGCATAATGGCGATGTGTCCCGCAAGGCGTTTGTCGGGTATGCCCGGGCTGTGGATGCGGACCTTGCCGAGTGGATCGATCAGAACGTGACCTTCCCCAATGCGATGGTGGACCGCATCACGCCGTCTGTCTCTGATGAGGGTAAAGCCAAGCTGAATGAGCGCAGCGGATTGGACGATCTCCAGCCGCTTCTGTCCGAGGATTTCATCCAGTGGGTGATTGAGGATAAATTTGCGGCAGGTCGTCCCGCCTTTGATAAGGTCGGGGTGGAGTTTACCGATCAGGTCAGTGCCTATGAACATGCCAAGATCCGTATGCTCAATTCCAGCCATCTCATTCTCAGTGCTGCGGGCATGTTGCTGAATCTGGAACTTGTGGACCAGGTTCTGGGTGAACCACGTGTGCATAAGTTTGTGGATTCTGTTCTGGAAAAGGATGTGATCCCCACACTGAAGGCTCCGCCGGGTGTGGACCTGCATAAATATAAGGCGACACTTCTGACCCGCTTCTCCAACGCTGCCATGGCAGACCAGGTAGCCCGTATTGCCTCGGATGCAACATCCAAGGCGCAGGTGTTCTGGACGGAAACAGTGCGTGCCGTGCTGGAGGGTGGCCGGGAGCGGACCCGTATCGTGTACTGCATGGCCCTCCTGCTGGAGCTGCTGCGGGGCAGGAATGAAAAAGGCGAGAAAATTGCGCTTCAGGAGCCGTTCCTGACGGCAGAACAGTTGAACATTGCTGCCTCTGATGATTTTGAGGCTTCCATCGGTCTGCCTGCTTTCGACAGCTGGCGTGATCTTCTGACTCCAGAGATTAAGCAGGAGATTGTGCGTGATCGGGAGCTGATCCGTCAGAAGGGTGTTCTGGCCAGCCTGCCCGTGTGATGAGGCGATGAGCCGTTGAAAATTGATTGTGTGTAGAGAAAGGGAGGCTCCGGCCTCCCTTTTTCATGTTTGCTGTCAATCTTGTGGATAAAATTTGCTGGAGTGGTTTTTGGCTGTTCAGCGTCTCAACTTCCTTCTGTAAGGGCCGGAGAGGACTTGCCTCGGCGAGGTCATTAAAATTATATTTAATTCGGTAAGTTCTTTGACAATTAAAAAAGACTTATAATACAAATGGTTACAGGAAGTCTGTTCCCCGCCTACGCGGGGATGAACCGTAGCGGTTGTGCCCCGCACGTTCACCACGATGCTGTTCCCCGCCTACGCGGGGATGAACCGGGCGCTGGGTATCCCCCGGCGTCCACACAAAACTGTTCCCCGCCTACGCGGGGATGAACCGCCCTGCCATTTCTGCGCCGGTCAGTTTAATGGCTGTTCCCCGCCTACGCGGGGATGAACCGCCCCGTGTGAATTTTCTATAAATGGTAAGAAGCTGTTCCCCGCCTACGCGGGGATGAACCGCAAACAAGGTCTTCCACATCCGCTGCCTGCACCTGTTCCCCGCCTACGCGGGGATGAACCGTGGCGACTGATTCGGAGGCTAGAGAGCACGGTCTGTTCCCCGCCTACGCGGGGATGAACCGCGGACCATTACCCTGAACCAGCTGCGGTATGACTGTTCCCCGCCTACGCGGGGATGAACCGAGTTTTTACTCAATTCATTTATTTCTTCCTTTCTGTTCCCCGCCTACGCGGGGATGAACCGGCGATTGACTTTCCCCGGTAGGTCCCCCGGATCTGTTCCCCGCCTACGCGGGGATGAACCGGCACAGGACGAGTTAGAGCGGCTGATCGCTTCCTGTTCCCCGCCTACGCGGGGATGAACCGTGAGAACTGCGATTCATTATGAGCATGGGGTCCTGTTCCCCGCCTACGCGGGGATGAACCGTCGATCTCGTCTGCGGCGGTTGCTTCTCTAACCTGTTCCCCGCCTACGCGGGGATGAACCGGCGCTGGTGAGCTATAGCTGTCGCATTCTGGCCTGTTCCCCGCCTACGCGGGGATGAACCGTACTCACGGGGGACTGGCCGATTTTCCCTGATCTGTTCCCCGCCTACGCGGGGATGAACCGAACCGCCTCCGGAGTGTCGGGGAAGACTGGTTCTGTTCCCCGCCTACGCGGGGATGAACCGCGTGCCCGTGGTTTCGCCCTGCGTGATGCGTTCTGTTCCCCGCCTACGCGGGGATGAACCGAAAGATATTAACTCTAAAATAACTGCTTTATACTGTTCCCCGCCTACGCGGGGATGAACCGCCGCCCTCCCATCCAAAACGCCTTCAGGACGACTGTTCCCCGCCTACGCGGGGATGAACCGAAACAGAGGATAATTCAAAGAATGAAGCTAAACTGTTCCCCGCCTACGCGGGGATGAACCGCTAGTATTAAAGGACAATTTACCGGCTCTTTGCTGTTCCCCGCCTACGCGGGGATGAACCGAAAAATCATCGCCTTTTACATACCATCATTTTCTGTTCCCCGCCTACGCGGGGATGAACCGCGGCATTTCACAGGGGCTTTCCACGTGGAAGGCTGTTCCCCGCCTACGCGGGGATGAACCGCTGGAGAAATTGACGCCCTCCAGATCATTGGCCTGTTCCCCGCCTACGCGGGGATGAACCGCCACCCCCGCTGATCTGGTGGGAGTGGTCAGGCTGTTCCCCGCCTACGCGGGGATGAACCGGAACGACCGCAACACGGGTGAGAAGCGTGACCCTGTTCCCCGCCTACGCGGGGATGAACTCGGTGCCAGACCGCCATCACTGGCCTGTACCGAACTGTTCGCCGGTGGGTCATGGGGTGGTTGGTGGCATATGTGGTCGCCAGAGCCATTCCAGAGCTTCGGGAAGGGTCTGTTCGATGGTGGGGCCATCTACATGCCGGGCATTGCGGGCAAAGACAAATTGGTAATCATAGCCCTTGTCGGCCAGCACGCGGGCCATGTTTTCCCCAGCCAGCACCCAGTCATGCATGCCATCAGGCATGGACGGAACGGGGTAGAACAGGTCCTGGTCGCCCACTTCGTACCAGATGTGCAGCGGGGCCAGTGGTGCCGCCGGGATGAGCGCCGCACCGGGATGGGGTGGTACGGCTTCCGGTGTTCCGGCCCATGGGGAGTGAAGCTGCCATCCCCCGCCGGGCAGGGCGGGGTCGTGCGGCCATTGCTGGTTGACCAGCGAAGGAGAGTAGGCCAGCACCCGGTGATAGAGGTTGGGCCGGAACCAGGCCATGGCAAAGGCCGCTGCCCCACTGGAGCTGAACCCCATGGTGGCCCGTTCCTCCGGGTTGCGGGAGAGAGTGAGGCTGGCCTTCTTCTCCACAAGAGGGAGGACATGCGCCTCTACCCAGTCGGCATAAGCGCCGGACATGGTGTCATATTCCCGCCCCCGTTCACTGCCCTGGGCATCGCCACCCCCGGCTCCAACGCCAATGACAATCATGGGAGGAATACGTTTTTCTTTCAGCAGCCCGTCCACCATGGCGAAAAGATCCCGTCCCGGATAGAGGCCATTATTGCTGCCATCACCAAAGATGAGAAAGGGAAGGGGGCGGTCGGTCGGCGTGTTGGGGGGGATATAGACATCCACCGTGCGGGTCCATGGGGCCGGGTGAGCTCCGGGAACGGTCAGATTGGATGGATCGCCCGGCACGCTTGTGGAGACATGCACCATGCCTGCTTCCCCTGTGCTGGTGGTGCAGGGGACCGGGTCATCCCGTACAGTGCCGGGGCTGTAGCCACTGGTCGGGGATGAGGCCAGCGTGAAGCTGATGATCCGCCCCTCCGGGAGCTGTATGTTCTGCCACTGTGCAGGGAGTGTGTGGGAGGTGCCAAGAATGTAGTTGCCTGTTTTATCCACAGGCGGCAGGGCGTTGTCGGGCAGGTCAATGGCTTCAGGATAAAGTGGATCATGTGGATCATGTATCGGCATGGCGCCAGAGCCACTCAGGCCGGATGTGTCGATGAAGAAAGGTTTGTGTGGTGCGGTTGTATTGGCCTGTGGGGGCTGGAGGGCTTTCAGGGGAACGCAGTCAGCAGAGGCGGCCTGTGCCAGGGTGGGGGCTGAAATACCCAGTATCAGACTCATGAGTCCGGTGCAGAGTCTGTACCGGCAAAAATGGATTTTGGTGCTCCATCGGAGCGGTGAAGGGCTTGAGGCAGAAAAACGCATGGCAAACATCACGGAAGAAGAAATATGGGACACATCGTGTCAGACGCTACCATAG
This sequence comes from Parasaccharibacter sp. TMW 2.1884, assembly GCF_023337695.1. Classification (NCBI taxonomy): domain Bacteria; kingdom Pseudomonadati; phylum Pseudomonadota; class Alphaproteobacteria; order Acetobacterales; family Acetobacteraceae; genus Parasaccharibacter; species Parasaccharibacter sp. TMW 2.1884. The sequence goes on from NZ_QORR01000002.1 coordinate 210,933, forward strand.
TTTGCCTCATCTCCAAGCCCTGCTGTCCCGGAAATGATGGGCCTTGACCCAAGGATCAGAGGCCCATCCTGCTGGATCAGCCCGGCTGGTGGGTGTCGATCAGCGTGGCAAGTTTTTTCGCATCCTGCGGGGACACGCCCTGGAGCGGACGGGGGAGCGCACTGGGTCCAGCCAGCCCCATGATCGTCGCCGCAGAGGCGATCACACGCAGGGAGCCACCATAACGGGCACTCATCTCCCAGAAGGGGGCGAAGATGGCCTCGATGCGGGTTACATCCTCTCTCTGGCCAGTCAGGGCCGCATCCGTCAGCTGGCGGGCCAGATGGGGGAACAGGCCACCCCATTCGGAGTACCAGATGCGGGCGCCCTGCATCAGGGCACCGGCGGCGGTCGGATCACCGCTGATGCCGGGGGAGGTGCTGTCAGGCAGGGCAGGCAGCAGGCGTTTCATCCGGGCGGCAGCCTCTTCTGCCGTGGGGGAGCCGCTGGGGAGCTTGATGGAACGGACCTGCGGCAGCTGGCAGATGCGCTGCATCAGGGTATCGGAGAAATGGAACTGTGTCGTGCCGGGGGTGTCATAGACGACCAGCGGCACGGACACATGGCGGCTCACCGTTTCATACAGGGTGAAGACCTCTTCGTCCCGCAGGGGGAAGTAACTCATCGGGGGCAGCAGCAGGGCTTTGACACCGGCTTTCTGGGCATCTTCGGCCAGCAGCAGCGTGTCCCGCAGGTTGATGGCCCCGATGCTGACAAGAACCGGCGTCGTGCCAGCGTGGCTGACAGCCAGTCGGGCGATCTTTTCCCGTTCGTTCCGGGTCAGGAAGGCATAGCTGCCGGTGGAACCGAGGGCACCGATGGAATCGACTTTCGCCTCGACCAGCCGGGCGATCAATGCGGCGAAGCGGGCCTCATCGGGTGCGTCCTGGTGCATGGGGGTGATGGGGAAGGCACTCAGCCCCGTGAAGGAAAATGTCATGGTCTGTCCTTTCCGTGTACGGTCCCGGCCATGATGGCGGGAAAAAGGCTGCGCCGTATAGAAGGAATGTGACAGGCCGTGGTTTCAGCGGGGCAGGGGGCCTGCCCGGTACCGGCCCGGTGTCGTGCCGAATGTCCGGCGGAAGAGGCGGCCCATGTGGCTCTGGTCGGCAAAGCCTGCCTCCATGGCGGCCTGAAGGCTGCTGACACCGGCCCGCAGCTGCGTTTTCACATGGTTGAGCTGCTGGAGCAGGCGGAATGTCTGTGGTGATAAGCCGTAATGACGCTGGAAACGGCGGGAATAGGCCTCCCGGCTCATGTTGGCCTGTTGGGCAAGACTCTGGATGGACGTCGTGAGCGACATGTCCTGCATGGGCAGGGGAAGGCGCGGTGGGGCGGCCAGATGGACATGGGACGGACGGTCACCAAGGCAGTGCTGGATGAGGGCGGCGCAGTCTGCCTGGTCCAGAGGGAGACCGGGCGTGAGATAGAGGTTCAGGCAGAGTGTCTGCCCGACACGGGCTGGATCGGCATCCTGCGAAACGTGGGGCGTACCCGCAGGAATGAGCAGGGCCTGCCCCGCCGTGAGGTGGACGGGCTGGCCAGCGATGAGAAAATGGCGACAGCCGGAGAGGATGAAGGCCAGCTGGTCTTCCTGATGGAAATGCAGTGGCAAGGCGAGCGTGGTGCCCCGGGCCATGCTCATTTCTTTCACGTCAGGATGGCCTGCCCGCCAGTAGTGCCACGGGGGGCCGGGAGGCATCAGGGAGGAGGAAAGAGGGAGCATGATGTGGTGCCGGGGCGTCGTCTGGTCCTTGATAGGGGGGTCAGGATAACCTGTCTTCCGGGGGAGCGTCCATCTGATCTGGAGGGCACCAAAAATAGAATGACCGGTCTATTCTTTGTGGACAGAACAGGTCTTTCCTGATAGGATTACAGCATGACAGTTGCAGAAAAGCATGAGCAGGCCCGTCGGCGTATTCTGGAATCTGCCCGCCCTCTCATTGGGCTGCGGGGGTTTTCTGCCGTGGGGCTGAGCCAGATTCTGGAGGCAGCTGGTATCCCCAAAGGCTCATTCTACCATTATTTCGAGTCGAAAGAGCATTTCGGGGCTGCCCTTTTGGAGCTTTACAACGAGCAGTATCTGGTCAAGCTGGAAGCTCTCATTGCGCAGACGGGCAGGACCGGGTTTGAGAAACTGTCTCTGTATTGCCAGTGCTGGGTGGATGCCCAGCAGGATGGCTGCCTCAATGAGAAATGTCTTGTCGTCAAGCTGGCGGCGGAGGTGTCCGATCTTTCGGAAAGGATGCGGCTGATCCTTGCCGAAGGCACGACCCGGATCGTGGACTGTCTGGCCCGTATCGTCGAGGAGGGGCAGAAGGATGGCTCCATCACGAAGGCGCTGCCCGCCCGGTATCTGGCGTCTGCCGTGTATCAGACGTGGCTCGGAGCCACTCTGCTGGTCAAGGTCACGCACCAGCAGGCTCCGTTCGAGGAGGCTTTCGAGGCGACCCGTCATCTTGTGACAGTCTGAATCATCCCGGTTTCCTGTCTTTTTTCGAAGCAGGAAAGTTTTTTTCGGGAAGGGTCTTTCATTTTCGAGATGACCGGTCTATTTGTTGAGTGTTCCCGATGAAGGCTCAGGGCCGATTCCCTAAAGGCTTTGGGACCAGGGAGAGAATGGTATCTCACATGGCCGTTAAAGATGACCGGTCTATTATGTGATCTGGCCTGAAAGAGCGGCAAGGAGGACAGCATGGATAATTTTGAATTCTATAACCCGACAAAAATCCTTTTTGGCAAAGGGATGATTGCCAGGCTGGATGAGCAGATCGACCAGCAGGCCCGGGTTCTTGTCCTCTATGGTGGTGCCAGCGCCGAGAAGAGCGGTACGCTGGGTGAAGTCCGCAAGGCATTGGGGCAGCGGACATTCTGCGAATTCGGCGGGATTGAAGCCAACCCGACTTACGAGACGCTCATGAAGGCTGTCGAGGTCGCCCGCAAGGAGAAGGTGAATTTCCTTCTGGCTGTTGGTGGCGGTTCCGTCATGGATGGCACGAAGTTCGTTGCTGCTGCCGTGCCGTATCAGGGCGAACCGTGGGAAATCCTGCTGAAGCAGGGTGAGACGGTCCAGCAGGCCCTGCCGCTGGGAACGGTCGTGACATTGCCCGCTACCGGGTCGGAGATGAACAGCATTGCCGTGATCTCCCGCAAGGAGACGGGCGACAAGCTGGCTTTCTCGAACCCGCACGTCTTCCCGGTCTTTTCCATTCTGGACCCGACCCGCACTTTCAGCCTGCCGCCCCGGCAGGTGGCCAATGGTGTGGCGGATTCTTTCGTCCACGTGATGGAAGCGTACATGACCCTGCCGCAGGATGCGATGGTGCAGGACCGCTACGCTGAGGGCCTGCTGCTGAGCCTGCATGAGATTGGCCAGCGCATCACCAGTGCTCCTGCTGATGACTACGACCTGCGTGCCAACCTGATGTGGGTGGCAACACAGGCCCTGAATGGTCTCATCGGGGCTGGCGTGAAGCAGGACTGGGCCACCCATGCCATCGGCCATGAGCTGACGGCGAAATACGGGATCGACCATGCCCGCACGCTGGCCATCGTCTTCCCGGCCATGCTGAAGGAGCGTCGGGAGCAGAAGCGTGCCAAGCTGCTGCAATATGCCGCCCGTGTTCTGGGGCTGACGGAAGGCACGGAGGATGAGCGTATCGATGCCGCCATTGCCCGTATCGAAGCCTTCTTTGAAGGGCTGGAGATTCCGGTCCGTCTTTCTGCCTACGACATTGACCGTGCTGGTATTGATCCCATCATTGCCCAGCTGGAAGAGCATGGCATGACAACTCTTGGTGAACATCAGGACATTACGTCAGAAATCAGCCGCAAAGTTCTGGAAAGAAGTTTGTAAGGTTCCAATATCTGGTTGGGGGGCGGCAATGGTCCGTGTTGTTGCTCCCCAGCCGACCTTTGGGCAGTGATTCAACACTGTCCATATCACACCCAGGTTCCGCTGCAGGGACCCGGGAAGAACGAGGTGTATCATGGCATTTGCCACTGTTAATCCTTATACGAATGAAGTTGTCAAAGAGTTTCCGGAAGCAACGGAACAGGACGTTCAGGCCGCCCTGGCCCGGGGACATGAGGCTTACGAAGCATGGCGGGAAACCAGCTTTGAAGAGCGCGCCAAGCTCATGAAGAACATCGGTGCCCTGCTGCGCCGTGATGCGGAGAAGCTGGCCCGTCTGGCTGCGCTGGAGATGGGCAAGGTTCTGGCCGAAGGGAAGGCCGAGGCCATCCTGTCTGCCCAGATCTGCGAATATTATGCCGAGAATCTGGCGGAGCTGCTGAAGCCGGAAGACCTGAAGCTCTCCGACCCCAAGATGGGGCGTGCCAAGCTGGTGTATGAGCCGCAGGGCATCGTGCTGGCCATCGAACCCTGGAACTTCCCGTATTATCAGGTGCTGCGCATTGTGGCGCCACAGCTTTCTGCCGGTAATGCGGTCCTTCTGAAACATGCAGGCAACCTGCCGCAGTGTGCTGCTGCCTGCCAGGAGCTGGTTGAAGAAGCGGGCGCACCGAAGGGGCTGTTCCAGAATATCTACATGCCGCACAAATTCACGGAGATGGTGCTGGATGATCCCCGTACCTGTGGTGTGGCGTTGACAGGGTCCGAGCGGGCCGGGTCCATCGTGGCTGGTGCTGCTGGCAAGGCTCTCAAGAAGGCGACCATGGAGCTGGGGGGCAGCGATGCCTTCATCGTTCTGGATGATGCCGACCTTGAGAAGACCGTTAAATGGGCCGTGTTCGGCCGCCACTGGAATGCCGGTCAGGTCTGTGTCTCTGCCAAGCGCATCATTGTGGTGGACAGCCTTTATGACCGCTTTGTGGAACTGTACAAGAAGGGCATTGCCGAGCTGAGGGCCGGGGATCCTTTGGACCCGAACACCAATTTCGCTCCTCTTGCTTCCCAGCAGGCTGCGGATGATCTGCGTGAAATGGTGGAGAAAGCCGTCAAGCAGGGAGCGAAGGCTGAGACCATTCCTGTAGCCGTGCCTAACCAGGGGGCGTTTTTCCAGCCGGTTGTTCTGACGGAACTGGATGAGAACAATGAGGCCCGTCATTGGGAGTTCTTTGGCCCGGTTTCCCAGCTTTATCGTGCCAAGGATGAGAACGATGCCGTTCGCATTGCCAATGACTCTCCTTATGGTCTGGGTGGCGCCATCTTCTCCAGGGATGAAGCCCGGGCAGTTCGTGTGGCGTCCAAGATCCGTACCGGCATGGTGTTCATCAACCACCCGACCACGACCAAAGCGGAACTGCCTTTCGGCGGTATTGCCCGCTCCGGTTATGGGCGTGAACTTATGAGCCTTGGGATCAAGGAATTCGTGAACCACAAGCTCGTCAATGTCATGGACATTGACTCTCCGTTCTGAAGAACGGGCTGGCCCGTATCTTTGGTCATGAAAAAGGCGGCTCCATCATGGAGCCGCCTTTTTTCGTGTCTGGAGGTTTTTATCGCCCCAGCATGGAGCCCATGACACCGTCCCGCCGGATGATGCCGTGCAGCAGGGCCGCTCCGATATGGGCGAGAATGAGCAGGATCAGCCCATAGGCCAGAAGACTGTGCAGGCAGCGCAGGACACCCCACAGATGGGGATGGAAGCCCATGAGCGGCGGGATGTGGCAGCCCCCCCACAGGGTGATCGGGTATCCGCCAGCCGAGAGCATGGCCCAGCCGACCAGCGGCAGGGCGATCATGAAGCCATAAAGCAGGATATGGGAGAAATGGGCGGCCAGCTTCATGGGGCCGGGCATGTCCATTGGCAGGGCAGGTGTGTGGTTGGCAAACCGGTTGACAAGCCGGATGACCACCAGCAGCAGGAGCAGGAACCCCACCGTGCGATGCAGCGTGAAGAGACCGGCATAGTGGATGGTGGAGTCATGCGCCATGACCAGCCCGACAAAGAGCATGACGATGATGAGGACCGCCATCACCCAGTGCAGCAGGATGGAGAGGCGGGGGAAGGGCGTAGCATGGCCTGTATTCTGTGGAAAAGACATGGGTTACTGGCCCTTCTCGTCTTGTGTGAGGGTCGGACTGGCAACATCGCCCGGCGTGACCATGCTGGGTGCTTTGTGCTCGGCAGACCGGGTTGCATAGGACCTCATGTAGACTGACGAGCGCAGGGCCAGCAGCGGGTCGTCCGAGGCGCTGATTCCGTCAGGCAGGATGGTGGGGTCGAACACCATGGGGCCACAGGGGCTTTCATCCTCGCTGTAGGCCTTCGTGAAGGTCACCGTGCCGACCGTTACCTTCTGGTCCGCATTGTCCCATGGCTGGCTGGAGTCGTTGACCGGGTCTCCTTCACGGGCCACCGTGGCAACGATGTCCCAGCGGAGGGGCCGTTGATCCAGCGTCTGGACCAGCCGTTTGAAGAGATAGTTGCCATCATTGGCGCCACTGCCGTCAGCCGGGCTGAAGGGTTCCTGCGCCACGGCAGCCCAGCGGACGGCTGTCTTTTTTCCAGCTTCATCTGTCAGGATGAAGCTGTCGAGGCTGTTGTATGTGTCGTTGGTCAGGTCGGATGTCTGCTTGTGGGCTTTTGCCTGTTCAAAAGCCGTTTTCAGCCAGGGGCGCTGGGCTGCATAGGCCTGAACGGCCACAGGGTCGGGCCTGTGGGTGGCAGGGTCCAGCTTTGCGGCTCCGAAGAAAGCGTAAGCATCGGCAATATCCCGCATGGACTGGAGAGGGGCATCCACCAGCGCCAGCCGCCAGTCATCACCGGATGGGGAGCGTATCTGCATGGAAAGGCTGCGGGCCACGGCGGGATTGTCCGGCAGATACGGCAGTGGCGGAGCCAGTGAGAAACGCCCCATGACAGGCAGATGCTCGCCCCTGAAGATGCCGGAGCGGGACAGGGCACGGCCCTCCGGTGTGGGGTCGAACCAGCCGGTGGCGCACATGCCCTTGGCATGGGCACGGCGGAAGCCATCACCCGGAGCCCCAGCATTATGGAATCGCTGCATGAAGTGGGAAGGAGATATGGCGGCCGGACTGAAAATGTCGGCCGTCCAGGCCAGCAGGCCACCCAGACAGAGTGGCGGCAGAATGACAGCCGCCCAGCGGGCCGGACTGCCCTTGCGGGGGGAATGCGCCATTGGATGCTCTCCTCAACAGGTGACGAAACTAATTCGTAGGCTGTATCAGATGTTACCAGTGACGGGAAGAAAAGTGGACGGGCCGCACCAGAAGACTCCACCCGCCGGACGGGGCGGGTGGAACCGTTCTTTGCCTCAGGGCATCGCCCCGATGGGAAGCGGCTTGAGGTGGGCATTGGTGCCACGGCCTACGGCATCCGGGGCATCATGGGTCAGGTCCTCATGGGCCTCGGGATGTTCGGAGGCATTGACGTCACCAACCTGCTTGGGGTGGTGCAGCCCCTCATACTGGAAGGCACCGACCGACAGCGTCTCGGCCATCGTGGGAAGGTTCTTGGAGTCCCACCCGCCGCCAAGGCTGCGGATCAGCGAAACATCAGCCTGATACAGCCTTGTGGCCACCTCCACCTGCGTGATGCGGCTGCGGAGGGTGTTTTCCTGGCTGAAAATGGCATCCAGATAGGTGCCCACACCGCCCTGATAGAGCGTCATGGTCATGTTCTGGGTTTCCAGATTGGCATTGACGGCCTTTTCCAGAGCCTGGTTTTCCAGATTCAGGCGGTTGGTGCGGGAGAGACCATCCTCCACTTCCCGGAAGGCGGAGAGAACGGTCGTGCGGTACTGGTCCCGTGTTTCCCGGTAGGCGGACCATGACCGCTGGAGTTCCGCCCGATGCACGCCGCCATCAAAGAGTGGAATGTTCATGCGGGCACCGTAGGTCCAGAGCGAGTTGGCCAGATTGGCCAGCTTGAAGCCGTTGGCCTCGAACCCGGCATCCGCATTGAGAGAGAAATGCGGGTAGAAGGCGGCACGGGCAATGCCGATGGCCCGGTTGGCCTGGGCCATCTCACGCTCCGCACTGGCAATGTCGGGCCGCCGCTGGAGCAGGCCCGAGGGCACGCCCGCCGGAATGTTGGGCTGGTGGAAGTCCAGCGCCTTGACGGGGTCGATGTGGAAGCTGGAGGGCGCACTGTTGGTCAGCACGGCGATGGCATGTTCCGTCACCTCACGGGCGGCCTGGATGTCATACAGGGCGGCCTGCGTGGTGTAGAGCTGGGCTTCTGCCCGGGCGAGGTCCAGCCGGGGGGCCGCCTTGTATTTCAGCTGGGTGCGGGTGACATCCAGTGCCCGGTTATAATAGGCGATGGACTGCTGGTAGATGGCGATCTGCGCATCATAACCACGCAGCTGGATGTAGTCGGTGGCCAGCTCGGCCTCCAGGCTCAGCCGTGCCATGGCGAAGCGGGCGGCCTCCTGCTGGGCGGCCTGCCGGTTCATGCGGACATGGTTGCGGATGGCGGACCAGATGTCCGGCTCCCACGAGGCCAGACCGGCATATTCTTCCTGCGTCTGGGTCAGCGTGGCCCCGTTGCGGAAGAGCCTGTCTGCCGACTGCTTGTTGTCCGACCCGCCTGCATCAAGGCTGAGATGCGGGAGCAGGTCCGCCCGGGCCTTGGCCACGAGGGAGCGGGCCTGAAGGAAACGCTCGGCGGCGGCCTGGAGGTCACCATTCTCGGCAATGGCCCGGTCTTCCAGCTCGTTCAGCAGCGGATCATGAAAGAGCGTCCACCAGTCGCTGGGGAGAGTGGCATCGGCGGGCTGCGCCACGGCGAAGGGGGCCTGCCCCTGCCAGCTGTCCGGCACGACAAAATGCGGCGGTTCGTAGTGTGGGGCGAGGTCGCAGGCACCGAGGCCCGTCAGGGCCAGCAGGCTGCCACCAAGGGCAGTCCGGCGGGCAAGACGGCCCAGCCTGCGGCGGGTCTTCTTCATGGAGGAAGAACGGTCAGAGATCATGGTGGTCATCAGTCATCATCTCCGGATTCTTCCCAGCCGCTCTGGTTATAGCCCCGGGCCGGTGTCACGATGTGGACGGGGTCGCCTTCCAGAAGGTCGGCGGGCGGGTTGTTGATGATGCGGTCATCCGCCGTGATGCCTGCCTGAACCTCGGTGGAGCTGTCCGCCATCTTGCCGACACGGATGTTCTTGAAGTGGACGGTGTTCTTCTGGTCCACGGTTGCCACCTGCATTCCTTTTTCCTGAAAGACGAGGGACCCCGTGGGAATCTTCAGCAGGTGGGAGGCATTATTGTTGGCTTTCAGCGAGACAGAGGCGAAGGTCCCCGGCCAGAGGGCGTGGTCGGCATTGTCCAGCGTGAATTCGGAGACGGCCGTTCTCGTGTTGGGGTCATAGCCGAGGGATGCCGTCAGGAACTTGGCCGTGAAGATGCGGTCCGGATACTGCGGCACGTGGACCTCCGCCGTCAGCCCGTCCGTCAGCATGTAGGAGAAGATTTCCGGCACGGAGATGAAGAGACGCAGGCGGTGCGTGTCCGCCACGGTGAAGAGTTCGGAGGCCCCACCAGTGGCGTTGAGCTGCCCGCCCCCGCTGTTGACATAGTCACCCACATTGATGGAGCGGGCCGTCACGACACCATCGAACGGAGCCACGATCTGCTTGAACTTCTCCAGGGCGGCGAAGTGGTCCACATTGCGCTGGGCTGCTTCCATCTTGGCGTAGGCGGCCTGTTCATCCGCCGTGGCGACGGAGACGGACTGCCCGGAAACGGCCTGGGAGTGCCCCATGGCCCGCCAGCGGTTGGCCGTCACGGAGGCCAGATTGTACTTGGCCTTCTGGGCATCAAGGTCTGCCAGGGCCTGGGCGTACTGGGCATCCAGTGCCGGGGCGTTGATTTCGGCCAGCACGTCACCCTGATGGACGACGGCACCGTAATCCTTGTACCACATCTTCACGTAACCGGAGACCTGCGCATAGATCGGCGCCTGATACCAGGCATCAATCGTGCCGGGGAGCGTGAGGCTCACCTTGCTGTCCGCCTTGTGGGGCAGGATGATGGCCACGTTGGGCACGGCACTCTGTTCCGCCACGTCATGCAGGTGGGCGTTGTGGGCCATGCGGCCGAGCAGCAGCACGATGATGTAGAGGCCCAGCGCCAGGGCGATCAGGCCGAGCAGTAATTTGTGTTTGCGGGACATGCTGGCCATCAGACGGTCTCCTTATGACGCGCAGTACGGTTGTGGATGATTGCATAGACACAGGGAACGAAGAGCAGCGTGGACAGCGTGGCGACAATCAGCCCGCCAATCACGGCCCGGCCCAGTGGGGCATTGGTGGAGTTGGAGGTGGCCATGGGGATCATCCCCACCACCATGGCAAGGGCGGTCATCAGCACGGGGCGGATGCGCTCCCGCCCGGCTTCCGTCGCTGCCCGGAGGGCATCACCATGCAGCTCGATCCGCTCCCTGGCGAAGGACACCACGAGGATGGAGTTGGCCGTGGCCGTCCCCATGCACATGATGGCCCCTGTCAGGGCCGGGACGGACAGGCGTGTCCCGGTCAGGAACAGGGCCCAGGCGATCCCGGCCAGTGCGCCGGGCAGGGCGGTGATGATGATGAACGGGTCCATCCAGGACTGGAAGTTGACGACGATCAGCAGGTAGATCAGCACGATGGAAACCATCAGCCCGATGATGAGCTGGCCATAGGCTCCGTACATGGTCACGGCGGCCCCATGAATCTCCGTTGCGGCCGTCTTGGGCAGCAGGGATTTCGTGTCGGTGATGACTTTCTTGACGTCCGTCAGCACGGCCCCGAGGTCCCGTCCTTCGGTGGAGACGTAGATGTCCACCTCCGGCATGGAGTTGAAGTGGGACACCTCACCCGGCGTGCCGGTCGGCACGACGGTGCTGATGCTGCCCAGAAGCTGGTCGCCCGTACCGGTCGGGTTGCCGTCGCCCTTGTCCACCGGAATGGTTAGCAGGTCGCTCAGATGCGTCAGCTGGTCCTGCGAGACGTAGGTGTTCAGCGGGAAGGTGACGTCGTTGCTGGGGTCGAGCCAGAACTGCGGGTCCACCGTGCTGGAACCGGAGAGCGTCATCAGCTGGTTGTTGGCGAGGTCGGCCTCGGTCAGGCCGGTGGCCTGGCTGAAGGTCCGGTTGCCACGGATCATCAGTGTCGGTGTCTTCATCGTCTGCTGGATGACGACATCGGCAGCCCCCGGGATGTGCCGCAGGCGGGTCATGATCTTGCGGGCATAGTCATAATTGTCGGCAATGTCCGGCCCGTTGATCTGGATGTCGATCGGTGCGGGAGAGCCGAAATTGAGGATCTTCGCCGTCAGGTCCGCCGGCTGGAAGGTGAAGACCGTCCCGGGGAAGCGGGCGGAGAGGTCCTTGCGCAGCAGGGCACGATAATCCCACACGGGGGAGGCCTCGTTTTTCAGGGCGATGGTCAGGTCGCAGTCCTGCGTCCCGATGGTCGGTGTCGGGATGAAGGCCTGGTTGTGCGCCCCTTCCGGCAGGCCGCAGTTGCTGACGATCTCTTCCACCTGGCCGGGCAGGTCCTGCTCGATGCGGTCGGAGACCAGAGCGGCAATGCGGCCCGCAACCTCGATACGGGTACCCAGCGGGGCCCGCATGTGCATCTGGAGGGCGTTGGACTTCGTCTCCGGGAAGAAGTCCCGCCCGGCCGTGAAGTAAAGCCCCAATGACAGGACGGAAAGGCCGAGGAAGATGCCGACAAACAGTTTGCGCTGCTCCACACAGCGGACCAGAATGGCGTAATAGCCGTCCCGGAAGCTGTTGAACTTTTCCTCAAAGCCCCGCTGGAAGCGGATGAAGAAGCCCATGACACCGCTGCGTGGTGGCAGGGGAGCGGAGTGATTGTGGCTGTCTGTCCCGTCGCCACGGTTGGCCGGGTGACCGGCTGCCACGGCAGCAGCGTTGGCATCGGCAGTATGCTGCTCCCTGTCCGGGATGTCATGGCCGTGACCATGATTGGCCAGCAGGTATTTTGCCATGGTCGGGACCAGCGTCCGGGAGAGGACGAAGGAGGCGATCATGGCGAAGATGATGGCTTCCGCCATCGGTCGGAAGAGGTAACCGGCCACGCCGTCCAGCTCGAACAGGGGCAGCCACACGATGCAGATGCAGGTGGTGGAGACGAAGGTCGCCGTCACGATCTGGTTGGCGGCATCGATGATGGCAGGTTCAAGTTCCTTGCCCATCTCGAGATGGGTGTCGATGTTCTCGATCATCACCGTGGCGTCGTCCACGAGGATGCCGACCGCCAGGGCCAGCCCGCCCAGTGTCATCACGTTGATGGATTCCCCGGCCCAGCTCAGCCCGATGACCGAGCAGAGAATGGCCAGCGGGATGGAGGTGGCGATGATGACGGTGGACCGCCACGAGCCGAGGAAGAGCAGCACCACGATGCCGGTCAGGAAGGCAGCGGTGACCATCTCCCGCACCACGTCCTTGATGGCGTCCTTCACGAAGATGGAGGCGTCGGTCAGGATGCTGACCTTCACGTCATCCGGCAGCACGGCCCGCAGGCGGGGGAGGGCCTTCTTTACGCCATCCACCACGTCCAGCGTGGAGGCTTCGCCGCTCTTCATGACGACGACCTCGACGCCCTGACGTCCCTTCACGAGCACGAGGTTTGTCTGCGGATGGCCGCCACGATAGACGTCCGCCACATCGTGAACGTAGATCACTGCATTGCCCACCCGTTTGACCGGAATGTTGCCGATGGCCTTCATGCTCTTGGGGGTGGCGTTGGTCTGCACCATCCAGTCCACGGCGTCGATCTTCTGGTCACCGGCGGGCAGGACGATGTTCTGGTCATGCATGGCGTTCTGCACGTCCATGGCCGAGAGATGGTGCGCCCGCAGCTGGTCCTGGTTCAGCGTGACCATCACGAAGCTGTCCATCCCGCCATAGGGATGCGGCACCACGGCCCCCTCGACGGTGACCAGAAGCGGACGGACACGGATCATCGCCAGCTTGTAGAGGTCGGACGGCGTCTGCTTGTCCGAGGTGATCTGCAGCGAGATGACTGGAACGGAAGACGCATCCAGCCGCATGATCATCGGGGCCGGGATGTTCACTGGCAGCTGCTTGATGACGGTCTGGGAAATGGCGGTGACTTCCGCCTCTGCCTCGCCAATCTCAGACCCGGGCTGGAAGAAGATCGTCACGATCCCCCGCCCGTAATAGGAGTTGGACTCCATGTGCTCGATGCCCTCCACGGTGGAGGTCACCATCAGCTCGTAATTGTAGATGATGCGGCCTGCAAATTCCTCAGGCAGCATCCCGCCATAGGTCCAGACGGCAGAGACCACCGGGATCTTGATATTCGGAAAGACGTCAGTCGGTGTTTTGAAGACTGACATCACCCCGAACATCACGATCAGGATGGACAGTACCACAAAGGTCAGAGGCCGCTTCAGGGCGGTGATGACAATGGCATTCATGGGTCGGACTGTTCCAGTTTTATTCCAGAGGCAGAAGGAAGCCGGGACAATCTAGGCAAAAAGGACGACAGGGCGAATTAAATACTGTTTTAGTCTGAGTTATGACATCTCCGTAAGGTACGGCACCTTCTTCTGTAGGGCAGGCAGAAAGGCCCCTGCTTCTGTTCTACAGTCCTCATCCTGTCACGAGATGACGGGAGCATAGGTTACAGGAATGTCACGGAATGCAGCGCTCCGTCTGTATGGGTACGGAAGGAAAAAACCGCCAAGGGTGTTTCTTCCTTCCGTGCCGATGGTGTCAGTTTTTGGGAAGCTGGTCCGGTGTTTCTGCCTGCGGGATGGAGTGGCGGATGTGTTTCACGGTACTTTCCTTCACGGGGCTGCTGTTATTGCCCCAGCTCTGCCGGATGAAGCTGACAACATCAGCTACTTCCCTGTCAGAGAGCGTGTCCGCAAAGCCCGGCATGGTGAAGGCGGAGGCCGCCGTAGGCAGGGCGTGCATACTGTCGCCGGCCAGAATGATATGGATGAGTGATGTGGCATCATCCGTCATCACGATGGGGTTGCCAGCCAGTGGGGGGAAGACCGTTCCATACCCGGCACCATCGGTGCGGTGGCAGGCGGCGCAGCGGTCCATGTAGGTCTGTGCCCCGGGCTGGGAGAGGTCGGCACGGCGGAGCATGTCGGTCGTCGTGGGGTCATAGACCCAGGGTGTTTCCTTGCGTGCCGGGGCCAGCTGCATGAGGTAACGGGCAATGGCGTGCAGGTCCGCCTCCTTGAAGGCATGGGCACTATGGACGATGACAGGCGTCATCCCGCCAAAGCTGGCACCAGTCCGGGACCGCCCCGTGCGGAGGAAATCCACGATGTCCTGTTCGCTCCAGCGGCCCAGTCCTGTCCGGTTTTCCTGCCGGAGGGAGGGGACGACCCATTGTTCCACCACGCCCCCGCCAGAGAGGAAGAGCGGCCCGTCCTTGGCTGTCTGGGCTTTTTCATTGAGGGTGATGCTGCGGGGGCTGTGGCAGGCCCCGCAATGGCCGGGTCCTTCCACCAGATAGGCTCCACGGGCAAGTATGGGGTCGGAGAACTGGTTGTTGGTGCGCAGCTGGGCAGACTGGATGGAGGGTGAGAACAGCCAGCGCCAGATATGCAGGGGCCAGCGCATGGAAAGTGGCCAGATCAGCCCATTGGCGGGCGGGTCAACAGGCTGCGGTGTCACCCCCCTCTGGAAATAGACATAGAGGGCATGGATGTCCGCCTTGCTCAGCCGTGCGTAGGAGGGATAGGGCATGGCCGGATAGAGGGCGCTGCCATCCTTGCGGATGCCGAGCTGGACGGCCCGGGCGAATTCGGCTTCGGTATAGTGGCCGATGCCGTGGACGGGGTCTGGCGAGATGTTGGTGGAGTAGATGGTGCCTATGGGCAGTTTGAAGGGCATCCCCCCGCTGTAGGGTGGCCGCCCCGGCTGGGTGTGGCAGGCGGCACAGTCGCCCAGAACAGCCTGATAATGGCCCTCTTCAATCAGTCCGGCAGGCAGGGGAGCATCATCAGCCTGTGCAGGACGGGTGGGCAGGGTGGCAGCCACGATGCCCAGCAGACCCAGCCCCATCGTCAGCAGGGGGCGAAGGGGGGATGTGCGTTTCGTGCCGGTGGAACGGAGGAACAGGGACATCAGGCGTGTACCATCGGGCCGGGATTGCGGAGATAGGTCTGGCGGATATGGTAAGCGGACCAGTAGGCCAGTGCTGCCACCAGGCCTGTCGGGTTGTATCCCATTCCTTGCGGGAAGGCGCTGGAGCCGATGACGAAGAGATTCGGGACGTCCCAGCTCTGGAGATACCGGTTCAGGGCGCTGGTCTTCGGGTTGCTGCCCAGAATGACACCACCGCTGAGATGTGTTGTCTGATAGATGCGGCTGTCGAAAAGCTGGCCCGGCTGGAGGCTGTTCAGGCTGGTCCGTGTGGCCCCCATGGCCTGGGCAATGTCGCCGATCTGCCTGACGACATACTGGTTCATGCGGATGTCGTTGTCCTTCCATGTGAAGGTCATCCGCAGCATGGGCTGGCCATAGGCATTGCGCCATGTGGGGTCCAGGTCGAGATAGACATCCCGGTAGGCCATGTTGCTGCCATGGGCATCAATGCTGAAGGAATGCCTGTACTGGTCGATCATGGCGGCCTTGTAGGCACCTCCCCAGCGGGGTGATCCTTTTCCGCCACTGCCCTGTGCGGCAGCAATGGGCTTGAGGCCCGCCTGATTGACCCAGACAGGAGACCCGCCAATGAAACCGGCCCGCCCCCGGTCGAAACCGGGCTGGTTGAAGTCATCAATGGCCACGCCAGCGCCGCCGGCGCCGACAAACTGGTTTGTGCAGCGGTTTTCCGGCAGCCAGACACGGGAGGAGGTGATGGTCTGGTAGGTGAAATTGCGGCCGATGGTCCCGCTCTGGCTGACCGGGTCATAGGGTTTGCCAATGCCGGATGTCAGCATGAGGTGGACATTGTGCAGCTGGAAGGCGCTGAGGATGACCAGATCCGCCTCAATGACCTGTTCGGAGTCGGTTTTGAGGTCGATGTACCGCACACCGGTGGCCCTCTTGCGGGTGTCATCCAGCAGGATTTCCAGCACCTGTGCCTGTGTGATGAGCCGGAAGCGTTTGTCCTGCCGCAGAGCGGGCAGGATGTTCACGTTCGGGGAGGCTTTGGAATAGAGATAGCAGGCATAGCCACTGCAATAACCGCAGAAGTTGCAGGGGCCCATCTGGCAGCCATAAGGGTTGGTATAGGGCTGGGAGGCATTGGCGGCAGGCATGCTGTAAGGGTGGAAGCCTGCCTCCCGGGCTGCCTGGCGGAAGACGCTGGCAGAGAAGGTGTCTGCCATGGGCGGCAGGGGAAAATGGCTGGAGCGGTCCAGGGCAAAGACGTTGCCACGGCCTGTTTTCTGCCCCTGCACGGAGGATGCCTCCCCCGAAGTTCCAAAGACCTTCTCTGCCTTGTCGAAAAACGGTTCCAGTTCTCCGTAGCTGATTCCGTAATCCTGGAGGTGCATGTCTTTGGGGATGAATTTCTGCCCGTAGCGCTCAATGGTGGCGCTGCGCAGGCGGAGGTCATCCTCCGTGACACGGAAGTGGCAGCCTGACCAGTGCAGTCCGGCACCACCAACGCCTTCGCCGGGGAGGAAGGCGGCCAGCTGGCGGTAGGGCAGGGCAGTCTGGTCCGGGCGGTTGCGGATGGTCAGGGAGGTGCGGGCCAGTTTCTGGAAGAGGCGCTTGCGCACGGCGCCCCGCAGTTCGTCAATGGAGCCGGGATAGGTCCCTTCCACGGCTGTGCTGTGGTCGTGCCCACGTTCCAGCATGGTGACGTTCAGTCCGGCCTCTGTCAGTTCCTTGGCCATGATGCTGCCGGCCCAGCCAGCGCCGATGACAACGACATCCGGCTTCGCGGGAGGGAATGTCTGGTCTGTCATGGTTCATCCCTCCTCATTCTGGAAAGAGGCGCTGTATGGGTCCGGTTTTGGAGGCATGCCGACCGGGCCCAGGGGGTAGCGGGCCCCGTCCTGGTTGATCCAGTCCATGAAGTCCGCCCTGGCACCGGGAAAATCCATCATTTTCCAGCCAGCCATGTTGTGGTTGCCGCCATAGGCAGGGTCGGAGAAGGCTCCTTCCAGTGTATTGGTCCGCAGCTGCTCGAAGAAGACGGCACCGGGAATGTCATTGAGGTGGAGCCTGTTATCTTCCAGCGCATGCAGCACCTCATCCTGCCATTGTGGCGAGAGGGCTGCAAAAACGGCATCATGCAGCATGAGGCAATGGGTGTTGATGGGCGTGATGGCCCCACGATAGAGGTCCTGTGGGCTGTAGGGCAGCTGGTAGCCCAGCTCTGGCGGCCCATTCACGAAGGGAGCCTTCATGTACCAGAGGTCACCCCGGCCGTAAGGGGTGGTCATCTGCCTGTCGATGAAGCGGGGTACGCCGAGGGCCTGGGCTCCCGGCCCGTTTTCATCCTGCGGAAAGATGCGCTCGCACGCATGGCAGAGAAAGAGATATTCCTCCGCACTGAAAAAGACGGGCCTGTAATAGGCGGGGTCATCATCCGGGGGGGCGGGCTGTTGTTTCCCATCCTTTTCGTCTGCCCGGGCGGCATGGCTGAGCAGGGGAAGGCTGGAGAGGGAGGCTGCCCCTCCCATGAAGCCACGCCGGGACAGCGGGGCAGGAGCATCGTGGGAGGGAGGGGAGGAAGATGATGTCATCGCACAGGGCGGCCCGGTTTGAGAAAGTCCAGAAGAGGGGGGCAGAATGGGAAAAAAGGCAGCAGAAGACAAGTTAACCAGCTGTCATGCCTGCTTTCTTCCGCCTTTTTTCCCGCATTGGGCGCCCAGGTCCGTTATTGGGGCAGGGTGAGCATGTGGGGCTGGGGAGAATGGATGCGGCCTGCGGAAGGTGCCTGGCCTGTTTCCGTATCAGCCGGTTTCTGCCAGCTGCCGGCAGTGCTGGCAGCATTGCCAACGGCCCGGTCTGCCGTTGCGGTGGCACCGGTCACGACCGTGCTGGCCGGGGGCTGCGGTGCAGCCGGGGGTGTGCCGGACAGATCCGTGCTGCTCAGCTCCTGGCTCTGGATGGTGGCGGCATTCAGCGGTGTGCCTGTTGCGTCCGTCAGCCATGAGGCCAGATGGCTGCGAACCTGGTATTCCAGCTCGACATTCATGTCATCCATGAGCTGCGTGTTGAGCGTATGGAGGTTGTGCTCCAGCCCGAGCTTGCCCGGGGCATCAATCGTGCGCTGGACATGCGCCGTGATGAAGCCGTGGTGATGGCTGGCGGCGTCATTCAGGTTCAGCTGGACTGTATAACTCCCGCTGAGGGCATGGTGCGGGGCCTTGCTCATCTCCGCTTTCGTGATGGTGAAGCTGGCCGTACCGGATGCTCCCATGGCGTGCAGGCGCTGGCGCCCCATAAGGGCCAGAGCGTCGGCGGGGTTGGTCGGGCTGTGGGAGGACAGGGCGTCACTGTCGGGCTGGACCTGGTTGCTGACATCAACCTGGCTGACATTCAGGTTGAGGGGGGGCAGGTAGCTGTAATCCGGTGACGGGAATGTTTCCTCTCCGGAACCGCCGGAGGCACAGCCTGCCAGCAGAGCCAGCGCACAGCCCATTCCCAGGCTGAAGAGAGAGGAACGCAGCTTCATGCGGCTGACCAGATGAGGCGTTCTGGCACTATGGTTCGTCATGGTTTTCATGTCCGGCGCCTGTTGTTTTTTCGTGGTCCTGCGGGGTGAGCCGGTCCCGGTCGGGCAGGCCTGCTGTCCGACCGGCCTCAAAAAAGAAAGACTGCCCCCAGTGTCTGGAAGAAAATGGAAAAGATGTCCGGTTTTGTCCAGTCTCTTCCTGTGTGGTGGCCTGTGTATCGGTCTGGGAGGACGAAGGTGCCAGGGCGATGTCCTTCCACAGGGCCGAGGCCTTGCCCACGCCATAATCTTCCAGCCGGAAGGGGTGGGCATGTTTCAGTTCCTCAATGCAGTTGGGGTTGCTGATGAACCATGAGAGGAGAAAGATGGGGACCAGTGGCGTAAGCGGCCCATCTCCCAGCAGGAGTTCACCCTGCGGGTGGTAGAAAAGGGGCTGCTGTGCTGTTTGCGGGTCTATCTGCCCTGCCGGGCCGGGCCAGAAGAGGTAGAAGGTTTCTCCGTTTCTTTCGTCACTGAAGCGGCAGGCCACACCTCTGTCTGTCGGCATGGTCAGTTCGGCCCGGATGATGCGGCCACTGAAAGGGGAGCAGGCCAGCGTGTGGGGGCCGGCGGGCCGTGTCTCCAGCATGGCCCGGATGAACCGGGGCGCAAAGGGCTGGCCAGTTGCATCCGCTGCCTCCAGCTCCAGTGAGGTCTCTTCACCATCCAGCAGTGTGGCGGGAGACAGGACAAGAAGCGACCTGCTGACAGAGCGGAACCAGAGGCCGAGCAGCTGGAGGCGGGCCGTGTGCGGCAGGTTGGTGAGTGGGGCCATGGCCTCATGCGGGAAGCAGGCCTCGGCTGGCAGGGGCGTTACCCGGCCCAGCAGCGTCGTGCTGAGTTGCTGTAGGGCGGGGGCAACGGCCTCCCTGATCTTCTGGCTCCAGCGTTTGTCCAGCGCCAGGGCGTGGCAGGCGAGGATATCCCCTTCAGGTGTGAGCCACCAGCAGGCTTCCTGCCCTGTGTGCCTGTGCTGGAGACTCAGGACCTCCATCCCGGCAGGGGCCGGATGACGCCCGTTGCACTGCCAACCCGGATAGAGCCGTTCGACGGGCTGCCCGTCCCGCTGGAGAGGTACTGGAAGCCCTGCTGTCATGGCGCTCCAGCATCACCGTTTTTCTGGCCATCGGGCAGGCTTTCACGGGTGAAGGTGAAAGCCGTGTTGCAGAAATGGCATTCCATGGAGATCACGCCATCCTGTGCCATGTGGTCGAGGTCCTCCCCGCTGAAACGTTCCAGCACACCCTGGAGGCGGGCCCGGCTGCACCGGCAGCCGAAGGAGAGAGGCCTGGCCGGGGCCAGCTCCACATCCAGCGTGCCGAAGAGACGGTTGATGAGCGCCCCGGGGGAGAGCTGTGGGTTGAAGAGCTCCTCTGCCGTCAGGGTCTGGCCAAAGGTGCAGGCCGTTTCCCACAGGTCCTGGATGGTGGCATCGGCTGGTCTGTGGTCATCATTGCCCGCAATCGGGGTGCTGTCTGGCAGGCGTTCCAGTACCAGGGCTCCGGCCTGCCAGCCCGCTTCCGTATGGCGGGAGAAGAGGTGGATGGCGCAGTCATGCTGCTCACTGGTCTGGAAATAATGTTCGGCCATGTCAGCCAGAGTGGGGCCTTCGAGCCCGACAATGCCTTGATAACGGTCGGTATCCGGCCCCTGATCCACGGTAAAGGCCATATAGCCCTTGCCCAGCAGTCCGGAAGCATCTTCCGGCAGGGGGAGGGTGTAATCTTCAGCCATGCGGGCGGTAAAGCGCAGTTCGCCTGTATCGGTGCAGTCTGCAAGGAACAGGGAAACAGGTCCGTCTCCTTTGACCTGAAGGGAGAAGGACCCTTTGAATTTGAGGGCCGTCGCCATGGCTGCCACGAGGGCGAGCGCCTGTCCGCCAAGGAGGCGGACCGGTTCTGGCAGTTCATCATGGCGGGAGAGGATGGCCCCGGCCAGCGGGCCAAGTGTGATCAGCCGCCCCCGTACTGGCACATGGCCAAGATGGAACGGTGTGATGGCATGGGCGACCGTGAGGTCGGGGACATCATGCGGGCGGGGCGTTGCTGCGGGCGTGGTGGTTTCTGTCACCGGGGTCACAATCCTCTCTGTCGGGCCTGCCTGGCCTGATGCCCTACCCCCTCCGGGGCAGGCATCAGGCGGAAGGGTCTAGCCCTGATAGGCCGAAAGATCATCCTTCTCCATGCACCAGAGCAGAAGCCCTTTCTGGGCATGCAGGCGGTTTTCGGCTTCATCAAACACGATGGAGGCCGGGCTTTCGAACACGGCCTTGCTGACTTCTTCCCCTATATGGGCAGGCAGACAGTGCATGAACAGGGCCTGGGGTGAGGCCAGCGCCATGAGGGTTTCATCCACATGGTAAGGGCGGAACAGCCTGAGGCGTTTTTCCGCATCTTCATCCCCCATGCTGACCCATGTGTCCGTGATGACGGCATCCGCTCCTGCTGCGGCCTCCTTGGGGTCATGCGTCAGGCGGATGTCACCGCCATTGTCCCGGGCCCATTGCACTGCGGTTTCGGACGGGGTGAACTCCCCTTCCGGTGTGGCCAGATGCAGGGTGAAGCCCAGTCGGGCTGCGGCCTCGATCATGGAGGTGGCAACATTGTTGCCATCGCCGATCCAGGCCAGTTTTTTGCCGGTGATCGGCCCCCTGTGTTCCTCAAAGGTAAGGATGTCGGCCAGAATTTGTACAGGGTGGGAGATCGGTGTCAGCCCGTTGATGACCGGCACGCTGCTCCAGCGGGCCAGCTCACGCAGGTTGGCATCCTTGCCCGTGCGCAGCACGATGACATCCAGAAAACGGGAGAGGACACGGGCCGTATCGGCAATGCTTTCTCCACGCCCCAGTTGCATGTCGGATGGAGCCAGCACGTTGACGGTCCCGCCAAGCTGTTTCATCCCGACTTCAAAGGAGACACGGGTGCGGGTGGAGGGGCGGGACATCATCAGCCCCAGCGCGCGGCCGGCCAGTGGCTGGCCGGGGCAGAGCGGATGTCTGCGCCCCTGCTGGAGAGCCTTGACCCGTGCGGCGAGCGTGAGGATGTGCCGCAGTGTCTCGGTGGAGTGGTCCTTGATGTCCAGGAAGTGACGGGGCGATGAGGCCTTGGTGGTACTCACGCAGGTGTCTCCTTACTTGTTGGCAAGGGCGTGAGCAGCACGCCCGATGCGGGTGCAGGCTTCCTGACAGTCAGCCTCGGTTGCAATGAGGGGCGGAACCAGACGCAGCACGTTGTCCCCTGCGCCTATGGCCAGAAGGCCCTCGGCCATGACAGCGGCCAGAACATCCCCGACAGGGATGCGGCAGCGCAGGCCCCGCATCAGTCCGACACCACGGACTTCCTCGAAAATGGTGGGATATTCCCTCACGCAGGCTTCAAGCATTGTGCCAAAGGCGGCACCGGTCTTGCGGACATGCTCCAGAAAGCCGGGTGACAGAATCTCTTTCAGCACGGCCAGCCCGGCCGAGCAGGCCAGTGGGTTGCCGCCATAAGTGGTGCCATGCGTGCCGGGTGTGAGGTGCTGGGCCAAGTCTTCACGGGCCAGTACAGCCCCGAGCGGTACGCCCCCGCCAATGCCTTTGGCGGAGGACACGACATCCGGTGTGATGCCTGCCTGCTCGAAGGCGAAGAGCGTACCGGTACGGCCCATGCCGCTCTGTACCTCATCAATGCCCAGATAGAGGCCTTTCTCATCGCACAGGGCACGGAGGCCCTGCAGGAATTCATGGTCTGCTGCCCGGATGCCACTTTCCCCCTGCACGGGTTCCAGTAGGATGCCGGCTGTCTGGTCTGTCACGGCGGCCCGGACGGCGTTGAGGTCGTTGAAGGGCACATGGTCGAACCCTTCCACCGGTGTGCCGAACCCTTCCAGATAGGCCGGGTTGCCGGTTGCGGAAATGGTGGCCAGTGTCCGTCCATGAAAGGCATTGTTGAAACAGATGATGCGTGTGCGTTCAGGGTGACCATTTTTGTACTGGGCCCGCCGGATCAGTTTGATGAGGCCCTCATTGGCCTCCGCACCGGAATTGCAGAAGAGGACTGAATCCGCAAAGCTGTTCGCCACCAGCATGTCCGCCAGGGCCCTGGCCTGTGGAACCTGATAGAGGTTTGAGACGTGGATGACTTTGCTGGCCTGTTCGGTGATGGCCTTCACGAGGGCCGGGTGGCTGTGGCCAAGGGAGGACACGGCAATGCCAGCCCCGAAGTCCAGATAGCGTCGTCCATCCGTGCCGGTGAGCCAGAGGCCTTCGCCATGCTCAAAGGCAAGGTCAAAGCGTTTGTAGTTCGGCATGATGGAGGCGATCATGGTGGACGCGTTCCCGGTCTGAAAAATCAACGACATACAGCCCGTATCCGGTGGCGCATCAGTTCCATGCCTCCAACGGAAAATACCCCTGTCCGGTTTTCAGATCAGGGGGAGCTGCCCGACCATACTGCTTGCAGAACGGGGAATCGTCAAACCCTGTTTTGCAGGCAGGCCATGGAGGGCTTTGCAGCCGGACGCATGGCCTTCAGTCCGGCAGCCGCCGATAGATGAGATTCCGTGCCAGCCAGCAGCTGACACGCAGCTGGTGGAGGCGCCCGTTCCGCCGTTCGAAGTGGAGGGTCCAGTCGCCGGGCGGGGTGTGATCCAGAGCCCGGGGGCAGGGGAAGGCCCACAGGTCCGGTCCCAGTCCGGTCAGCCGTTCCATCCGCCCTGTTCCCAGAAAACCGGAGAACCCGCCATGCAGCAGCCCGCTCTGGCTGGTGATGGTGAAACGGGAGCCGTCCAGCTCCTCACATTCATAGTCTCCGGCAAGTTCTTTCGGGTCGGGCTGGGGGCTGGCAGGGTAGGGGCGGAGCAGGGCATGCCGGTTCTCCCCTGGCCGTTCCATGATGATGTGGGGCGTGGGGATTTCCTGTGTGCTGGCCTGCATGTGTTCGCCCTGTATATGCCGCACACGGAGGTTCCCGGCCTCGGCAAGCTGGGGGGAGATGATGTCCAGCGTTTCCGGCAGCATGAGGTAGCGGAGCTGAAGCTTGCCCGGTGCTGCTGCGGTGATGCGGGCGGAGAGGCCGGTTTCCTCATCCAGCCAGAGGCCCTCCAGTGCATGGGGAGCCTGTCTGCCAGAGGGGGCCTGTCGGGCAGCCGGTTTTCCCTCTTCTCCCAGAAAGGCCCGGAACAGGTTGGCGGCGGCCTGCTGGGCCGGGGACATGTGGTTGAAGAGGACCACGACAGAGAGGCGCAAGGCGGCACAGTGCAGCCGGTGGGACCGCCAGCCCCGCAGGGCGCCGCCATGGGCTGTGACCTCATGGCCTGCGATGGTGCCATGCTGCAGCCCGAAGCCGTAAGGCGCCTTGTGCCCGTTATCGAACAGGACGGGGCGGCTCATGCGGTTATAGAGGCCTTCGGGGTCATCACGCTGCTGGTCGATGAAACGTTCCCAGGCGATCATGTCATCGAGCGAGGCTGCCATCCCGGCATCCCCTGTCCAGTAGATGTGATTGCGGGCGGGCCAGTAGCCGCCCTCCTGTGTCCCCTCATAGCCGGTTGTGCCATCGGGCAGGGCGCTGGTTTCCGCCGCCAGGATGGCCCGCCTCATGCCGACCCTGTCGAAAACATGCTGCTGGAGCAGCTCGGCAAAGCTCAGCCCGCTTTCTTCTTCCATCGCCTCGGAAATCAGACGGAAATTCTGGTTGACGTAGGAATAGGATGTGCCGGGAAGAAACTGGAGGGACCGTGTCCCGGTGATGACCCTGTCGGAATCCGCCGGGCTGAATGTGCCTTCAATGGCGGCACCATGCAGCATGGCCACGGCCCAGTAATCCCGCAGGCCGGACTGGTTGTGAGCCAGCTGTGTGACAGTGGGCGGGTCGGAGCGGAGCCGGGGCAGCCGCCTGTGGATGTATGGGGCCAGGGTTTCCGGGTTTTCGTAACGGTCCAGCAGGGTGGCGCAGGTGAACTGCTTGGTGATGGAACAGATGCGGAACAGGCTTGCGGGCGTGAAAGGCAGGCGGCGTTCCAGCGAGGCATAGCCCCAGCAGTGCCGGGCGATCACTTCCCCCTCATGCAGGACGGCAACAGCTCCACCGGGGCCGGGATAACGGGTGGCCGTGGCGTGCATTTCTTCCTTCAGGCGCCCGGTCCGGGGCAGGATGGAGTGTTGTGCGTGCATGAGAACTCACTGGCGGGTACTATGGAGAGGCCTGTTACCAGTGATGAAGATTTTGGACGGGCAGGGCAAGAGCAAGTTATGGACTGATCGCATGGATGTTATCCCACCTTCACCAGATTATCAGAGCCTGAAAGACGCAGCTCTGGCCCATCTGGCCCGCTTTGCCACGACCCGGCAAAGCTTGCGGCAGATGTTGCAGCGGCGTGTTCGCCGCTGGGGGGTACGGGCTGCCCGGGCTGGCATGTTTGCCGAGGAGGTCGCTGCACATGAGGCCGTCTGCCTGCCGGTTATCGACCAGATCGTGGAGGAGATGGGGCGCCTCGGAGCTGTGGATGATGCGGCCTTTTCCCGTTCCAGGTCCCGCAATCTGGTCCGTGCCGGGCGGTCCCGCCGAGCTGTGCAGGCCCATCTTCAGGCAAGGGGCGTTGATGGTGAGACGGTCCGGCAGGCGGTGGATGAGAGCCTGGGAGAGGCAGGGGAGGAGCAGGCCCATCAGGCCGAACTGGCCGCCGCACTCATCCTGGCTCGCAAAAGGGCGGTCGGGCCATTCCACAGGCCCGACAGGCCGGAGAAGGAACACATGAAGGTACTGGCCATTTTTGCCCGCAACGGTTTTGCGCAGGATGTTGCGGAGAAGGCGCTTGGAATGGACAGGGAGGATGCGGAAGATCTGATTATCGGATTCCGGTCCCTGTGATGTTCCGTTGGGCAGGAACCAGATTCAGCCTCAATGTCCGGTTAGGCTGATGTCTGGCGAGAATGGGCAGAGCGTGAGGTGGACCATGCAGAAAAGCGGGGCTGTCATGCAGGGATGGCAGATGTGGGACCGCCGGAAGGAGGTGCTGGCCCTGTGTGTCTGCCTCACTCTCGGAGCATGCAGCTCGGTCGGATCCTACCATGGGCCGGTGCAGTGTGCGCCTTATGCGCGGCAGGTGAGTGGGGTCAACCTGCGGGGGCGGGCTGCCAGCTGGTGGTGGGAAGCCCGGGGCCATTACCAGCGTAGCCACAGGCCACAGCCGGGGAGTGTGCTGGTGTTCCGGGCAAGCTCCCGTATTCCGGATGGGCATGTGTCGGTCGTGCGGCGCCTGCGGACGAGGCGGCGGATTGAAGTGGATCATGCCAACTGGGTTGGCGGGCGTATTGAGCACAGTGTGCCGGTGGAGGACATCTCCCCAAGGGGGGACTGGTCGCTGGTCCGGGTCTGGTGGGCCCCAGCAGGAAGTATGGGCAGGCGTGCATATCCCACCTATGGTTTTATCCTGCCAATGCGCTAGGATGCCTTCACGACATGGGTGGGCCCATGGGCCGGGGGTTGCACAATCAGTACGCCCCTGCCACATGGGGGACGCCTCAACCTTATCAGGGAGTATGGTCCTATGGGCAGCATGAGTCCGATTCACTGGATAATCCTTGCCGTTATTGTACTGGTGCTGTTCGGTGGTGGCGGCAAGATCAGCAGCCTGATGGGCGATTTCGCCAAGGGGATCAAATCCTTCAAGAAGGGCATGGCCGAGGATGACCGGGAGGGAACCGCCGCCCCGCAGCAGGCTGACGAACGTCTGTCCCCGCCCCAGCCCCAGCAGGGTACGGCAGCGCCCCATCAGCAGCCGGATGCCCGTATGGCTGATGATGAAAGCCACCGTTCCCGCTGATCCCGCTCTGCGGAACAGTTCCGGCACCTGAAGACCCGATGATACCCATATGACTTTCTGCACAGACTGGCGGGCCGTGCCCCGCTCCTGCTGGGGTGCGGCCGTGGCTCTGGGCAATTTTGATGGCGTGCATCGAGGTCATGTCCATTTGCTTCAGAGCCTGAAGATGGCTCGCCCCGGCTGTCGGTTGGGGGTGCTGACCTTCGAGCCACATCCACGGTCTTTTTTCCGTCCGCAGGACCCACCCTTCCGTCTCATGCGGCCGGAGGTGCGTGCCGCCGCCCTGAAGGAACAGGGCGTAAGCTGCATCGTGCAGGCAGAGTTTGATGAGGCTTTTTCCCATCTGGGTGCCGAGGCCTTCGTGCGGGATGTGCTGATCGAGGGGCTGCATGTGGCTCATGTGGCCTGTGGGGCGGACTTCGCCTTCGGGTACCGGCGGGAGGGTGATGTCACGTTTCTGGAGCAGCTTCTGGTGGAGCATGGTGTGGGCGTCAGTATCGTCCCGCAGCTGGCGGATGTGGCAGGGCCGGTGTCTTCCAGCCGGATACGCCGTCTCCTTCAGGAGGGTTATCCCGAGAAGGCAGCGGAGCTTCTGGGGCGCAACTGGGCCATCACGGGAGAGGTGGTCCAGGGGGATCAGCGGGGGCGCCTTCTGGGGTTCCCGACAGCCAACATTGCGCTGAAGGAGCATCTGGAGCCTGCCAGGGGTGTCTATGCCGTGAGGGTGCAGATGCCGGACGGCCGGCTCGTGCCCGGCGTGGCCAATCTTGGCCGCCGCCCGACCATCAATGACGGGCGGGAGAGCCGGCTGGAGGCTCATCTTTTCGATGTGGATGAGGACCTGTACGGCCAGATTCTGGGGGTGGAGCTGGTTGCCCTGCTCCGGGACGAGAAACGCTTTTCCTCCCTTGATGAGCTGAAGGCCCATATTGCGGCAGATGCCGCACAGGCGAAGCAGGTGCTCGGCAAGACAGGGGGTTGACCGGGACGGCAGGCTCTCTCCATAAGTACAGTTATTTTTATCCCGTACTGAGAGCTGGCGCACCTATTCCATGTCTGAGCCTGTAGAAAAGACCGATACCGTTTTCCGTGAGCAGCAGGAGCGTTACCGGGGAACGGTCTTCCTGCCCAAGACGTCTTTCCCCATGCGGGGCAACCTGCCAAAGCGGGAGCCGGACATGCTGGCCCATTGGGCGGAGGCGGGGCTGGATGGCCAGATAGCGGAGGCCGGGCGTCGGGCGGACAGCATCTTCACGCTGCATGATGGCCCGCCCTATGCCAACGGGCATATCCATATCGGCCATGCCCTCAACAAAGTGATGAAGGACGTCATCAACCGTGCTCAGCGCATGAATGGGGCGCAGGTGCGCTACATGCCGGGATGGGACTGCCACGGCCTGCCGATCGAGTGGAAGGTCGAGGAGGAATATCGCCGGAAGGGCAAGGACAAGGATGCCGTGCCGGTTCTCCAGTTCCGTGCGGAATGTCGGGAATATGCCGCAAAGTGGGTGGAGGCCCAGCGGGAGGACTTCAAGCGTCTGGGCATCCAGGCGGAGTGGGACAACCGCTACGTGACGATGGACTTCGCCTCCGAGGCGCAGATTGCCGAGGAAATCGGCAAGTTCCTTCTCAATGGCCGTCTCTATCGTGGGTTGCGCCCCGTGATGTGGAGTCCGGTCGAGAAGACGGCCCTGGCCGAGGCGGAAGTCGAATATCACGACATCACCTCCACGACCCTGTTCGTGGCTTTCCCCAATGTGAAGGACCCGACGGAAGGGCAGCTGCTCTCCGGTGCCTCGGCCGTGATCTGGACCACGACCCCGTGGACGATCCCCGTCAACCGGGCACTCGCTGCCGGGCCGGATATCACCTACACGGTCATCCATGTCACCGGCGTGGCCGAGGACAGTCTCGTGCCGGTCGGGGCGAAGCTGATCGTGGCCGTGGACCGTTTGGAAGACTTCCTCTCCGGCGCAGGCGTTACCGGGCATGAGGTCCTTCACACTCTTCCCGGCCGTGCGCTGGAAGGAGCCGTGTTCGCCCATCCGCTGCGGGGGCGTGGGTTTGATTATGACGTGCCGCTGCTGCTTGGTGATTTCGTCACGACGGATGCCGGTACCGGTCTGGTGCACATGGCCCCTGCGCATGGTCATGACGACTTCATGCTCTGCCGTGCCCACGGCGTGGAAGTGACGGAAGAGGTCTGCGACAACGGAACCTATGTGGACTGGATGCCGGAGCTTGGGGGTGTTCATGTCTTCAAGGCCACGCAGCCCGTATGTGATCTGCTGACACAGGTGCGGGATCAGGCCCGGCAGGACGGTGCCCCGGCCCGTGGCCTTATGGCCCGGGCGGAGATCGTCCATTCCTATCCCCATTCGTGGCGGTCCAAGAAGCCGGTGATTTTCCGGGCCACGCCGCAGTGGTTCATCGCCATGGAGCCCCGTGAAGGGGATGAGGGTGGCCCAGGCCTGCGTGAGCGTGCCCTGAAGGCCCTTGATGACATCAGCTTCGTACCGGCCAGCTCCCGCCGCCGCCTGACGAGCATGATCGAGCAGCGGCCGGACTGGTGCATCTCCCGCCAGCGGTCCTGGGGCGTGCCGATCGCCGTGTTCGTGGAGAAACGCACCGGTGAGGTGCTGCGGGATGCCGATGTGATGTCCCGCATCGTGCAGAGCTTCCGGGAGCGTGGGGCGGATGCCTGGTATGACACGGACCCTGCCGTCTATCTCGGTGAAGGCCGCAATCCGGAAGACTATGATCAGGTTTTCGACATTGTTGACGTCTGGTTCGAGAGCGGATGCAGCCATCGTTTCGTCCTGCATCAGGAGGGCGTGAATTACCCGGCCGACCTGTATCTGGAAGGCTCCGACCAGCATCGCGGCTGGTTCCAGTCCTCCCTGCTGGAAAGTGTGGGGGCCGAAGGCGTGGCGTCCTACAGGACGGTCGTGACGAACGGGTTCGTGCTGGACGGGCAGGGGCGCAAGATGTCCAAGTCCCTCGGCAACACCATCGTGCCTGATGACGTGACGAAGACGCTGGGTGCGGACGTGCTGCGCCTGTGGGTCCTGAACTCTGATACCAATGAGGACCTCCGCATCAGTCAGGAGATTCTCAAGCAGCAGGGCGAGCTGTACCGCCGTGTGCGGAACACGCTGCGCTGGCTGTTGGGGGCACTGGATGGCTTCACGCAGGCCGAGGCCCTGCCGCTGGGCTGGGATGACGTGTCCGCCCCGGTGGACGTGATGCTGGACAGGCTGGTCCCGGACGAGGCGGCCCGTGCCCTCCGCCACAAGGCAACGGTGAAGGCCCGCAAGGCCCTGCCGCTGCTGGAGCAGTATATCCTGCACCGTCTGTACGAGCTGTACCAGCGTGTGCAGGAGGCGGTGAAGACCCATCAGTGGAACGGCGTCTATCCGCTGCTGCACAATTTCTGCAACAATGAGCTGTCGGCCTTCTATTTCGACATCCGCAAGGACGTCCTCTATTGCGATCCAACGGACTCCCATGCACGCCGGGCGGCCCGCACCGTGCTGGACGTGCTGCACCGTGCCCTGACGACGTGGCTGGCCCCGGCTCTGGTCTTCACGGCGGAAGAGTCGTGGCAGGCCCGTTTCGGGCAGGAAGGCAGCGTGCATCTGGAGCGCTTCTTCGTG
The DNA here is from genome assembly GCF_023337695.1 of Parasaccharibacter sp. TMW 2.1884. Lineage (NCBI taxonomy): Bacteria > Pseudomonadati > Pseudomonadota > Alphaproteobacteria > Acetobacterales > Acetobacteraceae > Parasaccharibacter > Parasaccharibacter sp. TMW 2.1884. The sequence continues at coordinate 241,034 of NZ_QORR01000002.1, forward strand.
CCGGAAGAAGGCTGGCATGATCCTGAACTGGCCGGACGGTGGGAGACCCTGCGTCAGGTCCGCCGCCGTGTCACCACGGCTCTGGAAGTCGCCCGTCGGGAAGGGTTGATCGGCTCCTCGCTGGAGGCCCAGGTCCATCTGCCCCTGACGGCCGATGAGCAGGTCGTGTCCGAAGGGATCGACTGGGCGGAGCTTTGCCTGGCGTCCGAGGTCCATGTGCAGCCGGGTCAGGCCGAGGATGAGGTGAGGGTCAGCCGTGCGGACGGGCAGAAATGTGCCCGCTGCTGGCGTGTCCTGCCTGATGTCGGGCAGAATGAGGACCACAGCCATCTCTGCCTGCGCTGTTTTGGTGCGGTGAGTGCATGAGGTCGGCCCGGGCTGAAGGTACAGGGAGCGGCGCATCCCCGGCCCCTGTACCGGGGTCGCCACGGTGGCGGCTGGTCGGGTTGGTAACGGCTCTTGCTGTCCTGTTCGTGGACCAGGCGAGCAAGGCATGGATTCTCTACGGGCTGAACCTGCCGGCACGGGGGACCATGGATGTCATGCCCTGCCTCAGCTTCACGATGGTATGGAATCACGCCGTGACGTTCGGCATGTTCGGCGGGCACGGACGCTGGCTGTTCATTGCCATCTCCCTGCTGGCAGTGTTGGGGCTTCTGGTCGTTCTTCTGCGGTCACGCCGTCGGCTGGTCAGTCTTGCCTGCGGCGGAATCATCGGGGGCGCCATTGGCAATGTGATAGACCGTCTTCATTACGGGGCTGTAGTGGATTTCCTGCATTTTCATGTCGGGGGATGGTCCTGGTATGTTTTCAACATTGCGGATTCCGGCATTGTCTGTGGTGTTGGCCTGTGGCTGCTGGACTCCTTTCTGGCGGAGCGGCGGAGCCGGAATGGCTGAAGTGACAACCGGCTTGCCCATTGCAGGCAGGCCCTATAGGATTGGGCATCTTTTTGTGAGTGCAGTGCGGGAACCTGTCATGCGGCTTTTTGCTCCTTCAGTTATACGTCACGGAGTCCGGTTGGGTGCTCTGGCCACGTTCGGGCTGGCGTTGGCTGGGTGCTCCGGCAGTGATGTGGCGCGTGGCTTCGGCCTTCAGCGCAGCCTGCCGGATGAATACGCCGTGACGACCCGTGCGCCACTCTCCATGCCACCCTCGGAGAAACTGGCCCTTCCGGGGGCAGCCAGTGCCAACCGCCCGGATGAAAGTCCCCGTATGCAGGCGCTGGAGACGCTCGCCCCGGATGTCGCTCTTCACCCCAATGAGGGGACGGAGAGCGTCGGGCAGGAGGCCCTTGTCCAGCGGGCCACATCGGCGGCCCGTGGTCCGAACAATGCCGAACTTGGCGATGCTGATGCTGGATTTGTGGACAGTCTTCTTTTCTGGCGGGGTGGCCGGGCTGGCAATGTTGTGGATGGCGAAGCGGAAAATCGCCGCATCCAGAAGAATGCGGCCCTGGGGCAGAGCTTTGCTGAAGGCGCCACGCCGACCCTGCGGAAGGGTGGCAAATAAGAGCTTTCAGGCTCTCCTTTTGCGGTTGGTGTTCCGTCCTGTTCTGCCTCCTGTCTGAGGAGAAGTCATGATGAGGCCTGTCATCCGCCGTCTTTCCAGCCATGTTGTGGATCTTATTGCCGCTGGTGAGGTGGTGGAGCGCCCGGCGGCGGCGCTCAAGGAACTGGTGGAAAATGCGCTGGATGCCGGGGCGACCCGTCTTGAGGTCACCCTGCGGGGGGGCGGCTGTGAGCTGATTGATGTCCGGGATAATGGCCGGGGGATGGAAGCCGAGGAGCTGCCCCTGGCGGTGGAGCGGCACTGTACCTCCAAATTGCCGGATGATGACCTGACGGCCATAAAAACACTGGGGTTTCGGGGGGAGGCGCTGCCATCCATCGGGGCCAGTGCCCGCCTTTTCCTGACATCACGGACAGAAACGGCTGAAACGGCCTGGGAGCTTTCCGTGCAGGGGGGTGTTGTCAGCGGGCCGGTGCCTTCTGCTGGTTCTGTGGGGACCCGTGTTGTGGTGCGGGACCTGTTCTTTGCGACACCGGCCCGCCGCAAATTTCTCAAGACAGCCAGAGTGGAGGGCAATCACGCTGAAGCCGTCATGCGGCGTGTGGCGTTGAGTGCGCCGGATTGTGCCATCAGTTTCATCATGGATGGGCGGGAGATATTCAATCTGCCGCCGCAGGATGTCCGTGCCCGTGTGGCCAGCATTCTTGATGTGCCCGAAGATGGCCTTCTGACGGTTGATGAGCAGCGTGGCCCCATGCGGCTGGGCGGGTATATCTGTGGTCCGGGTGAAACCAGGCGGACAGGCAGCGGCCAGTTCATGCTGGTCAATAATCGCCCTGTGATGGACCCCATCCTGCGGACTGCCATACGGGTGGCCTATCGGCCCGTGATCGAGAAAGGGCGTTTCCCTGTTCTCCTGCTGCATCTGCGCCTTCCGCTTGATCGTGTGGATGTGAATGTCCATCCTGCCAAGACAGAGCTGCGGTTTGCGGATGAGGCCGAGGTGAGAGCTTTTGTCATTGGGGCTGTGGGGCGTGCGTTGGCCCGTAGCGCCGGGGACGGTGGAGGCATACAGGCCGATCTTGGCATCATTGGCCGCCGGGCAGCTTCCATTGGGCAGAATGTGCCGGGTACGTCCTATTCATATGATCATACGGGCGCCCGGGCTGTTCCTCCGGCCGATCTTGGTCTGGGGACGTCCGTTCGCCGTTTTGCTTCGTCTGCCGTGATGGAGCGGCAGTCTGCTCCCGGCCTTGCAGAGCCGCAGCAGGGTTATGTGACGTCGGGCCGGGTTGCGCAGGTGGAAGATGGCGGAGGGGAGGAGGTGCCTCATCCGTCTGTTGGCGGCAGACAGCCGGAGCAGCCACTTGGTGTGCCGATCGGGCAGATTCATGCCACCTATATTCTCTCGATTGCCCCGGATGGTGACCTGATCCTGACAGACCAGCATGCTGCCCATGAGCGTCTGACCCATGAGCGCCTGCGTGCCCGTTTTGCTGAAGGGGCCGTGCAGGCGCAGGCCCTTCTGATGCCGGAGGTGGTTGATCTGCCGCATGGGGCGGCCGAGGCGCTGTCACGATGTGCGGAGGAGCTGGCCCGTTTTGGTCTGGAGATAGAATCTTTTGGCAGTGGGAGCGTTCTGGTCCGCAGTCTGCCCGCCCCATTGAGCGGTAGTGACGTGGCGGGCCTTCTGCGGGATGTGGCGGATGAACTCGTGCAGATGCCTGACCTGCCAGCCCGGCAGACAGACAGTCTGGATGGGCGGTTTGAAGCCATCATGGCCCGGATGGCCTGTCATGGCAGCATCCGTGCCGGCCGTATTCTCAAGCAGGAGGAAATGGATGCTCTGTTGCGGGGCATGGAGCAGCATCCCCGGGCCAATACCTGCCCTCATGGCCGTCCGACATGGTTGAAGCTGGACAAGGACGGGCTGGAGAAACTTTTCGGGCGGACCAGGTAATACTGGTGCCGAAAGGCATTTCACATTTCTTTGACAGGAAAACAGGGCGGCCCAAAGGGCCTTTCTATGGTTTTCATCGCATTGAAAGAGGTAATGTCACATCTTGTTTCATGGATGTGCCCTTTCCTTCCCGGAGTTGATCTTGAAGGAAGGGGGCGGAAAGAGGATGGAATGGTCGATCTTGTTGGCGAGTTGAAATCTGTTGTTGGCACCAGATATGTCCTGACCTCGGAAAGTGCGACCTACGGGTACCGCAAGGGGTTCCGGTTTGGTGATGGCCGGGTGGAAGCCGTCGTTATTCCCGGCTCTCTGGTTGAGCTGTGGCGTGTCTCGAAGCTGGCGGTGGAATCAGGGCGCATCATTCTCATGCAGGCGGCCAATACAGGGCTGACGGGCGGCTCCACACCGGATGGCAACGATTATGACAGGCCGATCATTCTCATCAGCACACGCAGGCTGAAAGGTATCCAGCTTCTGGGAGAAGGCCGACAGGTTGTCTGCCTGCCGGGGGCGGATCTTTACGAGCTGGAAGAAAAACTGGCTCCGCTGGGGCGGGAACCCCATTCGGTCATCGGGTCTTCCTGCATCGGGGCTTCTGTCCTCGGGGGGGTGAGCAACAACTCGGGCGGGGCCCTGGTGCAGCGTGGTCCGGCTTATACGGAAATGGCCCTCTATGGACAGGTGGATGCCGAGGGCAGGCTGAATCTGGTCAATCATCTGGGCATCCGCTTCCCGGATGAAGCTGTGGCAGAATCCGTGCTGGATGCGCTGGAACATGGTCGTTACAGCCCGGATGATGTGGACTGGTCGGGCACGAGAAAGGCCCATGATGATGATTACGTCAACCGTATCCGCCAGGTCGATGAGGCATCCCCGGGGCGTTACAATGCGGACCCGGGCCGTCTGTTCGAGGCATCCGGTAATGCGGGAAAGCTGATCGTCTTTGCCGTGCGGCTGGATACCTTCCCGGCAGCGAAGGATACGGCCGTCTTCTATCTTGGCACCAACCGGACCGATACGTTGGAAAAGGTCCGGCGGCATCTTCTGACGGCGTTTGAGGAGCTGCCCGTTGCGGGTGAATACATGCATCGGGATGCTTTTGCCATTGCGGATGAATACGGGCGGGATACCGTGGCGCTGATCCGCTTTCTGGGAACGAAACATCTGCCGCTCATGTTCCGTCTGAAGGCTCGTGTGGATGCCTTTGCCCGGCGTTTCTCATGGGTACCGGACGGGCTGAGCGACCTGCTCATGCAGTCTGGCAGCCGGTTCCTGCCCTCGCAGGTGCCAGCCCGCATGAGGGCCTATCACGAGAGATATGACCATCACCTCATGCTGCGTGTATCTGGCACGCTGGCCCGGCAGGTCCGCCCATGGCTGGAGAGCTTCTTTACCGAAGGGCAGGAGGTGGAGGGTGCCTTCTTTGAGTGTACGGCGCAGGAGGGGACGCTGGCTTTTCTGCACCGGTTTGCGGCGGCGGGGGCAGCAAACCGGTATGTGGCTGTTCATGGCAGGAAGACGGGTGGCATGATGGCACTGGATGTCGCTCTGCGCCGCAATGACTGGGAGTGGCAGGAGCGTCTTCCGCCGGAGGTGGACGACCAGCTGCTGCTGAAGCTCTATTACGGGCACTTCCTCTGCCATGTCATGCATCAGGATTATGTTGTCAGGCCTGGTGTGGACCCCATGGAAGTTGAGACGACCATGATGTGGCCAATACTGGACAAACGGGGAGCCCGTTATCCGGCCGAGCATAATGTGGGGCACCTCTATCATGCTCCGCAGAGCATGGCCGCCCATTATCGCTCGCTCGATCCTTGCAACTGTTTGAATCCCGGCATTGGCCGTCAGACAAAGAAGAAAAATTGGGTCGCAGAAAGCGTCTGAAGCCAGATGGGCGCGCCTCCCCTTGCGGGAAAGCCCTGTCTGCGTGGTGGGAGGTGGATCAGAAATCGTCTGCCGTCAGGGGGACGGGTGTAAGGTCCGCCGGGAGATAGAGCGGGTGTTCGGGGCGATGGCCTTTGCGGCTCAGCCGCAGGGCCGTGACCTTGTGACCAGCCCGGAGCAGCAGCCGTGCCACCTCAGGTCCCCGGTAGCGCAGCTCCTTGGCCTGCGGGGTGCCGTAGGCCAGCACGATGAGTTCAGCCTGTCCGGCCATGTCCAGCAGGTAGTGGTCGGTCTCCGGGCCGACGGGGTCGGCGACCTCGAGAAGGCGTTTCTGGTCCGTGCAGCGATAGGCGAAGCTGTTGCCCACGAACATGCCGCCATAACCCCATTGCCGACTGTAACGCTGGCATTTGGCCACGGAACGGTCATCTCCATATTCCGTGGCGACAGAGGGATTCATCATGATCCACATGATGAGGGGCCCTGTCTCATTCCAGATACGCCTGAGCGTATAGCGGTAACAGTCACCCGGCCCGGCATAGAGGGCCGTGCTGGTGACATCATCAGCGAGCCGGAGTGGCCTGGCCGTGCCGACATGGTGCGGTGTGTGCGGCATGTCCCGTGTGTTCCTCCGATGATGGTCAGGGAGCGTTGGGGGGAATTGTCAGGCAGTCTATGGTCCCTCGCAGATGCTTGCACGCTCCGGTAGCCTGGCTGTGCGTCAGGTTGATGAGCCGGGCCCGGTAGAGTGTACCTCTGGCCGTACGAACGGGCATGACATGGACGGAGGCCCCGCCGGCAATGGGGGTAATGCGGGGGCGTAGCTGTGTGGCAACCATGAGGGCCTGTTTTTCACCAGCATAGCTCCCCAGCTGGATGGCCCAGTCATGGGTTGATTCGGCCAGCATGTCTGTCGCTCCCCTCCGTCTGGCTGGGGCATCAGCCAGGGGAATGGACTGGATGCGCAGCGTATTTCTCTGTGGTTCTGGCGGAAAGGAGCGTGGTGGAGGCGAATGGGGCCGGGCGATGGGAGCTGCTGGCTGCGGCTGAGGGGAGGAAAAACCGCGGGCGGCCCATGCGGCCCGGATGTCCTGTGTTTCGGCTGTTTGGACAGCCTGTCCGGCCGTGGTGGTTTCGTCATAGCTCCCACCACCATCCAGAGGTGTGGCCGTATCCATGCGGGCGGGTCCCTGCGCCGTCCTGTCATGGCGGGCCACGATGAGGTCATTGCGGGAGCGCTGATGCGGCCAGATGCCCATGATCTTGGGGGCAATGGCCGCCACATAATTGCGTGTCTCCCGTGGGAGGGCCCTGTTCTGGCGGAGGTAGTGGTCCAGACTGCCCGGGCCATAATTATAGGCAGCCAGAAAGCCGGGAGAGCCGTATATTTCATACATCTGGCGGATATAGGCTGTTCCGGCGAGAATGTTGTCGTGCGGGTCGTAGGGGTCAGGTCCCAGATTGTACTGGGTCCGCAGGTCGTCATAGGCGGGTGGCATGATCTGCATCAGCCCCATGGCGCCGGGCGTGGAGGTGATGAAGTTGCCATAACGGTCATACAGATGCCCCCCTGATTCCTGATGCATGACGGCCCTGATCCATTCAGCAGGCACATCGAAACGGTTTGATGCTTCATTGATGTAAGGCCCCCAGGGGTCTTCAGGCGGGCCGGGCGGTGTGTAGTGCGAGCGGGCATGGGCCTGATAGTCTGCCTGTTCCTCCAGCACGGGCATGGTCGGGCTGTTGCCGCTGGGACGTGTGGCGCAGGCTGCCAGAAGGGCAGGGAGGAGCAGGGCAAGGCAGAGGCGGACCATACGCAGGGTAGAGGACGGGGCAGTGCGTATCATGGGGGCTTCCTGAACAGGGACATGCGTGAGCTTCCTCTCCCTATCATGGAAATGATGGAGGGCAGAGAGGAGCCTGGTTTTTATAAGTAAAGATCACGTTATAAAAGAGGTTTAATGGAAGGTAGGGGATTGAAAAAAGGAAGGAAACGGGACTACTGTAGAGGGGATTATATTGGCTGGCAGCTGGAGCTGCTCCGTTCTGTACCTGCCCGAGGCGGGGGAATGGTTTTATTGGTAGGAATTGAAGGACGAGATCATGTCTTACGCTGCGCTGGATGCAGGCCGTGTTGCCCGTGCTGCCGAGCTGGCCCTGCAGACGCTGGCCGGGGAGAGGGAGACCTCTGAGGCGCATCAGCGCAAAACGATCCTGATCGAGCGTATACATGCTCTTGCCAGAGCCGCCGCAGATACGGCAGGACAGGGGACGGTGACGCTGACGTCCGAAGAGTTCTGGCTGATTTCCCGGAACTGGTGACGTGTCAGTGGGGCATGGCGAATGAATGATCATATGATTCTGAGAGACTGGGTGTCAGGGAGCGTTGAGGGATGAAGTGGTTTTTTGCGATTACAGAGAAGACACTGTCCAACGACCCTGATCATGGTTTTATCGATTGTATCCGGGCTGCCGTACAGTCGGCCCGTGAGAATACGACGCTGATCCCGCACATGGTGTTTGATGGAAACGAATGTGACTTCACGCGGGAGATGCGGGCTGCCGGGGTGAATGTCATTTTTCACCGTCTGCATTTCTATGACCGCCTGCTGGAGGCCCAGCGTCGCCTCAAACCGGAATGGCCCAATTACATTTTTACGGCGGCTGGTGCCTTCATGCGGCTGGAGCTGCCCCTGCTGGAGCAGGATGACCAGTACGTCCTGTACACCGACTGTGACGTGATGTTCCTGAAGGACCCGCAGGTCGAGTTCTGCACGCCGGAAATCTTTGCGGCTTGCGGGCAGTTCGGCAAGCAGGATTACTACGTGGACATGAACTCGGGGGTCATGGTGATGAACCTCGAGCGTATGCGCCGCGACCTGCCAGCAATGGTGGATTTCCTGTGCGATAATCTGGACCATGTGGCTGGGTATGATCAGGAGCTGCTGCGCATTTTCTACAATGCACAGTGGAGCCCACTTTCCGCCCGCTTCAACTGGAAGCCTTACTGGGGGGTGGATGACAACGCTACCATCGTCCATTTTCATGCGGCCAAGCCACCTGCTGCGCGGCATCTGCTGAATGATCCGGCCTATCGTGAGCATGATCATGTCTTCCATGCCTGGCGTCACTGGTTTTTCCAGAATCCGGCTGGATACGGCTATTATGTTCCGAAGTGGGAAGAGTATCTCGAAAAGGCCCGCCGGTCTTATCAGGCGGATGCAGTCAGTGAGTTTGATGCTCTGAGATAGAATGGGGGTTCAACCCATTCAGGCAGTGCTGGAATATGGAAAAGCCCTCCTTCGTGGAGGGTTTTTCTTTGCCGTCATGCCAGCAGGCGGCGTGGCCGTGCACTCTTCCGGGGTTACTTGCTTGTGGAAGGGGAGCGGGGCAGCTGCTCCATCTGCTCAGGCATGGCGGCCGTGCGGCTGGTATGGCGTTCCAGCCATCGCCCAAGGGGACGGGCAATGGCTGGCCCGAGCGTGATGATGGCCAGCATCCGGGCTGTCTGCATGGCAATGATGAAGGGCAGGGCAATCGGGACGTTGGCGCTGATGACGATGATGGTGTCCAGCCCGCCCGGGCTTGTGGCCAGGTAGGCACTGAGGAGGTCAATCCGGGCGAAATGGGCTACCGGCAGGGCCAGCAGGGCGCAGCTGGCAATGAGTGTCATGGAGGAGAGGGCGACCGCTGGGATGGAGCGGAGTGCGTAACGCAGGACGGGTGCGGTGAAACGCAGCCCGATGGACCAGCCGATGGTCAGATAGGCCGGGATGCGGATCCAGAAAGGGGCGCTGATCTGGAACAGGCCACTCAGCTGGGCTGTGGCACCTGTCAGAATGGTCAGCAGAAGTGTTGCCGCTGGTGAACGCAGCCTGAGGCCGATGACTGTACTGATGGCGACAAGCAGCAGTGTAGGTAGCAGGTTGCCTCGCATTGGTGCGGGCGTGGGAGTGGCGTGGCCCGTGCGTATGACGATCCATGAAATCAGGGACGTGGCAACGGCAACCATGATGACCCTGAAATAGAGCATGAAGGCTGTCAGTCTTGTATCAGCTCCGAAAGACCCGCAGAGCATGACCATGGTGGAGGCTGCGCCCGGTGATGTGCCCCAGAGGGCCGTCGTCCCCGGCATGACCCCGAACCAGGCCAGACAGGCCCCCGTGGAAAAACTGACAAGGATGACGGAGAGGACACTGAAAAGAACCAGTACCCAGTGGGACATGATGTGGTGGAGGACAGAGCCTGTCAGGCTGTTGACGACCACACAGGCCAGTATGGCCTGTGCCATGGTAAAGAAAACGGGTTTGATGGTGACGCCACGGTTCCTGATCGACAGGATGATGCCGGCCGCCATGGGGCCCAGCATCATGCCCGCTGTCAGATGCAGCAGCATGAAGAGGCCGGAAATCACGGCAGAAAAAAATACCAGCTCTGCCCATCGTGACCCATGGGAGCGCCAGGAGAGGGAGGACAGGGTCACACGCCCGGTCCCTGCTCAGCGGTCCCTGTCATCAGGGGTTCCAGAGGGATCATTGCCTGAGGGTTTCTTGCGGAAGGCTGCCAGACTGACAACCTTCGCCCCCTCATTTTCCTGGTCATGGGAGTCACCGTCATGGCCTGCACTGGTTCCGGCATGTGCCTTCGGTTCGTCTGCCGAGGGGTGGAAGGTGTGGACCTCGGCCAGACCGCCCTTGTCCCCTCCGTGGAGGTCAGGGTCTGTCGGAGTGTCGGCATCTGCCATGTGCTGCTGGGGCGTGAAATGCATGACGAGATGGATGTGAGGGTCCGCAAAGGCCGTGACCGCTCCCAGAGGGATGTGCAGGGTGCTGGGGATGCCACCAAAGGACAGCCCGACAGAGAAGGTCCGGGTGTCATGGTCCACCGTCAGGTTCTGGAACTGGTGTTGCAGGACGATGGTCATTTCTTCCGGGTAGCGATCCTTGAGGCGGGAGGGGATGTCCACTCCCGGCATGTCGGTACGGAATGTCATGTAGAAATGATGGTCACCAGGGAGGCCATGTTCGCTGACATGGTCCAGCGCCTTGATCATGACGATACGCTGGGCATCCTCCATCCAGCGGTCATAAGGGAGGAGGCTGGCTGGCATGGAGGGGCCGAGCCCGTCGGAGCCGTTGGTATCATCACTCATGGAACAGCACCATCACCTGTTGCATCTGGGAAGTTACCTCAGGTGTGCGACAGGCGGCATGAAATCGCAAGGGGCCGGGTTGCATATTTTCCGGCCCGACCTTTTATCGTGGGATGGTGTTTCAGAAAAGAAACAGGTGGGGGGGCTTCTGTTGCCCGGTGCACCCCCCGGACCGCGCTTATCGCTTATGCAGCAACAGCGAGCACCTCAGAGTTATCGTTGGCACTTGTAAAGTCAGCCCGATGACGGCGGAACAATACCGGGCAAAAAGTAGATCTTTACCATGCGTGTCGAGCCTGTTTCGTCCCCATAGCGCCAGCCTGGAAGGCTGATGGTGGAGACGCCGGGCACTGCCCCCGGGTCCACAACACTTATTCCATCTACCGTTTATCGCCATAGCCAAGGCCGAAGCCTCCGGCAGGGACAAATATAGGCAGTTATGTCCGGTATGGCAAGGTGAAACGGGCCTTCCCTTCTGCCATCTGGGCGGTTACATCTGTCACCGTTATGGTTACATTCAGTAGCTGGGGGAGGTGGATGGCCGTGCTGATCCACTTCCGTGGATAATAGCCCGGCACAGCCAGATGAGCGGGAGAGAAGTCATGGCCCTGACAGACGAGCAGCGTTCCGAAATAGAGGCCGTGCGTGCCGCCCCCAACCAGACGGTGCGGCCGACCGTTCCGGCCATGGAGGCACTTCTTTTTGAGCCTTTCCCGCTGCTGGATCATGGTTTCATCCGTGTCGTGGACTATATGGGGGATGATTCGGCTGTCGTGCAGGCGGCCCGTGTGTCCTACGGCAAAGGAACACGGAAGACGTCGGAAGATGCCGGGCTCATCCGCTATCTGATGCGGCATCGTCACTCCACACCGTTTGAAATGTGCGAGATCAAGTTTCACGTGAAACTGCCACTTTTTGTCGCCCGGCAGTGGATTCGTCACCGCATGGCCAGCGTGAATGAATATTCTGCCCGGTATTCCGTACTGGACAGGGAGTTCTATCTGCCCGATGCCACGCAGATTGCTGCGCAGAGCAAGGTCAACAATCAGGGGCGGGGCGAGACCCTCAGCGCAGAGACAGCGGCAGAGGTGCTGTCCATTCTCCAGCGGGATGCCCTGCAATGTTATGGCGACTATGAGCAGCTGCTCGACCCGGAGGGGCTGGGTGTGGCCCGGGAACTGGCCCGCATCAATCTGACACTCAACACCTACACGCAGTGGTACTGGAAGATTGACCTCCATAATCTGATGCATTTTCTGGCGCTGCGGTCCGACCCACATGCCCAGTATGAAATCCGTGTCTATGCCCAGAAGATGATCGAGATTCTCAAGGCATGGGTACCGCATACAGCACAGGCTTTTGAGGATTATCGCCTCGGAGCTTACAGCTTCTCTGCCGGGATGCTGAAGGTGCTGCGCCGCCGCCTTGCCGGGGAGAGTGTCACGCAGGAAACATCCGGCCTGACGAAGCGGGAATGGACAGAGATGCAGGCTGTTCTGGAGGGCTGAGACGTGTCCGGCTCTGACCTTTTCCCTGAAGAGGAAGACCGGCCTGCTGGTCCTGTCCCGGATTCAGCGGCTTTGCTGGAGGAAGGGCGCCGGTTCCAGCGGGAGACGGGTATCCCGCCTCTTCTGGGTCACAGGCCACGTTTTCTGCCATGGGTGCTGCTGGCAGCCCTGCTCATGCTTGTCTCTCTGGGTATTGAGATTTTCTGGCCCCTGCCGGGGCGGCATGGCCCCCTGCCTGTTTGTGGGCAAGGGGCGGTGGAGACAGTTTCCTGTCAGAAACCGGCTGCGGTTCCATCTGCCCGCTGATGGAGCGGACGGTCAGGGCTGGCGGGCAGTGCTGCGCCCCTGAGCCCCGAGTACACGGAAACTGTCTGTCAGCCGTTGGATGAAACTGTCCTCTCCGGCCTTCATCCAGGTACGGATGTCGTACTGTTTTTTCAGTGGCCGCCCCGTTACGGGTGAGACCTGATGGGCGAAGGCTTCTTCATGTTCCTGCATGTAACGGGCCACACCTTGTGCGTAGGCGAACTGGGTGTCTGTATCGATGTTGAATTTGAAGACCCCGAAGCTGACAGCCTGTTTTATGGCGTCTTCATCCGATCCAGACCCGCCATGGAAGACCAGAGGAACAGGATTGGGGCCCGTCTGGAGCCGCTCGGCCACGAGAGCCTGGGACCTGCGGAGTATGTCCGGGCGGAGGCGGACATTGCCGGGGGCGTAGACTCCGTGAACATTCCCGAATGAGGCAGCGATGGAAAGCATCCCCAGAGGGGATAGGGTCTTCCATGCGGTCAGAACCTCTTCCGGACTTGTATAGAGGGAGGGATGGTCAGCCGGTCCGGTGCCATGCAGCTCGTTGCCAATGCCGTCTTCTTCTCCCCCCGTGATTCCCAGTTCGATCTCAAGGCCGATTCCCAGAGGGGACAGTTTTTTCATCAGGGTCGCTGCCGTGGCGATGTTGTCGGCGACCGGTTCTGTCGAGAGGTCGAGCATGTGGGAGGAGAACAGGGGTTGGCCTGTCTGTTCGTGGTGGTGGCGGCTTTCTTCCACGAGCCCGTCAATCCAGCCCAGCAGGGGACGGTTGGCGTGGTCCGTATGGAGGATGACGGCTACCCCGTAATGGCGGGCCAGAAGATGGACATGCCGTGCCAGAGCCACAGCCCCCAGAATCCGGGCCTGCTGCTCATCCGGCAGGGACTGGCCAGCGTAGAAGCGGGCCCCTCCGGCGGAAATCTGGATGATGATGTCAGCCCTGTTGGCCCGTGCTGCGGCAAGAGCTGCATTGGCAGTGGATGAACTGCTGACATTGACAGCCGGAAGGGCATAGCCCCCTATCTGGCAGGCCCGGAGCAGGGTACGGTATGCACCGCCAGTGGCCACACCCGGCGGAATGGCCGACATGCTGTTGGCAGGGAGTGCGGTGGAGGGGGGTGTCATGAATCCTCTTGGGTGGAGCTGGAGAAGGGGGAACGTGGCAGAGGTAGCCTGTTCTGCCAGTCTGATATACATACTGTCTGTAAATAGGACTATAAAGGTCCAAAAGTGGTAGAGTTGCGTTAGAGGGTGCTCATTCCATCGGGTATCTGATAAGAGAGGCGTTCATGACACAGAATGATCTTATGATGATTGAAACTGAAGATACTCCCAACCCGGCGACACTGAAATTTTTGCCGGGTCGTGACGTGACGGGCGACCGGTCCCCTGTCGATTTTGCAGAGGCCGGGGTCGTGGCGGGGCGTTCTGCTCTGGCAGATGTTCTTTTTGGCATGGCCGAGGTGAAGCGTGTCTTCCTGGGAAGTGATTTTGTTTCTGTCACGAAGGATGATGGAGCCGACTGGGATGCACTGCGTCCGCAGGTGCTGGTGGCCCTGACAGATTTCTTCAAAAGCGGGAAGCCAGCCCTTGCAGAAGACATCGCTGCCCCGGAGGCTGACATCTTTCCCGAGGACAGCGAGATCGTGGCCCGGGTGAAGGAGCTTCTGGATACACGGGTCCGTCCGGCCGTGGCCAGCGATGGGGGGGACATAGTCTTCCGTGGTTATCGGGAAGGTGTCGTCTATCTGAGCATGCAGGGCGCCTGCTCTGGCTGTCCGTCTTCCAAGGCTACATTGCGGCACGGCGTGGAGAACATGCTCCGTCACTACATCCCGGAGGTGACGGCGGTTGAACCTGTAGAGGAGTAAAAGCTGATGACATCATCACCAGCCCCGGAGGGGCAGTCGGCAGAAGGAGAGGTCTCCAGCCCTGTTCTGGCCGAGGAGCTTTTTACACGCTGCCGCACGGCAGACTGTTTTTCTGACCGGCCAGTGGGTGATGATGTCCTGCATCGTCTTTACGATCTGCTCAGGATGGGGCCAACATCGGGCAACTGCTCACCGGCCCGCTTCGCTTTCCTGAAGACGGAAGAGGCCCGGCAGAAAATCCGGCCTGCCCTGTCTCTGGGCAATGCGGAGATGGCCATGACGGCGCCGGTGCTGGTTGTTGTCGGGTATGATCCCCTGTTTTTCGAGAAATTCGAGACTCTCAACCCCATGCCCGGCCTGCGGGACTGGTATGCGGCTGATGTCGGGCTGAGTGACGAGACGGCGTTTCGCAACGGTACCCTTCAGGGGGCCTATCTTATCATGGCAGCCCGTGCGTTGGGGCTGGCTGTGCGGCCCATGTCCGGCTTTGATGCCGTGATGGTGGAGGAGGAATGTTTCCGCAAGCAGGGCTGGCGGGCCAATTTCCTCGTGGCACTGGGTTATCCCGGGGGGGAAGTATCTTCTCCCCGGGCGCCCCGCCTGCCTTATGAGGAAGTCTGCCTGTGGCTGTGATGCCGGGGCGGTGTCTCGTCATGAACGGGGCGGGAGCCGGACGGGGGCAGAGCAATCTGATCGCCCTGCTGGAACATGGCCAGGTGGTGGATGAACAGGTGCTGTCCGGGCGTGGTGCTTCGGAACGTTTTGCTCCGGCCGTGCAGGCCATGTTGGCCCGGGCCGGTTGGAAAGAACCACCGGAGATGGTGGTGGCTGTGGTTGGCCCGGGCTCTTTTACGGGGTTGAGAGCGTCTCTTTCCCTTGCTGCCGGGTTGGTCCGGGGATGGTCCTGTCGGGGCGTAGGTGTTCGGCTGGGTGATGCACTGCGGGCGACCATGAAGCATGATGAGGCCACTATCCTGTGCCTTGCCCGTCGGGGGCGGGTTTTTGTGGATGCGCCGGGGCGGGAGGCCTGTGCCCTGCCGGTAGGCGAGATTCAGCCGGGGAGCTGGCCGGTCGTGGCAGGTGATGCCGTCCATGGGGATGATGCCTTGCCGGAGCTGAGTGGCCAGACAGGCTGTGGTGTTCTGGGGAGTAACGTGGTCCGCCTGCCTCATGCCGCTCCGACGGCGGAAGGCATTTTCAGGGCCGCCTGCCAGAGTCTGGATGATGGGACGGTCGAGGCCTACCCGCTTGAACCCCTTTATGTGGACCCCCCGGAGGCAAAACCCCCGGCAGGTGGTCTGAGACCGGCACCGCAGTGATGTCTGGCACGGGCTGTCCGGACAGGGCGGATCATGATGGCCAGAGGGAGGTCCGGTCGGACGTGCAGGGGCCTGAGCTGGTGGCTGTGGGGCCAGAGGCAGCCCGTGTCGTGTCGGCCCTGCATCATGCGGCCTTTTCGGGACGTGACCCTTGGGATGAGGCTGCCTGCGGGCAGATTTTGGCCCTGCCGGGTGTGGAGGCCTGGCTGGTTTGCGTGAGTGATGTTCCTGTGGGTTTCATCATCAGTCGTCATGTGCTGGATGAAGGTGAGGTCCTGTCTCTGGGGGTGCATCCACAATGGCAGCGGCAGGGGCTGGCGCATCGGTTGCTCTCCCATCTCATCAATCGGGCCCGACAGGAGGCAGCCACCCTGTTTCTGGAAGTGCGGCTCAGTAATGAAGCCGCTTTTGCCTTGTATGGGCGGTGCGGCTTTCAGCAGATAGCGGTGCGGCGTCGTTATTACGACGATGGTGAGGATGCCCGTCTTTTGAGGTGGTCGCCCTGACAGGTCATACCCTGTCTTCTTTTGCATGGCACGACGTATGGGCCGTGTAATGCTGGAATAGCTGTTGAACAAGGGGCGGTCAGGCTGTGTGGTATGCCTGTAATGGCAGGTCATCATGTATATGATCTTGCAGCTGTTATGTTCTTGTAACGTCTTTCCTTGTCTGCTCCAGGTAACAGCCTTCTATAAGACTTGTCATGTCATTCATGATGAATATTCCTTATAAAACAGCATGATCTTTGTAGGGCGCCTGTATTTCCCTGTGATAAATGGTGTTATTTGAGCGCAGGCGGAAGGGAGAAGTTCTCTTATGTAATGTCGTGATTTTGTAAGAATTTCTGTCTATGTTGTGGATTTTCTTATCTTATCAACAAGTGTTTACTATTACAGAAACGGTTTTTCTTGTTGTCTTTTTCTACAATCCGTTATAGGTCGAACTAAATTTCTTGGGAGATAGGTTTTTTATGTCGTCGTCTGAGACAGAAACACAGGCCCTGCGTCAGCTGACAGCACAGATCGTCACGGCGTATGTGAGCAGTCATGATGTTGCTGCCGAAACTCTGCCGGACCTTGTCCGTTCGGTGCACGGTGCCCTTGCAGGGGCCGGTGTTGCCGTGGAGGCAGAGCCCGAAAAACCGGTACCGGCCGTACCGCCCCGCAAGTCGGTCTTCCCCGATTATATCATTTGCCTGGAAGACGGTAAAAAGCTGAAGCTGCTGCGCCGTCACCTCAAGACAGCCTACAACATGACACCGCAGGAATATCGTGAGCGTTGGGGGCTGCCGCCGGAATATCCGATGGTTGCTCCCAACTATGCCAATCATCGTTCTTCCCTTGCACGGCGCATCGGCCTTGGCCGTCGCCGTGAAGGGAGCGAGGGGTAATCAGGATGGTCTGTCCTGTTTCTCAGGACAGACCCGGTTGAGTCTGCATGATGGAGGAGGTGCGTTTCGTATTATGATGTGGATTGGACAAACCGTATCATAATCGGATAGATCATCAGTATGGTGATGAGCACAAAAAAAATGGGGCGCGAGGGTGCTGCGTCCGGGGATACTGTGGGTGATTCGCCCATTGCACGTCTCTGCGTCAAGCATGGTCTGAAGATGACCGGACAGCGGCGGGTGATTGCCCGTGTCCTTTCGGAGGCGGAGGATCATCCGGATGTGGAGGAGCTGTACCGCCGTGCTTCGGAACTGGACAGCCGCATTTCCGTTGCTACCGTTTATCGGACAGTCCGCCTGCTGGAAGAAAAAGGAATTCTGGAACGCCGGGATTTTGGCGGGGGCCGTGCCCGCTACGAAGCCAGTGAAAATGGGCATCATTATCATTTGATTGATATTGATAGTGGTAACGTCATCGAATTCGAGAATGATGAACTGGTCGGCCTGCTGGCGAAAATTGCTGCGGAACTGGGGTTTGATCTCATGTCTCACCGGGCGGAGCTTTTCGGACGGCGTACGGCACCCGAAAAGAAGAAAGATGCCGCTCCCGAGGATGGGAACAGGTCCAGTCCAACAGGCCGGGCATAAGGAGTGACTGATTTCGTATGACCGGGAAGAGGCCGTCAGATACCATTGGGGATGCATGCATCCCTTCCTGTAATGCAGAGCAGCCGGAGGCGGGGGGATTCATCAGCAGCGAGAAAACGCAGCGGCAGATGGATACCCTGGCGACTCTTGCCCTGAACCGTGAAGGCGGTTTTCAGGAACTGCGTGGCGGCAGCTTGGGTGTCAGGCTTGCCACGACGGAAGAAGAGATCCGTGCGGCACAGGCCCTGCGTTATCGTGTGTTCTTTGACGAGATGGGGGCTCATCCCAGTGAGGAGGCCCTGCGGACCCGTCTGGATTCTGACCGCTTCGACGAGATTGCAGATCACCTTCTTGTGGTGGACCATGCCCGTGGTGGTGGTGCAGACAGCGTGGTGGGGACGTATCGTCTGCTGCGTTCCGATTCGTTGGGGGAAGGTGGCCGTTTCTATACGGCAGATGAGTATGACATCTCCTGTCTGACAGATTTCCCCGGTCGCCTTCTGGAGGTCGGGCGGTCCTGTGTGGCACGGGATTACCGTGGTCGTGCGGCCATGCAGCTGCTCTGGCGGGGCATAGCCTCCTATATCTTCCTGCACAGGATTGACGTGCTGTTTGGCTGTGCCAGCCTGCATGGGACATCACCGGATACGATGAGTGATGAGCTGACATGGCTGTATCACAACCATCTGGCGCCGCCCGCCCTGCGGGTTCGGGCCCTGCCAGAGCGCTATGTCAGCATGTGCCGGACAGACCCTGCCACGCTGGACCGCCGCACCTGCCTCAGCAAGCTGCCGCCCCTCATCAAGGGGTATCTGCGTCTTGGTGGGTATGTTGGTGATGGTGCCGTGGTGGATGAACAGTTCAACACCACGGATGTGGCTGTGCTCGTCAAGAGTGAGCTGCTGGCTGACAAATATTACCGTCATTATGAGCGTCGTCTGAAGGACGCACTGGATTAACAAGGGATTTCCATGGTGGTGAAGGCATTGTGCTCCCTTCCACAGCAGGGAGGGTGGCGCGGCGCCGTCTTCATGTTGGTTCTGGGGGCGGTGGCAGCGTTGGCTCTGCCACCGCTCTGTTTTTTTCCGATTCTGCCTTTGGCATTGGGGCTGTTCTACAAGGCTGTCTGTGCCGCACCGGGGCACCGTCAGGCTGCCCTGTGGGGATTCCTTTTCGGGATGGGGTATCATACGGCGGGTCTTTACTGGCTGACCAATGCAATCCTGACCCGGGTGCATGAGTTCTGGTGGGTGGTGCCTTTTGCAGCGCCTGGTGTTGCGCTGCTCATTGCACCTCTCGTGATGGTTCCGGCCCTGCTCTGTCGCTCCGTACCGCCGGGCTGGCCACGTGTGGCGATGTTCGCCGGGAGCTGGACGTTGGCCGACATGGCCCGGGTTTTCTATTTTTCCGGTTTCCCCTGGAATCCTCTGGGCAGTGCGCTGGAAGTCCCAGGATGGCTGGGGGATTGGCTCATTCAGCCAGCGTCCCTGATCGGTGTGGATGGGCTGACGCTTCTGCTGGTGCTGGCTTCACTGGCCGTATGGCAGGGACGGCGGGGGCTGCTGGCCGTGGTCGCCTGTGCAGGTCTCTGGTGTGGCTGGGGTGCATGGCGTGCTGGGCATGAGGCCGTTCTGCCGGGGCATGTCAATCCGGCTGTCGTGGTTGTGCAGGGCAACGTGACAGAAGATGAGGTGCTGGGGCGGGATGATGCGGTTTCACAGTTCCGGTCTTATCTGGAGCTGACAGCGCAGGGCGTGAGAGATGCGCAGCGCCTGGTGCCGGGACGCCCGGCTGTTGTCGTCTGGCCGGAATCTGCTTTCCCCGGTCTTCTGGAGGAGGAAGGCTGGGCAAGGCAGGCCATTGCCGCCGCTGCCTCCGGGGCACCGGTATTGCTTGGGTCGGACAGGCGTGCCGCCGGTGTGGATCGCTGGTACAATAGCCTGATGGCTCTGGCCCCGGATGGACACATAGAGGCCATTTATGACAAAAGCCGTCTGGTTCCGTTTGGAGAGTATGACCCTTGGATACTGCCCTTCCACCTGCTGCCGGCCGAGGTGGTGCCGGGCCCGGGGTTGATAACCTGGAACCTGCCACAGGTTGGTCGTGTCGGTCCCATGGTCTGTTATGAGATCGTGTTTTCTGGTGGTGTTGTGGCACCGGGGCAGCGGCCAGACTGGCTGCTGACGATCTCCAACGATGCCTGGTATGGCAACAGTGCCGGGCCGAGGCAGCATCTGGCGACAGGGCGGCTGCGTGCCGTGGAAGAAGGGTTGCCGGTTGTTTTTGTCAATAACCGTGGTGTGTCTGCCATTTATGATGCCCGTGGCAGGGAAGTTGGGCGAACGGAATGGGGCAGGGAACAGGTGCTTGTACGCCCTCTTCCGGGACCGGAAGCAAAAACATTTTTTGCTTTGCTGGGGCGCTGGATACCGGTGCTGATGTCTCTGCTGTTTGTGGGGGCCGCTCTCGTCGGGCGGTGGTTTTATGAAGAGGGCAGATCGGTGTAGCCTGAAAAAATTGAAAATATAATTTATTGTTAACCACTATCGATGAAGAGTAGAAACCTTTTGACCTGATTTTTATTGAGGTTCGTGATTGATGACAGAACTAGCGTCGTTTGTCGATGCACATGTTGGCAAACGTATCCGGCTTCTTCGGGGGCTGCGGAAATTTTCACAGGAAAAACTGGCCAAGGCACTTGGTATCACTTTTCAGCAGGTTCAGAAATATGAGCGTGGGGCAAACCGCGTCGGGGCGGGTCGTCTGTACGAGCTGGCCCAGGTTCTTGAAGTGCCGGTAGGTTTCTTTTTTGACGAGCTGGATGGTTTCGCCAGTCCCGCAGCAGGACCGGGGAATCTTCAGGAAGAACAGGCTCCCTTCCAGAAGGATGATGGGGGCGGGGAGAAAATGGCTGAGGCCCCTCAGGAGAAAAATGGGAGCGGTATAGAGCTGCTCATGTTGCCGGAAACAATGGAACTGGCACAGGCCTATTACAGTATCCGGGAGGAGAAGATCCGTCAGCAGCTCATGAATTTCATCCGGGATGTGGCCAGACGGTCCAGATGAGGGGGGGGAAGCGGAGAGGGCTACTCTCGCCGCAGGATGGCATCGTTGAGAAAGGCGCTGAAGCGCCCGGCCCTGTAGGCGTTCCGTAGCGCTTCTTCGTCATATTCCTGTTTCACCCAGTCGATGAAAGGCAGACGACCTTCTGCCGTTTTCTGGTAGAGCTGGAAAAAGGCATCCAGAATTCCCGTGCGGGACCGACGGAAATGCAGGAAGCGCCAGTGCAGATGCTTCAGGGCATTTTCGGCCGTTCCACCTTCAAAGAGGATCACCAGTCCGCTGGCAAGCCCGGCCCTGTCCGCTCCGGACTTGCAATGTAGCAGCAGGGGGAACCGGGCTTTTTCATAGAGCTCATGGAAGCGGAGAATACGGTCCTTGTGGGGGGCATTGCGGCTCTCGAAGGCCATGTCGAGATAGGGGAGGTCCAGTCTCTGGCAGGCCTCCCGCCCCAGGGCATCGGCACCACATTGCCGGTGTCCCCGCAGGTTGATGACCATGACAAGCCCCAATGTCCTGCGCCAGCGGTGCAGTCGGCCCGGTGTGGGATGGTTGCTGCGCCAGACACGTCCCGGCACGACAGGGGCCAGATTTGTCCAGACCAGCCGGAAGATGGCATGGTCCACAAACAGGGCGTCATGCCAGGCGCGCAGCCGCCGTGCAGGGGTGGAAAGGGTACCTTTGAACATGCCTGTTCTTTTCACGCCTGTGGGTCTTCGTCAATTGGGCAGAAGTGCTATAGGGTGAAGGTCATGAGGCTGCCTTTTCCCCCTGTCCTGTCTGTCCGTCCGGTATGCCGGGTCCTGTGGCCCTGTCTGCTGGGCTGTACCCTGATGACAGGCTGTGCGACGGAAGAAGAAGATGCCCCTGTCCGGCACCTGCCCAAAGCGGACATGACGGAGGCCTATCCCAGAAAACCGTTCCGGGAGCTTCATCATCCCATGCCGCCTTATTCAGGCGGGATGGTGCCCATGGTGCAGGCCATACAGCCCACGCCAGATGAAATTTCCGGTCGGACTGTTCATACGGCTGAAGGTGGCAGCGCTGGTGGTGATGATCTGCCGCATTTCCCTGCACAGACCCATACCGAGGCGTCTTACGGGGCTCCTGCACCTAGGCAGAAATAGATTGGCGATCCGTCAGGGACGGGTAGGAATCAGTCCTCCAGTTTCGTGGCCTGTTCCGGCAGCATGACGGGGATGCCATCCCGTACGGGAAAGGCCAGTCCGGCCCGGGGACTGATGATGCTGTTGCTGGCCGGTTCGTAATGCACGGGGCCTTTCGTGACGGGGCAGACGAGGCGGGCCAGCAGTTCTGGGGATGGAGAGGTGTGGGTCATGATGATTTTTCAGTCCATGCGGTTGGGGGCGAAGGGTACCTGAAAGCACCCTGAGACAGGGAACCAGCCTTACATGATGGCATGCTCATCGCCTAGCGGGACAGTTCGTCCAGAAGGTGGCTGGCCCGTTCCGTCGTGTCCGGGCATTCCAGCAGTTTCTGTTTCACCCCGGCGGAGAAGGGGAGCAGCATGGGCAGCATCGTCAGCAGGGTGTTGTCGTCCAGTTTCTTCAGATTTTCCCAGTTGATGGCCATGGCATGGCGCTCGCCATAGTTTTTCAGGACGATGGAAAGATCTTCACGGTCGAGATTCAGGGAAGGGTTCTCCAGCAGGTCGTGGGAGAAAGGCATGGCATTGATGCGCCCTTCCCGCCAGCCCCTGTCAGTCAGCCTGTCCTGTAGCAGGCGGAAGCGGCAGACCCCTGTAAGGGTGATGAAGAACTGTCCGCTTTCCTGCTCCATGAAGGAGGTTACCCGCCCTATGGTGCCGACATGCTCCAGTGGAGGGGCCATGTCGCCGTAACGGGCCGTCTCGGAGGGCTGGATGATGCCGATGAGCCGATGCTGGGCGAGGCAGTCTTCCAGAAGGGTCAGGTAGCGGGGTTCAAAGATGGTCAGGGGAAGCTGCCCCTGCGGCAGAAGAATCGTGCTGCCCAGGGGCAGCAGGCCGATTCGGGGGGGCAGGTCCGCTAGTGTCATGTCTGTCAGGACGGGGATCCGGCGTCTGGAGCCGCAGGGTGTGTCATGGGCAGGGTGGTGGGCATCAGGCATGGGGCGTCTCCTCCAGCGGGGCAGGCAGGGACTGCATCATGGATGGACCATTTCCCTGCATATGGTCGTGTCTGTGCCGGATCATCCGGTCATGAGAATAACAGGGAGGACAGTTTGCGCCGTGCCGCCAGGGTGGCGGGGTCTGCCATGCCCCAGGCTTCAAAAAATTTCAGAAGTTCGGCCCTGGCAGCCTGTCCGGCTCCTTCCCTGTCCCGGGCGATGATGTCCAGCAGGCGCTGGGCCGCTTCCTCCCGCTGGCCCGTGCCATTCAGTGCTTTGGCCAGCTCTGTCTGAAGGGCGGCATCGTCAGGGGACTGCTCCAGTTTCTGGCGGATTTCATCGATCCTTCCGGCACTGTCCCGGCCTTCCTGATAGAGTTTCAGGCTGCTCAGGGCGCTGGTGATCAGGGGCTCCCCGCCAATGGATTCGGGAATCTGGGAGGCTGCTTCTTCTGCGCCTTCCGGGTCATCCATGGCGATCATGCAGCGGATCAGCCCAGCCCACCCTGCCGGATGCTCCGGTTCACTTTCCAGCACGGCGGCGTAGAGGTTGGTGGCCTCAGCCAGCTCACCTTCTTTGAGAGCGGAGTCAGCCATTTTCAGCTGTTCGGCAACGGGCATGGCCTGCCCGCTGTCCTTCAGGAGCTGTTCAATGAAGGCCCGGATACCGCTTTCCGGCTGTACACCTTGCAGGAGGTCCCGTACCTGCCCCTGCCAGAAGGCAACCACTACCGGGATGGACTGTATGGGCAGGCCCATCTGCACCAGCTGGCTGACCAGCGGCCGGTTGGCGGTTACATCCAGCCGTACCAGCTTCACCCGGCCTTCCGTGGTCTGGACGAGTTTTTCCAGCACGGGGGAGAGCTTTTTGCAGGAAGCGGATGAGGCCGCCCAGAACTCCACAAGAACCGGCGTGTTCCTGCTGGCCTCGACAACCTGTTCCATGAAGTTTGACTGGTCCACCTCCATGGTTCGGGAGGGGCTGCTGGAGGGGAAAAGGGCTTCTGTCATGGTCGGCAACCTCTGTCAGCTGGCGGGGGAGTCTGTCACAATCGCTCCAGTTAAAATTGTTTCCACAGGGCATGGAGGCAAGGGGGGCAGAACCTTCAAAAAAGGAAAATAAAAATGTGTTGGGGGGGATTGCGTCGGGAGCTTCTTTGAGGCATAAGCCTCCCACCGACAGCATGCGGGCGTAGCTCAGGGGTAGAGCACAACCTTGCCAAGGTTGGGGTCGAGGGTTCGAATCCCTTCGCCCGCTCCAGATTTCAGGGTCTGGAGAGCTGCTGGTGACAATGTGATGCGGGCGTAGCTCAGGGGTAGAGCACAACCTTGCCAAGGTTGGGGTCGAGGGTTCGAATCCCTTCGCCCGCTCCAGAAAGACGGAAGAACCACTTTGCCGGATCGGGTGAGGTGGTTTTTTTGTGTCTGCCGTTTTTCCCGGTCCTGCTGAATGGACAAAAAAAACGGACAGTCCCCGAAGGGACTGCCCGACTTTCCAGCAGCAGTAAAGATTACTTCTTTGCCGCAGCAATGGCGGCTTCGATGACCTTGCCAGCCTCGGCCTTGTCGCCCCAGCCGGAAACCTTCACCCATTTGTTGGGCTCGAGGTCCTTGTAACGCTCGAAGAAGTGGGCGATGGCCTTCAGCGTGATTTCCGGCAGCTGGTCGAGAGAGTCGATCTTGCTGAACTGCGGATGAATCTTGTCATGCGGTACGCAGATCAGCTTTTCGTCCTGTCCGCTTTCATCTTCCATCTTCAGCACGCCGATCGGGCGGGAGCGGATGACACTGCCGGGGAGGACATCAGCCGGGGTCAGGACCAGCGCATCCACCGGGTCACCATCAGCGGCCAGCGTGTTGGGGATGAAGCCATAGGCTGCCGGATAGGCCATCGGCGTGAAGAGGAAACGGTCCACGAAGATGGCGCCGCTGTCCTTGTCCACTTCGTACTTGACCTGGGACCCCTGTGGAATCTCGATCACGACGTTGATGTCATGCGGCACATCCTTGCCGGGGGAAATCTTGGTAACGTCCATCGTCTGCTCCATCCGTGTCTGTGGGTGATGTGATGGGCGCATTATTAATGAATATGCCCGGTGTTGTATATGTGTATTGCCTGCGGCCTCTCTGCTGCGGTGAAGTCGGGAAAAAGAAAGCGCATTATTTGCCCTGTCAGGCGTGTTTTTGCCCCGCAGGGGCTTGAAAAAAAACTGCGTATGAGCGATGTGGCGAAATGTCTGTGCGCCTGTAGCTCAATTGGTTAGAGCTGGCCGCTCATAACGGCTAGGTTGCGGGTTCGAGTCCTGCCGGGCGCAGGTGACGCCTCCATGCATGTGGAGCCGCCTGTATTTGTTGGGAAACGCCCCGGGCGAGAGGGGGCACAGTCCTGCTTCCTGCCTTTTCGTTCGTGTGTTCTAGAGGAGACCGTTCCATGGCCGCCTATCAGTATGTCTATGTCATGAAGGACGTCACAAAGTCCTATCCGGGCGGCCGTGAGGTGTTCAAGGGGATCACGCTCTCCTTCCTGCCGGGGGTGAAGATCGGTATCCTCGGGGTGAACGGCGCAGGTAAGTCCACCCTGCTGAAGATCATGGCTGGAATCGAGAAAGAATTCGGCGGTGAGGCCTGGGCTGCCGAAGGTGTCCGCATCGGCTATCTGGAGCAGGAGCCGCAGCTGGACCCGAACCTGACCGTGGGCGAGAACGCTGCACAGGGCTTCGGTGCGCTGAAGAAGGCCGTGGAGCGTTTCAATGAAATCTCCATGAAGTTTGCCGAGCCCATGTCCGATGAGGAGATGAACGACCTTCTCGCCGAGCAGGCCGAGCTTCAGGAAAAGATTGATGCCGAGGATGGCTGGGAGCTGGACCGTCATCTGGAGATCGCTCTGGATGCGCTGCGCTGCCCCCCGGCGGACAGCCCGGTGGACAAGCTCTCCGGTGGTGAGAAGCGCCGTGTGGCCCTGTGCCGCCTGCTGCTGGAGAAGCCCGACATCCTGCTGCTCGATGAGCCGACCAACCATCTGGACGCCGAGAGCGTGGCATGGCTCGAAAAGACCCTGCGTGAGTACAAGGGCACCGTGATGGTCATTACCCATGACCGTTACTTCCTCGACAACGTCACCAACTGGATTCTTGAGATCGAGCGTGGCCGTGGCTATCCGTTCGAGGGCAATTACTCGTCCTGGCTGGAGCAGAAGCGCAAGCGGCTGGCTCAGGAAGAGAAAGAGGAAAGCTCCCGCCAGCGTGCCCTCGCAGCGGAACAGCAGTGGATCGCCAGCTCGCCCAAGGCCCGCCAGGCCAAGAGCAAGGCCCGTATCACCCGTTATGAGGAAATGCTGGCTGCCGGGCAGGAAGCTGCTGGAGGCACGGCGGACATCGTCATCACGCCCGGTCCCCGTCTGGGGCAGACGGTCATCGAGGCCGAGAATCTCTGCAAGGGCTTTGGTGATCGTCAGCTGATCGACAATCTCAATTTCAAGCTGCCGCCGGGTGGCATCGTGGGGGTCATCGGGCCGAATGGTGCTGGCAAGTCCACACTCTTCAAGATGATCACCGGGCAGGAACAGCCTGATTCAGGCTCCCTGAAGATCGGCGATACGGTCAAGCTGGGCTATGTTGACCAGTCCCGTAATGATCTGGACGACAGCAAGACCGTCTGGGAAGAAATCTCCGGCGGAACGGACGTCATCCATCTGGGCAAGCGTGCCGTGCCGTCCCGTGCCTATGTCGGGGCTTTCAACTTCAAGGGGCCGGACCAGCAGAAGCGTCTGGGCGTCCTCTCCGGTGGTGAGCGCAACCGTGTCCATCTGGCCAAGATGCTCAAGGAGGACAACAACGTCCTGCTGCTCGACGAACCGACCAACGATCTGGATGTCGATACGCTCCGTGCGCTGGAGGATGCTCTGGAATCCTTCGCAGGCTGCGCCGTGGTCATCAGCCATGACCGCTGGTTCCTCGACCGTCTGGCCACGCATATCCTCGCTTTTGAGGGGGACAGCCACGTGGAGTGGTTCGAAGGCAACTTCCAGCAGTACGAGGAAGACAAACGCCGCCGTCTGGGGCCTGATTCCACGGAGCCGAGCCGCATCCGTTACCGCCCCATCGCCCGCTGATCGCCGTCCGGGCGGCATGTTGTGCTAGGCAATGAGCTGCGGACAGCCCGCCTGATCCTCCGCCCGGTCAACTGGCCGGACATGGAGGACATGGCACGGCTGAAAGCGGATGTCGGGGCGTTCGGGGCCATGCTGGGTGGTGTGCGGACCCGTGTCCGGGCGGAAGCCGAGATGGCCGAGGATGTGGCTTTCTGGGCCGAGCGGGGCATCGGCATCTTTTCCATTTTTGAGGAGGGGCGTTTTGTCGGCATGACGGGCGTGCATGAACGCCCCGATGGCCGGGGAATCGGCCTGCGTTTTGCCCTGTTCCCATGGGCTGCCGGGCGTGGCATCGCCCGTGAGGCCGCTGGTACGGCCCTCACCTTTGTTCTGGATGCGGGGGTGGAGCGTGTCGTTGCCGTCGCCCGTGAGGATAACCGGCCTTCCCGCATCGTGCTGGGTAGCATCGGCATGAGTCTGCTTGACCAGTTCGAGCGGGACGGGCACATCATGCTTCTGTATGAAAAGAGGCGGATGCTGTTCCAGTGGTGAATGGCACCGCCCCGGTCAGGGGCAGGCAACAGGGAAGCCGGGACGATGACGACGCACATATTCATTGATGGTGAGGCAGGCACGACAGGCCTGGGGATTCGCCGCCGTGTCGAGGCCGTGGCTGATCGTCATGACCTGAAGCTGCTGAGCATCGATCCTGCCCAGCGGAAGGATCCGCAGGCCCGTCGTGCCCTCATGGCGCAGGCTGATATCACCGTGTTGTGTCTGCCGGACGATGCCGCCCGTGAGGCCGTGGCCCTTGGCCAGGATACCGGGACACGGTTTCTGGATGCCAGCACGGCCCATCGTGTGCATCCAGACTGGGTCTATGGCCTGCCGGAGCTGGATGCCACCCAGCCGGAACGGATCAGGAAGGCCCGGTTCGTCAGCAATCCCGGCTGTTATGCGACGGGTGCCATCGCCCTGCTGAGGCCGCTGGTTCAGGCAGGACTGCTGCCGGTGGACGCCCATGTGTCCATCAATGCGGTGTCCGGTTATAGCGGCGGTGGCCGCACGATGATCGAGCAGCAGGAAGAGGCGGGTGGCCCGGCCTTTTTCCTTTATGGCCTGAATCTTCAGCACAAGCATCTGCCGGAAATGACGCAGTATAGCGGTCTGACACGCAATCCGCTGTTCGTGCCGTCTGTCGGGCATTTCCCGCAGGGGATGATCGTGTCCATTCCGCTGCATCTGGTATCTCTCCCCGGGGTACCGATGATCGAGGACGTCACGGCTGTTCTCAGAGAGTTCTACAGGGATGCGAAAACCATCCGTGTTGTGGAGTCCGAGCCGAAGCTGGTGGCTGAAGCCATGGCGGGCCGGGATGACATGGAGCTGCGTGTGAGTGGCCATAGCGGGCAGGCCCTTCTGACAGCGTCTCTGGACAATCTTGGCAAGGGGGCTTCCGGTGCGGCCATGCGTAACATCCTGTTGATGAGTGGGCAGGACATCACCTGAAGGGTCGGGCAGCCTATCCGATTTTTTTTCGGGCCGCTCTCTGGCCCTTTGTGCCGGGATATCTTATAAGCAGGACGTTTTCTGCGCCCCATGGGGCGCAGGCAGATCATGGGCGAGAGTGGCGGAACTGGTAGACGCAGTCGGCTCAAAATCGACCGCCGCAAGGCATAGGGGTTCGAGTCCCCTCTTTCGCACCATTTTTACAGGTCATGACAGTAGGGTGATGTGGCGGCCTGGCCTGGATGAGCTGGCTTGACCCCTTCTGGTGCCTGTGACACCTAGGAAAAAAGTAACCGTTTGCCGTGAGGGGCCGCTGTCGCCTGCCTGTGGTGGGGACGTATGGTTTCTTGCGCCTTCTGAATCATGGATGACCTGCCAATCATGACCGCAGCCAAGCCTTCGCACCGTCCTCAGCGGCCCTATTTTTCATCCGGCCCATGTGTCAAACGTCCGGGCTGGACACCAGAGGCCCTGAAGGGGGCCTTCCTCGGGCGGTCCCATCGTGCGGCAGAGGGACGGGCACGGCTCCATGAGGTCATCACCCGGTCGGTGGCCCTGCTGGGCATACCGGAGGACTGGCAGGTCGGCATCGTGCCGGCCTCCGATACGGGGGCCGTGGAGATGATTCTCTGGGCACTGGCAGGCCAGCGAGGCATGGATGTCCTGTCCTTTGAGAGCTTTTCTGGCACGTGGGCGCAGGACCTGAAGGACATCCTGAAGCTGGAAGACCTGCGTGTTCTGGAGGCTCCCTATGGCGAGCTTCCTGACATGGCGCAGATCGACTGGTCCCGTGATGTGGTGCTGACATGGAATGGCACGACATCAGGTGTCTGCATCCCCTCCGTGGAGAGCGTTCCGGCGCAGCATGATGGCCTCGTGATCTGTGATGCCACCTCGGCGGCCTTTGCGATGGACCTGCCGTGGGACCGGCTGGATGTCGTCACATGGTCCTGGCAGAAGGCCCTGGGCGGTGAGGCAGCTCATGGCATGGTGGCCCTCAGCCCGAAGGCGGTCCGGCGGCTGGAAGAAGGCAGCCAGAGGCCGCTGCCCAAGATTTTCCGCCTGACCAATAAAAAAGGGCTGAATGAGGCCATCTTCCGGGGGGACACCATCAACACGCCGTCCATGCTTTGCGTGGAGGATGCGCTGGATGGTCTGCGCTGGGCTGAGTCCGTTGGTGGACTGGAGGCCCTGAAGGCCCGTTCCCGCAAGAATCTGTCCGTCGTGGAACGCTGGGTAGCGGCCCGTGACTGGGTAGCTTTCCTCAGTGAGAAGAAAGAGACACGGTCCTGCACCTCCATCTGCCTGAAGATCATCGCTCCGTGGTTCGAGGCACTGGATGATGCGGCACGGTCCAAGGTCATCAAGACCATGACGGGCCTGCTGGAGGAGGAAAAGGCCGGATACGATCTGGCCGGTTATCGTGATGCGCCCGCCGGTCTGCGCATCTGGGGCGGAGCCACGGTGGAAGCCGAGGATATTGAGGCCCTTCTGCCCTGGCTGGACTGGGCTTTTGCCCGTATTGAAGAGAAGTTTGCTGCGTCATGATCAACGGTCCCGAGACATCCAGTCCCGCCCTGCTGCCGATGGGGTTCGTGGACCTTCTCCCTGCCGAGGCAGAGGCAGAGGCCCGTGGCCTTGCTGAAGTGATGGACGTGTTTTCGTGCCATGGGTATGAGCGTGTCCGTCCGCCTCTGCTGGAGTTTGAAGGCTCCCTGCTGAGCGGGGCCGGTGAAGCCCTGGCGGAGCAGAGTTTCCGTCTGCTGGACCCGTCCTCTCATCGGATGATGGCCCTGCGGCCGGACATGACGACCCAGATTGCCCGCATTGCTGCGGTGCGGATGCAGGATAGTCCCCGCCCGCTGCGTCTCTCCTATGCGGGGGATTGTGTGGTGATCGGCACGCTCGGTCGTGAGGGACAGCGGCAGATATCGCAGGCCGGGATTGAGCTGATTGGCCCGGACAGGGCCGAGGCGGATGCCGAGGTGATCGCCCTCGGAGCAGAGGCTCTGGCCCGTCTGGGTATTGCCAATGTGTCCTTCGACCTTTCCATGCCTGTCATGATCTGGAGCCTGATTGAGGACAGTTTCTCTGGCGTCGAGCGGGACAGCATCATTCATGCTCTGGACAGGCGGGATGCAGCCGCCGTGCGGGACTGTGGCGGCCCGTGGGCGGAGCTTCTTCTGGGCATGATGGCGGCTGTTGGCCCTGCCGCCATCGCTCTGGAAAAGCTGGCGATGCTGGACTTCCCCGACATGCTGAAACCTCATGTCGAACGGCTGAAGGCTGATGTGGCGGCGATTCTGGCCCGTCTGCCGGATGCCCGCCTGACAGTGGACCCGGTGGATTTCCGGGGCTGGCGGTACCATACGGGGGTCTGCGTGACGGTTTTTGCCATGCATTCCCGTGAGGAGCTGGGACGTGGCGGCCGCTATCTGGCCGGGGAGGAGCCCGCCTGCGGGCTGACCCTCAACCCCCATGCCTTTTTGCGGGTTGCGGAAAAGCCGAAGCGGCGGCAGCGCTGCCTCGTTCCGCCCGTAATGGCGCAGAAAGACTTGTCCAGCCTGCATGAGGCAGGCTATGCCACGATCGCATCGCTTGGGGAATCAGGCGAGATGGAGCAGGAGGCGCATCATCTGCGGTGCAGCCATATCTGGAAAGATGGAAAACCCGTCGTACTGGCACGCTGAGGTGCAGGCAGGGGCCGCCATCGTGAGACGTTGAGGGAAGACATTCTTATGGCCAATGTTACCGTAATCGGAACCCAGTGGGGCGATGAGGGTAAAGGCAAGATCGTTGACTGGCTGGCCAGCCGGGCCGATATCGTTGTCCGCTTTCAGGGCGGGCACAATGCCGGCCATACGCTGGTCGTGAACGATCAGGTCTACAAGCTTTCCCTGCTTCCTTCCGGTCTGGTTGGCGGGAAGATTGGCGTCATCGGCAATGGCGTGGTGGTGGACCCCAAGGCCCTGATGAGCGAGATCGACCGTGTGACGGAACAGGGACTGACCGTCACGCCGGAAACGCTCTGGATCGCCGAGACGGCCCCTCTCATCCTGCCCCTGCATGGTGCGCTGGACCGTGCCCGTGAGGTTGCCCGTGGCAACCACAAGATCGGCACGACAGGCCGTGGCATTGGTCCGGCCTATGAGGACAAGGTGGCCCGCCGGGCCATCCGCATCTGCGATCTGTCCGAGCCTGAAACGCTGGACTGGAAGATCGACGAGCTGCTGCTCCACCACAACACGCTTCTGGCCGGTCTGGGAGCGGAAACCTTCACCAAGCAGCAGATTCTGGACTTCCTGAAGGAGATCACGCCCCGTCTCCTGCCCTATGCCTGCTGTGCGTGGGACCGTCTGGCCGAGGCGGACCGGGCTGGCAAGCGCATCCTCTTCGAGGGGGCACAGGCTGTCATGCTGGATGTGGACCACGGGACCTATCCTTTCGTGACAAGCTCCAACACGGTGGCGGCCATTGCGGCTTCCGGCAGCGGCATGAGCCCGAAATCCGTCGGGTTCGTGCTGGGCATTGCCAAGGCTTACACAACCCGTGTTGGTGAAGGGCCTTTCCCTTCCGAGCTGTTTGATGAGGTCGGAAAGGGCATGGCCGAACGTGGGCGTGAGTTCGGGACCGTAACGGGTCGTCCCCGCCGCTGTGGCTGGTTCGATGCGGCCATGGTCCGCCGGGCCGTGCGTGTTGGTGGCGTGAGTGGCGTGGCCCTGACGAAGCTGGACATTCTGGATGGCATGAAGGAAGTGTCCATCTGCGTCGGTTATGAGCTGGACGGCCAGAAGATTGACAGTTTCCCCTCCGCACCGGGGGCCCAGGCCCGTGTGAAGCCCATTCTGGAGACCATGCCGGGCTGGAATGAGACAACCGGTGGTGCCCGTTCCTGGGCAGAACTGCCGGCGCAGGCCATCAAGTATGTCCGCCGCATTGAGGAGCTGATCGGCACGCCGGTCACTCTGCTGTCCACCAGCCCGGAACGTGAGGACACCATCCTTGTGACGGACCCTTTCGAGGGCTGATCAGTCGTCAGGTCATGTTGGATGAAGGCCAGCCCTGTAGAGGCTGGCCTTTTTATTTTGATCGAATGACAGCTTTCTTCAGGCGGGAAGAGATAAAAAAAAGGAGTGTCCAGTTTCTGGGCACTCCCTTTTCTGTCTGATGTCCTGTTGAGGAGAGCCTGACTGCCGTTCAGGCCTTGTTGTCGGGAAACAGCCTGTCCAGCAGTTTCTTCAAAACCTTTCCGACAACGACAGTCATGACTGTTTCGACCGCAAATCTCAAAAGTGCTCTGAACATGAGAAAATGCCTCCTTCTGGGCAGATGGTCATATCGTGACGGGGACAGGTTACGCCGTTTTGGCATCGCCGACCAGCCCACGGGCATAATCTTCGGCAGAGAATGGCCGTAAATCCTCGGCCTGTTCGCCAACGCCGACAAGGTGGACAGGCAGTTTGAACTGTTCGGCCAGAGCCACCACGATTCCACCACGGGCGGAACCATCCAGCTTGGTCACGACCAGTCCACTGACATTCACAAGCTCCCGGAAGACCCGCACCTGCTCAATGGCATTCTGCCCGGTTGTGGCATCCAGCACCAGCAGGACGCTATGGGGCGCAGAGGGGTCAAATTTCTGCATCACACGGATGATCTTGGCCAGTTCATCCATCAGGGCCTGTCGGTTATGCAGGCGGCCCGCCGTGTCCACGAGGAGCAGATCGGCCTTTTCCTCCGTGGCCCGTTTCAGTCCGTCATAGGCCAGTCCGGCGGCATCGCCGCCCGGTTTGCCGGCGATGACCGGGGAGCCTGTGCGCTCCCCCCATATCTGGAGCTGTTCGACTGCTGCCGCCCGGAAGGTATCGCCCGCCACCATCATGACGGACCTGCCCTGCTGGTGATACTGATGGGCGATCTTGCCGATGGTCGTGGTCTTGCCCACACCATTGACGCCCACCACCAGAACGACATGCGGTTTCTTGCTGTCGTCCAGTTTGAAAGGCTGGGCTACGGGTTCCAGAACCCGGGAAATCTCGGCGGCCAGTGTCTGGCGGATTTCCTCCGGGGTGATGTGCTCCCCGAAGCTCTTCTCACGGAACTGTTCGATGATCCGTCCGGCCACGGCAGGACCGAGATCGGCAGCGATCAGCTCGTCTTCAAGCTCTTCCAGCGTTTCATCATCAAGTTGCCGTTTGACAAACACCGCATTGAGGCGTGCGCTTGAACGGGACAGACCCTGTTTGAGTCGAGAAAAAAATCCAGCCATGACTGTCGAATTGGTGTGAGAAGGGGGGAGCCGTCAAGCCCTGTTCAGGGGATTTCTGCCATGAGCATACCATCCTGCACAGCTGTGATGCGGATGCGCTCCAGCCGTCCCCGGTGGGATGGTTGCGCTTGCGGAAGTGTGAAGGCGGCAAATTCGGGTGTATGGCCGGTTGTCGGGCTTTCCATGAGGACGGTTTTTTCCTGCCCGACAAAGCGGTTCAGGAAACGGTCCCGTATGGTCTGGCCCAGTGCCCGCAGTCTGGCGGCCCGTTCCTGCCTTGTGGCTTTCGGCATGGCGGGCATACGGGCTGCCGGTGTTCCGGGGCGTTCGCTGTAAGGGAAGACATGGAGGAAGGGAATGGCCTGCTCTGCCAGAAAATCGTACGTTTCCTGAAAGAGGGCATCCGTCTCGGTGGGGAAGCCGGCAATCACATCAGCTCCGAAGCCGGTATCAGGCCGCAGATGGCGGACCTGTGCGATCAGTCCGGCTACGTCAGCTGTATTATGGCGGCGTTTCATGCGTTTCAGGATCAGGTCGGAGCCCGCCTGAAGGGAAAGATGCAGATGCGGCATGAAGCGGGGCTCATCAGCGATCAGGTCCCAGAGGGCCTTGTCCCCTGTATCTGGCGTGAGAATCATGGGGTCGATGGAGGAGAGACGCAGGCGGGCAATTTCCGGCACTTCATCCAGCAGATGGCGGCAGAGCTGGCCCAGCCCCATATCCTTCTGCTGCCATGAGGCAATGTCCACGCCTGTCAGGACAATTTCACAATGTCCCGCTTCTGCAAGAGCCCGGGCCTTGGGGATGATCTCCCCGGGAGGCATGGAGGTGGACTGCCCCCGGCCCGCCGGAATGACGCAGAATGTGCAGTCATTGTCGCAGCCCTGCTGAACCTGGAGAAGGGCCCGGATGTAGCGGGATGGTGGGGGAGCCTGCCCTGCCTCATCAGGCAGGCCCCATGTGGCAGGGAGCGTCTTTTCCGTATTGGGAATCACCCGGCTGACACCGGGCAGGGCAGCCCATGCATCTGCGGCCCGCTCGGAGGCGCAGCCTGTCACGATGATGCGGGCTGCCGGATTTTCCCGGTGTGCACGGCGGATGGTCTGGCGGGCCTGCCGCTCGGCCTCTGCCGTCACCGTGCAGGTATTGACTATGATGGTCTCTTCGTCCCGCATCTGCCCCAGGCGGGCCAGATGCTCCATGGCATCGCTTTCATGGGCGTTCAGGCGGCAGCCGAAGGTGAGAAGGGTGACGCTCATGGTGTGGTGGTCTGTCCTTTTTCCAGCCAGCTCTCATCCAGCGTGCCGGTGAAAACGGTCTGGGCCGGGCCGGTCATCAGGACGGAGCCATCATCCTGCCATGTGATGGTCAGGGCGCCACATTCCATGGTGACACGGCATGTCCGTTCCACAAGGCCACGCCGTGCTGCATTGACGACCGCTGCGCAGGCGCCTGATCCGCAGGCAAGGGTCAACCCGGCACCCCGCTCCCAGACCCGCAGGCGGATGTGGGTGGGGGAGAGAATTTCCGCAAAGCCGATATTGGCCCGTTCCGGGAAAAGGGGATCGGTTTCCAGAACTGGTCCCAGAGCGGCGGCATCTTCAATGGAGCGGAACAGTGTGAGATGGGGATTGCCCATGGAGCAGGCTGCTCCGTCGTGAAGGGGGAGACGGGCCGTGTCGCATTCCCGGGCGAGAGGGATGGTCTGCCAGTCCAGGTGGGGCGTGCCCATGAGGACGGAAATCAGCCCGTTTTTCTGCGATGTGGGGAGCAGGCCATTCTGTGTCTGAAGGGTTGGGCTGCCGCCCAGCAGGGCCGCAACGCAGCGGGAGGCATTGCCGCAGGCACCGGCCTCTGAGCCGTCCGGGTTGAAGAAGCGGACCCGCACGTCCGCACCATCCCGTGTTGGGGCGGAAAGTGTCACAAGCTGGTCGCAGCCGATGCCCGTGCGGCGGTCGCAGAGGCGGCTGATGAGTGTGGTGGAGGGGGATAGTGGTGTCTTTCTGCCATCCAGAATGACAAAATCATTCCCCAACCCATGCATTTTCGTGAAGGAAACGTCCATGATGCCCCTCTGAGACGTGATGAAACCGCCTCTTTCTATAATGTTGCATGGCCGGGGTAAAATGAAGCCTTCCTGCTGCCGGTCTGTTTTTCCTGCCGGGGCAGGCATTGTTCAGGAATCCAGCTGCCCTATATTAAGAGACGACAGCAAGGAACAAGCCGAAAAGGGGAAGGCGTGCAGGGCCTACACGAAAAAGCATTCACACAGGCATCTTCAGAGCCGGATGAGGCTTTCTGGGCCCGGCAGGAGCTGGATTCCCTGATGGATATGGGAGCCCGCACGGCCATTACTGCCCTTTACCGTACCGCCCTGCCCGTGGGGGGGCGGACGCTGGACCTGATGTGCGGGGCCATGAGCCATCTGCCGGAGGATGCCACCTTTCAGGAATTCATCGGGCTGGATGTCAGCAAGGCGGCTCTCAAGGCCAATCAGGCCCTGAGCAGCGCTGTGGAACAGGACCTCAACAGCACGCCTGTCCTGCCGTTTGATGAGGCGAGTTTTGATGGAGCTCTCCTTTGTGATGGGCTGGCCTATCTGACAAAGCCGCAGCAGGTCATCGAAGAGCTGTTCCGTGTTCTGCGGCCCGGTGCGCCGCTGATCATCAGTTTTTCCGACAGATTCGTACCGGCCAAGGCCGTGGCCATCTGGCAGGCGCTGGAGCCGGAAGACCGGGTCCGTTTCACCAGTGCCCTCATGCAGCGGGCCGGTTTTGCGGAGCTGGATACCGGTGAGGTTGTCCCGCCGGAAGACCTTACAGCATGGCAGGATACGGTTCGGGCTGTCATTGGCCGCCGTCCTGTGGCAGGTTGAGCTGTAATCCAGCTTTTCAATATGGTGGTGGATCGTCTCTGGCCTTGCAGGGCAGAAAGGGGTATTCACCGTTTTTCTGGCTGCCACAAACTGGTTCGTGGCAGCATGTGTATGACCGAGTGTTCGTTGACGATGCCTTTTCCCGATACCCATCCCGCCCTGACCCGTGCTTTGGCTGCACGTGGCTATGAACAGCCAACGCCTGTACAGGAGGCCGTGCTGGAGCCGGGGCTGGAAGGGCGTGATCTGCTCGTCTCTGCGCAGACGGGCTCTGGCAAGACAGTGGCCTTTGGCCTCGCCTTTGCGACCGATCTGCTGACGGAAGGGGACAGGATGGCCCCGACCCGCTCCCCGCTGGCGCTGGTGATTGCCCCGACCCGTGAGCTTGCCATGCAGGTTCAGACAGAACTTTCATGGCTTTATGCCGAGACCGGGGCCCGTATCGCCAGCTGCATCGGTGGGACCGATGCCCGCCGTGAGGCCCGCTCTCTGGAGCGTGGTGCTCATATCGTGGTTGGTACGCCGGGCCGTCTGTGTGACCATCTCTCCCGTGGCAAGCTGGACCTGACGGGCCTGCGTGCCGTTGTGCTGGATGAAGCTGACGAGATGCTGGACATGGGCTTCCGTGAGGAGCTGGAACAGCTGCTGGATGCATCCCCGAAGGAACGCCGCACCCTGCTGTTTTCCGCTACCATCGCTCGGGAAATCGCCTCTCTGGCACGGCGCTATCAGCAGGACGCCAAGCGGATTGATACGGTCTCCGGCCAGAAGCAGCATGCCGACATCACCCATCGCTGCGTGGTGACGGCCCCGCAGGAAGTGGAGCGGTCGCTTGTCAACGTGCTGCGGTATTATGAAAGCCAGACAGCCATGGTGTTCTGCAACACCCGCCTGCTGGTGAATCAGGTTCAGGCAGCCCTGCTGGAGCGGGGCTTTGCCTCCGTCGCCATTTCCGGTGAGATGGGGCAGAATGAGCGGTCTCGTGCCATCGAGAGCCTGCGCTCCGGTGCGGCCCGTGTCTGCGTGGCCACCGATGTGGCGGCCCGTGGCATTGATGTCCCGGCCCTCGGCCTGGTTGTCCATGCCAGTGTGCCGTCTTCTTCCGACACGTTCCTGCATCGTTCCGGCCGGACAGGTCGTGCAGGGCGCAAGGGCGTGAGCGTGCTGATGGTACCATTCAACCAGCGGCGCAAGGCGGAGCGTGTTCTGGCGCAGGCCCGTGTGAAGGCTGAGTGGGAGCCGGTACCAACGGCAGAGGCCATTGCCGAGCAGGATGCACAGCGTCTGCTGGAAGATCCGATCCTGACCGGGGAAGCCTCCGTTGCCGTGCCGGAAGAGATCGTGGCCAAGCTGACAGAACGTTTCGATGCCACGCAGCTGGCCCGGGCTCTGGTAGGGTTCCACAAGGCGCATCTGCCCCGTGTGGAAGATATCCGCCCTGTGTCTGTCGAGCCACCAGCCCGTGGTGCTGCCCGTGAAGGGGGACGTGGGTATGAGATGGCTGGTTCGTGGTTCCGCCTTGGCGTAGGGCGTAGTGAAAAGGCCGATCCCAAATGGCTGATTCCGCTCATCTGCCGTCTTGGTGGCGTGCAGAAGCGGGATATTGGCAATATCTGCATCCAGCAGGATGACACGCTCTTCCAGATTTCTGATGAAAAGCTGGCCCGTTTCAATGCCTGTCGGGCAGGAGCAGAGCAGGACGAGGTGACCATTGAGCCAGCCGAGGCTCCTGCCGGTGGGGCCGGTCCCCGCCGGGGTCGTGGTGGCCCGCCGGGTGGGCGTCGCTTTGGTGCACCGAAAGGGCGTTTTGGTGGCCCCGCTGGCGGGGGGCGTCGTGAGGGGCGTGAAGGTCGGGAAGGGGGCCGTGGCCCGTCATCCTTCAAACGTCGTTCCGGCCCGGCCCGCAGCGGCGAGAAATCCACCCGCCGCCGGAGCTGATTCCATCGCCGTTGAAGTGGAGAGGGAGGGGGGTTACCCCTCCTTTTTCATGACGGCCAGCCCGCCAGATGCCTGACAGACGGGCATGATCTCCAGATGGTTCACGTTCATGTGGGCCGGCAGGCCAATCAGCCATGAGACGGTTTCTGCAATATCGGCAGGCATCAGTGGTGTGGTGTTTTCATAGACGGCCCGTGCCTTTGCATCATCACGCAGCCGTACGTTGCTGAACTCACTGCCACCCACAAGGCCGGGTTCGATGGTCGTGACACGCAGTGGCGTGCCCAGCAGGTCTGTCCGCAGATTCTTCATGAACTGGGAGACGAAGGCTTTCGTCGCCCCATAGACATTCCCGCCCCGATAGGCGTAATGACCCGCCGTACTGCCGATGGAGAGGATGTAACCGCGCTCCCGTTCTATCATGCCGGGGAGCAGGGCGTGGGTGATCTCCACGAGGCCGGAGATGTTTGTGTCGATCATGGTTTCCCAGTCATCCACGCTGGAGTCCTGTGCGGGTGTGACGCCCAGTGCCAGCCCGGCATTGTTGATGAGAACATCCACATGGCGCCAGCCCTCTGGCAGGGTTTCGGGCAGGGCGCGCAGGGCGTCCCGGTCGCTCATGTCCAGTGTGAGGGGGAGGAGGCTGGTGCCGAGTGTCTCATGCAGGTTGCTCAGCCGTTCACTCCGGCGCCCCGTGGCGATGACACGGTGCCCCTCCCGGACCAGCCGTGTGGCGATGCTTCTGCCGAACCCGGATGTGGCGCCCGTCACGAGGATGGTCTGTGGCTGGGTCATTGTGGGAACTCCGTGTATGAAGAATGAAAAACAGAACTGTCTTCTGTTATGCTGGACGCATCCCCTGTTTGTAAGAGGTGTTCATGCCGATTCTTGAGCCGATCGAGACATTGACGGGCCGTTTGCTGGTTGCCACCCCTGTTCTGGCAGGGACCGAATTTGCCCAGACGGTCATCTATCTCTGCGCCCATTCCGCCGAGGATGGAGCCATGGGGATGATTGTCAATCGTCGGCTGACCCACCCGGACATCAGTGCGTTGCTGCGCCATCTGGATGTATCGCCCAACCCGCCGCAGCGTCTTTTTGGTGTGGGTGTTGGCGGGCCGGTGGAGCCGGGGCGGGGTTTTGTTCTCCATTCGCCGGAAGGTGGAGGCCTTGGGCGTGGCAGGACAGGCAGCCGCATGACCGTCCTGCCGGATGAGCCGCCCGTGGCAGAAGTCAGTGCCAGCATCGAGATGATCCGGGAGCTGGCGGCAGGCCGGGGGCCACGGCAGGCCATGCTGCTGCTTGGCCATGCCGCATGGGCCGCCGGGCAGCTTGAAGAAGAGATTCTCCATGGCAATGCCTGGTATGTTGTTCCGGCTGATGAAGATATTGTCTTTGGAGCGGATCCCTCCACAAAATGGCAGCGTGCGCTGGAGAGTGTAGGGCTGGAACCGTCCTCACTTACGGCTTCAGTGGGGGAGGCATAAGGTTTCTGCGGGGCTGCCTTTCTATTGCTTGCCTTCTGTTTTGGTCTCAGACTTTACCAGTCTGAAAGGTCCCGGAATCTCCTTGCAGACAGGCGTTTTTGTGGGTGAATCCAGAAACGCCCTCTTGAAACCGATGTGATCGTGCCTAAATTTTAGGCACGGTCTGTCGCCATATCGGGGCAGGCTGAACAGTCATCGCTGCCAAGGATGGGGCGAGAAGGAGAGGCAAATATCATGGATATTCAGAAATTTACGGAGCGGAGCCAGGGGTTCATTCAGGCTGCCCAGACCATTGCCCTGCGAGACTATCACCAGCAGCTGACGCCGGAGCATCTGCTCAAGGCCCTGCTGGATGACGAGCAGGGAGCGGCGACAGGGCTGATCCGTGCCGCAGGCGGGGACCCGAAGGTCGTCCGGCAGGCCAATGATGCGGCCCTGGCCAAACTGCCGGCTGTGCAGGGCAGCGGAGCATCCCAGCCCCAGCCGACGCCTGATTTCGTGCGGGTGCTGGATGGTGCGGAGGCGGCTGCCAAGGCGGCTGGTGACAGTTTCGTGGCGCAGGACCGTCTGCTGGCAGGCATTGCGGCCAGCAGGACACCGGCCGGTGAGGCCCTGCGGCAGGGCGGGGCGTCTGCTCAGGCTCTGGAAAAGGCGATTGCGACCGTCCGCAAAGGGCGGACCGTGGATTCGGCCTCGGCAGAAAACAATTTTGATGCGCTGAAGAAATATGCCCGTGACGTGACGGCTCAGGCGCAGGAAGGCAAGCTGGACCCGGTCATCGGGCGTGACGAGGAAATCCGCCGGGCCATTCAGGTTCTGGCACGCCGCAGCAAGAACAATCCCGTGCTGATTGGTGAACCCGGTGTTGGCAAGACCGCCATCGTGGAGGGGCTGGCCCTGCGTATCGTCAATGGCGATGTGCCGGAGGCTCTGCGCAACAAGAAGCTGCTTTCTCTCGACATGGGGGCACTGATTGCCGGTGCGAAATATCAGGGTGAGTTTGAGGAACGCCTGAAGGCTGTCCTCAAGGAGATTGAGAGTGCCGAGGGGCAGATCATCCTCTTCATCGATGAGATGCATACGCTCGTTGGCGCAGGGCGTTCCAGCGGGGCGATGGATGCGTCCAATCTCATCAAGCCGGAACTGGCCCGGGGTGTGCTGCACTGCCTTGGCGCCACGACTCTGGATGAGTACCGCAAATATATCGAGAAGGACGCTGCGCTGGCCCGCCGCTTCCAGCCGGTCTTTGTGGGTGAGCCGTCCGTTGCGGACACGATCTCCATCCTGCGTGGGATCAAGGAGAAGTACGAGCTGCATCATGGGGTGCGGATCACCGACAATGCACTGGTTTCCGCAGCGACCCTGTCCAACCGGTATATCACGGACCGCTTCCTGCCGGACAAGGCCATCGATCTGATTGACGAAGCCGCCAGCCGCCTGCGGATGCAGATCGACAGCAAGCCTGAGGCTCTGGATGAGCTGGACCGCCGCATCATCCAGCTGAAGATCGAGCGTGAGGCCATCCGCAAGGAGGATGACACGGCCTCCCGTGAGCGTCTGGAAGCTCTGGAAGCTGAACTGGCTGACCTTCAGGAGAAGTCTGATGCGATGAGTGCGGCCTGGCATGCGGAGAAAGACCGCATGAATGCCGTGCAGAAATACAAGGAAGAGCTTGACCACGCCCGGTCCGAGGTTGAGGTGGCGCAGCGCCAGGGAAATCTCCAGCGGGCATCCGAGCTGATGTACAGCCGTATTCCGGAGCTGGAACGTCAGATCGAACAGGCCCAGCAGGCAGAAGCCCAGTCTGATGGCAATACGCTGTTCGCTGATACCGTGACGGATCAGGGAATCGCCGCTGTCGTGTCCCGCTGGACCGGCGTGCCGGTGGACCGGATGCTGGAAGGTGAGCGTTCCAAGCTCATGCGGATGGAGTCCGTGCTGCGTGAGCGTGTCGTGGGGCAGGAATCGGCTCTGGTGGCCGTGTCCAATGCTGTGCGCCGTGCCCGTGCCGGGTTGCAGGACCCCAATCGCCCGATCGGTTCCTTCCTGTTCCTTGGTCCGACCGGTGTGGGCAAGACCGAGCTTGCCAAGACGCTGGCGCAGTTCCTCTTTGATGATGAACGCGCTTTGCTGCGGATCGACATGAGCGAGTTCATGGAGAAGCACTCCGTCTCCCGTCTGATCGGTGCCCCTCCGGGGTATGTCGGTTACGATGAGGGTGGCGTGCTGACCGAGGCCGTGCGGCGGCGTCCCTATCAGGTCATCCTCTTTGATGAGGTGGAGAAGGCGCATGAGGATGTCTTCAACATCCTGCTTCAGGTGCTGGATGATGGCCGCCTGACGGACGGGCAGGGTCGTGTGGTGGATTTCCGCAATACGATCATCGTGCTGACCAGCAATCTTGGTTCCGAGGTTCTGGCGCATCAGAAGGATGGTGAATCAACCGAATCCGTGCGGAATGAGGTGATGGAGGTTGTCCGGGCGCATTTCCGGCCGGAATTCCTGAACCGTCTGGACGAGATCATTCTCTTCTCCCGTCTCCAGCGGGCGGACATGGGCCAGATCGTGGAGATTCAGCTGGGCCGCCTGCGGCATCTTCTGGCTGATCGCAAGATCACCCTGTCTCTGGATGAGAAGGCACGGGAGTGGATGGCCGAGGCTGGGTATGATCCGGTCTATGGTGCCCGTCCGCTGAAGAGGGTGATCCAGCGTGAGTTGCAGAACCCTCTGGCCGGTCTCCTGCTGGAAGGGACCATCCATGACGGAGATGAGGTGACCATCTCGGCCAATGATCAGGGACTGCTCATAAATGGACATTCGGCAGCCCAGAGCTGAATGGCGTGATGGAAGGCCGCCCCGCAGGGGGCGGTCTTTTTTCTGTTGTCGATTCTTTTTGGTGGGGTGATTCGCCGGGGGTTGTGTTTTTTGGGTTAGGTGGCGGTTTTCTGGGGTTTTTGGGGTTTATGTGAAGAAACTTTGAGAAAGTTTCGGGAATCGTGTTGACCGTGTGGGGGTGGGTGCGTATAAGCCCATTCACCGGCGGCGCTGGGGCGGGAGTTCTGGGGCGGCTGGGGTGGTCATTGACAAGAGAATATGGGTTATAAAGTAGAGACTGGAAGGGATATGTTGGCGGCGTTTTCGTTGGCGAAGGCTGATGGAAGACGGAAGCTGATGTATCTGACTTTAAG
>NZ_QORR01000003.1:0-262282 GCF_023337695.1 Parasaccharibacter sp. TMW 2.1884
CAGGTCCCCTCGCTCACCCACCCCCATAAAAACCACCCACCAACGCGGGGTGGAGCAGCCCGGTAGCTCGTCAGGCTCATAACCTGAAGGTCGTAGGTTCAAATCCTACCCCCGCATCCATACCCACGAATACTCCCAAACAAGTTGATACGGAACCATCGGCATATTGCTTGTTAACAGTAGAGCTATGTTGTGGGGAAGCGTGCCTGCAGAGCTCTACAAATGGGCTCATGAATGGTTTGGGTGGATTGTTCGGGCAATTTTCTGCCCAGCAAGCGCTCTCAATGCCTGACCCGGGAGTGTTGGCCAGGAAGGTGATATCCCAGATTACGTTTGGATTTGGGTTCTGGGTTACCCTATTGGCAGCAGTGGCGCTTGTCATTATGCGCATATAAGGGCCATTCAACGCCATTTGAGAGAAGTGTAAGCTTTTCTGAGGTAGGCTGTCGGATAAGATTATCATCAAGAATAATGGTTTTGAAATGGTCGGGCGTATAAAGCTTCTCGGGAGGAGCTGAACAGAGCGCTGGGACACTGTCCTTTTATCAAGAACGAATTGCAGCAGTTTTGCCATGTTCTTCAAATAGGTGGACGTCAATATGGTGAGCTTTGCTGACTAGCGGTCCTTTTTGCCATGATGGGGCCAGAGACGGAGAGATAGTGCCAGCCTCATTCAAGCTTAAGATACTGTGCATCGATCTGCGTAGGTCTGGAACTAAAATAGTTAACGCTTGGCAGCTTGTTCCTGTCATCAAGGAACTGAATGAAATGGGATTTCAGGATTAGGCCGCAGACCGAAACAGTGGGTTTTTCTTGTGATCCATGGCCTATCTCCTTTTGGAAAACCATGAACAGTGTCAGCCGTTCTAACTAGATTGAACCGTGTCGTGTATGAAATCTTCCCTTAGGGAAGATGCTGTTCGGTTATTCTTTTCACCATCATTTCTGGAAAATGCTTTTCCTGTCAGGGATCGGATTGGAACTCTAAGGCGTATTCTTCTTTTGCCTTGAAGGCTCCGTTGAAAACAGGGATATCGCCATAGATTGCGCTTCGGTGCCAGCCAATGTCATGGCTGTGTAGCCGAAAAACTGTGTCTTTTTCATGTCCAGGCTTTCGTAACTTTCGGCCAGTGGGCTGCTTGGTTGCCCAAATCAGAGTTGCCTAGGGAGATACTCTCTCCGTGTTCTTTCTGAATATGGAGGAACGGTATGAAAGGGGGGCACCGGCTTCCGTCGCAAGGATGCC
Source organism: Parasaccharibacter sp. TMW 2.1884 (assembly GCF_023337695.1). NCBI lineage: Bacteria > Pseudomonadati > Pseudomonadota > Alphaproteobacteria > Acetobacterales > Acetobacteraceae > Parasaccharibacter > Parasaccharibacter sp. TMW 2.1884. The sequence goes on from NZ_QORR01000003.1 coordinate 1,247, forward strand.
CTCGCCGTAGTGGGTTGTCACTGTTCTTCATTCTTTCAGACTTGTCCAGAGAATTTCTCTCAAGTGTCTGATTCTGTATTCAACCTTCTTTTTAAGTCAAAATATAAAATTTTGTGTTAACATAAAACAATGATAGCATGAGGCTGTGCCTGATATTTCAGGAACATTAAAGAAGGATTTCAGAGTATGCGTCGTTCTATTTTTGCGATAACAGCATGTGCCGTTTTTGCGTTTTCGACACAGAGTAGTTATGCAGGATTCTTGAGTGATATCGAAAATGCAGGGACTGCATCCAACGGTGCCGCCATTGGAGGAGTTGCCGGGGGAAAGAAAGGTGCCTTGATTGGTGCCGGTGCTGGCCTGGCCTTTCAGACGTTGCATGCTCAAGCCAAGGGAAATAATGAGCAGCAGAAGGCTGTGGAAAATGGTTTGAACGCTGAAATTGCCACGACCAAGAAAAAGCTGCGTATCGCTCAGGCGAATGTGCAGAAAGCCCAGAAGGCTTATGATGAAGCAGTCGCCAAGAAAAATGGTCTTGAAGGCGATGCTGCGAAAGCCCAGGATCAGGTTATTGCTCGTAAAAATGCTGTTTTGGAAAATGAGAAGCAGCGTGTAGCGGAATATAAGGCAATGGCTAACAAACTGCAGCAGACCAAGAGCGATGCGCTTGCAAAGTCTAATGCTCAGAATAATGGCGATTAATATTTGAAATTATATATCTTGAAGGGAGCATATATTTATATGCTCCCTTTCTTGATAGAACGCCTAGTATATTATTTTTACTAGGCGTTTTTCTGTATGAAAGGGGGTATGTTATGATTGTTAAGGTCTCAAAGAGACGCTCATTGTATGTGTCTCTCTCAACAGCATCTCTTATGCTGTTTTTGGCTGGTTGCTCAGCAGCAGATTGTGACCCGAATAAACAGGATGAAATGTTTACCCAGATGGCTTGTTCGTTTGGGGGAGGCTACCAGAAAAGAACAAAGGCTTTGACAAATGAGCGTAGCGTGCAGGAACAGGCTGTTCAGATACAAGATGCTCATCTAATGTCCATCAATCAGCAGATTGCCGTACTACGTCAGGAAATGGCGCAGCTACAACAGAAGATTGCTAAGGAAAAAGCGCAGCGTGATGATCTTCTTAGACAGGAAGCTTCCCTGCAGCAGCAGTATGATCAGGCAAAAGCTGATGGCGATTCCGATAAAATGAAAGAGTTGATTGAAAAAATCAGGAATGTGTCTCAGATAAAGAGTCATTTCGATTATAGCATTAAAATAGATAATGCAGCATATGCTTCTAAAGTTGACGAACTCAACAAGAAATCTGCTGAAACTCATTCACTTTAAAATATTTTAAATTGTTTTTGCTAGTTTTATGGAAGCACAGGGATATGAAGTATCCCTGTGCTTTTTCCTTATCTGTTATAATAATGCATATGAGCCGCCTGTTCTATTTTTGCAATAATATCCCGCTCAGCATCGAGGGATTTACCGGAGGATATGTCTTTTGTATTTTGTATGGCTATGTCTAGCCAGTCGAGGCGCCTGGAAAGGGGAAGGTCTTTATAATTATTTTTGAGATTGTTTACTATGATGGTCTTGGCATCCTCCAGACGGGTATCCCTTTGGCTATTACGGGATACTGTTTTTAACAGGCCGAGGTAAGCGTTCACTGTATCATCAAGCGAAACCTGTTCTGTCGAGATGGAGGTTTTATAGATGCTCAGATTGGGGTTACGGGCATTGTCAGGATCATTGACGAAAGCCGTATAATTGACAATGTCAATCCTGTTCGAGGCGATCTGCTTGCTGAGTGTCAACAGAGTAGTCAGGTTGGCGACAGCGCTATCCAGGTCAGCTTGGTTACGTTCTGCATTGGCCTGATTTTGTGCCTCCCGTGCAGCCTCCATAGCCTGGTTCAATTGGGTAAGACGGGCTTGTAGCTCAGCTTTGTTCTGGTCACTTTGGCTCAGGGCAGACTGAAGGTTTTTGAGAGCATCATTTTCGTTGGCATGCTCTTCTTTGACTTTGCTGGTATCAGCGTTGGCAGCATCATTGACCAGCGCAGCGAACCCTTTTTGTGCTTTCAAAGCTTCCTGTAGGCTATTCATTGTCATGGCACCGATGACAACACGGAACCCGACCTCAGGAGCACGCTTTGCGTCTCCATTGTCGTCATAAGGGGCAAATTCCGCACGATAAGCGCTGGAAATGTCTCTGGCGGAATTCAGGACACTGCCTCCGAAAACTTGCGTCCCGCCTGTAAGTCCCTGGTTCCAGTAATGCAGGTAAGCCCTCATCTGGTAGGGTGTAAGAACCATCTCACTGACATTGCCGACTATATCGTACAGGGAGAGGGGATTGGCTATATTGAGTGATCCAATCGGTTTGGGGATGACGCCATGATCGGTAGAAATCCCCTGACTGCTGCCAACAATGCAATCATCAATCTGATTCTGGCAATCGCTGCCCGGTTGTGGCCAAGGGGCAGGTTGTGTGTTCAGGGAACTGTTCTTGATCCCTCCACTAGCGGCAAAAACCCATTCAGCATCAGTTGGCAGGCGAATAAAGCCGGGCTTGTCTCCTCGCTTCGGTAGACGGTCAGGAGCATTCTTCATGAGCCAGCTCGTCCATTTCTCTGCAAACTGCTGTGCTTCCAGGAAGGAGATATTGCTGGCAGGAAAATTCCTGCGCTGAGGGGGAGGAGCCCCCTGACCTTCCATGACAAGTTTATATTGCGCCGCGGTTACCTCATATTTTCCGATATAGTAGACAGGATGCTGATTTTTATCAGTAAAGGGAGCGGCAAGATTGGCTTCATGTATGAAAAGGTTATAGCCATTGCTATGGGAGGCCTGAGTACTTTTCAAATCCATGGCCTGGCCAATTGTGATCCGCCGGTTTGCCATGAAAGCGGCATCTCCTGTGCTGGCTGATGTAGGTTGTACTTCAACACGGCGAAAAACCATGGCCCCTCCGCAGGGCATGGGAAGAACCAGTTCCTCGGCATCGGAATCTGGTGAAGGCTTGGGGTCATAGATGGCTTTGTTCCAGCTGATCTGTGCTGGAGTGGAGGTTGTGCACTGTGCCCGTGCTGTGTGGCTGGAGAGACCTGTACAGAGCAGGGCTGACAAGACAAAGACGGGCGCTGATGGGCGAAGTTGGGCCATGATGCGCAGGGATGGTTTTCGGAATGCTAAAAATTCTGTTGCTGTAGTGAAATGTAAATAAGACATTGGTGGTCCTTTGCTTATAAAGGCATGTCAATCATGATGACAGGCTGTCAGGAGTTGCATATGCCTTGCCATGGTGAAACCCGGTGCAGGGAGCGTGTTGTTGCCCAGGCCATGATGGTCGATCCTGGGATGATATAAGCAACTAGCTGCAAGGCAAAGGCGATTGTAATATTTATGGAGGATGCTGACGTTTCGTCTTGTAGAAACGTGTTGTGAAGTATGCGATTCATGGGCCAGCTTAATCCCCAGGCTATGCAAAAGGCGAGGCAGGTTCCTCCAGTGGCCAGGAGAATGGTCTGCACGACAGGGATGATACGAGCGTTATTCAGTCCAAGAAATGTCAGGCTTGCGAGATGGAATTTCTTTCGTTCAGTTTCCGCTGCAATGGCCGTACCCAAAGTAACGGCAAAGCCTATGGCCCCGATATAAGCCATGAGATGAAAAAGATGTGTTGTTTGCTGATTGATATTAAGAATGGTTTTAACACGGGGAAGCTCGCTGGTTATGCTTAACCCCTGATGTGTCAGATCTCTGTCCAATGTGATGACGTCAGATAGTGAACGCGCATAAAGTCTGAAGCCGGGCCATGTTGCCTTTGGTGTACGTGCTTTCAGGAAATCAGCTGCTTTTTGTTCGCCCAGGGTCAGAGCTTCCTGCCAGGAGGAGAGGTTGGTGTTCTCGCGCCATTCTTCGGCGGCTTGCGCTACAGGAAGTGACACGAATAGCTGGAAGCGGGATGTAACGGTCTCGTCTGCGATAGCAGCAACGTTTAATTGTATGCGAGCCATTTTTGCAGCGCCTGCGGCATGTCGGTCAATGAGCATGACGAAGGTGTCCCCGGGTTGAAGGTGCATGTGTTCTGCCAGATGGGCGGACATGACAACCGGGATATCTGGAGATGAAATCTGCGCATGTAATTTTGCCAGGCGCATTTCAATTCTCTTTCCCAGAAGAGGATCTCCGGGAGAGGATGGAAGAAGTTCGGCGTCTGTTCCCTCGAATACTGACGTTGTGTTGGTTGCCTGTAACCGTACGCTTGCGGCGAGTGTGCGTGTTTTGGGAAGGAGAAAGGTCACTCTCTTGTCGGTTCTCAAGGCCTCCAGTTGTTGTTCGGAGTAAGGATAATTTCGGGCGCTTGAAATTTCCAATGCCGAGGGGTCGTGCAGCAGAGTCTGTTGCATATGATCAACGAGACCTGCCTTCAATCCTGCAAGGAGCAACATGGGCAGCAGAGTACTGGCAAGACCACTTACAATACACAGGGCAAGTATTTTATTGGAAAAAAGGTCCCGCCAGGCTAGATGACAGGCAAGAAGAAGGTGACGAAAGTGCGTGTGACCCCGGGACGGCATGAGCGTTTCCTTTAGAGAAAGTTATATATGAAAATTGTTAATTGTGGATGATAGTTTTATTCCCTTTCATCTGAGCCTGAACCAGTGAAAATTCGGCCTTCTGTAGGGCGTCTATGTCATGACTTACTACAATGACGCCGGCGTTTTGTGTTTCTGCATAATTGCGTAGCAGATCTAGGACGATCGCAGCCTGGGAAGGGTGAAGGGGAGCTGTTGGTTCATCAGCCAGAAGGATAGGGGGTGTGTGAATTAAGGCACGTGCGATGGCAACACGCTGCCTTTGACCGACAGATAATTGAGAGGGCAGTTTTTCAAGGCAGGATATGATCCCGAGCCGCTCGGCAAGCATGTCGATGTGCTCAGCACTCTGCCCGGAGGGGGGAGTTTCCAGCACATTCAAAGCGAGGGCAATATTTTCGCGCGCTGTCAGGAACGGCAGAAGGCCGCCGGTTTGCGGAATGAAACCGACATGCTCGGCCCGTAATGTAGTGAATAGCCGTTCACGCTTGCGGTTTGTGGTGTGTGACCCGGGTGAAAGATAAGGGGCGAGCTGCCTCTCGAGCAAAGAGAGGCAGCGAACTTTTGTTGGAAGAAGGGCGAGCGAAAGTAGACCAAGCAGTGTACTTTTCCCGCATCCTGATGGTCCGATAACCCCGAGGCATGTTCTCTTGTGCAGTGTCAATGAGGGGATCTCGAGCGTAAAATCCCCCCCCGGTGCCTGCCAGGTCAAGGCTTCGGCGTGGAGAAGGGGGGGATCGGCAGGACAGCTTTCACTCTGAACCATGGTTGGGGCTGTGTTCAAGGCAAGTCATCCAACCCTACGGAATAAACTTTTTCATCCTCATCATTGCCCCCGTTGATGGAATGCCAGCCGTCCGTATCACTTTCATAAAGCTTGTAGCGTTCAATAAGCGCACGCAGGTCGCTGAGTATGGCGTCCTGTTCCCCGGCGCTCAGGCTATTCCAGCGCTCCTGGGTGAGTTGGGCAATCCGAGACCGATAGGGAAGGCCATTCAGATATTCCGGCAGCAGGCTGCCCAGTGTTCCATGGGCGGCATCGCCATCATGTGAGAGGGCATCCGGATTACGGGCCGAGGCTGCGAAGGCAAATTGCAGCCGCTGGAAAAATTGCTCGGGAGCCAGCTGGCTTTGTTCACCCTGGTCCAGAATGGTTTCAAGCGAAGAGGCGAGATTGCTCATTTCATTTCGCTTCATCAACAAATTGACGCGCAAGGCAGTTTTATTGCTGACAGGATCGGTGCTTGCAACATAGCCTTCGATCATGGGCGGAAGGCTGGCATTGTCACGTTGGCCTATGTAGCGCAGACGCATGGCCTGCTCTACAATGGCCATGCGGTCATTGGAGGGGCCCTCAGGTGTCGTTTGGCTGCCATGTTGACCGGAAATGTGACTTGCCTGAGTCAGAATCGCCTGTGTCAGTTGTCGGACAACGAGGTTGAAATCATTCGTCAGATTATCGGATGTACCATTACCGACGGGATAATAGAGACTGGACGTATTCGGGAATGCCGAGAGAGTTCGGTATTGCGCTTCTGCCCGGTCAGTATCGTTGAACTTTTTCCCGGCGGGTGTGTGAAGATGGATCACGAAGAGGGCAATATCGTGTTTTTCGGCCAAACGGTTGAGGTCGGTGATGCCAAGGTGGGTTGAACTTAGAGGGTTGTGTTCATCGCGGGCACCGGCATCGGTTACCAGAATGATATAGCGGCCTTGCATGGAGGACCAGTCAATATCCGTTATGGCAGTTTTCAGGCCAGCGATGGGGTCTTCGTCGAAGCCGAAGGAGGAGACATGTGCTTCGTTGACGGAAGCGATCTGACTGGTGATGGCATCGCTCGATTGGGTGAAATCGGGAGTTGCAAAAATTTTTGAGGCATATTCAAGTCTGGGATCATCCTTTCTGGACTGATCCCTGAAGCCTACAAGCCCGAAACGGAAATTGTGTCCCAGGGGAGCGTTGTTGATCTGTGAGACAATGTCATTGATGGCATTGCGAGTTTGCTCGATGTAAGGCTGCATGCTCTGTGTCGTATCAATGACAAAGACCAGACCTGCGCGGAATGGGGGTGCTGCGTCGCTTTTCTGTTCGTGGGGGGGAGGCAAGGTGGCCCCGGCGACGTGCATCAGCATGGCACCGGTATAATCGGGCTCGCTATTATGTGCGTCCAGGATGGGCAGCAGATAAAAATGTTTTTTCTGATCAATCCAGGCATCAGGTTCCAGTGCGGCAGCCTGGCTGTTGGGAGGCTGGTGATCTCCGGCGCTGAGGATGGCCCGGGCATCGGCGGCAGGGTCATTCCCATTCAGCAGATTCTCTTCGGCCTGCCGGGTGCTCATGAAGATGGCGCGCGATCGACCTGCCAGCGGAGCAAACTGGGCATTCAGGCGATGATTCCAGCTGAGTGTCTGGGATGCCTTGATCCAGCCATTGGGATGATCTTTCGTACTGCCAATCTGAAGTTTGTCATTCGCCCTGGCAAAGACGTAATAGGCCAGAAATCCTGGAGAAGGGGTGCCCTGTTCGGTGTGTTCATCTGGCGTGATGATGGCCCCAGGCTGTGTAAGTATTTGCTGATAAAGAGTGCCCCCTGCCCTTTGCAGCAAAGGAGCGGCAAAGCCGTGCTGCCCGGTGAGGGCGATTATTCCGCACAGGGTGGACCCCATCAGTCTTGTGATGATCCTGGCTTTTTTGGAAGAAAAGGAGAACAGCGTGCTGGCAGAAAGAAATGTTGGGGTCATCGTGCGTATTCCTGAAGGGTGAAAGCGGCCTCCTGGTCGCCATTTTCGGCTTTCTTGCGAAGGGCTGCGAGCAGGCTGTCCCGTTCACTGCGAACGTCCTGATTTCCTGCGAGAAGGGCCTCGCGGTAGTAGCGTGCTGCCTCCCGGGGATTGGGCTGAGGAATGGGGCCGTCGGTACGGAACCTGGCAGGATCATACAGCTCTCCCATTCTCTGGAGGGAGACCGGGTCATGTTTGGTTGCTGCATACCCAAGCAGCCGCAGTCCTGCGTCACCCTGGCCTGCACGGATACGTCGCCACCCCTCCTGACCAATGGCAGCCGGGGTGACCAGCTGCTTGACGGCATCTGCCGGACTCATGTTTTGGTAAGCAGGCGTTGCGAGAAAAGATGGTTTGTGAAACCAGAACCATCCTCCTGTCGTGGCAAGACAGAGTGCGATCACTGCCCCCCCTGCCGGGATGAGCAGTCCCTTCTTCCTGGAGGAGGAAGGCGTTTTATCCATCGCTTGCGTTGTCTCGGGTGCATCCTCCGGCTTTTTGTCTTCAGGCGTCCCGTCGGCAGGATGCTGGGTGGCCGTTGCATCAGGTGGTGGAAAAGGCACGGCTTCGGGGGGGGCGGCAGGAGGCGGAGAGAAGGCTGCCTGTTGTTGGGATTGCTCTTCTTCTGTCTCCGATGCCATTTGCAGGATTTGTGAAGCCGTCTGGGGCTGTCTGTTCGCAGGGAAGCCAACCCAGTCGATTTCTGCTTCTGTTATGCCGAGTGCCGGAATACTGACAGCGGAAGCGGCCAGCGGGTCAATGCAGGCTTCGGCCTGCTTGCGCGGAAGAAGGGCAATGACCATATGCCCGTCGTGCGAGATTATTGGGCAATCCGGCAGGAATGTGTCGTCAACCTGCACAGTGACGTTCTGTTGCGTCGAGACGTCACCCGATGCAATGACCAGGCCAAGAGTCATTTCTTCTTGTAATGGAATGGCTTTGTCGGCAAGGGTAATCTGATTCATCTGTTTATGTCTTTCCCGTTATCATGTGCATTGTCGAGCCTGCTCAGTGTCTCCAGGTACTGGCCCAGCTTGGCATTCTCCTCCACGTCATACTGCGGACCGGCTTCCCGGAAACGGGCCTTCAATGCGGTGACCCAGTCCAGGAGGAAAAGTACGCCGCTATTGCCTATGTTCGGAAGATCTGGATAGAGCTTCCCGGCTGGATCTGCGGGAAGAAGGAAGATTGGCATACCCGTTTTTTCACAAACCGGCCGGTTTGCTGGGGCGTCCTTTCTGTCAACGGGGGGATATCCGAGCCATGTCACAAAATTGCTGATGGTCTCGGCCGTAAGGATTCCAGGTTTTTCGCCATTCTGGACAAGCTTGCTGACATTTTTACATGTGTTGCGCAAAATGTTGGCAATGTCTCCAGCCAGATTGTTCGTTTCAGCCAACTTGAAAAGTTGTGCCAGGAAAGGCGAGAAGGCATCGTTGTTGACATGAAGCCAGTTTCGTTCCCTTTCGGTACTCATGTTGTCAGAAGAGAATTTTTCCCGGCAATGGTCTTCCCAATATTTTAGGATATGTGCGGCGAAACGGTCAAAATCATCTTCCTCTGGTGCAGCGTCAGCGGACACGTTTTTCTCGGCTGGAGAGGGGGAGAGGAGACTTTCAAGTAACTGAATTTCCTGGTGAGTGGTCTGCGGTTTGGTTTTGTTGAAGGCAATCCATTCCCGAGTAACAAGCTCTGCACTGAGGGAGAGTTGCTGGAGCAGTACGCCAAACCGTCCTTTCTGGGCGAGAGGGAGGCAGGTTGCCCTGATGAAATTATCCACGGAGCGCTCTGCTTCGGCGTGAACGGCTTCCTGCGAATTGTCAAAGTAGAATTTCTTCCCTGTCTCCTGCAGGTTCTGGAGTATTCTGCGCAGCTTCAGATACAGCTTGCTGGTCTTGATATCTTTTTCTGCGAGAGGAAGGAGACGCTCGGCAAGATAGCTGACACCGCCATCATTGGGCTTGAGTACGGCATCGAAGGCTTTGTCATGGTTCCTGATGTAGGTTCTGACTTTTGCTGAACTGTCGTACCCTGTTTTGAGGCTTGGCAGTCGGCTCTTGAAGCCAGGGAGCATGGTAGTTTCATTTTTCTGGGCATCGCGATCGTAGATCGTATCCCCATAGGTGGGGGAGCGCAGCCATTGGATGTTATTGAATATTGGCTGGGCGGGTTCCCACGCATTAAGCCAGGGAGAGTTTTTGAAATAATTGATGATAGAAGCGTCGAGCCGCGTGTCCCAGCGTTCAACTCCATCATCTGGCCGTCCTGGCGTGGAGGCTAATGCCGTGTCGAATTTGGTCAGGATGATAAATAAGGAGTTATCCTGGGTGCTGCGCTCTTCTGGCGTAGCGCCAATGGTCGTGTTGACCCAACCATCAATCATCGCCGGTAGGCTAACGACCTCCTGGTTACTGTCGCCAATACATAACAGGACAGATGTCAGGTCATTGTTGCTCTTATAGAGGTGGAACAGATAGTCGACCTTCCCGCGGAGAAAAAGCTCGGGGATGTTCGTGGCCTTGCTGAGTGATGGATATTCCCCACGGGATCGCGCTCCGGGGAAGTCAAGTAAATCGATCCGCTTTTTCTGGAACTCCCACCGTGCTGCCTTCAAGGGGAGAATAAGCTCTGAGATGAGGGCCGCTGCAACGTCACGCCCCATTCCAACCAGTTTTCCACTGGGGGATTTCAGGGCGGTATTCATGCTGGCTCCCGGACCCCACAGGGTTTCAACATTCAGTATGCTGCCATTATTGGGGGCGTTCAGGGCATCGGGATTACAAAAAGCCAGTTCATCCCTGTCGAGACTGAAGCGGGCTTTGAGCAGTTTGTGCGCATAATCGGTGAAAGGCGAGCTCGGACCACCCCATAATGGAGAAAGAGCTTTTATGGCTGTATCGAGATCAAATGAAGATATGTTCTCTGCGAGAAAAGCCCAATATTCATTATCAGTCCCGTCTGATGAAAATGGCGTATAGCTTTTTTCAGAGAGGAACGAGCTGTTAAAATAATCCTGCAATGCTTCAACATCATTTTTCGTAAAAAATGGGTCCTGCTGCGGATCGTTTTTTTCGCGTGGGATGATGTTTTTTATGGTTTCAAGTATGTCAGTGGTTTTAACAGCATCTTCGGTAAGCTTGAAGTCCCTGAAATAGGTATTCCCTAAAATACAGACCACATCTCTTGCCGAGAGCAGTTTGACGCAAATCGGTGTGTCCGCACCCACGTTTGTGGGGAGGGAGGGAGGGGTTACGGTAAAGCGGGAGACAAGACCGGAGGATTCCTTACCGCCTGGCGGGTTGATTTCCCTCAGAAAGTCCAGCTGGTGGTCAGTTGAAAAGTCGATGATGAGGGGGCCGGTCTCGGGAGAGGTCAGGGCGCCGGTCAGGAAGGATTTTCCCGCCTGGGAGGCTCCATAAACGGCAATTGTCTGGGGTGCATCAGCGGTGTGATCGATTGCCTGCGCAGCACGCAGGCAAGCACGCACCTCTCTCCCTTCCCTTGCATGAGGCTTGTTGTGCTCCATCCAGGCAGAAAGGGTTTCTGCAGTGGTGGCAAGTGCTGAAGATACGCGCTTCAGGGCGTCGGGAGATATGGCATCCATGGCGTAGACTTTCTTGGGGCGGTGAAGGAGGCTGGGAGATAGGGCGGATCAGACTGTTGATTGGTCTTGGATGGTTGTCAGGTGTATGGCGCCGGTGTCACGCCAGTGTCCCTGGGGGGTGAGGGTTGTCTGTAGTGTTGCGCTGATGAAGTCTCTGGCTGGCACTTTTATGGGAGGGCCATCATGAGTGGTGGGTTGGCCTTCAATTTCCGTGATGACCAGATTTTCACAGAGCTCTTTCCGTTCAGCTTCGCTGGTGGAGGGGGTTCTGGTGCGGGAGAGCGTAAGGGACAGGGGGCTGTTAAGGTCAATGCGCCGCTGCTGAAGGAAATCCCGTCCTGCGGATGTCAGGGCAAGATTGTAGAATGGACTGCTGGGAAAGTCCTTGTTGGGGAGCTGTTTTGTCCCGAGTATCATGCTGCCTTCGAATGTATCGATCTTTATTTCCAGCTTGTCTTCCGCTGTGACATTCGAGAGGTCGTAGGCGATAGGGGATCCGTTTTCCTCTTGAGGGTTGAAGAGACGGATGATTGTTCCTTCGTTGATTTTCATGTTGCCAATGAAATGCGCCGTTGATTTTTCATATCTGGTTTTGGAGGCCAATTTGAAATTGCCGATCTCCGCACGGCAAGCCTTCTTCCAGATGACGGCGCCCATCACGACAGTACTTTTGGGATCTCCAATCCGGTTGCTGCTGTCAGAGAAAGGATAGTCACCAGTAATCACATAGTTATGCATGGGAATGACACGCTGCGGAGCCACGGGCAGAGCGCTCAGGATCAGGCTGCAGACATGTGGCAGTTTGGAAGGTCTGCCGGAAAGCAGGAGGGCATCGCAGCCATAGGCCTGAACAATACTGCACAGTATCTGCAGGGGTTGGCCCAGCCTTCTGGTAATAATACCTTCCATGTCATCGGTTGTTACATGTATGCTGGCATCCAGAGGGTCGAAAATATCTTCGTTGGCAGCTTGCGTGTCATCGTTCTGGTCAAGAAATCTGGTCAGAGCGGAAGAGGAAGGCGTGCCGTGAATGGAAAGATGTTTTTTGAGGGCTGCCCTGAAATAATCACGTGTGCGTTCGGCGGCTTTCGGAGAAATCTGGTGAAGCTCGTGCAAGCGGCCTGTTATCAGCTCTCCTGAGAAGAACGTTTCCACATTTTCGTAGGCATTAATGATGCTCAGTGCGACAGGTTCAAGAATTGTGGAAATGAAAAGCTGTCGCTGCGTTGCCTCCTGAATGGTTGAGTCTGCGGCACCCAGTTTGAACAGGGTATTAAAAAAAGCTCGTGGCTCAGGAATATGATATGTTCTGAAATGATTCATGAAGGCCGTGATAATTGGCCCTGAAATTATGTCTTCAAGCAGGTCATCACCCGCAATGCGCAGACTCTCGCGGAAGAGCTGATGCGGGTGGAGCATTTCTTCATGTTTGTTGCGCCGATAATCGCACACCATGAGGTCTGTTGTCCCTCCGCCGATATCAAGGCTGGCGATGCGGAGGCGTTCTTTGCCATCGGAGGAGGCAGCATGGCCATAGAGATGGAAAAATTCGTCAACACTGCCGCCCATCTTGTTGTTTATTTCATTCTCCAACCAGACAAGCTGAGTGGCTGTTGCCTCATCTATGCTGCATTCAAGCTCAGGTGGCTGTGTGTAGGCGTCCCCAAATTGTTTCCATGTTTCCTGCTGCCTGGTGCTCTCCCAGGCCATGGTGAGGGCCGTCCGGGCACGTTTGGTAAGGATGCGGCGCTCAGCCAGAGGCATGCCGGGCGGGAAAGCCAGTACAAGGGAACGCAGCCGGCGTGGTGTCCGGCTTTGCTCGCGACTTTCGCGTTCCTGCGGGGAGTTCATGAAGGCTATGGCCTGCAGGATGAGCTCATTGAGCATGAGGATGGAAATCTCGCTTTTGGATAGCTGACAGACTTTCACCTTTCTGGCGGCTGTTATGTCCGGTCCCGCATTGGCACCATCGTATAGCTCTTCCTTCAAATCAGTGCTGAATGTTGTGATGCCCCGTTCGTTCTGCCGCATCAGGATTTCATGAAGTTTGCTTCGGAATGAGCCTGATACCCGTGGGTTTTGGGCGGGATGGGGGGGAATGGCTTCCGCGCTGGTGAGAGCATCATTGAAATACCATCCCTGAGATGTAGGAGTGCGATCCCAAAGGTAGCGTTTGGGGGAAGCGAGGCCGGAAAAGCCTTCGGTTCCTTCCCGGGCGGCCATCATTTCTTCGGCCTCTCCGCCTACCCGGACAGGAGAGGGCCAGAGGAATGCATCATCGCGCCCAGATTCCCGGGAAAGCCGGACATCTCCGAATGTTATGTTGCTGAATTCGATCCGGCTTGAGAAAAGCCCGGAATGGATGGTCTGTGGAGCACGCAAATCCCGGAGGCCAAGCACACGGCAGTTGCCGAACCGGCCATTTTTGGAGAGTGCCTGATCGGCGTTCTGCTCGATAAGGATACCGCTGCTTCTGGAGTTCCCCAGGTCCAGGACGAGATCGACATCGATTGGTTTTGTTGCATTGTCAACAAACTTGATGACAGGCAGGTCTTTATCGGCGGTAAGCCCCTGCAGCAAGGCCAGATAGGCAGCAAGAGCTGTAAGGCGGTGATCCAGATCTCCAGGCCGTGGAGGCGGCGGTGTATCATCATCAAAGGAAGGCAGATACGCTTTCACGCTCTCAGCCTGGGCGGCAAAGATGATATTCTGGACCCAGTGATTGACACTCAGCCAATCTTTGATCCTGGTGAGGGGGGGCAGTGCGTAGGTTGCTGCTCCGTTGTCATCCGGCTTGGGGCCGTTGTAGATGGGATTGCCTTCTGGGTCCTTGGAGGGGGTACGCTCCATCGTGGTATCGATGACAATTTCCATGAAGAATTGTTTTGTTGTCGAATCTTTTTTGAGACGACCACGAATCCAGTTGGAAGGGCCGCCCTGGAGGTCAACTATGTCTGTTGGATCTTCTGTGCTGGAAGGTCTCTTCTGGGAGTCACTATCGCTGAACGTGTTCAGCCAGGGCAGTGGAATCCAGCGTCCCTCAAAGAGTTTTGCAACGGTTCCTTCGAGGTTCAGGAAAATTTCTTCGCCTTCAACCCGTTTTCCTGCCGAGTTGCGAGTGATGACCAGAGTTTCCTGCTCTTTTGAGGCAGGGTTGGAGACAAGACTGAAGATATAGTCCTGTTCTACCCGCTCACGGAATGAAGCCAGGTCGAAATGAAGGGTAGTAAACTGCAACAGGCTGTCAGGAACGAGAAGAAGTTCTGTCATGATAAAAACCCAAAATCGGATAAGGAATGGACGGGTTTGGAAGGGAGTGCCTTTTACAACGAGGTAGCGGGAGGAGGAGAACTGCCGCCATCAGGCAAAGACTGCGTTCCTGGGTGGGGTGCATGATCCCCGTCGATTGGTGCCTGCGGGGCCTGATCGGGGGCAGGGGAAGGAGCCTGACCAGCACCCTGGTCCTGCGTACCGGCCGGGGGTTCGGGCAGGGTGAAATTGAAGCTCTGCCGGTCGTTATCGGTGCGGGCTTCTGCGTTGTATTCCTGGACGGGCTGCCCGTCTTCATAGACGGTCACATGGTATGGGACAGGCTCGCCATTGGAGCGCATGTGATAAGGGATGACCCTGATGCTGTACGTACCGGGCTGTGGACGGACCGGCCAGGTGATATGCTCGATGGGATGCTGTACGATGGGAGAGGTCGGCGTTCCCACGTTGGCGTCCACGTCCAGCACGCCTCCCTGTGATGCACGCTTGGAGAAGCTGATTTCCTGACCGGCAGGAGGTTGGACATGCAGGTCCAGGTCGCTGGGGTCGTTCCAGGCCAGAGAGATTTCCAGAGCTCCCTTGTTGCCTCCCCGGCTGCGTGCTGTCTGAAGGTCATTCATGGCAGTCTGTCTGTGTGGTGCGTCAAGGGGCACTGCTGTGTGAACAGGGGCGGCAGGGGGTGCCAAAGGAGTGTGGACAGGGAGCTGACCGTTACTGCAAGCACCTCCGATGGAGGAGGATACTCCATTAATGCTGCCAAGGCCGGGAGGGGCAGACAGGTGCCGTGCAGAAAAGAGCCCCATGAGCAAGGTGCCCAGAAGCCATAAGAGCAGGAGGAGGCCCAGCAGAACGAACCCCCACCGCCAGAAACGTCGCACCCAGAGCCCCAGGCCGATAAGAAGTGATGCAAGAAGCGCCCAGCCCAGCCCGACTCCCCACAAGGCAGGCCCCAGAGATGTGCTCAGGGCAAGGAGGAGGAGGAGAAAAAGGGGAAGACCGAATGTCAGGGCGGGGAACCAGTGCCAGGCCGGAAAGAGGGCCAGCCATCGTGTGTACCACACGCGGTACCATGGAAGGATGACAAGTCTTTCTTGCGTAAAAGTGTGGCTGCTGGTGAACCTCTGGGAGGTTCTTTGCTGACTGGTGGTCTGGTCATTGGATGCTGATGCATGGGGGGAAGAGGGCTGGGATGCCGGCTCTTCGGAAGTGGTTTTTTCTTCTGGTTCAGGGCGGGGCTCGGGGTCGGGCGCTGCTGGGGGAACGTCGGGAAGGGTTTTACCCTGCAGGTTGCCTTTGGCCAGCATGCCGGAAATTGCACGATGCCCCCAAGCCGTAAGAATGAGCCCATGGGGGTTATAATACAGGTTGTCGATGTTGGGGATTGTTAGGGCTGTTGGAAGTAGGGATACGATATCCGGGTCGATGTTGCGGCCACTATTCTGTTTCGCCCATTGGATGATGTAGTCGCGGGTCTGTGTATAAATCTGGTTGATCTGGCTCTGTTTTTCCGGGGGGATGGGAGAGCATGCAGGGCCATACCAATCTATGGTGCCATCGGCAGGGTTGCCAAAAGGTTGTGCCAGGGAAAGATGCTGGGCTTTGGGAAACTGTTGAGCATATGCCTGCAGAACATCCTGGATATCTTCCCAGAGCTCCGTGACGGGCTGGCCTTGCACCCGCAAGGTTTCAAATTGGCCATTTCGTGTAGTTTTAATGCGTGAAAAAGGCATATGGAGGGGCTTCTCGGTGTAGGGACGTTGATAATCTTCCAAGACAGATCATGTCATAATATTGTTGTGTTGTTAACTTTGCAATGGATGGCATGAGTTTCCCCTGTGGAGAAAGTGGTCATGACGAGATTGACATGTTCTGTTTTTTTACAAAAAAGTGAAGTTATTTTATATTTTCTTTATGAGACCTTCTATGCTCTTGGAGCTGTCAAGTCCTTAGAGAGGAAGAGACGTACCTGTCTGGCACTGCATTTTTGACATGTCCTGATGGAACTACCATTTGTGCCCATCACAAGGCAGCTGGAGCTGTCAGGAGGGGGGCTGCAGGATATGTCAGAGGGGGAAGCAAGGTCACGGAAGGCCTTGTATTCATGCGTCTTCCCAGTCAGTTTCAGCCCAACATGATCAAAACCGCCCGGAATAATGCTGGTGTTTGTCTGGCGACCCAAAAGTTCATTTGAACTTCTCCAATCGCCTGTTACGCTCGACATGGTCGATAGTTGTATGTCCAGGGGAGAGAAATCAGATGAAAGAATGGCTTGATTGGCCCGCCAAGAGTGCTCATCCTCCTGAAACTATTGAACATCCGGCAATTTATCATATGCTCGATGTAGCGGCTGTCGCTGAGCAGCTGCTTGCGGAATCGCCTTGGCCATCTGCATTGAAACAGGCTTTTATTGCACTGGCAGGCCTGCATGATTTAGGAAAATTCAGTGAAACATTTCGAGGAATGTTACGTGAGGGGGCATATCAACCATTCACGCACTGGGAACTGACTGAAATTCTTCTGCTGACTGAAGATGACTGGTTGGCGGAGTGGCTGGGCGGTACCGAAGACGTTCGGGAAGTTTTATATGCGGCTGTGGCCGGGCATCATGGCCGCCCTCCTCAGACAAACTTGCAGAGACGGGAGCTGAGGAAGTGCCTGCGGGCTGTCGGAGATGGCCATGAAGCAGCACAACGTTTGTTGGAGATTTTCAGGCAGCTCTGGCCAGAGGCTTCTCTTGATTCCCTGGATGAAGAAGCGGCGACAAGTTTTTCCTGGTGGCTGCCTGGGTTCTGTACGGCAGCCGATTGGATAGGGTCCAATACGACATGGTTCTCTCCAAAGGAATTGGAGCTGGAACCGGAGGCGTACCTGAAAGAGGCACGTGCAATTGCCCAAAAAGCCGTGAAAGAAGCTGGCTTGAGTGGAACAACAGCCCGTGAAGGGGAGTTGTTTGATTTTGCACTGAGGCCACTGCAAGAGGCATGCGTTTCTCTGGCCTTGCCAGAAGGCCCCGCACTGGTTGTGCTGGAAGCCGAAACCGGGGTTGGTAAAACGGAAGCCGCTCTTATTCTGGTGCAGCGTATGATTCTGGCAGGGAAGGGGCGGGGATTGTTTTTTGCTCTGCCTACTATGGCCACAGCTGATGCCATGTTTGGGCGGGCCAGGCGGGTCATGGAGACGATGTTTACAAACCCGTCCTTGACCCTCGCTCACGGTCGGGCCGGTCTGTCCGTGCCGTTTCGTGACCTTGTCAATGAAGGAAGCAGGACGGGTAAATCTGATGATCAGTCCGGCGTGACAAGTGCTGAGTGGCTGGCTTCAGATAATAGACGGGCCCTGTTGGCTGATGTTGGGATCGGCACGATTGATCAGGCTTTGCTGTCCGTTCTGCCGGTACGGTTTCAGACATTGCGGCATTATGGCCTTGCTTCCAAGATACTGGTGGTTGATGAGGTTCATGAAATGGGTGAGCCCTATATTGCGGAAGAGTTGGTGGCTCTGTTGCAGATGCACAGGGCCATGGGGGGCTCAGCTATATTGCTGACAGCGACTCTGCCACTCAAATTACGGGCCCGCCTTCTGGAGACGTACGGCGGCATTTCTGAATCTCACGCCTATCCGGCCATAACTGTCGCCGGAGGTGAGACCGTAACACAGTTTGATGATGATGCCCGGCCCCAGAAAGGGCCTGTCATGGTGGAGCGGCTTTCCACGATGGATGAGGCGGTGCGATATATTGCCCAATCTGCAGCAGGTGGAGCTGCCTGTGTATGGGTTCGCAACGCCGTGGATGATGCCATTGCTGCGGTTGATGCGTTGCGGGCTGAGGGGGTGCAGGCCCATCTGCTACATGCCCGTTTTGCCTTGTGTGATCGCAAAAAGCTGGAACAGGAAGTGCTGGATCGTGTGGGGCGGAATGGGGCTGGCCGTAAGGGATTTGTTCTGGTTGCGACACAAATTGTTGAAGCCTCGTTGGATTTGGACTTTGATGTCATGGTGTCCGATCTGGCCCCGATTGGCTCCCTGATACAGCGTGTTGGCCGTCTATGGCGGCATATGGATGTGCGGCCTGCCACACAGCGTCCCGTCCCGGCACCTGTTTTGAAGGTCCTGTCACCAGACCCTGCCGAAGTGCAGGATGACCGCTGGTTGCAGAAAGTTTTGGAGAGAGGGGCTTGGGTTTACTCATTGCCGGATATGTGGCGGACGGCTTCGGTTCTGTTCAAGGCTGGCCAGATCAGGACCCCAGATGGTTTGCGCTCCCTGATAGAAGCTGTACATGGCGATGAGGTGGAAAACCTGCCCTCCGTACTGGATGGGGCGGAGGCAGAAGGGTGCGGAAAGGCCATGGCTGCGCGGCATCGTGCTCTTCAGAATCTTGCCACTATTGAAGATGGCTACCGGAAGGGCGGCTGCGGTGCGGATGATACGACCTATCCTACCCGGCTTGGGGATGAAACCCGGATTCTTGCTTTGGCCCGCCAGACGGACCATGGCCTTGTCCCATGGGCACAGGCCGAAGGAGTTCCTTCGGATGAGTTGGGCAGGAGTGAGCTGGCAGCTCTATGGGCATTGTCGGAAGTTTCTGTGAGGAGCAAGCGGCTTGTGGGGCTGGACCTTCCAGATCAGGACAGGGCCGATATTCAGGAAGCTCAAAGATATTGGCCACAATGGAAGAAGAAAGCCGTCACGATCTGCCCGGTTCATGAAATAGATGGAGCTATCTGTCAGGGTGTTTGTTATAGGAGTGATATAGGACTTCTTATATACCATTCTTCCTGATCTGGTAATTCCATTGATTTTTCCAGCCCATTATTCCTCATCTGTTTTGATTTGTGACTTGTTAATGGGCTGGAAATGACACAGAGTGATGTCGGAGTGCTGTATTTTTCTGCTGGTGCATGAAGACGCAGCAGATGGTTGATCTTGTAACACCTAGAGGTTTCTGGTGTCTCTAAATCTGATAACAGACCCGTGGATCCCTGTACGATGCGACGATGGTAGCAGGCGGATTATTGCACCATGGCAGATGGCAGAAGAGGGTATGCTCTTCCCGGACTGGGTCCGTCCTGACCTGAATGTTGCCTGTCTGGAGCTGCTGGTTGGGCTTGTCTATCTGGCAGATCCACCAGCGAACAAGAAGGATTGGCGGGCCCGCAGGCGGGCTGATCCAGAGCGTTTGAAAACGAAATTGGCTGCTTATGAGCCGGCCTTTCATCTTCTGGGTGATGGTCCCCGCTTTCTTCAGGACATGGAGAAGCTTTCAGGCTCCCCTAATCCGGTTGACATGCTGTTCATCGATAGTGCGGGTGGGCAGACCATGCGCAATAACATTGACGTCATGGTACATCGCAGCCGTTATTCATGTCTTTCTCTGCCGGAAGCGGCGATGGCGCTTTACACATTGCAGGACTTCGCCCCATCTGGTGGGGCTGGAAACCGCACCTCCATGCGTGGTGGTGGGCCACTCATGACACTTCTCGATCCCGGCGAAGAATTATGGGACCTCGTCTGGCTCAATGTTCCGTTCGGTCAGCCATCCGACATGAAAGACCTGCCGTGGATGAGGCCGACACGGACATCGGAGCCTGGGCGGGCATCCGTCTATCCGTCTGATGAAAAAAGACACTTTGACGTGGAAGCGTTTTTTGGCATGCCCCGCCGTCTGCGCCTTGTAGGGGATGACGAGGGTATAACAGGTGTCATACAGAGGCCCTATGGCACGAACTATGCCGGGTGGCGGCATCCTTTAAGCCCTTATTACCGGCTCAAGGTCACAGAGGACTGGCTTCCACGCCATCCACGGGCTGGACGGTTTGGCTATCGTAACTGGCTGGGTATCATTGCTGAAGGTGAGCCCAAGAAAGCGCATGAAGAGCGTTTGGCCAGTTTGGCACTGATCGTGAGAGAGTGGTGTGGACGAGAGAGAGGGGATGAGGCGTCCGTAATTGTAGCGGGCTGGGCCATGAACAACATGAGTCCGAGAGATTTTGTCTATTCCCGCCAGCCGCTTTCTCGCCTGTCCGAGGATGCTGAAGAGGTTTTGCGAGGTTTTATTGAAGCTGCCGAGATGGTGGCGGCAATGTTGAACTGGGCATTGTCATCCGTTCTGGATACTGGTGAAGCACGGGAAGCGCAACGTGAAGAGTTTTACCTGAAAACTGAACCCGCTTTTTATCATTGCTTCCATCAGATAGCCGTCGGCGAGAGACCCTCTGAAGAGTGGCTGAATGCGTTGCGAAAGCAGGCTCTGGGTCAGTTTGAAGCTGTTGCTCTGCCGGGGCTTTCCGAGCGTGACATGCAGAGCATGAAGAAAATTGCCGAAGCCCGGAAGCTTCTGAACATAGAGTTGTGGGGATACGGCAAGAAGGCAGGTCCAGCCCTGTTTACAGCATTGGGTCTCCCCGTCCCGCAGAAGAAGAGGAAGGCCGCATGAGTGAAAAAACAGACATTGGCGTGAAGGTCTTTGAGTGGTGGCAGAAAAATCTTGCTCCACGCACGCAGTCTGCGTCGAGGGGTGCAGAAGAAAGCGGGAAGAGCGAAACGGAAAAGATGCCGGGCCAAACAGCGGCACGCACGCTCAGTGCGAAGTTGCGTCGTGGGGGTTTCCCTGATCTTCTGTTTGAACCGGAAGTGCATCATCTGGTGCGTACGCTGAATGTGCGGGAGCATGAGCTGAAACGTTTTTGTCGGCTGGTTGAGATACTGGGCAGTGTGCGGACCAATAGCCACAGCACATTGGCAGAGCGGTTGAGAGGGGCAGATAAGGAGCCATTATTGTCGCCTCTAAGGTTCAAGCAGTTAATGACAGCGGAAGATGAAGAGCTGGCTGCGTTATTGCGGCGTGCTGTGCAGATGGCAGAGTATCGCTGCAACGTTGCAGCCCTCGCACGGGATGTCATGTTCTGGAATGATCGGACCAAGACCCGCTGGTGTCTCGATTATTTTGGTGCTGCGAATTCGGGAGACAAGACAGAATAGCACATGTGTTGCTGGTCTCGTTTTTATCCATTTATCAAGTAGGTTTTTGTGTCATGACAAATTTTGTCCAGTTCCATGTTCTGACAACTTATGGTCTCTCCAATCCCAATCGTGACGATATGGGCCGCCCCAAACAGGCCGTGATTGGTGGGGAGGTGCGTATGCGCCATTCCTCACAGTCGGTCAAACGGGCCTTGCGGGAAAGCACGTTCTTCAGCAACGACCTTGCAGACCATATGGGGACAAGGACTAAACGCCTGCATGGTGGGCTGGTGCAGCATCTTTTGAGTAAGGGCGTTGCCGAGAAAAAGGCTCAGGAGAGTGCAAGTACTGTTGCTGGCATTTTCGGCAAACTGGAAGCGGCTGACAAGGAAACGGGCGAACAGATCGCCACGACGCTCGCTTTTATTTCACCAGATGAATGGAAACTGGCAAAAGAGCTGGCCGAAAAAGTCGCTGCCGGGGAGAAACTGCCCAAAGACAAAGACCTGAAGAAAAAGGTCCTGCGTCAGGCTGATGGGGCGGTGGATATTGCCATGTTCGGGCGTATGCTGGCCTCCGATGCCGACTTCAACCGGGATGCCGCCGTGCAGGTGGCTCATGCGTTCACGACCCATCGTTCAGTAGCGCAGGAAGACTGGTTCTCCGCTGTGGATGATCTGAACAAGGATGATGAGCGTGGTGCTGGCCATATCGGTGAAAGTGCCTTCGGTACGGGGGTGTTCTACCAGTATGTCTGCGTCAATCTGGACCTGCTGGTTGAGAATCTGGCCGGTGACAGGGAACTTGCAGCCAAGGCCATGGAAGCATTGGCTCGGGCGCTGTCTCAGGCCACGCCTCGTGGCAAGCAGAACAGTTATGCCCATCGGCCACGGGCACATTACATGCTGGCAGAACAGGGTGAGCAGGCACCCCGTGATCTCTCAGGTGCGTTCTTCCATGCTGTAAAAGGTGAGAATCTGCTGGAAAGCTCCATTAAAAAGCTGGAAGAGACCCGGAAGGCCATTGATGATGCCTACGGGCCGTGCTGGGCTGCCGAAGCTAAATTGTGTGTGGGCAAAACCGGAACACTGGATGAACTGGTCGCCTTTGCAGGTAAAGCCGTGCGGGGTGAGTGATGGCTTCCCCTTATCTGGTGTTTTCGCTCTCGGCCTCCCTGGGGTCGATGGGCGAGCTGGCCGGGCATGAGCGGCGGGGGTCGCTGCTCTGGCCGGGCCATTCCGCACTGATCGGATTGATGGGAGCTGCGTTAGGCATACGGCGTGATGGCGATTTCTCTGGGCTGGACAGTCTGAAGATTGACGTGGCGGTGTTTGACAGCGGCACGGCTCTGCGTGACTTCCATACCATTCAGTCCGTCCCTGCGGCGGCGGTGAAGAAGCCAAATTCCCGCCCGGAGGCAATTCGGAAAGCGGGAGGACGGCTGACAACCAGCATCACTCTGCGCGATTATCGGGCGGGCGTGTTCTATGGCGTGGCCGTGCAGGGTGAAGGGCTGGAGGAGATAGCGGCAGCGTTACGCAAACCGCATTTTACGCTCTATCTGGGGCGTAAATCCTGCCCGCTTTCATCCCCTCTGAATCCTCAGGTCGTACAGGCCGATACGGTCGAGGAGGCCTTGGGGCAGGTGAAAGTGCCTTTCTGGCTTTCCAGACATGTTGATCTTTCTGAAAAGGTCATGGTTGTCGGCGAGCAGGGCAGCCAGCGGGATTACGTGCATGATGTCCCACTGGACCGGCAACGCTGGCACTTTGCTGCACGGGATGTCGGAATACGGCATGTTGAACTGCTAGGGAAGACGATGAAATGAGCTGGTATCTAAGTAGAATCCGCCTTTCCCGCAGCCCTGCCGTCCGTGTTCTGGAAGCCGCCCTGAGAGAGCCGGATACAGGGCTGAGGCGGTCATCGCAGCATCATATGCTCTGGTCTGCCTTTGCGACTGATCCCAACCAGAAGCGGGATTTTCTCTGGCGTGCAGAAAGTGACGGGAGCTTTCTTACCCTCTCTCCACGCCTTCCACGGGATGATAACGAGCTGTTCGAGCCTCCTCAGTGCAAGCTTTTTGCCCCTGAACTGAAGACAGGGGACAGGCTCGAGTTTCAGCTTCAGGTCAATGCGACACGGATGAAGCGTGATACGGGCAAGCGTGTGGATGTCGTTCTGGATGCGATTCACGCTATTCCGAAGGAGGAACGGGCAGAGAAACGCATGGACCTTGCCCAAGAAGCAGGTCGTGCCTGGCTGACACGACAGGGTGAGAAAGCGGGTTTTGTGCCGCATCATGTGTCTGTCGATGATTATCATACCGAGACGCTTCCACGTTTTGGAAACGAACGGAAGAGGAGCAATCGGCCTGATTTCGGTATTCTGGACCTCTCAGGCCAGCTGGAGGTGACAGACCCGGAAGCGTTTCTGGCCCAGCTGGTCCGGGGCTTTGGCCGGGCCAAGGCCTTTGGTTGCGGCCTCATGCTGATCCGGCGGGCTTCATGAGCGGGGCGGGGAAAGGCGGGTTACCCGGTCTGGCCCCGCCAAAACCCATCCCCCTGAAAGATCGGGCTTCCCTGATTTTTGTCGAACGGGCGCAGCTGGATGTGCTGGATGGTGCCTTCGTAGCGGTGAATGCTGATGGTACGAGAACCCAGATTCCCGTTGGCGGTCTGGCGGGCATCATGCTGGAGCCGGGTGCCCGTATCTCTCATGCAGCCGTGTCGCTGGCCGCCCGTGTAGGCACGTTGATCACATGGGTAGGGGAAGCTGGCGTGCGGTTATATTCTTCCGGTCAGCCTGGTGGAGCACGGGCGGACCGTCTGTTATGGCAGGCCAGTCTGGCTTTGAATGATGAGGCCCGGTTGCGTGTCGTGCGAGAGATGTACAAGCGGCGTTTCAAGGAGGAGCCACCTGCCCGGCGGTCGGTGGATCAGCTGCGTGGTATTGAGGGAGCCCGTGTAAGGGAAAGCTACGCCCTGCTGGCTGCTCAATATGGTGTCAGCTGGAAACGCCGCTCTTACGACCGGAAGGACTGGGACGGCTCGGACATTCCCAACCGTTGCCTCTCAGCGGCCACGGCCTGCCTGCATGGTTTGTCCGAGGCTGCTGTGCTGGCAGCAGGTTATGCCCCGGCAGTGGGGTTCTTGCATAGCGGGAAGCCTCTTTCTTTCGTGTATGATGTGGCAGACATCTTCAAGATGGAAACCGTTGTGCCAGAAGCTTTCCGTATTGCAGGCAAGGCGGAAAAGGGGCGGCTGGATATGTCCCCAGACCGGGCCGTGCGCCTGGCCTGCCGGGACAGGTTCCGCAAGGAAAAGCTGCTGGAGAGAATCATTCCGACCATTGAGCAGGTTCTTTCGGCTGGCGGTCTGCCTCGCCCCGAGCCCCCACCGGAGGCCGTGCCCGTCGCTTTTGAAGATGAAACCTTTGGCGATCCGGGGCACCGTTGATGCTGGTTGTGGTGGTCACCAATGCGCCACCCTGCCTGCGTGGCCGTCTGGCAGCATGGCTGGTGGAAATACGGGCTGGGGTCTATGTGGGCAGCTACTCCAGACGGACAAGGGAGATGATCTGGGAGCAGGTACTGCTTGGCCTTGGGCCTGAGGGTGATGCTGTCATGGTTTGGCATGTTCCCAACGATCAGGGATATGAGTTCCGTACGGCTGGTCACAATCGCCGGATGCCGGTTGATTTCGATGGATTGAAACTGGTTGCTTTTCGACCGGAATAAAGCGAAGGAGTGAGGTATTAAATTCTGGTTTAAGTTGGTACGGTCTTTGACAATAAAAAAAGTCATGTCTTACAGTACGTTGCAGGAAGTCTGTTCCCCGCCCATGCGGGGATGAACCGAACGTCAACCTGTTCTTTGCGGGGAACAGCTTCTGTTCCCCGCCCATGCGGGGATGAACTGTGGGTGAACGGCGTGAAGGCGGCTGGATTGGGCTGTTCCCCGCCCATGCGGGGATGAACCGACAGCGGGCAGGCCCTTGACGTTCTGGCTGCCCTGTTCCCCGCCCATGCGGGGATGAACCGCCGCCGCACCGGCACGTCATGCCGCCCAACCGCTGTTCCCCGCCCATGCGGGGATGAACCGGCCCAGAACGAGGCGCAATCTGCGTAAGCTCACTGTTCCCCGCCCATGCGGGGATGAACCGCTCTCTCAGAGTTCATCCGTACCTTTCGGGCGCTGTTCCCCGCCCATGCGGGGATGAACCGTCGCTGTTATTCCTATTACCGGAATTCTTCTCCTGTTCCCCGCCCATGCGGGGATGAACCGGCGGACAGAGAGTAATGGATCAGGGTGTTGTTCTGTTCCCCGCCCATGCGGGGATGAACCGACGGAGCGGCGTGGGTTGGCCGAGGCGATTGCCTGTTCCCCGCCCATGCGGGGATGAACCGCGGGCACGGGAGCCCACCAGCTGAACAGGAACCTGTTCCCCGCTCATGCGGGGATGAACCGTCATTCCCCGTCAGTGGAACAAGTCTGCGATGCTGTTCCCCGCTCATGCGGGGATGAACCGGCCGCCCGTGAGTTCCGCACATACTCGTACAACTGTTTCCCGCTCATGCGGGGATGAGCTGTCTTCATGAAAGACTCCCTGGGAACAGCTGGGGATCAGGGGAAAGTCCTTAAAAAAACTTGAGGAACAGCGCAAAGAGGCCAACATCCTCATATTGAGGATGCCGGGGTATAAATCAAGCGAAGTCACCCTATCCGGCTACGAGTTCGACCGCACATCTCAATCAGGGTGCGACCTATTGATCGTTAAATTATCATTCCAAGAAGTGAGGATTGCTGGCAAGAAACGCATTGTTACAAAAAGCGGGACGCCAATGGAGCCTGATGATATGGGACATAAAATACCCCAGAGAATAGGGTGATTACTTGCCGCCGAGAGAGAAATCAATCGTGCGAGCACCAGTGCCATTATGATCCAGAGACACAGGGAAATTGTCAGAAGACCAGCAGGCAGATGTCATGTATCTTTTTGCTTCGTTTAAAAAACTGTCATCGGTTCCTTTGCGATATGAAAAATTGCATGAATCAGCGTGCCAATAATTATCCTTATCTTTCTGGAAATGGCATGTAGCCCTTACGCTACCTTCATTCCCCAATTCTTGCGCCTCCTCCGGGTATTCCACATAATCGAATTGACATTTATGGGTAACGACTTGGGTATTAGCTATTATCTCTTTGTGGCGTTCATCTTCTTCTTGCCTTGCCTTATCAATATCCCTCTGAGTGATCTTCCATTGACGGCGTTCATTTTCTCCCTCGATGGCTGAAAATGGTGGGACCGTGAGAGCATCATGCTTCAACGCTTCTGGCTCGCAGATATGGTCGACCACCATGCCTTCCCCATCGCCGGGGAAGAGACTCATTCCTCCCTCTACGGCGTGGAAAACAGGACGTGCAGACATGGCGCACCGTGATGATGGCTGATACTTCATCGCCCATGCCGCCCATCGTGCCGTTTCTGGATCAGCGCCGAACTGTTGAAAGATAAATCGTGTGTGCGATTCTTCGTAGGCGGTCCATTCAGCGTCTGTCATTGGCGGTGCGGCATGGGCAGAACATGACACGGCACAAGCCGCCATGGCGGCATACAGCACACGTCTTTTCAGCATCTCTCCAGCCTCATCAGGTCATCGTCATGTCTCAGTATGCCATCCCTCTCACCAGTTCTGCTAGTCAGACTTTCGGGGTCACTCTCTCCGGCCAGTCATATACCGCACTTCTTGAATGGCGGAGCGGGTATGGGTTGTTTCTGTCTCCAGCAGCAGGCGGCATACTATCTATCCTTCGCCCATGCGGGGTCTCACCATTATTGAATGCCTTGATGAAGGCTGTGGCTTTACCTATTATCGGTGGTGCAGCGTATGGTGATCAGGCGATATTCTGCCGGCCTGGGCCGCCCGTTAGGGTAGTTGCGTTATTGTGGGGTTTGCGGCAGGCCCCACTCATACGCTGTCTTGGTTTTTTGTGTTCGGGAAGCTTCGCCCGGTGATGCGGTGGCGGGGCCTGCAATGAACCCCGCAAAGCGCCACGTGGCGGGTTGCCACAGCTACGGCCTGCAGATTGTCACCGTGTCGCACCGCATCGGCAGCAGTTGATGTTAATGGGAACGTGACGTCAAGAGCTGTTATCCTGTACGGCAAGACAGATTTCCTGTAGTTTTTCTGCTTTGTTTCACCATCGATATGAGAGATCACCAAACAGGGCACGGCCAGGAGCGTAGGAGCAGTTGGTCATGCTGGTACATACGGAAACATATTTCGAGTTGGCAATGTTTGTGCCATTCAGCTGGAGGTGCCATCTCCGGTAATCAAGATGGGCCTCAATATCGCCAACCAGCTGGGAGGGTACGATGATGGTGGCTGGCAGGGCACCGGCCGTTGTGCCCGTGTAGCGGACGCCCCCACCAATTCCGGCACTGAAGGTGCGTGTGATGATGAAGTTGCGCCGCATGAAGAAGGAAGCCATGCGGGAGGGGACCGTCACGGGGCGTTGGCCCACCTGGTTTTGTGTGGCGGCACTGCCTTTGGTGATGCGTGGGTCCTGCACCGTGAAGGAGGCGAGGAGGTCGATCCTGTAGGGGAGACGCCCGACAAATTCTGCTTCAAAACCACGGGTCCGCTGGGCACCGAGCTGTATCTTGTCGCTGGAATGGAGAGGGTCCTGCACCAGGTCATTCCGTTCTTTCAGGGTGAAGACATCCAGTGTGAGCAGGAAACGGTCGCCAAAGATGGAGTCTTTGCGGGGCCTGTATTTTATTCCGGCCTCCAGCAGCCGTCCCCGTGTCGGGGAGAAGGCGGTGCCATCATAGGTCGTGCCAAGCTGCGGACTGAAGGACGTGGCGTAGGAGACATAGGGAGCTACACCCCAGACCGATTGATAGAGCAGGGCCGCCCGGCCGGTGAAGGCGTTGTCCTTCTGGGGTGTGTGCTTGCCCGTATTGTTGTTGACCTGCACGCTCTGGGTGAAGTCGCCACGACCGGAGAGGGTGAGGAAAAAGCGGTGCCAGTCAGCCTGCTCCTGCCCGTAAAGGCCCGTCTGTGTCCCAGTCGTGTTGTAATTTCGTTTGGACGCATAGGCGGGCATGGCGATGGCCCGATAGACTGGCTGATAGAGGGACAGGTTGGGCGCTTTCCCTTCGCCACGCCGTTCCGCCATGAAGTCGCTGCGGAAATCGACACCGGTAAGCAGAATGCTGTGGAGGGAACCGAAATGGTCTTTCCATTCCGATCGTGTATCAAGCGTTGTGGTGTTGTAATTGCCGGACTGCAAAAGGGCCGTGCGGGATATCGTGTCCGTGTTGACCAGCTTTGGCTGGGCAACCGTGCGGTACAGTACGTCCATGTGGGCAAAACGCATGTTCTGCGAGAGCGTCCAGCCCGGCAGCAGTTCCTGTCTCAGCGCATAGCCGACTGAAAGCTGACGTTTGGAATAGACATCGAAATTCCGGTCGCCGGACAGGAAGTTGCGGGGCAGATAGCCATGCCGGGTGGGCACGACCGTGCCGACATAGGGCAGGAACTGCGAGCTGGACCCCGCATCCAGCTGCTCATAGCTGCTCAGGAAGGTGAAGTCCGTACGGGAGGAAGGCTGCCAGCGCAGGGAGGGAGCCACATAGATTTCATTGTTCTTGATGTGGAGGGCAAAGGTGCCCGATTTGCGGATCAGCCCGTTGAACCGCCACAGCCAGTGGCCCTGCCTGTCAAGGCTACCCCCAATGTCCACGGCTCCCTGCCGTCGGGCATAGCTGCCTCCCTGTACGGAGATGATGTTGGTCTGGTGCTGTGTGGGACGCTTGCTGACGGCATTGATGATGCCGCCAAGCTGGCCGGACCCGTACAGTGCGGAGCTGCTGCCACGGATGATGTCCATTTCCTCCAGCCCCCAGGGTTCTATGGAGAAGGACTGCGACGTGGCGGCGTTGGGCGTGCGTGTGCCATCAAGATAGATGTCGGGTGTGAAGCCACGGATGGTGCCAAAATAGCCCCGTGGGTCATCTTTCCCGCCATAGTCGGAGACACCCGCACTGTAGCGGATGGCCTCCGTCAGGGTGCGGCTGTTGAGCATGTCCATTCTGGCCCGGGAAATGACCGTCAGGTTCTGTGGTGTGGTTTCCAGCGGCGTGGCCGTTTTCAGGGCCGCCTGTCCCGTACCGGCAAGGAGGGCACGGGCCCTGCCACGGACAAGGATTGATTCGACAGGTGGTTTGGGGGGCGTGGACGCTTTGTGTGTCGTGTTTTTCCGTGTTTCTGGCGGGAGCGGTGCTTCGGCTGCCATGACGCATGATGGAAGGATGAAACCTCCCAGAATGAGAAGCCCCCGGAATGATCTGGATGAAACGGGACGGAGCAAAACGGCCTCTTTAACATGAGAATGATTATCATCATCAAATATAAAAAGTAGTTTAATTTCGCAAGCGCTTTCACATTCCTGTGATGAGATGATAGGGCTGTAAGATAAAGCGGGACAGGCAGCCATCCATTATGGGCAGAATGGCGGTTGTTCCCCCTGTGAGCTTGGGAATTTATTAAAACTAAAAAACATAGTGATTTACAAAAACAACAAAATAAAAAGTTGATTTTTATCCCAGATTTGACATGCTCCCCGCATGACGACGAAGCCCTTTTCCTATCTGCCCATCGTTCTGCGGACGGACCAGCGTGACGCCCTCCTTGTGGGGGGCGGGCAGGTGGCCGTGCAGAAGATGCGTCTGCTGAAGGGGCGATGCCGGATGATCCACATCTGGGCAGAAACACTGCATCCCGAGCTGGCAGCTCTGGTGGAGCAGGGGCAGGCCGTGTTCCGTCAGGGCAGGGTGGCAGAAGACGCCCTTCAGGCCGTTCTGCCAGACATGGCACTGGTCTTTGCCGCCACGGATGATGAGGCCGTCAATGAGATGGTGGCCCGTCAGGCCCATGCGCTGCGGGTACCTGTCTGTGTGGTGGATGCCCCGGCTCTTTCAAGCTTCATAACTCCGGCTCTGGTAGACCGGTCCCCCGTGCAGGTGGCCATCACGACTGGCGGGGCCTCTCCGGTTCTGGCCCGTCGTGTCCGGCAGATGGTCGAGGCCATGCTCCCGGCCAGAATGGGTGAGGCCGCCCGTTTCATGCAGAAGCAGCGGGGCTGGCTGAAGGACCGCCTGCCGGGGATGAAGCAGCGGCAGCGTGTCTGGGAATCTTTCGTGGATGGTCCGGCCTATGAGGCTGCCCTGGCCGGGGAGGAAGACCGGGCACGGGAGCAGCTGGAGCAGCTCGTGGCGGAGGCCGAAGGCGAGGCGGACTGCCCGCAGGGTGAGGTCTGGCTCGTGGGGGCTGGACCGGGAAACCCGGACTGGCTTACCCTTGCGGCCCTGCGCCTGATGCAGAATGCGGACAGTGTCCTGTACGACAATCTCGTGGCGCCGGACGTGCTGGACCGTGTGCGGCGTGATGCCGAGCGTGTCTATGTCGGCAAGAAGCGGAGCCATCACACCCTGCCGCAGAGCGACATAGAGGCCGAGATGCTGCGCCGGGCCAGGCGGGGTGAACGTGTCCTGCGGCTGAAGGGGGGTGACCCTTTCGTGTTCGGCCGTGGGGGGGAAGAGATGGAAACCCTGCTGGCTGCCGGCGTGCCGGTACGGGTCGTGCCCGGCATCACGGCGGCCAATGGCTGTGCCGCCGCCGCCGGGATTCCGTTGACCCATCGGGACTGCGCCCAGAGCTGCGTGGTGGTGACAGGCCATGCCCGGGCTGATGGAACGCTGAACCTGCACTGGCCCAGCCTTGCCCGCAGAGGGCAGACGGTCGTCATTTACATGGGGCTGAGCTCGATGGCGGAGCTGTGCCGGAAGATGCAGGATCATGGCCTGCCGGAAAGCTGGCCGGTGGCGGTCGTCCATCGGGGGTCCTGTGCAGACCAGCGTTGCGTGACGGGCACGCTGGGCACGATTGCTGAAGATGTCCGTCGTCAGGGGCTTCAGAGTCCCGTACTGATCATTGTGGGAGAAGTGGTGCATCACCGTGGCGAGGTGGTGCAGGCTGTGCCCGGTTACAGCACATCGAAGGAGAGTGCCTGATGAAACGTCTTTCCCGCCCGGGAGAAGGGGAAATCCTGCTGCTGACGGCCAGCCGTCTGCTGGATGGCCGTATTGTCTGGCTTGGCGAGGGGGATCACTGGCATGAATCCATCGCCGAGGCTGTCCGCTTCACCTATGAGGAGGCCGGTCCGGCTCTGGAGCGTGCCCTGGCCGAGGCGGAACAGAAAGAGGTCGTGGCCGTGTATGAGGTCGTGGCCAGGGATACCCGGCCTCCCGAGCCTGTCACGACACGGGAAGCCATCCGGGCCCACGGGCCGAGCGTTCACCCGGATTTTTCTTACGATCATGCCCCGGTGCGGGAAAAGGAGAAGGTAGGATGACACAGCCTGCGTCACGGTCTGTCGGGCATTACCAGTATGAGGAGCGGGACCGGACCTTCCTTCAGGAGCGCATCAACGAGTTCGAAGGGCAGGTCCGTCGTCGTCTCTCCGGTGAGCTGAGCGAGGAAGAGTTCAAGCCCCTGCGGTTGATGAACGGGGTCTATCTCCAGCTTCATGCCTACATGCTGCGGGTGGCCATTCCCTATGGCGTGCTGGACAGCCGCCAGCTGCACAGGCTGGCCGACATTGCGGCCAAGTATGACCGGAATTACGGTCATTTCACCACCCGGCAGAACATCCAGTTCAACTGGATTGCGCTGAAGGACGTCCCGACCATCCTGCGGGAGCTGGCCGAGGTGGACATGCACGCCATCCAGACCAGCGGCAACTGCATCCGTAATGTCACGTCGGACGAGTTTGCCGGGGCCGCGAAGGATGAACTGATGGACCCCCGCATCCATGCCGAGATCGTGCGGCAGTGGTCCACCCTGCATCCCGAATTCACCTTTCTGCCCCGCAAGTTCAAGATCGCCATTTCCGGCAGCCCGGAAGACCGGGTGGCGGCCCGCTTCCATGACATCGGTCTGCTGGCCCGTCCTGGTGAGAATGGTCCGCTGTTCCGTCTTTTCGTGGGCGGTGGACTGGGGCGGACGCCGGTCGTCGGGCAGGAACTTTTCGATTCCGTGAAGGAAGAAGACCTGATTGCCACGCTGGAGGCCGTTCTGCGTGTCTATAATGCGTTCGGACGGCGGGACAATCTCTACAAGGCCCGTATCAAGATTCTGGTGCAGACCATCGGTCTGGAGGCGTTCCGCAAGGCCGTGGAGGAAGAGCTGGCCCGCATGGACCGTGCCGCCTACCGGCTGACACCGGAGCATGTGGCGCAGATCCGTGCCCGTTTCGCCCTGCCGGACCTCAAGGCCCCGGCAGATGCGGCCGACGTGCTGGAGCAGCACAAGAAGGCTGATCCCGTCTTTGCCCGCTGGGTGGCCAGCAATACCCATCCTCATCAGGATGAGGGACATATCTGTGCCGTCATCTCCCTGAAGACACCGGGGGCCATTCCCGGTGATGTGACGGCCGAGCAGATGCACGGTCTGGCTGATCTGTCCGAGCGTCATTCATTTGGTGAGGTGCGGGTCACGCATCTTCAGAATCTGGTGTTCGGGCATGTCCGCAAGGACCAGCTGCATGAACTGTGGCAGGGCCTGAAGGCACTGGGCCTTGCCGCACCGAATGTCGGTCTCATCAGCGACATCGTGAGCTGCCCGGGGCTGGATTACTGCAATCTGGCCAATGCCCGCTCCCTGCCACTGGCGCAGAAGCTGGGGGCCCGTTTCGGCGATGCCGACCTGCAGGCCGAGATCGGGGCCTTGAGCATCCACATGTCGGGCTGCATCAATGCCTGCGGGCATCATCATGTGGGTAATATCGGTCTTCTGGGGGTCGACAAGCGGGGGGCCGAGACCTACCAGATTCTTCTCGGCGGGGATGCCGGGGAGAATGCGGCCATTGGCGGGATTCTGGGCCCGTCCTTTGCAGAGGATGAAGCCGTGGATGCCGTGGCCCGCATCGTGGAGTTCTATCTCGGGCAGCGTCAGAAGGGGGAGACCTTCGCTGCGATGCTCAAGCGGTGTGGCCTGAAGGCTTTCAAGGAGGTGGCTTATGAAACTGTTTGATCTCAGCGGGCGTAAAACGCTGGAGGCGGCCTCTCCCGTTCCTTTTGCGGAGTGGAAGGAAACCCGGCAGGGCACGGCCATCTCTCTGGCACCGGATGTCGAGGTGGAGGAGCTGCGCTCCCATCTTGGCAGCCTGACACTGATCGTGCTGGAGTTCCCCGTCTTCCGGGACGGGCGGGCATTCACGCAGGCCCGGTCCCTGAGGGAATATGAGGGGTATGAAGGGGAAATCCGGGCGTCCGGCCATCTTCTGCCGGATCAGGCCATTCATTTCAGACGTTGCGGGTTTGACAGCGTGGTTCTGCTGGATGGGGCCAACGTGAAGGACTGGGAAGACCAGCTGGGACGCTATCAGTTCTACTATCAGAATACCGCCGTCAGCCCCGCCTGAGGGGGCGGCTTCTGGAAGAGCCTACAGAAACGGGCCGGAAGGGACTGTCCTTTCCGGCCCGTTCTTGCAGGTGGGGTGTCTCAGAACTCCGCCTTGACGGAGCCGAAGAACTGGCGGGGTGCGCCAAGAAGGATGGACTGGTTGTTGTAGGCTGCTCCGCCCTGGTTATCCATCGTGAAGCCGTTCTGGCCCACGGTGGAGGCGTATCTGGTGTTGGCCAGATTGTAGATGTTGAAGGCGAAGACCAGATTCCTCACGGCCGTAGGGTTGTGCATTCCGAGACGGGTCATGTCCAGCGTGTAGATCAGGCCGAAATTGGCCAGCCAGTAGGTTGGCAGCTTGTAGTCGCCCACATAGTCATAGCTGCGTTTCCCATAATACTGGGTATCGACATAGGCCTGCAGATGCCGCCACTCATAGGAGAGGCGGGCCTTGTACATGAAGCGGGGATACGCCACCACCTGCCGACCTTTCGTGGCATAGAGCGTTCCGCCGCTGCGTATGTTCTGGTCGTACGTTGCCTTGTCGTAGCTGATGCTGTTGAGCAGGGCGAGGCCGGGCAGCGGCGTGATGGTGATGGCCCCATCCACGCCATTCATGGTCACGCCCCCCACATTCTGCACGGTGGAGGTGTTGTTGGTGAGGATGGACCCGGCACCCGCGCTGCCCAGAATCTGCTGGAGGCGGTTATGGAAGTTGGTGCGGTACAGGTACAGGCTGCTCTGGATGAGATGGTCGGTGTAGCGGTAGCCTCCGGCGAAGGTCCAGGCCGTTTCCGGCTTCAGGCTGTTCTTCGTGGCGTTGTAGGCAAGCTGGGACACCGCAAAAGGTGAGTTGCTGGAGTTGTAGCCGGACTGGCTGTAGGCATGGGCATTCTCGGAAATGTCGAAGAAGAGCTCATGATGGTGGAGGAAGTGCCAGTCCCCGCTGATATGGGGCAGGAAGGCCTTGGCGGTCGTCAGGCTTTCTCCGCTGGCCAGAGCCGGGAAGCGGGGTTCCCAGTTGGTGGCATGGCCCACACGGGTCGTATTGAGAATGGACTTGAAGCCAAAATGCAGCGCAACGGACCTGATGGGGTGATAGGTGTCCTGCACGTAGGCCGTGAAGCTGTTGGTGTTGTAACGCTGCCCCCAGAGGGTCCGGCCGGGAACGTTCCTGAAGCTTTTGAATGGATTCAGGGGTGTGCCGTTGGGGCTGTCGGGCTGCTGGTAGGCATAGGCGTAGGAATCATACCGGTTGTTCTCGTACCAGAACCCCACGGAGAGATCATGCCGCTTCAGGCGGTAATCGAAGGAAGTCAGCCCGCCGAACCGTTCGATGGAAGGATGGCGGACCTGCTCGAAAATGGGGCCACCATTGAGCTGAACGGTATCGACACCGTTCTGGTACGCATAGGGGCTGGCATAGGTGCCGTGGCCGGTCTCGCTGTGGCCATAGAGGCTGCTTTTCCATGTCAGGCGGTCGGTCAGGGCAAGGTCAGCCTTGATGCCTCCGAACAGGTCGGACGAGCTGGCCGTACTGTCGTAGTAGGAAACATCCTTGGGGTCTGACAGCCGGTCATAGGCGGCAGGGTACTGCCCCCGTGCGGCCCGGTAGGCTCTGGCCCATGCGCCGGGCCGCCCGTAGAAATTGTCCAGCCGGGACCCAGCCTGGTCCAGCCAGCTGGGAGCGTAATCCTGATAGTTCACCATCTGGAGGGCATCCCAGTTGAAGAAGGCGGAAACCTGGCTCCGTTCCCCGATGGGCTGGACCAGCTTGGCATTGACCTGCTGCATGAACTGGTCTCCGCCGCCCTTCCATTTGTCACCCTGATTGCGCATGTAGGAGACGTAGAACTTCGTGCCGCTTTCATTCAGCCTGCCGGAGTCGAACCGGAAGAAGGAATGGAACAGCGCATTGCTGCCGAAGGTTTGGGCAACCAGCCCTCCCGTTCTGTTCTTGGGGTTGCTGGAGACGTAATTGATGCTGCCCCCCAGATTGTTGGTGCTGGCCGTGCTTTCCGCCCCGGCGCTCTGGGTGACCTCCAGCCGTTCCACATTCTCCGAGGAAATGGCCTGTAGCGGGTTCAGCCCGTTATAGTTGCGGAAGGTCGGCTCCCCGAGGGGCAGGCCATCCAGCGTCATGCCGATTTCGTTCTGGATGAAGCCATGCATGTAAATCTGGGTCGAGTAGGTGTCCACACCCTGCGGGTCGTCGGACTGGAACTGCACGCCCGGCATCTGGGCCAGCGTGCGGAGGGGGTTGGTGCCGGGTACCTGCTGTTCCAGCTGCTTGTGTCCCAGCACGAGCTGCGTGCCCTGCACGATGTGACGGGTGCGGACGGACAGGGTCTCATACCCGCCATGAACGGCCTTGCGGGCATGGCGTTTCGTGCTGGCCCCAGCTGTGGCAGCGCCCCCCGGATGAGAGGCTGATGATCGGAGACGACCCGTCTTGCCGTCTGCATGGCGAGACGTGAGATGCTGGGTGTGATGGTCAGTTTCCGGGCTGTTATGGAGACCGGCGGCCTGGAGTGAAGCAGGCACGACAAAGGGTGCGGACAGGCCGGTGAGGCCCATCCAGAACAGATGGCGATATGATGGCATGACGGATCCGTTGAGACGGTGAAAGGACAGGTGCCGGAGTCGTGCCCCATCTTTGGGGCACCCCGGTTTTATGAGAGAGGTATCAGGCCCTGTTCAGACATCGCCGGGTGATGAAAGTCAGGCTGGTCAGCGTCAGAAGCAGAATGACGGCGAGTGACAGCAGGGCATCCCCGCGTGCGGAGGGCAGAATGAGCAGGATGGCTCCAAGAACGGGGATGAGCACGGCCAGTCCCTTGGCCAGCGGCAGGGCCGTGGCTGTCTGTGACTGCCGGGCCCAGAGCCAGTAGGCGATGGCGATCATGAAATAGATGAACAGGATCAGCCCGCCAGATGAGCCGAGAAGAACGGGATAGAGTGTTTCCGGCGAGCCGATGGCAGCAGCGATGACAGCCAGCTCCAGCAGGGTGGTCAGGCGCAGGGACCAGATGGGGACCTGCCGGTCTGTTTCTTCTGTCAGCTTCTGCGGGGCGAGGCGCAGATCGGCCAGTTCCCGCAAGGTGCGGGACACGACATAGACAGCTGAATTGAGGCAGGAGAGGACAGCGACCAGTGTTACGGCAATGGCGGCGTAGCGGGCCAGCGGAACACGGAGATATTCCAGCACGCTCAGGAAGGGGGACTGCCCTACATGCACACCATTCCACGGCAACAGGGAGATGATGACCAGTACCGACCCGGCATAGAAGAACAGGACCTGCAAAGGGAGGCGCCGCATGGTATGGGCGATGGCCCGCAGGGGGCGGTCACTGTCCGTTGCGGCGATGATGGCAATCTCGCAGCCGGTGAAGGTCTGCACGATCATGGGGACAGCCCCGATGACAGCCCAGCTTCCTTTGGGGAAGATGCCTCCATGTGCGGTGATGTTGTCGAGCGCTATGGCGAAGGGATGACCGGAGAGAGCCAGCCAGCCCAGGCCGAGGGCGATGAAACCGCCCAGAAAGAGCAGTTTGAAAATGGAGAGACCTGTTTCTGCCTGCCCGTAATGGCGCAGGGAGAGACGGTTTATCGTCCAGGCAATGGCAACAAGGACAAGCGCTCCCCAGAGGGGGGCAACGCCTGCCAGCCGTCCGATGATCATGCCACCGGCAACGGCCTGTGCTCCGGCCGTCACGGCCCAGAGGAAGGCATAGCTCCAGCCTGTAATGAAGGCTGCCCTGGGGCCGTTATGGGTGGCGATGTGGGTGATGAAGGACCCCTGCCCCCGTGCGTTGATGGCCAGCCCTCCCAGCAGACGCATCACCAGCCAGACGACGATTCCCGCTGCCAGATAGGACAGCAGGACAGCAGGACCGGCTGCGGCGATGGTGGCGGACGTTCCGACGAACAGCCCCGCCCCGATGATGCCGCCAATGGAGATCATGGCGACATGCAGCCCTTTGAAACGGCTTGCGGCAGGGGCACCGGACGAGGATGACGGTGACGCAGGAGGCTGGCTCATCGGGTACGTTATCCTTTCTGACCGGGGCCATAGGGGCGGTCCCCGATGATGGTGATGCGGTTCATGATCCGCCGGGCGGGGAGATAGTCATTCACGGCATAATGCTGCGTGATGCGGTTGTCCCAGAAGGCAACGTCACCCTCTTCCCACCGCCAGCGGACGGAGAACTCAGGTTTTGTGGCATGACGGGTCAGATAAGCCAACAGGGCAGCGCTTTCTTCGGGGTCCACATCGTTGATTTCGGTCGTGAAGCCTTCACTGACAAACAGCCCCTTTGCTCCCGTTTCCGGGTGGATGCGGACGACAGGATGGGTCACGGGTGGGAAATTGTTGCGTGTTTCAGCCCATTTTTTCCGCTCTTCATCCGTGCGGCCATAACGGGAGACAGGAAAGGAGCGGAGAAAGTCGTGCTGGGCTGTCAGCGTGTCGATGCGCTGTTTTATGCCGTCGGAAAGGGCATCATAGGCAGCGGTACCACTGGCCCAGATCGTATCTCCCCCGCCTGTTTCCGGGAGGAGGCGGCTGGTCAGCACGGCAGCTTTTGGCGGTTCCTGCTGGAAGGTGACATCCGTATGCCACAGGGCATTGTCCCGCAGGTCGTTCTTGGCGGTATCCAGCACGATGGCTTCCGGCACGTCGGGGACGGTCGGGAATATGGGGTGGAGATGCAGCTTGCCAAAGTTGCGGGCAAAGTCCCGCTGCTGTTTGGGTGTGATGGTCTGTTTACGGAAGAAGAGGACCTGATGGCGCAGAAGCAGCTCGTGGATGTCGTTCTTCTGCGACGGAGACAGGGGTTGTGAAATATCCACACCTTCTACGATGGCGCCGATGGCCGGGCTGAGGGGGATGGCCTTCAGGGTGACCGGGGCATGGTGTAGCGGAGCGAAAGCAGCAGCGGTGGAAGCCATGGTAGGAACTCCATAAAACGAATTATGATAGTCATTTTATAAAACAACATATCCGAATGTCATAATGGGGTATTTCATCTTATTTGAAAGTGAAAAATGTCATTTTGAGTAAATTTTTTCATAACACACTGTTTTATATATATTTTTGTGAGGTGATCCTGCTGGGTGAAAGGCCTGGTAGCGTGTTTTTTCCAGTTCTCTATAAACAACTATATTATTTCGTATTAATTGATGGCCCGGTTATTGTGGCATGTGATGGGGGACCGGCTCCCCATCGGGTCATGTGGGAGTGCTGTAAGGGCATGGATGATATGCATTAATGGATGCTGAATGAAAAAGCGCTGAAGACTGCGGAGCATGATGGAGTCGATGACGGGAAACAGTAATGGAGTGGCAGAGGGCAGTAGTTAATTTGATATAAATCAAAGACCTTTCATGCAAAGAGAGTAGCGTGACAACAGACACCTTTATCTGAGGAGATGACAGATGGGACGGATTGCTGGAAAGATTGCACTCGTGACAGGCGCCGGCAGCGGCATTGGCAAGGGGATTGCCAAGGTTCTGGCCAAGGAAGGTGCCAAGGTCATCGTGGCTGACCTCAACCCGAAGGGTGGTGAAGAGGTTGTGGAAGAAATCCGCAAGGCTGGCGGCAAGGCCTGCTTCCTGCCCCTGAACGTGGCCAAGGAAGACGAGTGGAAGAAGACGATGGCTGCCATCAAGGAGCATGATGGCCGTCTGGACATTGTCGTCAACAACGCTGGCATCGCCTATGACGGGACCATCGAGAGCACGTCTCTGGAGGATTGGCGCCGTGTGCAGTCCATCAATCTGGATGGTGTGTTCCTCGGCACCAAATATGCCGTCGAGATCATGCGGGAGCTGAATGGCGGTGAGGGCGGTTCCATCGTCAACATGTGTTCCAGCTCTGCACTGGTTGGTATCCCGAATCTGGCTGCCTATGGGTCCTCCAAGGGCGGCGTGAAGATGCTCACCAAGTCTGCTGCCCTGCATTGTGCCCGCAGCGGGTACAAGATCCGCATCAACAGCGTCTGCCCGGGTTACATCCAGACACCGCTGGTTGATGAGCTGACCCGTACCGACAAGGCCGCCTATCAGCATCTGGTGGACATCCATCCGGTCGGTCATCTGGGCACGCCGCAAGACGTGGCCTACGGTGTTCTGTACCTGGCCTCTGACGAATCCGAGTTCGTCACGGCAACCGAGCTGGTGATCGACGGTGGTTATACCGCCGAGTAAGGCGCAGGGCCGAAGCAGGCCCGCGAGTCTTTAAAAAAAGCCCCCGTTCCCATGCCGGGAACGGGGGCTTTTTTCATCGCTGCATGTCTGCCAGCCGGAGAGTAGCCTACGGTCTGGCAGGCAGGATCAGGTCTCTCAAAGGCCGGAGAACAGAGCCGTTGAAAGGTAACGCTCGGCAAAGTCAGGCACGATGGCTACGATGGTCTTGCCAGCCCATTCGTCTTTTTTGGCGAGCTCCATGGCGGCAAACAGGGCTGCCCCAGCGGAAATGCCAATGGGCAGACCTTCCGTGCGGGCGCAGAGGCGGGCTGTCGTCAGGGCATCATGCTCGGTGACGGGGATGACCTTGTCCAGCGCACGGATGTCCAGCGTATCGGGCTTGAAGCCCGGGCCAAGCCCCTGGATGCCATGCGGGCCAGGATCGTCACCATTGAGGACGGCACTTTCGGAGGGCTCAAGACCAAACACTTTCAGCCCTTCCTTGCGTGGCTTGAGAGCATGGGCAATGCCGGACGCCGTTCCTCCAGTACCCAGACCTGCCACGACGGCATCTACGGCACCGGCCGTGTCTGTCCAGATTTCTTCAGCGGTTGTCTCGGCATGAACCTTCGGATTGGCTGGATTCGTGAACTGGCTGGGCATCCAGGCATTTTCGGTTTTTTCAAGGATCTCCTGTGCCTTGCTGATGGCCCCTTTCATGCCTTGCGGGGCGGGGGTCAGCTCCAGGGTCACTCCCATCAGGGCCAGCATTTTACGCCGCTCCATCGAGGCGCTTTCCGGCATGGTGACAATCATCCGGTAGCCCATGGAGGCTGCCGCAAAAGCGAGGCCGATGCCGGTATTGCCGGATGTCGGCTCCACGAGAACGGACTTGCCCGGTGTGATCAGTCCCTTTTCCTGTGCTTCCCGCAGCATGGCCACGCCGATCCTGTCCTTGACGGAGGCCAGAGGGTTGAAGAACTCCAGCTTGAGCAGCAGGTTGGCTTTCAACCCTTCCTTTTCTGTCAGCCGGGGAACGGCCACCAGCGGAGTGCCGCCCACGACTTCCATGAAAGAAGGATAGACATGCCCACGGGGGGCTGCGAACGGGGTCGTGGAAAGAGGGAAAGGAAAATCTGATGAGCGAGGTTCTGTCATCGTTGGTACTCCCTGCCATGATGAATGTAAGAACAAGACTAGCAGGTCTGCCCGGTATTCGTCATGTCGCTTTGGAAAGACTGGAGAAGAAACGGTAAAGGATCGCGAAACATTCGCATAATTTTCTTTCTTATAACGCGAGATGGGCTAAAAGGAGGCTGACGCTTTGATGGCTGAAGAGTGAATGATGTATCTGAAAAACGATCGTATCCTGACGGCCCTGTCCATCATGCTTGATGTGGCCTTTTATGCCGGACGGTCCGGGGTCGTGAGTGGCGCGGACATAGCCAGGCGCAGCGGTCTGTTGAGGCGTGGAATCGAGCCGGTGCTCCAGGCTCTTTCACGGGCGGAGCTTCTGGACAGTGTTCGTGGGCCAAAAGGGGGATACCGGCTGGGACGGTCCCCACGGGTGGTCAGCCTGCACGAGATTGTCTGTGCTGTTGGTGTGCGGGACCAGGTGGCTGCCTTGCAGGAGCGGGATGGCAGTCCCCTCCAGTCTTTGGTGATTGCACCATTGTGGGCTGATCTGAATGAAGGAATCAAGGATCGGCTTTCAGCGATCACCTTGGCTGATCTTCTCCAGAAGGCCGAGCGTGAAGGGCTGGAGCGGCCCAGACAGGCGCCCATTTCCTTCACCATATAAGATCCCTCTCTTTTTTGATGAGACTGCTTCTCCATGTCCGGACAGCATTTCTGCTGATTCCGGAGGGGGTCTGTCATGTCGGCATCACGAGCTCGCTCGGTCATAATAGAGTGAAAATATGGTTTCATTATGGTTATCGTTAACTTAACAAACAACTTGTATTAATTTTAATTTTATATTACTTTTCGATGAACATAGTCGCTCTTCTCATTGGACTGTGCCCTTCCGGGGGGCAGTCTGTTTTCTGGTATCGTTGGTGAGGAGAGGACTGCAATGGAGTACGGGTGCGGGGAAAGTCATGCGGAATAAACTTTTCTTTACAGCAGCTTTGTTCTGTGTGGAGGTAACGCCTTTCGGGCCTGTCTTTACGCCTGCCCAGGCTGCGGACGCGGTCTCGGCGGCCACGCCGGTATCGATCAATGGCCAGGAGTCGTCCGTCAAGGAAGTGACGAACCTGTCCGATCAGGGGAGCGTCATCAATACGGGCAGCGATATCTATCGTGTCAAAGGAGATGGAACGGATCAGACCTTCTCGGGTTCCATCCGTGGGAGTGCTGATCAGACAGCCGCCATCGACCAGGCCGGTGGTGTTGATGTCAATACGGGCGAGACTGTCAATCAGACGCAGCAGACCCAGCCCAACAACGTGACGTTCACGGGGCAGAATGTCTATAATGGGCGTACGTTTGTCCGTGGTAATGGATCTTTGACCCTGACAGGCAGTGATGGCAAGGTTGGTGGCATCACTTCCGGGGGGGCAACGATAGTTGGTCTGGCCGCCAACGATTCTGGTACGCTGACAGTGGACAAGGATGGCATCCTGCTGCTGCGTGGCCAGACAGACAGTGATGGCAAGGTCATGCAGCCTTATGGTCAGCTGATTGTTGGCAATGGCGATCAGAGCTACGGTGCCAGCGATACGAGGCAGGAAAACCGTCTGATTGTCCAGAATGGTGGCCAGGTGGGTGCCATGACTGTCGCTATCGGCAACCAGGCCGCCGGCAAGGGTGATGTGTCTGTTACCGGGGCAGGCAGCGGTCTGACCGTTGGTGCTGGTGGCATGTTTGTTGGGGCTGATGGCGAGGGCAACCTGTCCGTCACGCAGGGCGGCAAGGCCGTTGTGGGTGGCGATGTGGTTGTCGGTGGCAGTGCTGGCTCCCAG
The DNA here is from genome assembly GCF_023337695.1 of Parasaccharibacter sp. TMW 2.1884. NCBI lineage: Bacteria > Pseudomonadati > Pseudomonadota > Alphaproteobacteria > Acetobacterales > Acetobacteraceae > Parasaccharibacter > Parasaccharibacter sp. TMW 2.1884. The sequence goes on from NZ_QORR01000003.1 coordinate 44,087, forward strand.
GGCAGCGTGACGGTTGATGGCTCCGGTTCGTCCTTGACAGCCAAGAAGGATGGGGACCAGGCCGTACAGATGGTTGTCGGTGACCAGGGCCAGGGGGCGCTGAATGTCCGGAATGGCGGTACGGTCACCACGGATGGCAATGTCACCCTCGGGAATCAGGCTGGGTCCGTTGGGTATGTGACGGTCGGTGACGGGCAGAATGCCAGTGGCAATGTCCAGTCCAGAATGGATCTGACGGGTAGCGGCGGCACGGGGAACCTCGTTGTTGGCCAGCAGGGGACCGGTCACCTGAGCATCCAGAAGGGTGGTGAGGTGACAGCCTATGGCGTGGCCGTTAGTGGCGAGGACACGGACGGGCACCTGGCCTCTAACAGCTCTCTGACTGTTGGTTCTGCCGAAGGTGGTGTGACCCAGCCCGGTGGTCAGCTGAATGTTGGTCAGGGTGGCATGGTCATTGGTGAGGGCAATGGTACAGCACCCCGCTATTATGCCGGTGTGACTGCTGGTGGTACCATCAACAATGCTGGCAATGTTCATATCATGAGCGATGGTCAGCTGCGGGTTGGTGGTGAGGATCAGTCCAATGCCGGGGCAGCAACCGGTACTCTGGTTGCTGGCGACACGAACGGCAGCAGTGGTATCAGCAGTGATGCCACCCAGACGAATGGGACGTCTGCCAAGGAGAATGGTGGCGTGGTCCTGTACGGTAACGGCGTCATCCAGAACCGTCAGGGCAGCGACCTGCATGTGGATTCCAATGTCTATCTGTCCGATGGGACTCCCTCCGGGGAGGCTGTCCGGCATGGGACATTCGATACAAACCAGCAGAGCACCTATCTGACAGGCAAGTTGACGGGGACTGGCGGTCTGACGGCAACAGGCGGCGGTACGCTGTATGTGGCCAATCATGACAACAGCTACCAGGGTGAGACGGTCGTGTCGGGCAAGGACACGACGCTGGCCGTTGCTTCCGGGTATGGTCAGGCGTCTGACAGCAACAATTCTTCTTCTTCCGGGATCACGGTTGAGGATGGTGCCCGTCTGACAGGTAACACAACAGATAATGGGGCTGCTGCCGTCACGACAGTTGCGGCAGGTGGTACCGTTGAGGCTAACTGGAACCAGAGCAGTGGAACCCTGAATATCGGTGCTGCCGGGCATCAGGGGACGGCTCTGGCAATGAATGGCACTGCGGGTCACCAGTCTGTGTTGTCCGTGGGCGCAAGCTCCACACCGGTTTCGTCCAACTCCTACATCACGCTGAACAACGTTCAGGGGTATAGCCGCCAGAATGGTACGATCGATACGACCGGCCGTTCGCTGACAGGCTCCTACCGTCAGCTCAATAGTGGCCTGATCCATGTGAATGGTGATGCCCAGCTGAACAGTGCGACCCTCAATGTTGTGAAGAACGACAATGACCGTATCTATGCAGGGGATGGTTACCGTATCCTCACAGCAACAGGGACGGTCAGTGCCAATCATGACAACGCCCTGACAGGCAATCTGCCAGATGGCCTGTTCGTGTCGCCTTATCTGGCGTTCGAGAATCAGGCCGTGGACGTGGTCTATGCCCGTAATAATGTCTCCTTCAGCAGCGTGGCGGGGAACCAGAACGAGCGTGAAGTTGGCCATGCACTTGATGGCATGGCCAGTGGCAGTAGCGTGGTGCAGGCCATGACAGGCGTCAGTTCCGCTGGTGAGGCCCGTCGTGCACTGGGTAATCTCTCTGGTGACATCCACGCATCTGCCCGGACTGCCCTGATCCAGGACAGCTATCTGCTGGAACAGGCCGTGCTGGACCGTCTGGTTGAGGCAGGCTGTGATGGTGATGGAAAAATGTCCGCCCAGGGGCATTACAATTTCTACACGCGGCGCAAGGAATCCCAGTGCCACAGCGACCACACCATCATGTGGGGTCAGGCTTATGGCAGCCTGGGGCATAATGGTGGCGGCGGGAACGCAAGCCTGCTGCACCATCAGACAGCCGGATTCGTCATGGGTGTGGATACACCAGTTGATGACCGGTGGCGTGTGGGTGGCATGATTGCCTACGGGCATTCCATGTTCAATGCCAATGGGACGAGCAACTCGTCTGGTAACAGCAACAACATCAGCCTGGGCAGTTATGCCGGGTCTCATTGGGGACGCTTCAATCTGCGTCTGGGGGCCTTCTACACCTGGAACCTGATGAACATGCGTCGGCATGTGCAGGTGGCTGATTTTGGTGGCCGGCAGACCAGCAATTACCGTAACGGGACGGCCCGTGCCTTTACGGAGCTGAGCTACAAGTTTGACTTTGACAAGTTCCAGTTTGAACCTTTCTTCGAGGGGTCCTACGTCAACCAGTACGCAGGCCGTTTCCAGGAGCATGGCGTGGCTGCCCTGTATGGTCAGTCCAAGGATCGTAGCGTGGGCTTCACCAGCTTTGGTTTCCGTGTGGCACGCAGCTTCCAGATTGGAGAGATGTGGCTGCGGGCCCATGCCATGGGGGCTTACCGCCGTGCCTATGGCAGCCTCGGCTCCAGCAGGACGGAACGTTTCATGGGTGATGGCAGTGGCATGAATGTCAATGGCGTGCTGCTGTCCCGTGATGCTGCTGTGATCAAGGCGGGTGTAGCGGCCCGGGTCACGGATTCTGTGGATCTCGACCTGTCCTACACGGGGCAGTATGGCGAGCATGCCATGGACAGTGGTGCTACAGGGTCCGTCAAAGTGCAGTTCTGACAGGCGTCAGGAATGGATCAGGAAAAAGGCCGTCCATCATGGGCGGCCTTTTTTGTGTCTGCCGTGTCAGGGGGGGGCGCAGGCTTACCCTGCCAGGCCAGCGTGATAGAGCAGGGTTCCTGCCAGGGTGAGCATGATGGCGGCAGTTACCCCATCCAGAATTCGCCATGAGAGTGGATTGCTGAAAAAGGGACGCAGCACTCTGGCTCCGTAACCCAACAGGGGGAACCAGACAAAACTGGCCAGTACGGCACCAAGTCCGAACCATGAACGGCTGCCTTCAGGCTGGGTGAGGCTGACAGACCCCATGAGAAGCACCGTATCCAGATACAGATGAGGATTCAGCAGTGTGAAGCCGCAGGTCATGGCAATGACTTTGCGCAGGCTCTGCGGAGGCTGGTCTTCCAGTGTGACAGAGCTGCTGGTTGTCATGTGGCGTAAGGCAGAGAGGCCCTGCCAGATGAGGAAAGCAGCGCCAGCATAGGTCAGGATGTCCGTAAAGAACGGCATGGCGGCGACAATTTTTCCAACGCCGTGGACGGAGGCTGTGATGAAGACCGCATCCACACTGGCGCAGAGCAGGATGATGGGCAGGACATGCTCCCGCTTCAGGCCCTGTCGCAGAATGAAAAGATTCTGGGCTCCAACAGCGATGATGGCAGAGGCGCCAAGGCAGAAACCGGTCATGATGGGGGTGATGATCGTGTGCATGGCCCGTCTATGACAGGCAGGGTATATACAGAACAGCTTATTTTATTTCACTGAATGAAGGAAAACTTCATCATGTTCGATTACGCCGCCCTGACAGCTGTTAGTGCTGTCGTGCGGGAAGGTAGTTTCGAGAGGGCAGCCGCTGTACTCGGGCTGACACCGTCTGCCGTTTCACAGCGTGTCCGTGGGTTTGAGGAACGTCTGGGGGGTGTTCTGGTCATTCGTGGGCAGCCATGTCGGCTGACAGAACTCGGGACGATGCTCTGCCGTCATTTCGACTGTGTCAGGGTGCTGGAGAGTGATCTGGCCGCCCGGCTGGCCTGGCAGGACAGAGGGGCCACACTTCCGGCTACGGTGAAACTTGCCGTCAATGCGGACAGCATCACGACGTGGTTTTCTCATGCCATGATGGCCTTTGCCCGGCAGGACCCTGCCATAACACTGGATATTTCCATTGATGATGAGAGCTGTACGGCGGAGCGGCTGCGGTCCGGGGATGTCATGGCTGCTGTGACGGCATCGTCCGATCCGCTCCCGTGGTGCAGAACGGTCTCGCTGGGGCGTATGGTTTATGTGGCCTGCGCCAGCCCGTCCTTCATGGAGGTGCATTTTTCTCAGGGTGTGACGGCCGAAACCGTGCAGAAGGCTCCCTATCTGCGGTTCGATCGGCGGGATATGTTTCAGGCCCGGTGGGCAGAGGCAGTGTATGGCGTCACGCTGGGTGCCCCCGCCTGCTGGATACGTTCTTCCACAGCGTTTCTGGACCTCTGCCTTCATGGTCTTGGTTGGGCCATGCATCCTCTGCCGCTTGTGGAGCATCATCTGCGCAGCGGTGCCCTGGTGGAACTGCCTCCAGCGCACCGGCCTTCCATGCCGCTTTTCTGGTCAGTCCCCCGCCTTTATGGTTCGGCATTGAACCGGCTGAGCCAGAATGTGCAGCGTGTGGCGGCAGAGTGGTTGACTGATTGATCCGGTCTGATCAGGCGTTTTTCCCCTGCTGGCGGCCGAAGCGCTTGGCAAAAGCGAAAATGGCCGTGAAGGCCCGGAAGGGGAGCATGATCCGCCATGAGGGCGAGAAGTTGCCTGCAAGAAGCGAGATGATGGCATCCCGCATCCGGAGCGGACTGTTCTTTGGCCGCATGAAGAAGTAGCGCAGCAGAGGGTCGTTGATGCGATAGACGAGCCAGCCGATCAGCCGCATTTCCTGTCTTGTTTTACGTTCAGCCTTGCGGGCCGCCCTGCGCCCCCGGGCTGGATCAAGCAGCCAGGTGCTGGCAACATCGGCGCCGCGGAGTGCTCCCTGCATGGCCAGCATGATTCCTGATGAGAAAACGGGGTCCAGAAAGCCGAAAGCATCACCGATGATGAAATAGCGCTCTCCCCAGGCCTTGTTCCCTTTGTAAGAGTAGTTGCCGGTCGTGGTGAGTGGTGCCAGTGCTTCCGCCTGGCTCATGCGCTCCCGTACGCTGGGGCTGGACTGTACGGTCTTCCAGAAGAGAGTATCCAGCGAGCCACCGTGATTTTTAAAGCTGTCATGGTCCCCCACGAAGCCGACACTCATGATGTCATCCGGCAGGGGAATCATCCAGAACCACCCACCCTTGACGAGATGGACGGAAATATAGCCCTCCATTCCTTCGCCTTCTGCCCGGGGGACATTGCGGAAGTGGCTGAAAATGGCGGCCTTGTTGTTGCGGAGGTCGCTGTATTTCTTTCCATGCTGGCGGAGCATGAGCGTATCCCGGCCGGACGCATCCAGAATGAATCGTGGGGTGAAGAAACGGGGATTTTCTCCATCCGTTTTTGCTTCCACGAGGGGAGCATCCGGTGTCGGGAAGGTGACCTTCGTGACACGGGTTTTTTCAAAGGTCTTTGCGCCTGCTTTGGCGGCATTGCGGAAGAGCAGCTCATCAAATTCTGACCGGCGAACCTGATAGGCATGATCTGCCTGCGGGTCGATGGCGTAACGGAAGGGGAATGAAAGCCGTCCTTCCCCGGTATCTGTCACGAATTCGGCTCCGGGTTTGTAGATCCCCATGGCTGCGACATCGTCCAGCACACCGAGCGTCTCCAGTATGGGCAGGTTGCAGGCCAGCAGGGATTCACCGATGTGGAAGCGGGGATGCTGGTCTTTTTCCAGCATGATGACATCCAGCCCGCGTCGGGCCAGAACGGTGGCAGCCGTGCTGCCAGCGGGGCCACCGCCGATGATCAGGACATCACAGGGGAGAGGGGACTGGGTCATGGTGGTTTATTCCGTTGGGAGCATGACGGTACCCGTTCCGGCCATCAGCAGTCTGGCAGAGGGGGTCCGCAGGGTGAAATCGTAGATCATGCCGCCATGGGCCTGGTGCTTCTGGATGACGGTGATGATGAGGTGCGGCCAGTCGGGATTGTCCAGCCGGTCACAGTGGATCTGGACATCCCGGATACTGGTCAGCCACCCCTGCCGTGCCTCATGGGCTGTCAGCGCGCCATGCAGGGCAGCCGCCTGCATGGCCATTTCCACGCCGGTGACGGGGGGCAGCTGGCCCGCCACCCGGTAGGGGTTGGCCGGGTCGTTATGGAGGTGGGTCGTGGCCTCAAGCTGTGTTTCATCCCAATGGTTCGCAGCATCCAGCAGGCAGCTGGCTCCCTGGTGGGGGATATGGCGGAGGATGGCATCACGGTTGAGCATGGGTCAGCGCAATTGTCATATGGTTGGCCCCGTAGGGCAGGGAAATGGACTGATCCTGCCCGCAGGCAATGGCCTGCAGCAGGGGCAGTATCTGGCCCGCAGGATTGTGGCGGGCCATGTCTGCCAGGCTTTCAGGCAGGGAGGAAAAAGGGTCACGCACATCCCTGCCATTTTTCAGGGACAGTGCAAGCTGGAGTGACGTGTCCCGGCCTGGTGTCAGGATGAGAGCACAGCCAAAGGAGCCCCTGGTCCGCCTGACCGTGCCGAGTGACCCGGGAATAGGCGCATCATACAGGCAGAAGAGAACGGGCTTTTCCTCTGCATGGGCTTCGGCAGCCGCTTTCAGCAGGGCGGCTGGCAGGGTTTCGTCATGCAGCCCCAGTGAGACGGCAGGCTGGTGGCTCTTGTGGCTTATCATCCAGTATCCGGCAGGCGCATTATGGACGGAGTTGTGAAAAAGAGAGGGTGAGACAGCTCCTGCCGGGCTGGCGAGAGACTCCAGAATACGGTTGATGATGAAACCATCGCCGTTGGAGCTGGCAAAGATGGCAGGCAGGTCCCCGGCATGGCACCCAGCCTGCTGGCAGGCTTCCTCGGCACAGAGCATGGCCAGCCGGATGACCTGGCTGGCTCTCCGGCGCTCATTGGCGGGCAGACTGGCGGGTGGGGGCAGTGTCAGGCTGGTTCCGTCATGGGGGGTGTCCCCTCGCAGGACAGGTTTCGCTTCCGCCCAACCATGCAGGCCGTCCCCCCAGCATCCGATACCTGCGATGGAAATGATCATGTCAGTGGTCCGAAGATGAGACTGCTGTTCGTGCCACCAAAACCAAAAGAATTGTTCATGACGAAGTTCAGCTTGCCGTGGCGGGGTGCAAGGAGAATATCACTCTGGAAGAGAGGATCAACCGTCTGACTGTTCATGCAATGTGGTAGATACTGGTCCTGTATGGCTATGGCACAGATCATGCTCTCCAGAATTCCGGAAGCTCCCAATGTGTGTCCGGACCAGCCCTTGGTGGAGGAACAGGGAACAGCCCGGCCGAAGATGGAAGCCATGGCCCTGTCTTCCATCTGGTCATTGGCCGGTGTCCCCGTGCCATGCATGTTGATGTACCCTATGGCCTCTGGTGGCAGGCTGGCCCGGGCCAGGGCTTTCTGTATGGCGAGAGCGGCGCCGCTGCCTGTCGGGTCGGGTGAGGACATGTGGTGGCCATCACTGCTGGCTCCATATCCCAGAAGGCGGAGACGGTAACCGGCTGGCCGGGCAGGGCGTGGCCGGCCATCGGCCCGTTCCAGCAGGGCAAAGCCTGCGGCTTCGCCGATGGAAATACCGCTGCGCCCGGCATCGCAGGGGCGGGTGGGATGGGCCGAGACCAGCCCGAGAGAGGCAAAGCCCTGGAGTGTCATGCGGCAGAGGCTGTCCGCCCCGCCGACAATGGCCGCATCGCAGAGACCGGTAGCCAGCAGGTGGGCGGCATCAATGAAAGCACGGGTAGAGGAGGCGCAGGCGTTGGAGACTGTCAGCATCGGCCCGGTGACATCCAGCCGGGCTGCCACATAGCGTGGCAGGGAGGAGAGGTCCTGCGTGCCGTCATAGGGGAAATCCGGCGGCAGGGCTTCATCCCGGTCTTTGCGGGCAGCATAGGCTTTTTCCGTTGTCAGGATGCCGGATGTGCTGGTGCCCATGACAACGGCAAGGCGATGGCGGCCATAATGGGCCCGGGCATCGGCGACAGCCTCCATGAAATCATCGGTCATCAGGGCCATGTCGGCCAGCCTGTTGTTGCGGCAGTCAAACCGGTGCAGGGCTCCTGGCAGCTGATGGTCTTCCACACCGGCAACGCGCCCGATATAGCCATGCCCCGGAGACTGGAACGTGTCAGGCTGGAGGGTCTGGCGCTGTTCCAGCAGACAGGTCCGGGTGGCTTCCATGCCCCGCCCCATGGCGCTGATGGCTGTTCCGGCCGTGATGATCAATGCGGTCATGCGTGGTCTCCCTGCTGGGAGGAGGTTGGGATGGTGCCCATCAGCAGGAAGCTGAAGATCATGGCGAACAAGGCTCCAGAAGAAATGGTGAGACCCAGCTCCCGCAGGAGAGGGGTTTGACAGCTTGCCAGAATGGCAAAGGAGAGAACGGTCATCATGTTGCAGGTCAGCAGGGTGCGGAGTGTCCGGGTCCGCTCAGCGGCATCAAGCTGGGGGCGGCCGAAAAAGAGGGCGTAATCTATGCCAACACCCAGCACGAAGGCCAGTGCCACGATATGGATGATGGAAAAGACAGGGCCGTGAAGGCGCAGCAGGGCCAGCACGCTCAGGCCTGTCAGGCCAAGGGTGAGGGCAAGACGCCCCGTGCAGGCCGGGCTGCGTTGGCAGACGAGCAGCGTAAGCAGGGCAACGGCAATCCCTGTGGCCAGCCAGAAAGCCGCTTTTCGGACATAGGGGCGCAGCAGGTCTCCCACGGCTGTTTTCATGTTGACGAGCAGCAGGTCAGGCTTTTGCTGGTGAAGCCGCTCGAGAGAGGCAGATGCCGCAGGTGAGCGGGGCAGGATGAGGCCATACCACAGACCATGCCGGGCCATGAGCAGCAGATCGATGCGGTGGCCCACGGCTGTATGGGCGATGTCGTCCAGCCCGAGAGGTGGTAGATGGCGGGCCTGTTCCACATCCTCTGGCAGGTTGGCAAAAGCCTCGGGCTGGAAGGGGGAGGCCTGAAGGGCTGTCTGGAGGTTGGCCCGGATGCTGTCCGCTGCGGGCAGGGTGGCCAGCCGCTGCTGCTGGCGGGCTCTGCTGGGCAGCAGGCGGGCCGCATCGTCCATGTCCTGGCTGGTGGGCAGGTGGCCGAGCAGCTCTTCCTCCTGTTGCAGGATGTGTTCACTGTCCGGGGCGTGGACAACGGCAATCAGACCAGGTTGGGGGGAGCCGAGCTGCTCGTGCAGCTGATGGTCCACTTCCAGCAGGGCTGGTGGGATGGGGTTGAGGATTTCCCCCTGTCTTTCGATTCTGAAGGGATGGAGCAGAAGCACGGCCATGGCGGGAGGTGCTACCATAAGGCAGAGCACACGGTAACGGCGGAGTGCCTCCCAGCGCAGCAGCGAGGGGGATATACCCTGATGATGGGCGGCCAGGTCAGCCTGTGTGACCAGATGGGGCAGAATCCAGATAGTGATGCAGGCGGCGGTCAGAATCCCGGTGGCGGAGAAAAGGCCAAGTTCCATGAGGCCGGGCAGACCACAGAAGATCATGCTCAGCAGCCCGACAATGGCCGTGAGGGTGGCCAGTTTCAGGCTGGTGCCAATGCGGCCCAGAACGACAGGAATGGCTTCCCCCCTGTCCCGGTGCCCCAGCAGAAGGACAGGGTAGTCCAGCGACACACCCAGCATGGTCATGCCGAAGCCGACGGCAATGCCATGAACCCAGCCGAAACAGAGCTGGACTACCAGCATGGAGAGGGACAGTGAGAGCAGGAAAGGTACGCCCAGTGTGGCCAGCACCCAGAGAGAGCGGAAGCGCCAGTAAAGGATGCCGACCACAACGAGAAGGGAGAGAAGGGCGAGGCGGTCCATGTCCTGGCGGAGGGACTGGGCGGCGATGAAGGAGAAAGCCGGGGAGCCTGTCAGAAGCAGCTGGCAGTCCCCGCCATGGGGTGGCCTGCTGTTCTCGAAAGCCTGCCGGATGGCCTGGTGCAGGTGTTTCAGCTGTGCGGGGTCGAGTGTCGGCTGGCGAAGCTGGAGCAGCATGAGCGTGGCATGGTGGTCTGCTGTCAGCCAGAGGCCATCCAGGCTGGCGGGGGGTGTGCTGCTTTCCAGACTGGCCAGATAGTCGGCATAGGCGCCGGTTGGGTCTTTCAGTCCGATATCCTCCACCAGTGGAGCCGCCATGGACTGGAGGAGGTCATAAAGCCGGGCAGTATCGGCTTTCAGGGCGTCCGGGGAGAAAAGGCGTGTCCGGTCATGAGGGGCCAGTCCATAACGGTGGGCGAAAAAAAGCGGCTGGTCCTTCTGCCATGAGAGGGAGGCCGGGCCATCCAGAATGAGGCTGAACTGCCCCGTTGCGGCCAGAGCCTCATGGAATCTGTGCCCGGTCTGGAGTAGGCTGGCCGTATCGTTGCCCCTGATGGAGGCGATCATGATGGACTGGGTAGGCCCGTGGTTCAGCTCATCCAGCAGGAACTGGGACGCTGCGTCATGGGGGCGGGGCAGGAAGGCCTGCATCCCCATGCGGAGGGGGATGGCAGAGAATGTTGCCGCCGCCACCATGATGGCACCGAGCAGGGCCAGCAGAAGGGGGAGACGGCGTTTCATGGTGAGGTGATGGCTGTATCGGTCACATCGCCATTGGCCAGGACAAGATGAAGGCTGTCCAGCGAGTTGTTGCGGCCCTGTATCTGGACGAGCCGGACGATCTGGCCGGTGTCGTGTGTGCGGGGTGTCATTGTCAGGGTCCAGCGTCCCATGTCACCCGTGGCGGAGAGCGTGTAATACTGCTGGAGCAGTGCGACATCTCCCTGCAACGGCCCCCGGATTGTGGCGGCCATGACCTGCAGCGCCGGGCTCATGTGTAGTGGTACGGCCCGCGCGGGGGTCTGGCCATGGCGGAGCCATGCCGTGTCCCCCTGCATGATGAAACTGTCCTGCACAGGGGTGAGGGTGAGTTTTTCCACCCGATCGGGGGGAATGAAACGGAGTGTTCCCTCGCTGTGAAGTGGCACTTTGAGAGCGTGCAGCTGGCGTGTCTCCGTGAAGTGGTTTTCCCTTTGCGAGACCAGACCAATGTGGTGCAGGATGTTGACAGCCAGAGCCTTCTCCTCTGCGGTGGGCGAGGTGATGGCACTGGCGGCAGGAGGCGACATGGCCGCAGTGTCTGCCTGTGCCTCCCGCCAGAAGAGGGGCAGCACAAGGAGGAAGAGGGGCAGGCATTTCATGATGTCAGAGGCCTTTTTCCCAGAAATCAAAGAAATTGAACCATGCGTAGGGATGGCGCTGGCACAGCTCTTCCATCCAGCGGACATAAGCCTGCATGGGGGAGAGCAGCGCCTCCCGTGCGGGGGCTGGCTCTGTTTCCGGGAGAAGAGTATCAGCCAGACCTGTGCAGGCAATATGGTAGGTGCCATTTTTTTGCCTTATGGCGGAGACGAGCACAACCGGTGCGCCGGTCAGTCTGGCCAGATGGAATGGACCTGCGGGAATGGGAGCTTCCTCGCCCAGAAAGCGGATGGGTATGGAGCGGCCACCATCATGGGCCCTGTCTGCCAGAATTCCGATGAATTCACCGTTCCGCAGGGCCTTGAGGGTTGCCAGCATGCTGTCTGGCTGCCCCAGCTCGATGATGTCGGCATTGAAGCCCGGTGCCAGGGCCTCAATGAAACGGGATGTGGCCCCGATGAAGCGGCGATACATCAGCATGCGGAACGGAACAGAGGCATTCAGGCCGCATTGGCGCAGGGCATCGAATGATCCGATATGCGCCCCCATGATGATGCATCCCCTGTTCTGGTGCAGGGCTTCATGGAGGATGTCCTGCCCGGTGATGTGGATGTTTTCCCGTGGGAAGCGGCCACTGAGCAGGTATATGCGGTCCAGAGTATTGGTGCTGTAAGCGTGGATATGGCGCAGCACCATGCCCCAGTGAGGACGGCGCAGTGCGCCGGCACGGTGCAGGTGGGACAGGTACTGCCACGAGGCCCGGCGGACCGAGGAATAGACAGCTGCATAATAGAGTGTGGCTGGCCAGCGTAGCAGGGCGGTGACCCGGTATCCCAGATTCAGGGCAACCCATATCAGCAGCCGGATGGTCAGGCTGTTGCCTTTCTCCGGGCGGAGCCATGTGTTGCGCTGCATCAGGGCTGGCTCCCGGCCTGCCCCCGGAGAATGACGGTTCCTTTCAGGGGGCCGGAAAGGTGACGGAGGGTGAAGCGTATCTGTCCATTGCCCAGAGCGCTGGAAAGCAGCTGCATGGGGTCGCCCGGCCGGACGACGGAGAGAAATTTCACGGTGCTGATCGTACGGACGTCCAGCTCCAGCAGGGTGAATATCCGTTCCAGCAGGGTAATGCCCGGTACGGTGGGGTTACCGGGAAAATGGCCGGGCAGGGCCGGATGGCTGGCCGGGATGGAAAAAGGTGGATGGGCCCGTTTCTCCGCATGGTCCCGGATGAGACCTTCCAGTGCCTGCCGTGTCAGTTTGCCGACAGGGTTGCGGGGCAGGCGGGAGAGGCGGACAAGCCGTCGTGGCATGAAGACCGGGTCCACATGCTGGCGGAGGGCCCGCATGATGGCTGTGGTGCTCACCTCGGTTCCCGCAACGATGAAGGCCTGCAGGCGTGTCGGTTCGGGCTGGTCTTCCTTCAGGTCTTCCTCGCTGAACAGGGGAGCAAAGCAGCCGTCCAGGAGGCCATCCGTCTGGAGCAGGGCCTTGTTGAGTGCTCCGTAGGAGGTTCGTTTGCCAGCGATCTTGAGCAGGTCTCCCTTGCGGTCGACCAGATGGAAATGGCGGTCCCCCTGCATGGTGATGACATCATTCAGAGGATGTGGCGTGGCATGGGGGGCCATGCAGATATGGGTCTGGTCATCAGTCGGGTCGGCTGTCAGGGTCAGTCCGTCATAGAGCTGCCACGGATCGGGGCTGACAGTCCGGCGGCTGGCGATGGAACCAGTCTCGGTGGCGCCATAAATTTCCATGACCGGCGCATGGAAGCGTTCTTCAGCCTCCAGAGCCAGTTCCCGGGGGAGTGGAGCAGATGCCGAGATGATGCGTTCCAGCCCAGGCAGTCTGGCTCTGGCCGTCGTGAGAGAGCGCAGATGGATGGGGGTGGTGATGAGCGTGTGGGGAGATGGCGTGCTGTCCAGCAGCTTTTCCACATCCCCGGGGAAGAAGCAGGGGCCGCTGGCTGTGGCGGTTGGTGTATGCAGGCTTTGCAGGATGAGTGTCTCAAAACCGTACATGTGGTAGGGGGGTACGGTACCCAGCAGGGTTGTCCCGTCTGGACGGGACGGTGCCAGAAGGGGCAGGGCAGCATGGCTGCGGGCAACCAGTTCTCCCCAGCGTTTTTTATGGACTTTGGCCTGCCCGGTACTGCCGGATGTAAAGACATGCGCTGCTTCGTGCCCCGCAGGCAGCTGGATGTTGTCCTGACGGGATGATGTCAGTTCGGCAAGGGGGGGCAGGGTCAGGCTGGCCAGGGATTCAGGCAGGGACGGCCCCGTGCAGAGGGCTCCATGGGCCTGTTGCAGGGCCATGAGCTGGGAAACGGCATGATTGCTGGAGAGCAGGCAATACTGCCCCTTCATCATGGCGGCCAGAAAGACGAGCGTGAACTGGACCAGATTGGTGTGCAGGTTGATGATGGGGCGCTCTGGCAGCCGCTCGGCCAGTGCCCAGGCATGGGACAGAAGCTGCGTGCCGCACAGAGGCCCCGCAGCCGTATGGAAGACGGGGCGGCCCGGCGTCGTGATGAGGGACAGATCAGGCAGGGCAGGCATCAGCCCGGACGGTGTGTGCTGATATGGTGTGCAAGAGAACGGAGGGAGTGAAAGATCTTGCGGTTGTCATCATCATGTGATTCCAGCTTGATCCCGTATTGTGTGTTGACCATGAGGGCTATTTCCAGCACATCGATGGAATCCAGCCCCAGCCCTTCACCAAAGAGGGGCATTTCGGGATCAATGTCCAGGGGATCCATGTCCAGCTGGACGGCCTCTGTCAAATGGGCAGCCAATTCACGTTCCAGAGGCGTCTGATCGTGAGAAGCGGAAACTGTCGTCACTAAGAGGTTAATCCATTGATGATAGGGAAGGTCTATCACAGTCTAGCATCGGGTTTATCCTTCAGCAAGAGGTGGGCAACCCGGTCATGGCGGCTGGTCCTGCTGCTCGGGGGTGTTGGGCTGGTCAGTCTGGTGCCGGAAAGTGCTGGCTGGTCCGCAGGCTGTGTCTGTCTTGGCCTGATGATGCAGCTGGCCGCTCTGCTGTCCGGACGGCATCCGGGCTGGTTCGTGTTCGTACCTGTTGCAGGGGTACTGGGGTGGTATGCTCCGGCCCTGTCCAGAGTGTGTGACCAGCTGGCCATTTACGGGTTGATGTTGTGGGGGATGCTGTGGCTGTTTGTCCGCTCTCTCAGGCGGGGGCAGGTCCCATTGGTGACCCGGCTGGCCGGGGTCGTGCATGGGACTCCCCTGCGGGCGGATGTGCAGCGTTATACGGTGGGTGTGACATGGGCATGGAGCATTTTTTTCACTCTTGCCCTGCTGGCCCCTCTCATGTTGTGGCTCTGGGCACCACATGAGAGGGCATGGCGTTGGCCTCTTGAGGGAGGAACAGGCCTTGCGGCGGTCGTTTTCTTTGCTGTGGAGATGATCATCCGCCGTCTCGTCATCCGGCATTATGACCATTCCACCCTGAAGCAGAATTTCATGGCTGGCCGTGCCGTTTTCATGCGGAAGGACCTGAAATGAATGGCAGGTTTCTGGCTGGCCATTAAGGCCTGTCATCTGGCTGGGCTTTCGCTTAAGACACGGGCAGATGGGTGAATTTGCAGGGGATGGCCTGAAACATGATGGTATTGCTGCCAGTCTATCATTCTGAACCAGAGAGAGCGGGGCCATCCCCCTTGGCCACGATCTGCTATGGAGGGGCCAGTGGTGGGCTGGATGTGCGGAATGGTCGTGTCCACATGACATTGCCCGGGCCTTTGCCGGCGACCTGCGAACAGTGGTGTCCAGCATCCCTATCGGGTGAGACCCGGCACGAACAGGCTGCCAGAGGTCGGCAGGCAGGGCTGGAACAGGGGATCGGCTGGAGTGCAGAAGGTGATCTGCTTTTCGCTGCCTTCTGGGTGGAAGACCAGCCGGAGCTCTGCGAGGCGGTGCAGACCAGTTACGAACGGCTGATCGGCCTAGCGCGGGGCAAGGGTTTTGGCCACATCTATCGGATGTGGAATTATCTGGGGGCCATCAATCAGGACAATGCCCGGGGTGAGGAACGGTATCGGGATTTCTGTAGTGGTCGTTCCCAGGCGTTTGAAGCCATGAGCATCGGTTTGGGTGAGCTGCCTGCGGCAACGGGCATTGGCCTCTCTTCCGGTGGTGTGGCTGTCTTCCTGATCGCCCATCGTCATGTGGGTGGTGTCAATCTGGAGAATCCCAGCCAGCTTCCTGCCTATCATTATCCGCCCCGTTACGGGCGGCGTTCACCGTCCTTTGCCCGTGCCACCGTCATGGAAGGACCAGATCGGACAGCTCTGTATCTCTCCGGCACGGCGAGCATCCGGGGACATGAATCCGTCGGGACGACGGTGGAGGAGCAGCTCTCTGTCACGATTGAAACAATCAATTCATTGCTTGATGCGGCCCGGAAACGTTTTCCCCGTCTTGAAGCAGGGCGCTTTGAGAGCATGAAGCTCTATGTCCGTCATCCTGAAGATGCAGCGGTCGTGCGGGAGGGTATTTCACGGGCCTTCCAGTGCCCGCTGGAGCAGTCCCCGCTCTTCATTGCCGACATCTGCCGGGCAGAGCTGTTGCTGGAGGTCGAGGGGGTGTTTCTGGGGTGAGGGGGACGGCTGATCCGTATCGGCACAAAGGCTGATGGGAGGGTGTCCCCGCCTCATGGCGGCTCAACTGGTCCGGAGAGCTTGGCCCCCGGCAACGTAATCCGTTATTTATGGGAGATAGCCCATGAAAGGCCACATTGTTCTCTTCTCATATGGAAGAAGATGTGGCGTCCCGTACGGGATTCGAACCCGTGTTGCCGCCGTGAAAGGGCGGTGTCCTAGGCCTCTAGACGAACGGGACTAAAGGCGTGAGGCGGTTAATAGGCAGGAACGGGGGTGGCGTCAAGCCCGTGCGGCATCAAAAATGAAAAAAGTAAGATTTTCCCGTTCCTGCCATGTTTCCAGACGCAGCTGCCCGGCTACATGCAGCAGGGGGCGGCTGCGATCTTCCAGAAGATCGGTGAAGTGTTTGTCCCCAGCCCGAAAGACCAGCCCCTTGATCCGGCTGTAGCCATCAGCATCCTGAAGAATGACACGCAGTGTGTTGCCATCCTGCCCGATCCGATCGGCCTTCACGCAGCGGACATCCCGTATGGCCAGCAGGGGTTCCTCATTGCCCGGCCCAAAGGGGGCCAGCAGGGCGATCTGTTGGGCCAGTGTGGGGGTAGCCCCCCTGATGGTGACGACACCATCCAGCAGCAGGTCATCCTGGGGGGGGAGGTGACGGGCCTCATCAAGGGCTTCATCCAGTCGGGCATGGAGGGCGGCGCAGTTTTCTTCTTTTACGGAGAATCCTGCCGCCATGGCGTGTCCTCCCCCCGTCAGGAGCAGGCCGGACTGATGGGCCTGGATGATGGCTGCTCCGATATCCAGACCCGTGACGGAACGGGCAGAGCCTTTCACCACACCATCCTTCAGGGCACCGACCAGAGCAGGACGGTTGAATCGTTCCTTCAGCCGCCCGGCCACGATGCCAACCACACCGGGGTGCCAGTCATCACCATGCAGGAAAATGACCGCATGACCGGCCTCAACCTGTTCCCGGGCCTGCTCGACAGCGGCATCCAGAATGTGGCTTTCCACGGTCTGGCGTTTGCGGTTGATGTCATCCAGTTCTTCAGCAATGGCCTGTGCTTCATGCTCGGACTGGCTGAGGAGCAGCCGCAGGCCCTGGTCAGCCCTGGCAATGCGTCCACCAGCATTGATGCGCGGCCCAAGGGCGAAGCCGCAGCTCATGGCGCTGGCATTGGCCTTGACCCCGGCCACATTGGCCAGGGCGGCCAGCCCGATCCGTTCACGGCGGTTCATGACCTTCAGCCCCTGTGCCACAAGAGCACGGTTGAGGCCCTGCAACGGCATGACATCGCAGATGGTGGCCAGAGCAGTGAGGTCCAGCAGGGCCATGGGGTCTGGGGCGTGATGGGTTTCAAACCATCCCTGCTGGCGCAGGGTGCGCTGGAGGGCCACGACTGTCAGGAAGGCAACGGCCGTGGCGCAGAGATGGCCCAGACCGGACTCGCAGTCCAGCCGGTTCGGATTCACGACCAGCCCTTTGGGCAGGCGCCGTCCATCCGGTTTGTGATGATCCAGAACGATCCGGTCGGCCTGCCCTTCAAAATGGTCCAGAACATCAATGGCCGCTGTGCCGCAGTCCACGCAGACAAGCAGGCTGGCGCCTTGATCCAGCAGGGATTGCAGCGCCGGAATGTTGGGGCCATACCCTTCAGCCAGCCGGTCGGGGATGTGGGTGACGACATGGCAGCCCAGAGCCGTGAGTGTGGAGCTGAGCAGCGCCGTACCACAGGCCCCATCCACGTCATAATCGCCCAGAATGCCTATGGTTGCCCGAGCCTGTACGGCAGCTGCCAGCCGCAGGGCTGTGGCATCCATGTCCCGCAGGATGGAGGGATTGGGCAAGGCATCACGCAGGCGGGGCCGCAGATAGGATTCCACCATTTCAGCCGAAATGCCCCGCCCGGCCAGAATGCGGGCAGCCAGTTCGGAGATGTCCATCTTCTGGGCGAGGGCCAGCGCAAGCCGGTTGTCCGTTTCAGCCAGGACAGGATGCCGCCAGACCCAGCGGCGCAGCCCCGCACTGCGCTGGACATTCAGGACAAGGGCGGGAGTGACCCGGGTATCAGGTTCTGGCTGGGACGTCGTCTGGAGCATAAGGGCGGAGGAGTGGCTCAAACCTTGTGGGGGTCGAAATGGTGGTAAGTCTCCATGTAACGGATTGTACCGCTTTCTGAGCGCATCATGACGGAATGGGTACGGATGTAATTGTCGGAGGGATATTCAATGCCCCGTAGCAGGTCGCCTGCTGTCACGCCCGTAGCGCAGAAGAAGACCGGTCCGGCCGCCATGTCTGTCAGGCTGAGGGCCTGTGTGGGGTCGAGGTCGGGGCGGATCATGCGGCGGGTGCGGGTAATCTGCGCTTCATTCTCGAAGAGCAGACGGCCCTGCATCTGTCCGTTCATGCAGCGTATGGCGGCAGCGGCCAGAACGCCTTCCGGTGCGCCTCCGCTACCGGCGTAGATGTCCACGCCACTGCCAGGCAGGCAGGTGGCAATCACGGCGGCCACGTCACCATCGCTGAGCAGGCGGACACGGGCACCGGCTTCCCGTGCCTTGGCAACGAGCTCCTCATGGCGCTCACGTTCCAGCGCACAGAGGACCAGATCGCTGACATCACATTTTTTTGCCTGCGCAAGGCTGGCAAGATTCTGGCCTATGGAGGCGTCAATATCCACCACGCCTTCTGGCAGGCCGGGACCTACGGCAATTTTCTGCATGTAGATGTCAGGAGCATGGAGGAAGCAGCCTTTTTGTGCCAGAGCCACCACCGTGATGGCATTGGGCAGACTGCGGGCGCAGAGATTGGTGCCCTCCAGTGGATCCACGGCAATGTCCATTTCCGGTCCGCCACAGCCCACTTTTTCACCGATATACAGCATGGGGGCTTCATCCATTTCCCCCTCGCCAATGGTGACGGTGCCATCGATGGCAACCGTATCAAAGGCTTTCCGCATGGCCTCAACAGCGGCACCATCTGCCGCATTCTTGTCGCCACGACCGGTCCAGCGGGCGGAGGCAATGGCGGCGGCCTCGGTCACACGGGCCAGGTCCAGCCCCAGATTGCGGCCCGTGACCCGATATTCATGGGGAACGTGATGGGGCTGTTTGGCTGTCATGGCAGGTCTTCCACTTTCAGGGCCAGTGGAGTGCCTTTTATCAGGGGCATTTCCTCAAGGAGGGGCAGGATGCGGTTGATCCCGCCCAGCGTGACAGGCCCTGTCAGCAGGATGAGCTGTGCGTCGCCCTTCTGTGATGTGTGATGGTGTCCTTTCTCCACGGCAACATCTTCATTGCCGAGGACGGTGCGGATGTCTTCCAGAGCCGTTTCTGCCTCCACGGAGCCCTCCAGCGTGATGCGGAGATAGAAGCGGCTGACCAGGCCCTCCACCGGTTCGCAGGGAATGGGAGCCTGTTCATCCACCCGGCCCCAGAGAGGCAGGCCATGACCACGGGCCAGGTCGATCACGTCGGCCATGACGGCATCGGCCGTGGGGCCTTCCCCGGCACCCTGCCCGGAGATGGTGATGGGACCGCTGAAGGGGCCTTCTGTCGTCAGGGCGTTATAGACGCCATTGACCTGCGCCAGCCCGGACCGTGCCGGGATGAGGCAGGGCTGCACCCAGGCTTCCACACGGTCTTCCGGCAGGCGTCGGGCCACGCCCAGCATCTTGATGGCATAGCCCAGCTTGCGGGCCTGATGGATGTCATCTGTGGTGATGCGCCGCATCCCGCTGACAGCCAGACTGTCAAAAACGATCGGGCGGAAGGCGATGGCTGTCAGGATGCTCAGCTTGTGGGCAGCGTCCCAGCCATCAATGTCGGCAGAGGGATCGGCCTCGGCATAACCCTTGTCCTGGGCCTCTTGCAGCACATCCTCGAAGGCACGGCCTGTTTCGGCCATTTCGGTGAGGATGAAGTTGCTTGTCCCATTGAGGATACCGCCCAGACGGGTCAGGGCATCAGCCGCCACCCCCTCCCGGACTACCTTGATGGCCGGGATGCCACCCGCCACGGCGGCCTCGAACAGGAGAGGAGCTCCATGCTGGTGGCTGAGATGGGCCAGCTCTTCTGCATGGCGGGCGACCAGCGCCTTGTTGGCCGTCACGACGGCCTTGCCTGCCTTCAGGGCTTCTGTCACCAGCGTGTGGGCTGTTCCTTCGGCCCCGCCCATCAGTTCGACAACAACGTCCACATTCGGGTCATTGGCCAGAGCCACGGGGTCGTCATGCCAGTGGAGGCCGGAAAGGTCGATCCCACGGTCCCGCGTACGGTTACGGGCGCTGACGGCCACGACCTCGATGCTGCGGCCGGTGCGGTGGCGCAGCAGGTCTGCATGTTCACGCAGCAGACGGATGACGCCCGTACCCACTGTCCCGAGGCCGGCAATGCCCAGCCGGAGCGGGGATGTGACGGAGGATGAGGCAGTGTTGCGATGTACGGAAGTCATGAGAGGCGGTTTCCTGTCAGGCTGTGGCCCTGCATGGAGGCAGGGCCGGGTGTGGCATTATGGTTTGAGGGCGCTGTGCTGGTTCATGAAGTTTTTGATGGACCGTGTGGCCTGGCGGAGGCGCTGGTTGTTCTCCACCAGCCCGATACGGACAAAGCCATCCCCGTGTTCCCCGAAGCCCAGCCCCGGTGCCACGGCAACCTTGGCTTCCTTCAGAAGAAGCTTGGAGAATTCCACGCTGCCCATGTGGGCGAACTGGGGAGGAATCGGAGCCCAGGCGAACATGGAGCCTTCCGGTGTCGGAACATTCCACCCTGCTGCATGGAGGCCACGTATGAGCACGTCACGCCGGTCCTTGTAGAGCAGACGCATGTTCTCCACATAATCCTGCGGACCGTTCAGGGCGGCGGTGGCTGCAACCTGCACCGGTGTGAACGCTCCATAATCCAGATAGGACTTGATGCGTGTCAGCGCCTGGATGAGGCGGGGATTGCCAGCCGCAAAGCCGATTCGCCACCCCGCCATGGAATAGGTCTTGGACATGGAGGTGAACTCCACGGCAATGTCCTTGGCCCCTTCAATGGAGAGAATGGAGGGCGGGGGCTCATCCCCGAAGTAGAGCTCTGAATAGGCGAGATCGGACAAGACCCAGATGTTTTCTCTCCGGGCGAATTTGACAATCTCCCTGTAGAACTCCTTCGAGGCGAGATAGGCCGTCGGGTTGGAGGGGAAATTGATGATGAGCGCCGTCGGCTTGGGGACAGAGTGGCGCACGGCCCGGTACAGGGCCTCCAGCATGGCATCATCTGGCGAGGCCGGAACGGAGCGGACAGAGGCCCCGGCAATGATGAAGCCGAACTGGTGGATGGGGTAGGACGGGTTGGGGACCAGAATGGTATCGCCGGGGCTCGTGATGGCGGAGGCCAGATTGGCCAGCCCTTCCTTGGAGCCGAGCGTGGCGATGATTTCCGTTTCCGGGTCCAGCTTCACGCCAAAGCGGCGTTCGTAATAGGCGGCCTGCGCTTTTCGGAGGCCGGGAATCCCACGGCTGACGGAGTAGCCATGCACACGGGGATTGCGCAGCGTTTCTGCCAGCTTGTCGATGACATGCTGGGGGGGCGGGCTGTCCGGGTTGCCCATGCCGAGGTCCACAATATCCTCTCCGGCGGTACGCGCGGCGGCCTTGGCCTTGTTGACTTCGGCAAAGACATAAGGCGGCAGGCGGCGGATCTTGTGGAACTCTTCGGTCATGATACTCAATCAGTCAGATGGAAGGGAGACGGGCTGGCTCCCGGGAAACGGGCATCCCATGTTTCATGAGGCTGGTCAGTCCGGCAAGGGGGGACCAGCAGAAAAGACGGAATTTTTACCTGGTTCGTGCCTCTATGGTCCTGCGGCCTTCAGTGGGCGGGGGCAGTTCCGGCCCTGATGTTCTTTTCGTAAGAGACACGCACGCCATCGCCGATGGCCTCCCCTGTCAGGCGCATGTCGTCATGCGGCACGCCGAGGCTGGCCAGACGCTGGGCAACGGCCCGGGCCCGGAGCAGGGCCAGACCGATTTCATGCGTCTGTTCATCAGGAGAAAGGCCGCTTTGGGCGCTCAGGGTCGTGCCGAAGCCCCGGATGAGCAGGAGATGACGGTGTCGCTGGGCTACGATCTGGTTGAACGTGTCTGTCTGGTCTCCATCCAGATGGTCGGTATCGGCCTGGAAACGCACCAGAGCCCCGACCGGTGTGGCGGTATCGAAATCCGGTATGACGGGCAGAACCGTACTGGGGAGTGAAAAGCCGGGGAAAAGCAGAGGCTTTGGCGGCTGGCCGGGGTCCGGCAGGTGGATGGGCAGCGCATGGGTGACGGGCTGGTAGATCAGGCTGGAGCCACTGCCTGCCGGGCCGGTGGACCTGTCCTGACGGATGATGGCCGGATGGCTGGCAGCAGGCCCGTTGCTCTGGCTTTCCAGCGTCATGGAACCGCCATTCTGGGGCTGGGGTGGTGGCGGGTTCATCATGCCGATGGGCAGGGCCCCGCCAGCAGCGGAAATGCGCTGGGAGTAGTTGCGATCCCGCTCCAGACGAGTCGTGATCATCGCCCGGGCATCGGCACTTGGGAATTCCGGCCGGGTGGTGGGGATGAGGGCGATGTTGGGGGCGGGCCTGTCATAACCCGGCGTGGGGGGGCGCAGCCGTCTGATCTCCCCGCCCATGATGTCGTGTGCGATGTCCCGTGTGGTGTCGATGGCATCACGGTGCTGGCAGCCTGCGGTGAAGGCAGGCAGGGCCAGCAGGCAGAGCCCGAACTGGAAGAGGCCGGCACCCCGTGTGAGGGTGGTGGAAATGGAACGGAAAGAACGGGTGAAAAGGCTGGGTGTCATGGTCCGGCGTGCAACAGGGCGGAAGGGGCAGGGCCAAAACAGGAAAGCCCCGGAATGAAAGGGTGGGGAGGCAGGATATGTGTCTCTTCCCTCGGACGCAATTCCTTACTGGGGAAGAAAGGGAGAAAAAGGGTCCTGATTCGATCATGGGAAATGATGAAAAAGCTGCAAGAAAGCGTCGTTTTAAGGCTTGGCAGAGAGGTCAAGCAGGGGCAGGATAGCGGCATGATGACATATGATGAATGCCGCACCCATGATGTTGCCCGCCTGCGGGCTTCTGCCTCTTCTGGAGAGGATGTCCGCCATGGCACCGCCACGGTGCGTCCCCGCATGGAGGACGAGCCGGATGGGCCTCCGGAGGACGAGAAAAAGTCCGGCCCGGCCCCGGAGGTGGAGCGCCACCTCTTCGAGCAGCGCAAGGTGCTGATCTTCGGTGGAGTGAATGACCGCATGGCCCGTGACATTACGGGCAGGCTGCTGGCTCTGGCTGGGGAATCGGACAGGCCGATTGATGTTTACGTCAATTCTCCCGGCGGCCACGTGGAGAGTGGCGATACCATCCATGACATGATCCGCTTTGTGGATTCTGTTGCTCCGGTCAACATCATCGGTACGGGCTGGGTGGCGTCTGCCGGTGCGCTGATTTTTGCGGCGGGGCGTCCGGAGCGGCGTCTGTGTCTTCCCAATACCCGGTTCCTGCTGCACCAGCCGATGGGCGGCGTGCGGGGCCCGGCGACCGATATTGATATCGAGGCCCGCGAGATCATCAAGATGCGTGAACGTCTGAACAGGCTTTTCGCGCGTGAAACGGGACAGCCCTACGAGAAAGTGGCCCGTGATACGGACCGCAACTACTGGATGTCGGCGAAGGAGGCGGTTGAGTACGGGCTTGTTGGCCGCATCATTTCTTCGGCAGCCGATCTCGAACAGGCCTGAGTCCCAGCAAGGAAAGGAGCCTTATCGTGAGCGATGCATATAAAGCGGACGGGAAGAGCTCTCTGGCGGATATTTATTCCCATCTGCCGGATAGCCCATCCGAAAAAACGCTGGAGCAGGTGGACTACGATGCCCGCCACTGGAGCAGCCCGGTCAAAGGGCCGCTGAAGCCGGGTACCCCGGAGCACAAGAAGGCCATGGCCGACATGTTCCGGGAGACGTTCAACCCCTACAAGCCGTCAGTCATCCCCTGGCCGAAGCTGGACCCGGAGACGCTGCACCGCATCACCTCCCTGCCGATCTGGGATATCGCCGTGCAGACCGAAGGCAAGGCCCGCCTGCGCATGGCTGCCTATGCCGACATGCTGGACGACCCGGATGTGAAGGACGCCATTGCCCGTAATGCATGGGAAGAGAACCGCCACAAGGAGGTTCTGGCCCGCATGGTGGAGCATTACGGTATTCCGCTTGCCCCGGAAGACCCCTACATCGAGCCGCGGGATACGGAATGGGCCTATCTGGTGACGGGTTTCTCCGAGTGCTGGGACAGCTTCTTCGCCTTCGGTCTGTTTTCTCTGGCCGAGAAGGCCGGCCTGTTCCCGATGGAGCTGATCGAGACATTCGAGCCTGTCATGCAGGAGGAGTGTCGCCACATCCTGCTGTTTGCCAACTGGCTGGCTTACCATCGTGCCGTCATGCCGCTCTGGCGCCGTCCGTGGTTCGAGATGCGGGTGATCGGTGTGCTGTTCTTCCTGCTTTATGAGCGTCTGAGCCTCGTCCGCAGCTTTGATGATGATGGTGTGGAGCATACGCAGGACAACAATTTCACTGTGACCGGTGCCCAGAGCATGACGGACAAGAAGGTGGATTTTGTTGAGCTGATGGAGCTGTGCCTCAAGGAGAACGAGCGCCGCTTTGCAGGGTATGACCCTCGCCTGCTGCGCCCGCAGATGGCACCGTTTGCGGCCCGCATGGCCCTGCGCGGTGTCAAGCTGTGGCGTCGCCTGCGTGGTCAGAAGGATGGTGATGCCCATCAGGCTGCCTGAGGGGTAGTGCCAGTTCTTGGGACTGGATGGAAAAAAAGCCCCGCTCCAATATGCTGGAGCGGGGCTTTTTGCATGAGGCGTTCTTTTGTCCCCCGCTGCTGGGGGACAAAAGGACCTTCCGTCAGCTTTTGCGGCGGTTGCCGGTGCTGGTGCTGTCCAGCGGCAGCTCATTGGATGAATCCGTATCATCCTCTGCCGACTCACCAACCATCATGTCTTCAGCGATGATGCCAGCATCCTGCCGAACCCGTTTTTCAATTTCCGCAGCCATTTCAGGATGCTCACGCAGATACTGCTTTGCATTTTCCCGGCCCTGGCCGATGCGGGTGCTGTCGTAAGAGAACCAGGCGCCAGATTTCTCCACCACATTGGCCTTTACGCCAAGGTCCAGCAGCTCGCCCATTTTGCTGACGCCCTCGCCATACATGATGTCGAATTCCACCTGCCGGAAAGGGGGGGCCATCTTGTTCTTGACGACCTTCACCCGTGTCTGGTTGCCCACGACCTCGTCCTTGTCCTTCACGGAGCCGATGCGGCGGATGTCCAGGCGGATGGAGGAATAGAATTTCAGGGCGTTGCCGCCTGTCGTGGTTTCCGGATTGCCGAACATCACGCCAATCTTCATGCGGATCTGGTTCAGGAAGATGATGGTGGTGTTGGAGCGGGAAACGGAGCCTGTCAGCTTGCGCAGGGCCTGGCTCATCAGGCGGGCATGGAGGCCGACATGGCTGTCCCCCATTTCCCCTTCCAGCTCGGCCTTGGGCACGAGGGCAGCGACAGAGTCCACGACCAGAATGTCGATGGCCCCGGAGCGGACGAGCGTATCAGCAATTTCCAGAGCCTGTTCCCCGGCATCTGGCTGGCTGAGCAGCAGATTGTCGATGTCCACCCCCAGCTTGCGGGCATAAATGGGGTCCAGCGCATGTTCAGCATCAATGAAGGCAGCCGTACCGCCCTTTTTTTGCGCCTCAGCCACGGCGTGGAGAGCCAGCGTGGTCTTGCCGGAGCTCTCCGGGCCATAAATCTCGATGATGCGGCCCCGTGGCAGCCCACCGATGCCCAGCCCGATATCCAGTCCCAGCGACCCGGTGGAAATGACATCCACCTGCTCCTTGGGCCGCTGGCCCAGCCGCATGATGGACCCCTTGCCGAAGGAGCGTTCGATCTGGCTGAGAGCGCCATCCAGCGCTTTGCTTCTTTCTGCGTTCTTGTCTGCTGACATGAAGACCTCGTGACTGACAGGCCCCGGATGATGGGGCAGGGAGTGGTGGCGGGGCATGTGCCTGCCCCATCAGATGGCGTTCAGAAGGGCTCTGGACAAGCCCTTGGGGCGTATCTGTCCAGAGTGGTGTTCCCTGCTGGTTCAGTGGGTGATGGTATGGGCGGTCAGACCGTTCCCGTTGGGGGCGGCCCGTCCGACACAGTCATCACCGGAGCAGACGATGCTGTTGAGCTGCCCTGTCCCTGTAGAGGGAGCAATGGCCTGCCCCTGTGCGAGCTGCCGCAGCGCATCAGCAACGCTCTGGGCGGCGTCGTTCTGCCCCGAGGCTGCAAGGACGGCCTGCATCCGTTTGTGGGGGGCTTCCAGTATGGCAGCGCTGAGGAGCGGGCGGGGGTAGTCATGCGGGGCTCCAGCGAGGACAACCCCCGTACTGCCGGCCAGACGCCCCGTGCCAAACAGGTTGTTGTCTGTCAGCACGCAGCCAACGCTCAGGCCATGGCCATCCCGTACGACAAAGGAGGTGGAGGCCGGCAGAGGGGGCAGGCCGGTGGCATCGCTCTGGCCAGAGGCCATGAATATCTGGCCTTCCTGGAGGCTTGTCCGGCCGGAACGGCGCCATGCGCTGATGACATTTTCAGCCCGCAGGTTCTGGCGGAAGGCTGCAGCACTGCCCAGTCCACCATCAGCTGGTGGCGCAAGGAAGCTGAGGCGATACGGCCCGCTGGTAAAATGCAGGGCAGATGTCTGTCCGGGCAGGGAGCGGCGCAGGTCGTCGCGTGTCAGGCCTGCACCAGCCTTGTTGGCCTGTGTGACAAAAACATCGGACAGGGCACCGGTATAGAGGTCTCCCACCCCAACCAGTTTCAGGCGGGAGAGGAATGACGTCAGGCGGGGCTGGGTCAGCTGGTCCCCTTCCCGGATGGCCACACCGGAATCCCCCCGGCTGAAGAGGGCCTTCATTCCTTCGTTGGAAAGGAGAGGCCCCTGCACGGCGGCGATGTCATTGGCCAGCTGGCGGCTGACCGTGATGCCCTGCTGGCCAAGTGTTATGGCCGGGTCGATCGTATCACCCAGCTGGACTGACCCGTACCGGAGATTCAGCAGGAACAGTCCACGGGCCATCATGGGTACGGCAGCGGGGCGGTCTCCGCCCGTGCCGGTGCCGTCAACAGGCAGGAAGGAAATGCTCTCGGCGGGCTGGCCCGGGCGGGCAACCAGGCAGGCCCCGCCACCTCCCAGAGAGGCACGGGAGGGGAGTGTGACGGACAGGGCGAAGGCCGTTGCCGTGGCAGCATCGGCGGCATTGCCCCCACGGGCGAGGACATCACGGCCGACCAGTGCTGCCTGCGGTTCATCAGCTACCACAATGCCTGTGTTGGCTCTGGCGGATGGGGCTGTATGGCCGAAGAGATGATGCTTGAGGCTCCTGCCACCAGAACAGGCGACAAGGCTGCTGCCCAGAAGGCTCAGGCAGGCCAGCAGACCAAGCCCGCGCGCCCACCGGGGAGTGGGACGGTCAGACAGGCAGGGGGGATGAGGGGTCCGGCTGTCAGGCTTTACCACGGTGGCGGCTCTCCAGTGTTGCGGGTCACGATCAGGGCTGTTTGCAGGGACTGTCTGCCATCATGGCGGTCCCGGATTGAGGTATGATAGCGTTAAACTGCCGGGATTGGGAGGGCAACCCCGCAGGGGGTGGTTTTAACGGGTCTTACATGCTTCGGCTGTAGGCTGGGGAGCAGCATCATCGTTCCTCATGAAGGGATGGGGCTTCAAAAACAGACCGGTTTGCTGTTTAACAGGGCTGGTCATCGGGGCGGTTCTACCTGCATGGTCAGGTGGGGGGCCCCTCTCTTTCTCAAGCGCCCATGAAATGCTGCATAACCCCATGGAGGGCACGACCATGAAACAGCGTGTGAAGTCATTTTCCCTGGCCCTGCTGGCTGGCCTCCCTCTCATGGGGCTGTCCCTTGCGGGGACGTCCCATGCGGCGGATGAAGCGGTTTTTAACGCAAAGCAGCGGGCGGCGATCATACAGATTGTCCGTGAGGCCCTGAAGAATGATCCGAGCATCCTGTCCGATGCCATCCGGTCCATCCAGCAGCAGGCCAGTTCCCAGCAGGAAGCCCACGTGAAGGCGGCCGTGCGGGCCAACTGGCAGGCTCTTTCCACGGCGCCATCCTATGCCGTACGGGGCAACCCGCAGGGGCAGGTCACGGTCGTGGAATTTCTGGACCCGCGCTGCACCTACTGCCGCCACATGGCCCCGGTGGTGGACCAGTTCCTTGCCAGACACCCGGATGTCCGGCTGGTGGAGAAGGTCATTCCCGTTCTGGGTGATGCCAGCCTGCTGGATGCACAGGCCATCTATGCGGCGGCCTTCCAGGGCCAGTATGACGCCATGCGCCGCCGCCTGATGGAGGAGACGGCCAAACCCGGCATGGAGCATCTTCGTGATGTGGCAAAGAGCCTGAAGCTGGACGTGGCCCGCTTCGAGAAGGACATGAAGGGGCAGGCCGTCATGGGGCTGCTGACAGCCAACCTTGGTCAGGCCCAGAGTGTGGGCGTGCAGGGGACGCCGACCTTCCTGTTCGGTCAGGCTGCCGTGGCACCCGGTGCGCTGGGCATGGAGCAGATGGAGCAGTTTCTCGAGGCAGCCCGCAAGGGGTGATCCTCCTCCTGCTGGTGAAAGGCTGAGATGATGACCCTTGCGGAGCAGATGGCCGCCTGGCTGGCAGCACGTCCTTCCCCTTCATGGAGGCAGCCCCTGCTGATGGGGATCGTCAATGTCACGCCGGATTCCTTCTCGGATGGCGGGCAGTTCTTTACGCCGGAGGCCGCCCTGAAGCAGGCCCATGCCCTTCTGGCCGAGGGGGCGGACCTGCTGGATGTCGGTGCGGAATCCACGAGGCCGGGTTTCACGCCCGTGGATGCGGAAGAGGAATGGCGGCGTCTGGAACCGGTCCTGACGCCTCTGGCCCGGGAGGGGGCGGTCCTGTCCGTCGATACCACGAAGGCCTCCGTGGCCCGGAAGGCCTTGGTGGCTGGCGTGCAGATGGTCAATGACGTGTGGGGGTTGCAGGCCGACCCGGACATGGCTTCCGTCGTGGCCTCCGCCGGTGCCGTGGTGGCCATCATGCACAACCGTGAGGTGGTTGATGCCAGCGTTGATCTCTGGGATGACTGGCGGCGTTTCTTTGACAGGTCCCTGAAGCTGGCCGACCGGGCAGGCATCGCCCATGAGACCATCCTTCTGGACCCCGGCGTCGGGTTCGGCAAGACGGTGATGCAGAATCTCTGGGCCGTGCAGAACATGCGGCGGCTGGAGGCCTATTACGGCCTGCCCGTGCTGCTGGGCGTGTCCCGCAAATCCATGTTCGGCAGGCTGCTGGGGCGGGAAGTGCATGACCGTCTGCCAGCGACGCTGGCGGTCAATCTTTACGGGGCGACGCAGGGGGCCTGCATGGTGCGGGTGCATGACGTGCAGGCACACAGGGACATGCTGGACATGACCGCCCTGCTGGCCGTGAATGGAATGGTGAAGGGAGATGTCGAGTGATCATTCCGTCCCTGACCCATGTGCGGGTGCATGATCTCTGCCTGTTCGGACATCATGGCGTACATGAGGAAGAAACCCGTCTCGGTCAGCGTTTCTATGTGTCGCTGGAGGTTCGGGCTGACCTGTCGGTAGCGATTGCGGGGGATGATTATACACAGGCCGTCTGTTACGGGCAGCTCTGCCAGAGTGCCGAGCGGGTCTTTCAGGCTGGTCCCTGCAAGCTGATCGAAACTCTGGCCGGGCGGATAGGCACTGCCGTGCTGGCGGACTGCCCCGCCGTGCAGGATGTGTCCGTCACGGTGCGCAAGCCTTCAGCCCCTGTGCCCCATGCGGTGGAGGATGTATCCGTCACGGTTACGCAGCAGCGGGAATACCGGGTCGGTTTTTCGCTCGGGGCCAATCTGGGCGAGCGGGAGGCCGTGCTGCGGGCTGCCGTGGAGGCTCTGGGCCATCAGCCGGGGCTGGAGATAGAGGCGGTTTCCTCTTTTTACGACAGTGCTCCGTGGGGTGTGGAAGATCAGCCTCCCTTCGTGAATATCGCCGCCCTGGGGCGGACGGTCCTGCCCCCGCAGGCCGTTCTGGGGCTGTGCAAGGAGATCGAGCGGTCGCTGGGCCGTGTGCCCGGGCGACGCTGGGGCGAGCGGGCGGTGGATGTGGACCTGCTTTTCCATGGGGATGGCACCGTGTGCCATCCTCTTCTGACACTTCCCCATCGTCATCTTTTTGACCGTGCCTTCGTGCTGGAACCCCTTGCCGAGCTGGAGCCGGAGCTTGAGATCGCTGGACGTTCCGTGAAGGAAGCGTTAGCAGGGTTGGATCGTATAGCTGGGGATGTCACACGGCGCAGGCCGGGGCAGGGTGGATGAACTTTGGGGGATGCTGAATGTCAGCCAATGAGACAGGGATTCCGGGGAAACAGGCCCCGACACCGGAGGGTGCCGCCGGAGCGATCACCCGGCCGGAGGACGCCATCAGCCGCATTGCCGGAGGCGTGCGGGAGCTTCTGCTGGCCATAGGGGAAGACCCCTCCCGTGAAGGGTTGCGGGATACGCCGGACCGTGTGGCCAAGATGTATCTGGAGATTTTCTCCGGCCTGTATGAGGACCCGCGGGACCACCTGAAAAAGCAGTTCAGTGCCGACCAGCATGGCGGCCTGGTGCTGGTGAAGGACATACGCTTCCAGTCCACCTGCGAGCATCATCTCCTGCCGGTTCTGGGGCGTGCCCATGTGGCCTATCTGCCGGAAGGTGGCCGCCTGACGGGGCTGAGCAAGCTGGCCCGTGTCGTGGAAGGCTACGCCCGCCGCCCGCAGCTTCAGGAACGTCTGACAGACCAGATCGTGCAGGCGATGGTTGAGGTGCTGGAGCCGAAAGCCGTTCTGGTCGTGGTGGAAGCCGAGCATATGTGCATGAGCCTGCGGGGGGTCCGCAGCCCCGGTGCCACGACCGTGACGACAGGTTCTTACGGTCTCTGGGCCGATGATGCCCAAGCCAGGCAGGAAGTTATGGCTCTGATGCGGGACTGAGACCGCTTTGCGGGGCGGTGTCAGTCCCGTGTGGTATCGTCGGCCCGGTGCCACCAGCACCGGTCTGCCGGGCGGTCCACCAGCGGGAGATAGAGGGACGGGTCGCCATGCAGGCGCACCGTGTTGGTGGGCGTCTCTTTGATCTCAAGCGAGGCGGGGGACAGCAGCCCGCCCTGGGCGGTCAGGAACGCCTGAAGTTTGCTCATCAGCAGGGCGGCGAGCAGTTCCGTCGTCGGGTCGCCGGGCGTGACGACAAGGCGGTCCAGCCGCTGGGGTTCATGCTCGGCAAACCAGCCCAGAAGCGGGTCAGACTCGGAAAGCTGGAAACTGTGGTCCATCCGTTCGTCGATGAAGCGGTGCCAGCGGCCCTTGGCCTCGGCAAAGGGCAGCAGCATGTTGCCGTGCCCATCCAGCCGCCGGTCCTGCGGAGCGTTGGGGCCGGGCACCAGCGTGACGGTGACATATTCGTTATGCCCGTGCGGGATGGCACAACGCTCGCTGCTGCCTGAGATGAGCCGGTGCCCCATGCAGAAACGCCGTGTGAAAACCAGTTCTGTCCGGGTGATGTCGCTCATGCCCCCTCCTGATACTGCCGCCACCCTTCGGCACGTAGGGCGCAGGCGGGGCAGTCTCCGCAGCCGAATCCCCATGCATGCTCATGGGTGCGGTCTCCCTTATAGCAGGAATGGCTCTCATGGCGGATGGTTTCTGTCAGGTCAGCTCCGCCCAGATCGTGGCAGAGCTGCCATGTCTGTGCCTTGTTGATCCACATGAGCGGCGTGTGGAGGACGAAACGCTGCTCCATGCCCAGATTGAGGGCAACCTGAAGGGCCTTGATGGTGTCATCCCGGCAGTCGGGATAGCCGGAATAGTCCGTCTCGCACACACCGGTGATGATGTGGCGGATGCTGCGGCGGAAGGCGAGGGCAGCGGCGAAGGTCAGGAAGATCAGGTTCCGGCCCGGCACGAAGGTGTTGGGCAGCCCGTTCTCCCCCATGCTGATCTCGGCATCCCGTGTCAGGGCGGTATCAGAGAGGGCGCCGAGGCTGGCCAGGTCGATCGTGTGATCCTCTCCCAGCTTTTCCGCCCATGCGGGATTCTGGGCACTGATGCCCTGCCGCAGGGTGGTGCGGCACTCCAGCTCCACGGCGTGACGCTGCCCGTAGGCGAAGCCGACCGTCTCCACATGGTCGAAATGATGCAGGGCCCAGGCCAGACAGGTGGCGGAATCCTGCCCACCGGAGAAGAGGACGAGCGCACGGCGGTTCCGGGCGGCCTGATGGCTGGCGGAGGGGGAGGCGGGTGTCGTCATCAGGGGATTCCGATCAGTTTGTGGGTTTGCAGGCTCAGCCGCCATTGCGGGTGGGTCTGGCAGTAGCGCACGGCCTTTTCCGTATTGGCAGGGCGGTCCGGTCCATCCATGGGTTGTAGCCAGAAATGCTGGAAGTCGCACGCCGCAAACTGTTCCGGCGTCAGGGTGTCCTGTGGATAGACGAGCTTCAGCTCATGGCCATGTGTCTGTTTCAGCGGCTGGCCGGGTTTGGGGCTGACGCAGACCCAGTCGATTCCTTCAGGGGCAGGAAGACTGCCATTGGTTTCCACGGCGATGGTGAAACCACGGGCCCTTGTGGCGGCGATCAGGGCTGCATCAAGCTGGAGCAGGGGCTCCCCACCGGTGAAGACGACATAACGCCGGGTCACGTCCGCAGTGTGGGCCTGCCAGCAGTCATCCAGCGCAGCGGCCAGAGCTTCAGCCGTGGCAAAGCGGCCTCCGCCGGGGCCGTCCGTCCCGATGAAGTCTGTGTCGCAGAAGGTGCACTGGGCCTTGTGGCGGTCCTCTTCCCGGCCGGACCAGAGATTGCAGCCGGTGAACCGGCAGAATATGGCCGCACGCCCGGAATGGGCACCCTCACCCTGCAATGTGGCGAATAGTTCCTTGACGATATAAGGCATGGGCAGAGATGTCGGGCAGCTGCGTTCAGGATGCAAGGATTTTCTTGCCTGAAAGGGCCGAAACGATCTTTCCGCAGCAGAAGGCGGATCATGATAT
This sequence comes from Parasaccharibacter sp. TMW 2.1884, assembly GCF_023337695.1. Lineage (NCBI taxonomy): Bacteria > Pseudomonadati > Pseudomonadota > Alphaproteobacteria > Acetobacterales > Acetobacteraceae > Parasaccharibacter > Parasaccharibacter sp. TMW 2.1884. The sequence continues at coordinate 76,913 of NZ_QORR01000003.1, forward strand.
CAAGGAGGAGAGGAGGGAATAAAAAACGCCACCCTTTTGAAAAAGAGTGGCGCGAGTGACGGGGCTCGAACCCGCGACCTCCGGCGTGACAGGCCGGCGCTCTAACCAACTGAGCTACACCCGCAGTCTTCAGCTTTTCTGGAAAAGCGTCGTTCCCTTGGGATGGCGTCTATCTAGCGGGATACGGTGTTGTTGGCAATAGAGAAATATCACTTTTTTACGTTTTTCTTCATGAAAATTCCATTTCAGGGGGCGTGTATGAAAACGGCCCCCTCCGGCCCTGCCGAGAGCCAGAGCTGATGATGGATCAGCCAGTCGGCTCCGAGGAGCATGTCGGCCTGTTCATGCAGGGAAGTGACGGTGAGGACCGGGTGCAGCTGGGTCTGCCCGCCAAGGGTGAGGCGGTTGAAACGGTGCCAGTGATAGCGGTGCTCCCTGTCGCCAATGCCTGCGCTGGTCCCGCCGGGGTCCCGGTCCAGCTGCTCTTTCGTGATGCCGAGCCTGTGGACGAAGTCCCGGCTGATGATGTGGGAGCGGGCCCCGCTGTCGATCAGCGCCAGCCCTTTCTGACCATCCAGCGTGAAGGGGATGAAGAACCGGTTGCGGATGCGTTGGGCGACAAGCCGCTGCCCCGGTGTGGACCAGAAAGGCGGCTGGCGGCAGAGGAGGGACCCGGTATGGATGTCCCACAGGCTGAGCCGGTGATGGGGCAGGTCGAGGTCCAGATCATAATGGCCGAGCAGGTCCATGCCGATCAGCCCCAGCACGGGGGGCTGTATGGCGGGGAATCCCGGCAGGGTGCCCAAAGGCAGGACAGGATGGTGATAGGTGAGCTGTCCAAGCGTGATGGTCGCCAGCTGGATGGTCGGCACTACATGCCCCCGTCCGTCCGGCCCGGAGATGATGGTGGCATCTTCCTCATTGGGGGCGAGATGCAGGTGGGTGATGGCATCTGGTGTCAGCAGGCTGCCCTCGGACCCTGTATCCACGATCATGGAGAGGGAGTGGCCATGAATCTGCGCCACGGTCGTCAGGTAATAGCCTGTTTCCTTGAGGGGCAGCGTGGTGATGTGGGTCTGGCGGCAGGCCGGTTCGGGGCTGGAGGCCAGAGCCGCAGAAGACGCCATGAAGGAACTGCCAAATGCCAGAATGATGCTGGTGAGGAAAGGGAGGAAACGGGAAGCGTGCGTCGTCATGGGATGATGGGTCTGTCCGAAGAGGTCGGCAATGAAAGGTCAGTCTGGATCAGGAAGGAGCTGTCAACGGTCGGCCCGGGGATGGGCCTTCTGCCAGACCTCCATGAGGTGATGCTCGTCTGCCAGCGTGTATATCTGTGTGCTGGACAGGCTGGCATGACCCAGAAGTTCCTGAATCGCCCGCAGGTCTGCTCCATTCTGGAGCAGGTGGGAGGCGAAGGCATGGCGCAGGGCGTGGGGGGTGGCAGAATCGGGCAGTCCTTCCATCAGGCGCCATTGCCGCATGGCCCGTTGGGCCACACCCGGATTGAGGCGTCCACCCCGTACGCCGCAGAAAAGCGGTGCACTGGCATGGGGTGAGGGATGGACGGCCAGCCAGCGTCCCAGAGCATCCCGGACGGCGGGCAGGACAGGCACGGCTCTTTCCTTCCCTCCCTTGCCTGTGACAAACAGAATGTCATCGCTGATCCGCTCCACGTCACCGACATTGAGGGACAGTCCCTCGCTGATGCGCAGGCCCGTGCCATATAGCAGGGTGAACAGGGCGGCATCCCGCAGGGCAAAATGGCCATCGGCTGTCTGGTCGGCAATACCGTCCGGGGCCGTGCGTGCCGTTTCCGGCGTCAGAGGGCGGGGGAGGCGGGTTTTCAGCCGGGGGCTGCGCAGGAGGGTGAGGGCCGGATTGGTGATGCGGTGTTCTTTTTCCAGATAGCGGTAAAAGGCCCGCAGAGCGGAGATGCGGCGGGCCCGGCTGCGGGCGTGGCCATCTGGCGTGTGACGGCTGCCAGGATGGAGGCGGGCCATCTTTTCGGCCCGGTTCGTTTCATGGGCCAGCCATGAGCGGAAATCAGCCAGTGTCAGCTTGTCCAGCGCTTCCAGCGGCAGGTCCCCACCAAAGTGGCGGCTGAAGAAACCGAGAGCGAGGGAGACATCGTGCAGATAGGCTGTCCGTGTGGCCTTGCTGGCTCTTTTCTCATGGGTCAGCCAGTCCTGCCAGGCCGTGAGGGCCTCATGGGCCGTATGAATGGTCATGGCGCTGGAGGGGGGGCTTCCAAATGGAAGGCGCATGGTATTTCCCTGCCGGAGAGGTTAGGATGAAGACATGGCAGAAAACAGCCTCCCTCCCCATAGCAGGAGAATGGAAGCCGGTCATCGTCTTTCCGTTCTGGTGCCCCGTCCCTTCGATGGCCCGCTGGATTATCGGTCCGACAGGCTTCTGGCACCGGGAACGCTGGTGCGTGTGCCGCTGGGGCGGCAGGAGCTGACAGGTTGTGTGTGGGACGGCGAGCCAGCCCATCTTCCTGTCGATTTCCGTCCGGTCTCCAGAGGGAAAACGTTCGCTTTTGCAAAACTGCGTCCCATCTCGGCCGTGCTGGAACATGTACCGCCCCTCCCGGATGATCTCCGCCAGTTCATCGACTGGGTGGCGGCCTATGGCCTGAGTGCGCCGGGCATGGTGCTGGCCATTGCCCTGCGGGTTCCGGCGCAGGCGGGCAGCATGAAACCCCTCATGGGCTGGATGCGGAAACCCGGCCCCCTGCCGGACACGCTGCGTCTGACCCCGGCCCGCAGGGCCGTTCTGGAGGCTCTGGAACAGGGTGGGCCCGGCACCACGGCGATGCTGGCGGCGCAGAGCGGGGCCAGTGCGGCGGTGATCCGGGGTCTGGCCAATGCAGGGGTGCTGGAAGAGTGCCTCATGGAGGTACCATCCCCTGCCGGACAGGCGGACCCGGACCATGCCCCGCCGACCCTTTCCGCAGAGCAGGCCGAGGCGGCGGAGGCGCTGGTGGCCGGCGTGGAGGAGCGGACCTTCAATGTCACGCTGCTGGAGGGGGTGACGGGGTCCGGCAAGACGGAGGTCTATTTCGAGGCTGTGGCAGCGTGCCTGAGGCAGGGCAGGCAGGTACTGGTGCTGCTGCCGGAGATCGTCCTGACGGCCCAGTGGACGGACCGTTTTGAACGGCGCTTCGGCATCCGGCCTGCCGTCTGGCATTCCGAGCTGGGGCAGAAGACACGGCGGGAGACATGGTGCGCCATTGCCGAGGGGCGGCAGCAGGTTGTCGTGGGGGCACGCTCTGCCCTGTTCCTGCCTTTTGCCCGTCTCGGGCTTGTGGTGGTCGATGAGGAACACGAGAACACCTACAAGCAGGAAGAAGGTGTTCTCTATCACGGGCGGGACATGGCCATCGTGCGGGCGAGGCTGGTGCAGGGGGCGGTCATTCTCGTCTCCGCCACACCGTCCATGGAGACGCTCGTCAATGTGCAGAAGGGGCGCTTCCGTCATGAGGTGCTGGAGGCCCGGCATGGAACGGCCCAGATGCCGGAGATCACCCTGATCGACATGAAGGAGCATGGCCCGGAGCGGGGGCAGTTTCTATCCCCTCTGCTCTGTGAGAGCATTGAAGAGCGGATGAAGGCCGGGGAGCAGAGCATGCTGTTTCTGAACCGGCGTGGCTATGCACCGATGACGTTGTGCCGTGCCTGTGGGCACCGCCTGCAATGCCCTCACTGTTCGGCGTGGATGGTGGAGCACAGGCGCCGCCGGATTCTGGCCTGTCATCACTGTGAATACACCCAGCCACTTGTCAGTGCCTGTCCATCCTGCGGGGCGCAGGACAGTCTCGTGCCGATCGGCCCGGGGGTGGAGCGCATTCATGAGGAGGCACAGGCCCGCTTCCCGGATGCACGGCTGCTGAGCATGGCCTCCGATACGCTGACCTCGCCCACGGCCATGGAAGAGGCCGTGCGGAAAATCGCCAGCAGGGAGGTGGACCTCATCATTGGCACGCAGGTCGTGGCCAAGGGCTGGCACTTCCCGGACCTGACGCTGGTCGGGGTGGTGGATGCGGACCTCGGGCTGGGTGGGGGTGACTTGCGGGCGGCGGAACGGACCATGCAGCTGCTTCATCAGGTGGCGGGGCGTGCAGGGCGTGGCACGAAGCCGGGGCAGGTGATGCTGCAAAGTTATGCGGGCGATCACCCGGTGATGAAGGCCCTGCTGGCCAATGACTTCATCAGCTTCATGGAGCAGGAGGCCGCCCAGCGTCGTCCGGGATTCTGGCCTCCTTACGGGCGTCTTGCTGCTGTGATCGTCAGTGCGCCGAAGGAGCGGCAGGCGGAGGAGCTGGCCCGCCTGCTGGCCATGCACGCCCCACGGGGGGAGGGGATTCAGGTTCTGGGGCCGGCTCCGGCCCCTCTGGCCCTGTTGCGGGACCGCTACCGGTACCGTCTTCTCCTGCGGACCCGGCGGGACATCGCCCTTCAGCCCCTGCTGAGGCGGTGGCTGGACGGTGCGCCCCGCAAGAATGATGCCCGCATCGACGTGGACGTGGACCCGGTGTCTTTCATGTAACCGGGAAAGGTCAGTCCGGGATGCCGTTGGCCTGCTGTTCCAGCTGCCGGTAGCGTTTCTGTCCGTCCGGGAGCAGGGGGGCGTGTGTCAGGGCCTCGGTATAGGCATGGAGGGCCTGATGGGGATGATGGAGATGTTCCTGCGTGTGGGCCAGAATGTCCCAGCTCTGGGCATCGCCAGGGTCATGCACCAGCGCCACCTGAAGGTCCTGCACGGCTCCTGTCAGATCATTGCCGAGAAAGCGGACGGCAGCCCGCTGGCGGCGGAGGAAGGCGTTGTCGGGCTGGAGGGTCAGAGCCGCAGAGAGGTCTTTTTCAGCGTCACCTGTATGGCCTTGTTTGAGTTCATCCTGTGCCTCGCTGAGCAGGATGCGGCCACTGTTCTTGACACTGTAGAGGCGCAGCGTGTCAGCCTTTTTCATCAGGCTGTGGGCCTTCTGGTCATCCTGCTCGCTGGCAATGGCCTGCTCGGTCTGTTCCAGCTTTTCTTTCAGGCTCGGGCTGTGCGGCTTTGGGGGCGGTGGAACATGAAGGCTGTTTTTGGAGTCGGGTGCGGGTATTGCTGCATGGGGCTGGCCCTGCACTGGCTTGTGGGCCGGAGCGGTGGCTGCCATGGCCGCTGGCCCTGCACTGTAGAGTAGACAGGCCGCCGCCATAAAAAAAGCCCCCAGCCGAAAAGCGGGAGGCCTCAGCCCCCCGGAGGGGGCTTCACGCTTCAGAGCATGAAAGACAGGGTGGCGCAGCGGAGCCGTGGACATGCCGCACCGTCCCATCCGTCTGTCAGCTCAGCCCTGACGGGCCTTCATGCGCGGGTTCTGCTTGTTGATGACATACACGCGGCCGCGACGACGCACGACACGGCAGTTCTTGTCACGAACCTTGGCGGACTTCAGGCTGTTACGGATCTTCATGATGTTCAGGCTCCCCGACAGAAAAGACAGGCCTGCCTGCCCTTCCGGACAGCGGCTCTCATAATGCAGGGCTGAGACGCCCGCGAAACTTGGCGTCCGCATACCCTGTCCTTTGGGGGTGAGTCAAGGTTGTGGCGGCCAAAACCCCATTTCTTCCTGATCCTTTTCAGATTATGCTGCCCGGCATGAGCCAGTTTCCATCTTTTCGTCCTTCATGTTTCCGCAAGCTCGTGCCGGTTCTTTTCCTGGGGAGCCTCTGTCTGGCCAGCCAGGCCTGGGCAGGGGGTGCGGCCCGAACGGATGATGACGACCCAGCCGTGAATGCCAAGGGCGTCGTGGTGAACAATATCCTTGCTGTTCTGCGCGTCAGCCCGAATTCGGCGGGCAACCAGTGCCTGAAGACCCTGGATGAGATGCGCAAGGTGCAGAAGCAGCTGGATGACGAGGAAACGGCCCAGCGCAGCTTCGATGTCGGTCTTCTACGGGATGTGCTGGAATCGGACATGGAGAGCGTGATTGCCAGCTGCGGCCGGGATGCACGCACGGCCTGTGGGGGTGGGGTTGCCGGGCAGAATGCACGGCTGGGCAAGATATGTAACCAGCTCTCTGAACTCGATTCGGAAGATCAGGGCGACGATCTCCAGTAAGTGGGCGGGACCGCCAGAAAAAGCCCCTGTTCCGTAAAATGAGCAGGGGCTTTTCTTTCAGGAGGTCAGTTTTCTGCCTGTTTCAGGCTCCAGAGGGCGAAGGCCTGCACGAGAGCCACTTCCTTCAGGCGGGCAAAACGGCCTGAGGAGCCACCGTGTCCTGCCTCCATGTTGATCTGGCAGAGGAAGGGGCCCCCCCGTGCCTCTTCCCGCAGGCGGGCGATCCATTTGGCCGGCTCCCAGTAGGTCACCCGTGGGTCGGACAACCCTCCCAGGGCCAGAATGGCCGGGTAGGAGACGGGGCGGATATTGTCATAGGGAGAATAGCTGGCGATGAGGTCGTAAGCCTCCGGGTCCGTCAGCGGGTTACCCCATTCCGGCCATTCCGGCGGCGTAAGCGGCAGGGAGACGTCCGACATGGTGTTCAGCATGTCCACGAACGGTACCTGTGCGGCGATACCGGCAAACAGCTCCGGTGCCATGTTGGCAACGGCTCCCATCAGCAGCCCGCCTGCCGAGCCCCCATGCGCCACGATGCGGCGGGGGGCGGTGTAGCCTTCGGCAATCAGGTGCCGGGCACAGCTGATGAAGTCGGTGAAGCTGTTGGTCTTTTTGGTTGCCCGCCCTTCAAGGAACCAGTTCCAGCCCTTTTCACTGCCACCCCGCACGTGGGCCGTGGCATGGATCACGCCACGGTCCACGAGGCTGAGGGCGGTGGTGGAGAAGCTGGCCTCCATGGAGATGCCGTAGGAGCCATAGCCGTACAGCAGCATGGGATTCTGCCCATCCAGCTTCGTCCCTTTCTTCATCAGGAGGGTGACAGGCACCATGGCGCCATCATCAGCCCGGGCGAACAGGCGGCGTGTTTCATAGGCGGCAGGGTCGTGGCCCGAGGGAACCTCCCGCACCTTGCGGAGGTTTTTCTCCCCTGTCCGCATGTCATAATCATACCAATGCGCCGGGGTCGTGGGGGACTGGTAGATGTAGCGCAGGAAGGGCTGGTCATATTCCAGCACGCCCAGCAGGCTGAGCGTATAGGCGGGTTCGTCCATGCTGATATGGCGGGCATGGCGGCGGATGTCGCCCCTGTCGGCGTCCTCACGGCTGAGGGTGAAGATTTCCGTATTGCCGTTGCGCCGCTCCAGCCAGGCCAGATGGTCCTTCCCGGCACTGACACCGAGGAGGAAATGGCCTTCCTCATGGGGCAGGAACTCCTGCCAGTGGGCACGGTCCGGCGTGGCTTCCGGGGCCGTCATCAGCTTGAAGTCCACGGCCCCGCCTGCGTTGGTCAGGACGATGAAGCGGTCCTGCCAGTGGGTCAGGCTGTAGCGTTCCCCCCGCACCAGCGGTGCAGCGACTTTGGGCATGGCCGTCGGGTCTGAGGCGGGGATGAGCAGGGTCTCGTTCGTGTCATGGTCACCCCTTTCAATGGCGATCCATTTCCGGGAGGCACTGACACCGATGCTGAGGAAGAAGCCGGGGTCGGTTTCGTCAAAGATGAGCGTGTCCTCACCACCCAGAAGCGGGCGGCGATAGATGCGGGAGGGGCGACCATTGTCGTCCCGGTAGATCCAGAAGAGATGCTGGCTGTCCGGGGAGAGGGTGAAGCTGCCCGTGCTGCTCTCCACGGCGGGGGCGCAGAGTTCACCCGTGGCAAGGTCCTTGACCTGAATCCGGTAGACTTCCGACCCCTGCACGTCCTCGGCATAGACGTAATAACGGTGGTCCTCTGTGTGGGCGGCCTGGGCGAGGCTGTAGAAGCTGTGCCGGGCGGCAAGTTCGTTCACGTCCAGCAGGATTTCTTCCGGTCCGTCGGCCTCGCTGGCCCCGGCCTTGCGGGGGCGGCGGACATGGAGCGGGTACTGGGCGTCCTTCTCGAAGCGCAGGCCGTACAGCCACGGCCCGTCAGGCAGCGGCACGGACTCTTCTGCCGGAGGAATGCGGCCGACCATCTCCTTGAAGAGGTCTTCCTGAAGCGGCACCGTTCCGGCGAGGACGGCCTCCGTATAGGCGTTTTCCTGTTTCAGATGGGAGCGTATGTCATCCCGCAGGACGGACGGGTCCCGCAGGACCTTCTGCCAGTTTTCGTCCTTCATCCATGCGTAGGAATCCGTACGGGTGCGGCCGAGCTGTTCCAGCACGACGGGATTGCGCCGGGCCACGGGGGCCTTGGGCAGGGCGGGAGTGGTGTGTTTGTCAGCAGTCATGGGGGAGATGTGGCGGTTGATCGGGAGGGATTCAATGGTCCAGATGGAGACGTCATGAGGCGTCATAAAGAAAATGCCGCAGCCGGCCCGTCTGTTCCGGCTGAAGTGGCAGCGCCTGCGTCCCTATGGCGGCGACCGGGGTCAGGCTCAGGGCCGTGATGAGCCAGGCCCCCTGGAACTTGGGAATGTCGGCTTCCGTCAGAAGGCGTTCCGTGCAGAGACCGGCAGCGAGCAGGCGGCCCCGGGAGATTCCGGGCAGGATTCCGGCGGAGAGGGGTGGCGTGACGATCTGCCCATCCAGCAGGGCCAGAAAGCTGGCGGTTGTGGCTTCGGCAATCTCACCCTCGTGGGTGAGCCAGAGGGCATCATCGGCCCCTTTTTCCCGTGCTTCCATGCGGGCAAGGATGGCGGGCAGGGCGTTGAGGGACTTCACCTGGTTCAGCACGGCCTGCCTGTCCCGTCGCTGCGTGCTGACATGCAGCCGGACGGGGGTGGCGGACTGTTCTGACGGCGGGGCTGTCGTGATGAGCAGTGTGGTATGTGGTCTGACAGGCGGAGCCAGCCCTCTTGGGCCGGGGCCTCGTGTGAGGGTCAGGCGGGCGGAACCATCCGTCAGGCTGTTGGCAGCCATCAGGTGGGGCAGGGCCTGCCGGATCGTGTCCCGTCTGGGAAAGGGCAGGCGCAGGGTATGGCAGCCATCTTCCAGCCGTGCCAGATGGGCTTCCAGCCGGGGGGCAGCCCCGTGGCGAAGCTGCATGGTTTCAAAAAGCCCATCACCCAGCAGAAAACCACGGTCCTGTGCCATGATGGCTGGACTGTCCGCCGGGAGCAGCTGGTCATTGAGCCAGAGAAAGGGGCAGGGTGTGGGTGCCATGCATCAGGCTCCATGGTCACGCAGGACGGCCAGCAGGGGAGCGGCCTTGAGGCACATTTCCTCATATTCCCGCTCTGGATGTGAAGGGTAGGTGATGCCCCCACCGGCTCCTACCTGCAAATGGCTGGCTGTGGCGCTGATGCTGCGGATGATGACGGAACTGTCCAGCGCACCATCCCAGCCCAGCCGGAAAAGCGTGCCGCAATAGGCTCCTCTGGCAGAAGACTCGACCTCATCAATGATCTGCATGGCCCGGTATTTCGGGGCTCCGGTGACGGAACCGGGGGGAATCGTGGCTGCCAGAAGGTCGGTGGCATCATGGTCCCTTTGAAGCTGCCCCGTCACGCTGGAGACGAGATGGTGAACGTGAGCGAACCGTTCCACGGCAAAAAGCTGCGGAACATCCACACTGCCCAGCTGACAGACCCTGCCGATGTCGTGGCGCATGAGGTCGGTGATCATCAGGTTCTCGGCCAGCTCTTTCTCATCCCTGTGGAGGGCCTCTTTCAGGGCGCCATTCTGCTGGGGATCATCACTGACGGGGCAGGTGCCCTTGATGGGCCGTGTCTCGATGCGTCCCTGACGGTCCAGTGAAAGAAAGCGTTCGACCGAGGCACTGAGCAGCGTGAAGTCTGGCGTGTGGAACCAGGCCCCGAAGGGGGCCGGGCAGCGAGTGCGGAGCTGATTGTAGAGGGCGTGCAGATCGAGCGTCTCCGGGCGGGGGGCGACCCAGCGCATTGTCAGGTTGGCCTGAAAGATGTCTCCGGCCGCAATGTACTCCTGCACGGTCCGGACGGCAGCCTGCCACGTGGCGGCATCCTGTTCGGCCACGGGGGTGAGAGACGGCCCCGGGCGGTCCGGTCTGGCCGTAGTGGCGGGCTGGCCCGGTGGTGGGGTGCCGTCCGCACTGACCCACCAGAGTCTTTGCTCCAGCCTGTCGAAAATGAACAGGTCCCGGCAGGCCAGTGCAGTGAAGGCGGGGCAGCCCGTTGCGTGGCGGGAGGTGAGGCCCTCACGGGCCATGCCGGCCTCATAGCTGAGCAGGCCGATCACGCCGCCGGTGAAGGGAAGTTCCGGCAGATGGGGGGAAGGGCGGCCCGCCGGTGCATGGGCGGCCAGAAAGGCCCGCAGATGCTGCGGGAGATGGTGCATCTCCGCCAGGGGCAGGGTGAGCCGTCCGGCCGGACGGGGACAGAGGAAGCTCCAGCGATGCCGTTCCTGTTCTGCCGGGCCGCCGCTATCGAGAAAGACGGATGCGCCTCCCTCCCGGCAGAGGGGGAAGAGCCGCTCCGGGGGGCACCATGGCAGTTCCGTGATGTGGGGGGCAGGAAGAGGAGGAGAAAAAGGCATGGGGGAGGGGCGGGGTATCCGGTCACGTTGCAGCAGGGCGGGTGGGGAGGAACTAGGCACCTGAGGTAGAATGGGTTATGCTCGATCACTGACCATTTACAGAAAACTGGTGGACCTGTCTTGAGCGAGCCGCACGATATTTTGCCTTCCGACCGCCTCCCGGTGACGATTGAAGAGGAAATGCGTTCCTCCTATCTGGCCTATGCGATGTCGGTGATTGTTTCCCGTGCGCTGCCAGATGTGCGTGACGGCCTCAAGCCCGTGCACCGGCGTATCCTGTACGCCATGCGGGAGAGTGGTTTCACGGCGGACAAGCCCTACCGCAAGTCGGCCCGTGCGGTCGGTGACGTGATGGGTAAATATCACCCGCATGGTGACAGTTCCATTTACGACGCCATGGTGCGCATGGCGCAGTCCTGGTCCATGCGTGTGCGGCTGGTGGATGGGCAGGGCAATTTCGGGTCTGTCGATGGCGACAGTCCGGCGGCCATGCGCTACACCGAGGCCCGGCTGGCCAAATCTGCCTCCTTCCTGCTGGATGACATTGACCGGGATACGGTCGCCTTCCAGCCCAACTATGACGAGAGCGAGCAGGAGCCGCAGGTTCTTCCGGCTGCCTTCCCGAATCTTCTGGTCAATGGGGCGTCCGGCATTGCGGTGGGCATGGCCACCAACATCCCGCCCCACAATCCGGGCGAGGTGATCGATGCCGTTCTGGCCCTGATCGCCAACCCGGACATGACGCTGGAAGAGCTGATGCAGATCGTCCCGGGGCCGGATTTCCCGACCGGCGGGATCATCATGGGCCGTCGGGGCATCCGGCAGGCCTATGAGACGGGCCGTGGCTCCATCCCTGTCCGTGCCCGTGCCGAGATCGAGGAGATCCGCAAGGACCGCTTCGCCATCGTGGTGACGGAGATTCCGTATCAGGTCAACAAGGCCACACTGCAGGAGAAGATTGCCGATCTCGTCCGCTCCAAGGACATTGAGGGCATTTCCGACATCCGGGATGAAAGTGATCGTTCCGGCATGCGGGTGGTGATCGAGCTGAAGCGTGACGCCACGCCGGAAGTGGTGCTGAACCAGCTTTACCGTTTCACCCAGCTTCAGACGAGTTTCAGCGTCAACATGCTGGCACTGGATGAAGGCCGCCCCCGCACCATGGGGCTGCGGGACGTGCTGGAGGCCTTCATCCGCTTCCGTGAGGATGTGATTCTCCGCCGTGCCCGTTTCGACCTGAACAAGGCGAGGGATCGGGGGCATCTGCTGGTCGGTCTGGTGCTGGCCGTGGCCAACATTGACGAGGTGATCGCCCTCATCCGTTCCGCCCCGGATGCCGCCACGGCCCGTGAGCAGCTCATGACACGCACATGGCCTGCCGCCGACGTGGAGCCGCTGCTGGAGCTGATCCATGATGAAGGCAATGTGATCGTCGATGGCCGTGTCCATCTGACAGAAGCGCAGGCCCGTGGGATTCTGGAGCTGCGCCTCCAGCGTCTGACCGGTCTGGAGCGTGAGAAGATTCAGGCGGAGCTGGCAGAGGTCAGTGCCCGCATCACGGAGCTTCTGGAGATCATTGGCAGCCATGTGCGCCGCATGGAGGTCATGCGGGACGAGCTTCAGGCCGCCCGTGCTGCTCTGGCTGACCCACGCTGCACGGAAATCTCCGATGCGCTGGGTGACCAGTCCGATGAGAGCCTGATCGAGCCGGGACAGATGGTGGTGACCATCACACGGGACGGTTTCATCAAGCGGACGCCGCTGGAGCTGTTCCGTTCGCAGAACCGTGGTGGCCGTGGCCGCACGGCAGCGGGGCGGCGAGGTGATGACATCGTCATCCGCAGCTTCAATGCCCATACCCACCAGTGGGTGCTGTTCTTCTCCTCGGGCGGGAAGGCCTACCGCATGAAGGTCTGGCACCTGCCGGAGGCGGCCCCGACGGCCAAGGGGCGGGCACTGGTCAACCTGCTGCCGGAGCTGGGCGAGGATACCATCACGGCCGTTCTGCCGCTGCCGCAGGATGAGGAGCTGTGGGATGACCTGCATCTCGTCTTTGCCACGGCGAGCGGGAACGTGCGGCGCAACCGCCTGAGCGACTTCCGCAACATCCGTTCTTCCGGTCTGATCGCCATGAAGCTGGATGAGAATGACCAGCTGATCGGCGTGGCAACATGCCGGGAGGGGCAGGACGTGTTCCTCGCCACCCGTAATGCCCGGGCCATCCGCTTCCAGATCACGGATGACGTGCTGCGTGTTTTCGCTGGCCGTGGCAGCACCGGTGTGCGGGGCATCCGCCTTGCTGACGGTGACCGGGTCGTTTCCCTAGCCGTGCTGAACCATGTCGAGGCCAGCGTGGAGGAGCGGGCTGCTTACCTCCGGGCTGCCAATGCCCATCGCCGTGTTCTGGCGGCCCAGCCCGGGGATGAGGGGCTGGAGGAAGAGATCGAGGATGGCAGCGAGCTGGCTTCCGATGAGGAAGGGCTTGAGGAGATTCTGGCTGACAGCCCGCTGAGCGAAGACCGTTATGCCGAGCTTGAGGCGCAGGAGCAGATCCTGCTCACCGTGACGGACACGGGCTTCGGGCGGCGGTCCTCTGCCTATGACTATCGTGTCTCCGGCCGTGGCGGGCAGGGCATCAACAACATGACCTTCTCCAACGCCCGCCGTGGGCGTGAGGTCGTGGGTACGCTCGTGACGCTGGATGGCACGGACGTGATGATGGTGACGGATACGGGCCGTCTCATCCGTCTGCCGGTCGAGCAGGTGCGTGTGATGTCCCGTCAGGCAGGGGGTGTGACGCTCTTCCGTGTGGATGGTGACGAGCGCATCATCAGCGTTTTCCCCGTGATGGAAGATGATGCGGACGATACCGCCGAGGGTGAGACCGAGGCTGATGGGGCGGACGGTGGAGACACCGGAGCTGCCCCGGCGGCTGATGCCGGTGGGACGGATGACTGACCGGCGCATCGGCTTCTATCCTGGCACGTTCGACCCGGTCACGTTCGGTCATCTGGACGTGATCGACCGGGCGGCGGCCCTGTTCGACCATGTCGTGGTCGGTGTGGCGATCAATGATGCCAAGGGGCCCCTTCTGGGTTTCGAGGAGCGACGGGAGCTGCTGGAGCAGGAAGTGGCCGCCCTGCCGCATAAGGACCGCATTTCTGTCACCGGGTTTGACACGCTTCTGGTGGATGCCGTGAGGCAGGCCGGGGCGGGCACGGTGATCCGTGGTCTGCGTTCTGCCGGGGATTTCGATTTCGAGACCCAGCTTTCCGGTGCGCTGCGGCGTCTGGCCCCGGAGATTGAAACGGTTTTTCTTCTGGCATCCGAGAGCCATCGTACGACGGCGAGCCGGATCGTGAAGGAAATTGCCCGTCTTGGGGGGGATATTTCCCCATTTGTCAGCCCCATGACCGCCCGCCTCGTGCGGGCAAAACTGACAGGAGAACAGACATGAGACGGCGACATTTCATGGCCGGTCTTGCAGCAGTTTCTGCCTTGACCGGTGGAACCCTGACACAGGCATGGGCCGGTGGTCAGGATGGTAACGATCAGCTCAGGGAGAGCACGATAATGACAGGTACGACAACAGGCAAGAAGCTGGTTCTGGAGCTGAAGGATGGCAAGGTGGTCATCGCCCTGCGTCCCGATCTGGCCCCCAAGGCTGTCGAGCGTCTGGAGACGCTGGCCAATGAGGGTTTCTATAACGGCGTGAAGTTCCATCGTGTGATCGAGGGCTTCATGGCACAGGGTGGTGACCCGACAGGCACGGGGACGGGCGGCAGCTCCTATCCTGACCTGCCGGCCGAGTTCAGCCAGACGGCCACCTTCGACCGTGGCACGCTGGGCATGGCCCGCACGATGGACCCGAACTCCGCCAACAGCCAGTTCTTCATCATGTTCGACCGTGTACCGTCCCTGGATGGCCAGTACACCATTGCCGGTCAGGTGATCGAGGGCATGGAGCATGTGGACAAGATCAAGCGTGGCTCCGGGGCTTCTGGCATGGTCCAGAATCCGGATCATATCATCAAGGCTTACATCGAGAACTGACATAACTGTCTGAAACCTGATGATTCTCCGTCCGCATGGTGGCGTGCCGTCCGGCGGATGAAGAAAATCGTGAGGGTGGTGTTTTCTGCGGCCTCCGGGGTTGACGCTCCCCGGGGGAGCAGGTAGATAGCCTCCTCAAGTGAACCGGTAGCTCAGTTGGTAGAGCATTCGACTTTTAATCGAATGGTCCTGGGTTCGAGTCCCAGCCGGTTCACCATGCTCGCAAGAGAGTGTGCCCAGATGGCGGAATTGGTAGACGCGCAGGCTTCAGGTGCCTGTGTCCGCAAGGACGTGGAAGTTCGAGTCTTCTTCTGGGCACCAGTCTTTTTTCCAGAAAATATAATATCCGGTAACAGAGTGCTTGATATGAAGCAGAATTACTGGTGTGGGCTGTTGTGAATATTTAACAGCTGATAAAAGAGCGGCCCCTTTATTTCATGCCCCTGCCTGTGTGCTGGTAGCGTGTGGGGCGGAAACACAAGCTGTCAGGCCAGGTTCCACATTGTAAGAGATGGCCCGAAAATGGCAGGAAACTGGCAAAAAAAAGATAATAAAGGTATCGTGAGAGGCTTGCGATAATAGTTTTCCTTGTATATATGCTAGGTTTCCTTTATGAGGAAGGGTTTCTCTGAAAAGAGTTAACTTATAAGAGTTATTAAAAATAACGATTTACTTGTTTTACCCCCCATCGATAATATAACTCCTGCGATGTGTAGTAGTGGCGTGTGGGACGGCTCCAATCGTGCTCCGGCTCGTTGTTGCTATACAATCTGTCGAGATCTTATCCATGAATGGGGAACTGATCAGGATGAAACTGAAGAATTTCGGGGCTGCTCTGCTGATCGCCAGCACGACCCTGACATCTTTCGCCTCTGCAGCCATGGCTGCCGATGTTCCGAGCCCGAACCAGTACTACTGGCCGAAGGGCATGAACCTGGCCAAGCTGCGTGCTCACGATTCAGAGTCTGATCCGTACGGTGCGGATTATTATACGAACTATCACAAGAAGTTTGAGCAGCTGAACCTTCAGGAAGTCCGCAAGGACATCGAGAAGGTCATGCTGACCTCTCAGCCCTGGTGGCCGGCTGACTACGGCAACTATGGTCCGTTCTTCATCCGTATGGCCTGGCACAATGCCGGTACGTACCGTGCCATCGATGGCCGTGGTGGTGAAGAGGGTGCCCAGCAGCGTTTCGCCCAGCTGAACGACTGGCCGGACAATGCCAGCCTCGACAAGGCCAAGCGCCTCCTGTGGCCCGTCAAGAAGAAGTATGGTGAGAAGCTCTCCTGGGGTGACCTTATCGTCCTGACCGGTGACGTCGCCCTGAACCAGATGGGCTTCAAGACCCTCGGCTTCGTCGGTGGTCGTCCGGATGACTGGCAGTCCGAGCTGATCTACTGGGGTCCGGGCACGACGTTCTTCCCGAACAAGAGCTCCTTCCAGGTCGGTCAGAACGGTACTCTGAAGCACCCGCTGGCTGCCACGCACATGGGCCTGATCTACGTGAACCCGGAAGGGCCGAACGGCGATCCTGATCCGGTCAAGTCCGCTGCCATGATCCGTCTGGCATTCGGCCGCATGGCCATGAATGACGAAGAAACCGTGGCCCTGATCGCCGGTGGTCATACCTTCGGCAAGGCTCATGGTGCCCATCCGAACTCCTGCCTGAGCGGCCCGCCGGTTGCCAACGGTGTGGAACATCAGGGTCTGGGCTGGGCCGACCACTGCATCAAGGGCAAGCAGACGGCTGACGATGCGTCCACCAGCGGTCTGGAAGGCTCCTGGTCTGCCGATCCGATCCACTTCACCACGCAGTACATTGACAACCTGCTGAACAATGACTGGGTGCTGGGCACAAGCCCGACCGGTGCTCACCAGTGGCACACCAAGACGGATGACAAGATTGCTCCGGATCCGGCAAACCCGAACGATCCGTCCAAGATGCGTCCGATCATGATGTTCACCACGGACATCGCCCTGAAGACCGATCCGGCCTACCACAAGATCCTTGCCCGCTGGGCCGAGCATCCGAACGAGTTCGCCGATGCCTTCGCCCGTGCATGGTTCAAGCTGGTCGTTCGTGACATGGGTCCGAAGAGCCGCTACTTCGGCAGCGAAGTTCCGAAGGAAACCTTCGTGTGGCAGGACCCGGTCAACATGCCGGCCAAGCCGATCAACCAGGCTGACGTCCGTGAGCTGCGCAAGCTGATCGCTGCAACCGGTCTGTCCGACCGTGAGCTGATCAAGACAGCATGGGCTGCTGCTTCTTCCCACCGCGTGACCGATCACCGTGGCGGTGCCAACGGTGGCCGTCTGGCCCTGATGCCGCAGAACGGCTGGGCCGTGAACGATCCGGAAGAGCTGAAGACCGTCCTGCCGAAGCTGGAGCAGGTCCGCGACAAGTTCAACGCTCACAGCGCCCGCAAGGTTGCTCTGGCTGACATCATCGTTCTCGGCGGTAGCGTCGGTATCGAGGATGCTGCCAAGAAGGCTGGTGTGAATATCCAGGTGCCGTTCGCTCCGGGCCGTGGCGATGCCACACAGGACCAGACGGACGTCAACTCCTTCAACCTGCTGGAGCCGACGGCTGATGCCTTCCGCAACTACTACCGTGCGGATGCGGACAACACGCCGCCTCTGAACGCTCTGGTGGACAAGGCTGACACGCTGGGTCTGACCATCCCTGAGATGACAGTCCTGCTGGGTGGTCTGCGTACTCTGGACATCAACACGGGTCACTCCGCCAACGGTGTGCTGACGAAGAACCCGGGTGTGCTGAGCACGGACTTCTTCACCAACGTGCTGACGATGGACACACGCTGGCAGAAGGTTGAGGGTCAGGAAGACCTTTACGAGGGCTTTGACCGTGCAACCGGGCAGAAGCAGTGGACAGCCACGGACGTGGACCTGGTCTTCGGTGCCAACCCCGAGCTGCGTGCCGTTGCTGAGGTTTACGCCTCCAACGATGGCAAGGCGAAGTTCTACAATGACTTCGTGAAGGTCTGGACGAAGGTGATGAACCTCGACCGCTTCGACCTGCAGCGCTAAGATCCGTCTCTTCCTGCGGGAAGATCAGACGATACATTCCGTCGGGGAGACATCTCCCCGGCGGTCTGTCCAAACGTGGAGGATAGCATGTTGAAATTTGCTGGTGGTGCACTCGCCCTGTTTATGGCAACAGCCTTTTCTGCCACGGCGGCTACGGTTGATGTGCAGATGCTGAGCCATGGCAGTCACGGTTTCTCTTTTGAGCCAGCTGTCGTTTACATCCATTCTGGTGACAGTGTTCATTTCATTCCGACGGACAAGGGTCATAACGCCCAGTCCATCCCCGGCATGACACCTGATGGCGCACAGCCCATCAATGTTCCTTTCAGCCAGGAAAAGACGGTACAGTTCACCAAGCCGGGTCTGTATGGCTATAAGTGCCTGCCCCATTTTGCGCTGGGCATGGTAGGGCTGGTTGTTGTCGATAATGCCAACAATGAAGCAGAGGCCCGCAAGGCGCCGCTTTATGGCGCTGCCAAGCGTCGCTTCAATGAGCTGTTCCAGGATGTGGACAGCAAGAAGGGCAAGTAAGAGGGGTCTGGCCCGAGGGCTGGAGACTGTTTACTGCTGGGTCGGCCCTGTTTCCGTTTTCAGGAACGGAGGGGCCGTTTTTTTTATTCCATGGTCTATGGAGACAGAGTGTGTCAGAGAAAGTGGAAACAGGAACCGGCAGACCGGAACGTTATGGTTCGGTGGCCATCATCCTGCATTGGGTGATTGCGGTATTGATCCTCTTTATGATCGGCTTGGGGCTGTATATGGATCATGTACCCCTCAATGATCCGACACCCCTGCATCAGCTGCACAAGTCTGTCGGCATCGTGACCATGCTGCTGATCGTGGTGCGTGTCCTCTGGCGCCTGACACACAGGGCCCCGGCCTTGCCGCAGGACCTGTCGGCAGGGCAGCGTGTGGTGGCAGGTGGGATGGAAGGGCTCCTCTACCTGTATCAGATCATCCTGCCCGTGACGGGCTGGCTCATGGTCTCTGCCATGGCCATGCCGATCGTGCTGTTCGGGCTGGTATCGTGGCCGCTGATCCCTCTGCCGCAGAGCGTGATGGATAGCGGCTATCTGGCGGAAATCATGCCAGATGTTCATAACTGGCTTGCATGGACTTTCGGTGGATTCATAGTCCTGCATGTGCTGGCAGCTCTTTATCACCGTTTCATCCGGAAAGATCAGGTGGTGGACCGCATCCTGCCCCGCCATGGGGGGGGACGGTAAGCGGTTCCTTTTTGCCGGGTCAGCCAGCAAGCACCCTCATCGGTTTGATGGGGGTGTTTTTTTATGTTGGCTGCCAATGGGGGGCACAGCTTTATCCAGTCTGGGGGATGTGGTATCAGTCGATGGATCAGGCAGGATATAAGGAAAACAACATATCCTTGTTCTGCTTTCCAGACTGGCTGCCCTGGTGCCGTATTGGCACTGTCCGGCAGTCCTGAAGCTGGGTGATGGATCATATACAGGCTAGGTACCTGCTGAAGGAAATTCCCAATGGCGTCAGATCACAAGAAGACCCATATTGGCAGCCATAAGCTGCATCCCGAGACACAGATGCTCAATTACGGTTATGACCCGGCCCTTTCGGAAGGAGCCGTGAAACCGCCCGTGTTTCTGACGTCGACCTTCGTTTTTCCCACGGCAGAAGATGGCCGGGATTTTTTTGATTATGTTTCCGGCCGGAAAGAACCGCCGGAAGGCAAGGGGCAGGGGCTGGTCTATTCCCGCTTCAACCATCCGAACAGTGAGATTGTTGAAGACCGTCTGGCTGTTTACGAAGAAGCAGAGCGTGGGGTGCTGTTTTCTTCTGGCATGTCGGCCATTGCCACCACTCTGCTGGCCTATGCCCGCCCCGGTGATGTGATTCTTCATTCCCAGCCGCTCTATGGTGGGACGGAAACCCTGCTGACCAAGACCATGGCTTCCTTGGGAATCAAGTCCGTGGGGCTGGGAAGCTGCGGAGTGGATGAGGCCATCATGCGTGAGGCTGCCGAAAAGGCCATCGCAGAAGGGCGTGTCTCCCTGATCCTGATCGAGACACCGGCCAACCCGACCAATGGTCTGGTGGACCTGAAGCTGGTGCGCCGCATTGCCGAGGAGATCGAGGCCAGACAGGGCAGCCGTCCCATCATCGTCTGTGACAACACGCTGCTCGGGCCGCTTTATCAGCATCCGCTGAAGCATGGGGCCGATCTGTCACTGTATTCCCTGACAAAATATGTCGGCGGCCATTCCGATCTCGTGGCCGGGGCCGTTCTGGGCAGTGATGCCATGACACGCCCGGTGCGTCAGCTCCGTGGGGCCATTGGAACCCATCTGGACCCGCATAGCTGCTGGATGCTGGGCCGCTCTCTGGAGACGCTGGGGCTGCGCATGGAGCGTGCCACCCTCAATGCCCAGCGTGTGGCGGAGCTGCTGCGGGATCATGCCAAGGTGAACAAGGTGCATTTCCCACCGTTCTACGAGGCTGATTCGGCGGAGGGGAAAGTCTATGCCCGCCAGTGCAGTGGTGCCGGCTCGACCTTCTCCTTTGATATTGAAGGGGGTGAGGCTGCGGCTTTCCGCTTCCTTAATGCGCTGAAGATCATGAAGCTGGCTGTCAGCCTAGGAGGCACGGAGTCTCTGGCCAGCCATCCGGCGACGATGACACATTCCGGCGTGCCGAAAGAGGTACGGGAGCGCATTGGCGTCACGTCATCCACCGTGCGGCTCTCCATCGGTGTGGAGCATGTGGATGATCTGCTGGTGGACGTGAAGCAGGCGCTGGACGCCGCCTGAAGGTCACGGTGTCAGCCCTGATACGGAAAAGCCCGCCTCTCTGAAGGGGCGGGCTTTTTTTAGTGGCGATAGAAAGAAGGCGGATGCTTCAGTGTTTCAGCCAGCGGGCCAGACTGTTGCCGATGAGCTGCATCAGGCTGACCATGATGATGAGAACCACCACCACCCCGAACATGACGGTGGTGTTGAAACGCTGATACCCGTAACGGATGGCAAGGTCACCCAGGCCCCCCGCCCCGATGACGCCCGCCATGGCAGAGGCCCCGACCATGGTGATGAGCGTGACCGTCACGCCGGTGACAAGTCCCGGCAAGGCCTCGGCAATCAGGACGGAGCGGATGATGGTCATGCGTGTGCCACCCATGGCCCGGACGGCATCCACAAGGCCGGAATCAACCTCCCGCAGGGCCATCTCGGCAATGCGGGCAAAATAGGGAATCCCGGCGATGGATAGCGGCACGATGGCCGCTTCCGTCCCCAGAGACGTCCCGGCGATGAAGCGCGTGACAGGGATGAGCAGCACCAGCAGGATGATGAATGGCACGGCACGGACGGCATCCACCACCATGCCCATCAGTCGGGCGGCAAAAGGCAGCCGGTACAGCCCCTGCGGGCCGGTGGCGATCATGAACAGGGCCAGCGGCAGTCCGAACAGGACGGAAAGGGCCGTGGAGGCCACGACCATTTCCAGCGTCTGCCATGTGGAATGGAGGATCAGCTTAAGAATGAGAGGGGACATATCCCAGGACCTCCATGTTCTGCGCTGCCGTCTTCAGGTGATTCAGAGCCTGTTCCGTCCTGTCTCCTTCAAGGCTGAGGATCATGTCACCACTCAGATGGTCCCCGACGGTGGTCACGCCGCCCTGTAGCAGGGCCGTCTGCACGCCGAACCGTTCATGCAGTGCACTGAAGAGCGGCTCGCTGGCATCAGTCCCGCTGAGGACGAGCCGTACGATGGCCTTGTGTGGTCCTGCTGACGGTGTGGCAGCCATCGTCTGTGCCAGAAAGGCAGGGAGGGAGGGACGGATATCTGCCAGAAGGGTCTGGAGGGTCCGGTTGTTCTGTCCATCCCGGAGGAAGTCCAGCAGGGTTCCATCTTCGACGAGGCGGCCATGATCGAGGACCAGGATCCGCTGGGCAAAGCGGCGGACCACATCCATCTCATGGGTGATGAGAACGATGGTCAGCCCCAGCTTCCTGTTGATGTCGGCCAGCAGGTTGAGGATGGAGCTGGTGGATTCCGGGTCCAGAGCAGAGGTGGCTTCATCGCAGAGGAGCAGCGTCGGGTTGGCTGCCAGAGCACGGGCAATGCCGACACGCTGTTTCTGCCCGCCGGAAAGCTGGGAGGGGTATTTCTTTTCAAAGCCCTTCAGCCCGACAAGCTCCAGCAGTTCCGCAATGCGGTTGGCCTGTTCTTTGCGGGGGCACCCGGCGATCTGGAGGGGCAGGGCAATGTTGCCTGCCACGGTGCGGGAAGTCAGCAGATTGAAATGCTGGAAGACCAGACCGATCTTGCGGCGGATGCGGACAAGCTGCCGCTCTGGTTGTGTGGTGAGGTCCACACCATCCAGCAGGATGTGGCCCTGCTGGGGGCGTTCCAGCGCACAGAGGCAGCGGAGCAGGGTGGACTTCCCTGCTCCAGAACGGCCGATCAACCCCACGACCTCCCCCTGCTTTATCGAGAAGGAGATGTCCTGAAGAGCCGTATGCTGCCCAAAACTGTGGGTGACGTGCTGGATGTCGAGAATGGGCTTCATGGCCACGCAGGTGTGACTGTGCCGTGATAGATGTCCAGAATGAGCTTGTGGACATTCGGCTGGTGATAGCTTTCCACCAGCGGCTTGACCCATTCAGCGTTGGCATCACCCTCATTGACGGAGATGAAATTGACGTACGGGTTGTTCTTCAGCCCCTCCACGCCAATGCGTTCCTGCTCGGTGATGCCTGCCTTGCGGGCCCAGTCCATGTTGACAACGGCAGCATCCAGATCAGGCAGGGAGCGGCCAACCACACCGGCATCCAGCTCTTCGATGGAGATGTTGCGGGGGTTGTCGGTGACATCCAGCGCCGTGGGGAAAAGGCCGGAATCAGCAGGCAGACGGATCAGCCCCAGTGTTTCCAGCACATGGAGGGCACGACCCTCGTTGCTGGGGTCGTTGGGGATGCCAATACGGGCATTCTGCGGAATTTCGGCCACGGAGTGCCATTTGTGGGAATACAGGCCAATCGGCTGGAAGTATGTGTC
This sequence comes from Parasaccharibacter sp. TMW 2.1884, assembly GCF_023337695.1. NCBI lineage: Bacteria > Pseudomonadati > Pseudomonadota > Alphaproteobacteria > Acetobacterales > Acetobacteraceae > Parasaccharibacter > Parasaccharibacter sp. TMW 2.1884. The sequence goes on from NZ_QORR01000003.1 coordinate 99,576, forward strand.
GCCGACAGGGACGATCCTGTAGCCGTGGGCCTTGATCTGGGCATCGAGGAAGGGCCGGTGCTGGAAGGCATTGGCGTCCACGTCATGCTCGGACAGGGCCTCATTGGGCGTGTTGTAGTCGGAGAATGGGATGATCTTCAGCGTCAGGCCACGCTGGGCAGCATTCTGGCTGACGAGCCGCCAGATATCCTCGTCCTCGCCAGACATGATGCCGATTTTCAGCGTACGGCCATCGGCACGGGCGATTCCCGGATGGGCCAGGCCAAGGGCGGCAGCACCAGCCAGCCCTGCTGAAAGGCCAAGAAAACGGCGCCGGGGAAGGTGGGGAAACCGGGACATGGTGGTACCTTTCAACATTAAGGGGTGGATCAGTACGGTATCATGGACAGTTCCACAGAGGTGGAAAAGTCTTGCCAAGGCTGCACCATTACATCCCGCTTGTGCGGAATGATTTTTCTGGCCGGGGAAGGCCGTGCGTAGAGAGTGTTTTTAGCGGGTCGCTCTATTCTGTCAAGGTAAAGAGATGACCATATGAACAGTTAATGATAAAGGAATATAAAGCCTGATGAATATGTGCGGGACTTTATGAAAGGCCTTTCACCGTGTCTGTTCGGGGGCAGGTGTTCCTGCCCCCTGTAGAGGAGGTCAGTCTTCCTGTATCACCAAACAGAGACCTGTTGTTGGTGCCTGTTTAGTGATGAGTCTGGCCTGTCCGGTTTCGAGAATGACTTCCCGGATGGATCCGCCAAGGTCACTGACAAAGGCCAGGGTACCTTCGGCATCGACCGCCAGACCGATGGCCTCATCCAGGTCCCGCAGGATGACCTGCTGGTCATGCAGCCCGTGTTCATCCACCCGGGCGACATTGAGGCTGTTGCCATCGGGCGCAGCGCCACGGTCCGTCCACCAGAGCTTGCCCAGAGCAGGCGAGACATGCAGGTCGATCGGCTCTGGCAGATGGTCGGCCAGAAGCTCGATGTCGTGACGGTCTGCGGGGTCCGTACCGGCAGGGAGGTCCAGAGACATGCGGAAAATGCGGCCACGCCCCCCTTTGGGAGGGCCTTTCTGCGACCAGTAGAGATGGCCGTTGCTGGTATCAAGGGTGATGCCTACACAGTGGCGTGTGGCATCCTTCATGTGCTCCGGGTAGGTGCCGGTCTGAAGAAGCACCTCCACGTCGGAGCCATCACGGCGGCACCGCATGATGCGCATTCCTTCACGGTCGCACCAGTAGAGATGCTCGCCTCCCGGGGTGGATGTCAGCTGTTTGGGGGTGACGACCAGTCCGTTGGCCACAAGCACCTTGTGGTCGCTGCCATCCAGTCGGGCGGATTCGATGGTGCCATCGGCATCACTGGGGTTGGCGCCCATGTTCGTCCAGTATATCCGGCCTTCCGTGGGGTCGATCCACACCCCGTCCGGGCAGCCCCAGCCGATGTCGATATGGGACAGTGGGCAGCCATCCTGTACGGAGAGGGCAGTGATCCGGGCAGGTTCGATCTCGAGTGAATGAAGAATGATGTTTCGGGTCATGAGGTGGCCTTGCTGTAATCATAGAAACCACGCCCGCTTTTCACGCCCAGCCTGTGTTCGGCAATCATCCTGCGGAGCAGCGTGCGGGGCGCTTCGGGCAGGTGGGGGAAGGCTGCGGCATAATGTTCCTCGATCTGGAGGACGATATCGAGTCCGACCTGGTCCATGAGGCGGAATGGCCCGGCAGTCGTGCCCTGTGTCTCGCAGTAGAGGCGGTCTATGGTTTCGGGGTCGGCCACACCTTCTGCGGCGACACAGAGGGCTTCACGCTTGATGGCGGCCCAGATGCGGTTCTCGATGAATCCGATGCTCTCTTTCCGGGCAATGTAGGGGGACAGTCCCACCTCGCTGAAATAGCGGGCCAGATCCTCCATGAGGGCCGTGTCAGTCTCTCCACAGGACATGAGTTCCACGGCCCGTTTTTCAGGTGGCATCATGAAGTGGGTGTTGAGGACCCGGTTCTTCTTCGTCACCTTGCCGACGATCTGGCTGGAAGGGAATGAGGAGGAGTTGGTGGCGAGGATGGCATCGGCAGGTGCCAGCTGGTCCAGCTGGCCAAAGATGTCTGTCTTGAGGTCCTGCTTTTCAGGCAGGGCCTCGATGACAAGCCAGGCGTCTTTCACGGCGTCTTCCAGTGTGGTGGCGATGTCCACATGGCCGGCTTTTCCACCTTCGACAGAGGCGACAACGTCAGGCAGGTGCTGCCCGACATAGGCGATGGCCTTCCGGGTGGTTTCTTCCTGCCTGTCAAAAAGGCGGACGGTGCCGCCGCGTGTTGCCAGCATCAGGGCGATACGGGAGCCCATCGTGCCAGCGCCAAGGATGGCGGCAGGGCGTTCAGGCACCTTTTCCGTCAGAAAATCTGCCATGGCATGTTCCTTTGCTGAAAGGGGCTGGCGGGGGCCAGACCTCACGGCTCATCTTATTGAATGAATGGCTAACATTTACTTTATCATTACGTGTCGCCTGCTGCGATCATCTTTGGATAACGGAGACGTCATCTGGCAGGCCATGCTCCTTGTGGCGTGGCCTGCCGGGCTCATGGTCAGCGGGTCTCTGTCAGTTCGGGGGCAAGTTGCGCCGTTTTGAACTCGGTGAAGTCGTATTGCCCCACGCCAGAGGTGATGAAAGGGTCTTCCGCCAGAAGGGTTTCAATTTCCTCTCTGGTGATCCCATCCCGGACAATGAGAATGCCCCCATCCCCCGATAGTTTGGGGCCGGATGCCAGCAGGATGCGCCGCTCGAAAAGCGTTGCAAGGAAGGCACGGTGTGCAGGGCGTTGGGCCTGAACCTCATTCGGGGAGGTGAGATAGGACACTGAGGCGATGATCATGGCAGACACTCTTCTGATTCATGGTGCCGTTTTGGGGGAGAGGAGCCCCCGGGGCGGGTGGAAGTTCCGGTTTTCTGGCAGTGTCATTCCAGCGGACAGAATAACACTTTCATAATAATGGCATTTTTTTTAAGGATGAAGGAGATGGTTTTCCGTACTGGGAACCCACTGTTTTTGCAGTCATACCTGTATTGCATGGAGGAATAGCCATGATTCGTATTCTGATCGCCTTTTTCGTCCCCTGGCTGACGTTCTTTACCATTGGCCGTCCGATTGCAGGGATCATCTGCCTGGTGTTGCAGGTCACCCTTCTGGGCTGGATTCCGGCAACCATCTGGGCGCTTCTGGCTCTGCGCTCCTATGATGAGGCTCGTTGAGCTTTCAGTCTGGCCGGAAAAAAGCCCCTGTCCGTAAAGGCAGGGGCTTTTCTGTATCAGCCCCCCTTGCCTGTCATGGCAGAAGGGGGGGAAGGGCAGAGGCCGGTCAGGCCTTGTTCTGCCCGGTGGTTGTATCGGGCACGCCCCTGCTGTTGATGAAATGTTCCAGCGCCGGGCCCTGGATGTCCACCACATCACGGGGGTACTGGATACCCGCCTGTTCGAACCGTTTTTTCATGCGGCGGTTGAATTCCCATTCCACCGTCCAGCGTCCGGCATTCGTGGTGGGATAGACACCCTTTACGGAGACGGAGGATGTGCCGATGGCAGACACGCCCCAAAGGTCGAAATCTGCCAGGATGAGGTCTCTGTAGGCCTCTTCATTCCGCATTTCCTTGCCAATTTCCACAAGGATGGCAGCGACCTGGTCCGTATCGCTGTCGATGTCCACCGTGGCGAGAATCATCGCACGGGAGAAGTCACGGTTGTAGTTGGTCACCTGGCTGAGCGAGCTGAACGAGAAAATGTTCATCGACCCGTCATTGGCCCGGACATGAACGGAGCGCAGGGAGAGCCGTTCGATCACGCCATAGGTGCCGTTCAGCGTTACGGAGTCGCCGACAGTCAGGGCATTTTCCAGCAGGAGGAAAATTCCGCTGATGAAGTCCTGCACCAGCTTCTGGGAGCCGAAACCCAGCGCCACACCAAAGATGGAAGCACTGGCGATGAGCGGGCCTGTATCAATTCCAAGCTGGGAGAGGACCGTCAGCCCGATGATGACAGCCAGAACCAGCAGGAACAGGATGCGGAACATCGGTGTCAGTGTCTGCAGGCGGGCAATGCGGATCTGCACATCCCGGCTGTCCTGTTCGCCCAGACGGCGGATATGATGCTCGATGGTCACATTGGCGACCTCCCAAGCCAGAATCCCGATGACCAGAGCCACCAGAATGGTCAAGGCTGCCTGGAAGATGCGGGGACCAAGCGTGTCATGGCCGAGCAGGATGTAAACCGGAGCGCCCCACGCCAGAGCAAGGGCCAGAATGGTCAGGACGGCCATGACGAGACGGATGACCGTCGTGGCAGCCGGGTAGTAACGGCGGATGCGGAACAGCGTTTCTTCATTGAGATTCCAGCTGTCCAGTGCCCGCATGAAGCGCTCCAGTCCGCCATAGGCCAGAATGCTGACAATGCGGACAGCTACCAGCGCCACCAGGGTACGGACGAATATCTGGAGGATGAGCTGGTATCCGCCATCAATGTCGGCTGCCCAGACAAGCCACAGGGCGAAGTCGAAGAACAGGGCCACAATCCACCAGCTGCCGGAGACCAGCGCCATGATGGACTGGAGGCGGCGGTTGGCTGCACCGATATGCTGGCAGGCATGCTGCACCCGCTTGCGGGAGCGGATGATCATGACGGCGAGGAAGAGGTGGACGGCCAGCAGCAGGAGCTTCTGGAGACCGCTGGAAACAGCCATAGGCATGGCCATGGCGTGCAGCATGGCCAGCAGTGAGAAGCCCCAGGCCAGAATGACACCAATCTGGCGGAAATAGCGGAAGATGAAGGTTGAGGAACTGTCCCGCAGGATGCTCAGCCGCAGCCATGGGGTCTGTGGGGCGAGGAAGATGCGCAGGACCAGGGTCCACACGCCCAGCCCGATGCCGATCAGCCAGGAGATGCTCCAGATTGCATGGGCCGCTTCGGTGGAAGGGGCAGGGTCCAGCACGCCCATCAGCAGGGCGATCAGGGGAAAGGTGCAGATGGTGATCAGCTCCAGCAGGGCGCAGGCCAGCGTATAGGGAGCGCGGCGCAGGCAGAGCATGAGCTGTGTCAGTGCCCCCTGATGGCGGAGACTGTCCTCAAGGCTGGCCTGGGTGGCGGCGGCCTCCTCTTTGGTCTGCTCATTATGGGTGGCTGCCGTGCGGGCTGTATCCGTGGCGGCTTCCGTTGCTTCGGCACGGGTCTTGTGCAGTTTTTCAGCTTCCTGCTGGAAAACCATGTGGTCGTGCTTTTTCGCCATGCTGCTGATGCGCCGGTAGAGAGGGCGCAGGATGATGCGCACGCCGAAGAAAAGCAGGTAGCTGCACACCAGCATGATGACCACACGCAGGGCGATGTGGCCGACACGGGCCTGTAGGGCCGGGTCATGCACAAGGGCCTGAACCCACGGGGCAATGGCGCCGAAATCGATGATGCTCTGATGCAGGATGTGCAGCTGCTGGAGGGCACGGTCACCGAAAAGGGCAATGTTTTCCCGGGCCAGATCAATGACGGAGGCATGTTTCGCCTGTGGCTCGGCCTGGGTCAGGTTCTGGAGGGTCGTCAGGAATTTCTGACGCTGGGCATCATCGCTCAGGACAGAAATGAGCTGGCGGGCCTGGTCAGCGGAGAGACCTGTCGTGGTGGCTGGTGCCGGGGCGTCTGCGGCCAGTGCCCGGGCGGGCAGGGACCCGAACAGGGCCAGACAGGCCACCAGCAGGGCTGGCAACAGGCTGCGTACGAACAGACCGGTAAAATGCCGGTACGGAGCGGCCCCCGTGTTGGGGTGCGGTATTCTGTCAGTCATGTAGATACGCATCTCCTTTTTTGGTGTGAGGCGGCAGCATGCCTTCTGTCCGGGCCGTTTTCGCAGAACAGTGTCAGGATTTTAAGGCACGCTCTGGTGAAAGGAGGATTAATTTTCTGAAATCCCCTGTTTCAGGCAGGAGGGGTACCGCCATCCCGTCCCGGTATCGGAGATGGAATGGCGGAGTATGCAAGGCCTTATGGCCCGTTTTTCAGTGGGATGGACGTGCGGAGAGCTGAACGGCCCATAGCTGGGCCAGATTGTTGGCAGTCCCCTCGCCATCCATGCTGCTGAAGAGCTGGAGGGCTTCTGTCCGGCGTCCGGCGTCCATCATGGCCATGCCCAGGGAGAGGCGGGCGAGGTCCGGCTGGTGGGGCTGTTTCCCCAGCCCCTGCTGCATGAGGGCCAGACCCTGATCCACCTGTCCGTTGAGGACAAGGTTGTATCCGGCTGTCAGGGAGGGGCCCGCCTCGGTGGAGGTTTTGGCTTTTTCTACCATGGCGGGGAGGCTGGTGCGGGCTTTTGCGGCACGTTGAGCCACGAAAGCCCGGAAATGCGCCTGGGCTTCTGCCCCGGTGCCAGTTCCCAGCAGGTGGCGGGCATAGCCTTCATCCAGAAGGTTCAGGGCCAGCTGGGGCAGCTCCATCTGCACGGCCCGTTCTGCCATGTCCTGAAACTCGGCCGGGCTGGTCAGCAGGCCAGTGGCCAGGCGCAGACGCTGGAGATTGAAGACCATGCGTGGCGTGAGGGAATGGTCGGTTGTCAGGTCATGGATCAGCATCTGCCAGTACTGGGGTCGGGCATGATATTTCACCAGTTTGACATAGATGCCTGTCTTGCCCGCCGTGTCATGCAGCTGGTCGTAAGCGGCGGCGAGCATCTGGAGCTGGTTTTCCGCCGGAATCTGTCCAGCCTTCCGGTCGGCGGCCAGCATGGCCCGGCCTGCCTCCACCGTGCCTTTCCAGTCCTGCTGGAGATAGTGGCACTGGAGGAGAAGGGTCTGCATCTGCTGGTTCGGGCCGACTTCCTTCAGATAACGGCTGGCTGCGTTGGCGGCACTGGCATAGTCACGGGCTCCATAGGCCAGACTGGCCTGCGCCATGAGCATCTGCTGCCGTGCGGCCGGAGTGGTGCGGCTGTTCCTGATGAGGGTTTCATAGGCCTTCAGTGCGACAGGGACATTGCCCGCCTGGCTGGCCGCCGCTGCCCGCATCTGAGCGATGACGTAGCTTTCATAGTCGCTCTTTCCTGCCACGGCATCAGCAGCATTGACGAACTCCAGGGCTTTGGCTGGCTGATGGCTGGACAGAGCCGACTGTGCATTCTGGAGCTGCGTGCCGACCTCCCGGCCCAGCTCATCCTCTGCCTGCGCTGCCCCGATGAGCAGGCGGGTGGGAGCCTGCCCGGAGATGGGGGACAGGCAGGAGAGGGCAGACAGGCCAAACATGCCAGCCAGCAGCCAGCCGTGCGGGTGTTTCGGGTTTGGCAGGCTCATGGGTTACTGTCCTTCCACAAACTGGTCCAGACCAACAATGCCCAGCTTCGTCACGCCAAGGCGCTGGGCGTCCGCCATCACATGGGCCACGGTCTTGTAGGTGGCAAGACGGTCGGGACGGATATGGATCTCCGGCTGTTCACCTGTCACGGGATGGACGGCCCCGTTCAGATGGGCCTGAAGGTCCTCCTCCGAGGTGATGGGCGTGTCATTCCAGCTCAGCGTATTGTCATAGCTGATGCCAATTGTTGCAACCTGTGGTTGTATTGCAGAGGGTGGTGGATCGCCCTGGGGGAGGTCGATCGCTACGGAATGGGTCTGAAGCGGGATGGTGATGATGAGCATGATGAGCAGCACCAGCATCACGTCGATCAACGGTGTCGTGTTGATGTCGACAATGGCTTCATCTTCATGAGTGCTGCCCGTACCAACGTTCATGGCCATGAGGAATCTCCAAAAACTGTCTGCCTCGGGCGTCATGCCCCGGTGAACCGGGCCGGGGAGAACCGGCAGGAAGGGCCCCCACCCGGCAGGGCAGGGGCCGGAAAGACCACAGGTCAGTCGTGCGGCTGCTCTGTGATGAAGTCAACGTGCTGGATGCCTGCCTCCTGGCAAGCCGCCACGATCTTGCCAATGGGCATGTACTGGGCCGAACCGTCCCCGCGGATCTGTATCTGCGGCTGGGGCTGCTGGCGTGCTGCTTCCATGAGACGGCTGACAAGCACCTTGTGGTCCCCGATGGGTTGCGTGTTCCAGTAGGTCTGCCCATCCGCCGTGACAGCCAGCACGATGTTGCCAGGCTTGGTCTGGGTTGGCTGGTTGCGGTCTACCGGCAGCTTGACCTTTACGGTGTGCGTGGCCACCGGGATGGTGATGAGGAAGATGATGAGCAGCACCAGCATGACGTCAACCAGCGGTGTCGTGTTGATGGCTGATACCACCTCGCCATCATCACCCATGTCTCCGGTGTTGAATGCCATGGTTCAGATCCGCTCGTTCGTGGTTGTCGTGGTCGGGCTGTTATCCTTCGTGCTGTTGAACACGGCGTCATGACGGTAACCGCCGATCAGGACGGAATGAAGGTCGGACCCGAAGTTGCGGACACGGTCCATCGCACCCTTGTTGCGACGGACGAGCAGGTTGTAGCCCAGCACGGCCGGCACGGCCGTGGCCAGACCGATGGCTGTCATGATCAGGGATTCACCGACAGGACCGGCCACCTTGTCGATGGAGGCCTGGCCGGCAATGCCAATGGCTGTCAGGGCATGATAGATACCCCAGACCGTACCGAACAGCCCGATGAAGGGGGAGGTGGAGCCGACCGTACCAAGGAAGGCCAGCCCGCCCTGAAGACGTGTGTTGATGGTCTCCAGCGCCCGCTGGATGGACATGCTCGTCCATGACTGGAGGTCGATGGAATCCCGCATGGAGCCTTCATGATGGCGTGCTGCTACGATGCCGGTCTCGGCAATGTAGCGGAAGGGGGAATCCGCCTTCAGTGTCTGTGCCCCTTCCTGGATGGTCTTCTGTGTCCAGAAGGTCTGGTTGACGGCCCTGGAGGCCCGGAAGAGGCGGGATTGTTCAAGGAATTTGCTAATCATGATGATCCATGTCCCCAGAGACATGATGGCCATGATGAGCAGGACGCCACGGGCGATGATGTCACCGTTTTTCCAGAGTGCACCCAGCCCGTAGGGGTTTTCCTTCGGTGCTTCCTCGGTCGGTTTTTCACTGACCGGCGTAGCGGTGACCGGGGTGCCGCTTTCAGCACCAGCTGGCGGAGCAGCGGGTGTGGCCCCTGCTGGTGCCGTGGCCGGTGCAGCCCCGGCGGGGGGAACTGCGGGTGTGGTGCCTGCGGGAGGCTGGGCTGTCATCGTGGTCCCGGCGGGCGGAGCGGCCGGGGCAGCGTCCTGCGCAAAAGCGGTGGAGGCCAGCGGCATGGCAGCCAGAGTCAGGGCCAGGGCCGTGCCATAGACAGCGTGCGCCCGGGGCGCAGCAACAGTTACGGGGAGGCGGAACAGTCTGGTCATGAATCCCATATCCTTGTCTAAAAAAGCACCAGTCTGGAGGTGCTGCACCGGTGGGAGAAACCTCCCGTATCGGTCTCCCTGTCATTCCTGCCATCCATGGCAGGTCGGGACAATGTGAAAACGTCTGCTACCCTGCCCCCGCAGGGGTGGCCCGTTTGGGGCAGGGCAGCTTCATGCTGGTCTGTGCTGGCTCAGAATGGCTTCATTCATCACCAAGGGTAAAGTCCACATGCAGGACGTGGTTGTGTTCCACGACTGGCTGCCCACCCACCACGGCTGGCTGGTAGCGGACTGGTGAACGCTCGAGGAAGTCCAGCGCACTTTCGGCAAAATCGTGCCCGCCCTTGACGCTCAGCAGCTTGCAGTTGGCCGGTTTGCCGTTGGTGAGGATGTCGCAGGAGGCCGTCACGGAGCCTTCACGGCTTTCCTCCTGTGCTTCCTCTGGATATTCCGGCCGCACATTGTTGATGGGCATGGCACCAGCGGAGTGGTCACTTTCAGACGAGCTGTTGCTGGAGCTTGCCGACGGTGCCGCTGCTGAAGACTGGGCCGGGGCCGATGGTGCAGGCTGGGGTGCCGCTGCCTTCGGTTTGGGGGCCTTCTGGTGGCTGTGCTGGATCGGCGGTTTGGGGGGGGGTGCCACCCTGATCTTGGGAGGGGGGATATAAGGTGGCGGCGGTTGCACCATCACCGGTTGCGGTGGTGGTGGAGGCGGCGGCGGTGGGGGAGCCTCCGCAATGACACGTGTCTGGATGGGAGGATGCGAGGGTTCCTGCTTTTCCATCCTGGTAAGTGTCAAGGCATAGACCACCAGCCCGATGGCCAGAAAAGCCACGACAACAGCGACGATGTAATCCGTCGGTTTGCGTTGCTGGGCGGCATAGCTTCTCATTCCAAAACCTTCTTACCCTTTTCCACGCCGCAGGTCCGGCGCTTCTTCCCGGCAGGGCAGGCCTGCCAGCATGACTGGTACCCTCACAAGACGGGACGTGCCCGTACGGGGGAGGGGAAAAACCTTGTGCCGCATCACGGGCACGGCCCCATGCCGATTCCTTCTCTTCGTCCCTGGCGGTCAGGCCCTGCCCGGTAAGGGGAGACAGCAAAGCAGCACGGGAACGTTCCCGTATCGGTTCCTTTACCAATGGCCCAAGCCGCCCCTTTGATGCAAGGGCTCTCATGCGACTCTTTCGCAGGATCGCCTGTGCATAAATATGGGTATATCTGTGGATATTTTTTGAGGAAATCGGAAAAACGGCAGTTTATGGACGATTTTGAAAGGTTTTTCGTGGCTGTGATGATGCCCGGCCTGTGAATTGTTTTGGTTGGTCCTTCTTATGAAAAAAACATATTTTTTTGATGATTGATATTAAATACGATATTTAATCGTTTTATTGGCGGAAAAAGCTACCATTAAGAGAGGGGACATGAACCAGAATGTCATGCCCCCTCTCTTGCGGTCTGCTCCGGGTGAGTGCCCCCGTGTCAGACGGGTTTACTGTGCCGTGGCGCTGGCCTCGGAGCGTGTGGCGCTCACACGCTGGGCCAGAGATGCTGCCATGAACTCATCCAGATCGCCATCGAGCACAGCATCAGGGTTGCCCTTCTCGATGTTGGTCCGCAGGTCCTTGACGAGCTGATACGGCGCCAGAACGTAGGACCGTATCTGGTGCCCCCAGCCGATGTCCGTCTTGGCGGCCTCGGCGGCGGAGGCCTCGGCCTCCCGCTTCTGAAGTTCGGCCTCATAGAGGCGGGCCTTCAGCATTTCCATGGCCGTAGCCCGGTTGCGGTGCTGGGACCGGTCCGTCTGGCAGGCCACGACGATACCTGTCGGGATGTGGGTGATGCGGATGGCGGAGTCCGTCTTGTTGACGTGCTGCCCACCAGCCCCGGAGGCCCGGAACGTATCCACACGGAGGTCGGAATCGATGATCTCGATTTCGATGGAATCATCCACAACAGGTGAGATGTAGATGGAGGCAAAGGAGGTCTGCCGCCGTGCAGCGGAGTCGAAGGGGGAGATGCGCACGAGGCGATGCACCCCGGCTTCCGTCTTCAGCCAGCCATAGGCATTGGGACCGCTGACGAGGATCGTGGCGGATTTCAGCCCGGCCTGTTCCCCTTCACTGCTTTCCATCAGGGAGACCTTGTAGCCATGCTTTTCGGACCAGCGGGTATACATCCGCAGCAGCATCTCGGCCCAGTCCTGCGCTTCCGTACCGCCAGCACCGGCATTGACCTCAAGATAGCAGTCATTGCTATCGGCTTCACCGGAGAGGAGGCTTTCCGTCTCACGCTGCTGGGCCTGGGCGGCGAGGCTGCGCAGGGTGGCGAGGCCTTCCTGCACCACGGTGTCGTCATTTTCCATCTCGGCCAGCTCGACAAGGTCCAGCGTGTCCTGCACGTCGGCCTCCAGAGCCTCGACCCCTTCGATCTGGTTGGCGAGCATCGTGCGCTCACGCATCAGTTTCTGGGCGGCGTCCGGGTTGTTCCAGAGGTCCGGGTCTTCAGAGAGATGGTTCAGTTCGGCAAGGCGTGTTTTGGCGACATCCCAGTCAAAGATGCCTCCTCAGCAGTGCCACCGACTGCTTGATCTGTTCGGAGAGGGCTTCGGTCTCAGCCGACATCAGGCGTTCTCCTGCTTTCTTCAGGTTGATGTTGCTGCCTTAGTATAGACCACCGACGCCAATGTCACCTCCCTCTGCCGGGTTTGCTTTCTCCTGGGGCGGTGCCGCAGGCAGGGAAGCAGGGGCATGTGAGGGCATGGTTCCATCCAGCGGGTCGGTGATGGTACCACTGCTGGACGGGCTGGAGCTGGGCATGTCCGTCTCGGAATCAGGAATCATGTCCGCACCGGTGTCAGCAGCGGTAAGGGCCTGTGTCCCGGCTCCGAAACCATGCAGCGGCACGGAGGCTCCCGGAATCTGGTTCGGTTTGAAGGCATCCGTGGCACGGATGCGCCCTGTATCATATTCCGCCAGCGTGATGCCGTCCGGTGCGGGGAACTCCAGCCGGGGCCGGGTGGCGAAGACGGCCTTCATGATGCCGTTCCAGATCGGCCCGGCCAGATGGCCGCCTGTTTCATTCTTGCCCAGGCTGCGGGGCGCATCATAGCCGATCCACACCACGGTGACGGTGTCGGGAGAGAACCCGGCGAACCAGGCATCATGATAGTCCTGACTGGTACCGGTCTTCCCGGCGATGGGGCGGTCGATTCCCACGCCAGCCCGTACGCCCGTGCCCCGGGCGATGACATCCCGCATCATGGTGGTGATCTGGAAGGCACTCTGCGGCGAGGCCAGGACCGGACGGCCATCATGGATGACGGGCATCCCGTTTTCTGTTGTCACGGTACGCCGGTTGGCCTGGTTGCGCCAGATGATGGTGCCATCAGGATTCTGGATGTAGTCGATCAGGCTGGGGGTGATGCTGTGGCCACCATTGGCGATGGCCGCATAGGCCCCGGCCTCCCGCAGGACGGTGGTCTCCACGGCTCCGAGGGCAGCGGGCAGGTAGGGTGGCATGTTGTCCACCATGCCGGACCGTACGGCCATGTCGCTGACGGCCTTCATGCCCAGATGGGCCGCCACACGGATTGTCACGAGGTTGCGGCTTTCCCGCAGGGCATCATGCAGGGTGGTGGGGCCCCAGTTGTCGTGTTCGTAATTCTGCGGCTTCCAGTCTCCGAAACTGATGGGAGAATCATCGAATGTTTCGGAGGGGGAAATGTCCCGTTCCATCGCTGCCAGATAGACCAGCGGCTTGAAAGAAGACCCCGGCTGGCGCTGCGCCTGCGTGACACGGTTGAACTGGCTCTGCTGGAAGGACCAGCCCCCCACGAGGGCCAGGACACGCCCCGTATGGGCATCCAGCGTAACGGTCGCCCCTTCCACCTGCGGAATCTGCTCCAGGGCGGCGGAGCCGTCATCCTGCGGCTCGATCATCACGAGGTCACCCGTCTGAAGCGGATGGGTGCGGCGGCTCCATGTTTCGTCTGTCTTGCGAAGCGTGGCAGTGTGGGCCTCATGCGCCTTCACCCAGCCGACACGGGGTGCTGGTGTTGTGGAGAGGACGACGGCCAGACGCCATGTGGACAGCATGCCAGCCGGATTTTTCTGCCGGGCCATGCTGCCCTGCCAGTCTGCCATGGCGTCACTGTCCAGATGGCCGACAGCCCCGTGCCAGCCCTCATGGGTGCGGGCATAGGCCATCAGCCCTTCCCGCAGCAGTTTCGTGCTGACCTGCTGGAGGTGCGGGTCGAGGCTGGTATGGACGTCCAGCCCGCCTTCCGTTGTCTGTTCCTCATTATAGAGGGATGTCAGCTGGCGGCGGACTTCCGCAGCGAACCATTCGGACCCTGCAAGCGGACCGAAGCGCACCTGCCCTTGCGGCACGAGCGGGTCCTGCTTGGCCTGCTGGGCTTCATCGGCAGGGATGGCGTGGGTTTCGCCCATCCGGTCCAGCACCCAGTTGCGCCGCCACATGGCCGCTTTGGGGTGGAGGAACGGATTATAGTTGCTGGGGGATTTGGGCATGCTGGCGAGCATCGCCGCCTCGGCATCGCTCAGCTGGTCCAGCGTCTTGTTGAAGTAGGTCTGCGCTGCCGCCTCGACCCCGTAGGCTCCGTTCCCCAGATAGATGCCGTTCAGGTAGATTTCCAGAATCCGGTCCTTGGAAAGCGTGTGCTCGATCCGCATGGCGAGCAGGGCTTCCCGCACCTTCCGTTCGATGGTCAGGCTGTTGTTGTTCAGCAGCATGACCTTGGCCACCTGCTGGGTGATGGTCGAGGCCCCCAGAGGCCGTTTGCCCTGATGGGTGAGGATGCTGACGATGTCCGTCACGCCCGCCCGCAGCATGGCCAGCGGGTCCACGCCGCCATGGGAATAGAAATTCTGGTCCTCCGCCGCAATGAAGGCATTGCGGACGAGCGGGGGAATGGCCCGGATGGGCACATAGATGCGCCGTTCGTGGGACAGCTCCGCCATGAGCTGGTCATCGGCCGTGTACAGCCGGCTGACCACGGGCGGCTTGTAATGCTGGAGAGCGTCCACGCTGGGCAGATTGGCGCTGAGATGGGCATACAGTCCCACCCCTGTGAGAATGACGGCAGAAACGCCAAACGTACCGATGCCAAGGGCAGCCCCCAGCAGAAACCGCCAGCGGCGGAAACGGGGCTTCTGGGATGGTGAGGGCGGGCTGTCTGGCAGCATGGGGGAACGCTTCATGCCCTCCCTATAACATGGCCTGCAAAAGAACGGGAAGAAGCAGAGTGTTGCCTGTTTTTTATGGGTGGGTATGGCCGAGGGGACGGGGGCTGCCTATGGTGGTGCCCTGTCATGGGGTGGCTGGTCCAGTCCCGCCCATGTGGATTTTCTGAAGAGATTCGAGGAAGCTGTTTCATGTTCGAACGTCCCTCCGGCCGTACTGACGACGCCCTTCGCCCGGTTACCATCGAGACCGGTTTTTCCACTCATGCGGAAGGGTCCGCCCTGATCCGTGTCGGCGGGACGGAGGTGCTCTGCACCGCTTCCGTCGAGACACGGGTGCCGCCGTTCCTGCGGGGCCAGGGCCAGGGCTGGGTCACGGCGGAATATGGGATGCTGCCCCGTGCCACCCACACCCGTGGCTCCCGCGAGGCCGCCCGTGGCAAGCAGTCCGGCCGCACGCAGGAGATCCAGCGACTCATCGGCCGTTCCCTGCGGGCCTGTGTGGACCTCAAGGCTCTGGGCGAGTGCATGATCACGCTGGACTGTGACGTGCTGAACGCTGATGGCGGCACACGCTGTGCCTCCATTACCGGGGCGTGGGTGGCTCTGGCCATCGCTCTGGAAGGCATGGGCAAGTCGAAGGCGCTGACGGGGCAGGTGGCTGCCGTGTCCTGCGGGCTGACGGATGCCGGGCCGGTGCTGGACCTTGATTATGCGGAAGACAGCACGGCACAGGCTGATACCAATTTCGTTCTGACCGCTGATGGCGGCATCGTGGAAATTCAGGGTACGGCAGAAGAACGACCCTTCCGGCCTGAAGAATTCCAGATTCTGTTTGGTCTGGCCCAGAAAGGTGCAAAGGAGCTGTTCGCCGTGCAGAAAGAGGCTCTGGCCCGCAGGAAGGAAGGTGCATGATGAGCGGGCAGGATTCTGGCCGCCGTCTGGAGCGTGGCAGCGAGATTGTTCTGGCAAGTCACAATGAAGGCAAGCTGCGGGAATTTTCTCTCCTGCTGGCAGAGAGCGGCATCACGGTCCGCTCGGCTGCCGAACTGAACCTGCCAGAGCCTGAAGAGACGGCTGCCGACTTTGAGGGCAATGCGCTCATCAAGGCGGAAGCCGCTGCCAGGGCAACGGGCCTGCCGGCACTGGCCGATGATTCCGGCTTCTGCGTGGCGGCATTGGATGGCAGACCGGGCGTCTATTCTGCCCGCTGGGCAGGCCCGCAGCGGGACATGATACTGGCGATGAACCGTGTGCATGAGGAGATGCAGGCCAGCGGGTCGGCTGACAAGGCAGCGTCGTTTGTGGTGGTGCTGTGTCTGGCATGGCCGGATGGGACGCATCGCTTCGTACGGGGTGAGTGTCGGGGGCAGGTCTCATGGCCACCGAGGGGGACGCATGGGCATGGTTATGACCCCATCTTCATTCCTGAAGGAGAAAGCCGCACGTTTGCCGAGATGGCCGAAACGGAGAAAAACCGCTTCAGCCATCGTGGGCAGGCGATGCAGCAGTTTCTGAAAGAGTGCGTAGCCTGATTGTAATAGTGGCTGTGTAGGGGATGGGTACGGTACCATTGGTGGCTGTGCCCATCTTTTTTTTGGCCATGGGAAACGTGATGGATGAGAGAAAAGTTAATTCACGTCTTCACATGGGTAATAAAATGAGATTTAATAAAAATAACTATTATTTAAAGTAATAAGTGAGCCGCTCATGCAGACAGGCAGGCCATCGTGGCGAGTGACGATGCAGGAAAGACCGGACCTGTCTCTGAGGTGTGTCAGCCTGTTGGGGCGGACGGGCAGGTTTTTGCGGTCCCCGGTAGTTCTTGCCGTACTGTCTGTTGCTGCAGGGCTGGGACAGGCGGAAGCGCAGGTTACTGAAAAGGTTCCCCCTGCCGTGGAGACCATGCCGGGAGCCGGGGTGATCGGCCAGCCACGCCGTGTCACGCTGGAGGAGAACCGGTCCCGCAAGCGGCATCAGGGAGACTGGGGAGCCTTCAACTGGGGGAATGGTGAATTTGCCGGGTTCGGGCCAGTTGGTGTCTACGGGGTCGCCCCCTGGGCCGAGGACTGGAGCAGCAAGAAAGACCCCAGGAATTACACGGATTTTCTTGATCCCCTGAAGGCCATCCGCCTCAATGAGTCGGGCAGCATCTGGCTGTCGCTTTCCGGTGAATCCCGGATACGCAACTGGTATGAGTCGAGCCCCATGCTGGGGACGGTGAACAGGCGTCATTCCGGCCGGTTTACGGTACGCAACCTGCTGGGGGCGGACCTTCATCTTGGTCCGCACTGGCGGATATTCGGGCAGCTGAACAATGGTGAGGCGGCCGGATGGAACTATTACGGCTATAATGCGACATGGCGGCGCAGGCTGGGGGTGCAGCAGCTCTTTGTCGGGTATGAGCGTAAACTGTTTGGTGCAAAGACCGGCGTGATGGTCGGGCGGCAGCAGTTTCTCGATGCCCCTTCATGGCTCGTCTACATGCGGGAAACTCCCAACGTCCCTCTTTCGTGGAATGGTGTCCGTGGCTATGCGCTGTGGAACCGGATCAGGCTGGACCTGTACAATTTTGTCGCTACACAGGTGACGAGGGATACCATCATGGGGGGCGGGTTTGATGATGGCACCCGCCTTTATGGGGGGAATGTCGGGATCGCCCTGCGGCCCTTTTCCATTGGGGGGGAGCAGGTCCATTCCTTTCTGGACCTCTTCTGGATGGGTTTCCGTGATGAGGGGAAAACGGCAGCCGTGGCCCGTTACAAAGGGTCGGAGGCGGGAACGCAGACACGACAGAATGGTGGCTTCCGCTGGTATGGTTCGGCACCGTCTTTCGAATATGAGCTGGGGGGCGTGTATCAGGGGGGACGGTTCCATCCCGGCACGTCATCCATTGCCAGCCGCCCCGTGAGTGCCTGGGCCGTGCGGGGCGTGCTGGGCTGGCGTCATTCCTCATCCTTTCTGCATCCCTTTCTGGGCGTGCAGGCGGAGGCTTACAGCGGAGGAGACAACCGCCGGAAAGAGGGAACCGTGGGCACGTTCTCGGCTCCGTTCTCACCCCGTAATGGAACGTTCGACCTGACACGCACCATTGCGAGGGCCAACATCGTGAGTGCCGGCCCGCTGGCCAGCATCGCACCCCGGCCTTTCATGAACATCCGCATCCGGGTGCCTTACCTCTGGAGGGAGAGCATGAATGACGGGCTGTATAATTCATCATCGCCCTTTTCTTTCCTTTCAGGGCCGAAGCTGCGGCAGGCCGGGCGGGCCGTGGGGTTGCAGCCGCAGGGGCAGGTGCAGTTCCAGCTTCAGCAGCACGTCAACTGGCAGATTGATGGGGGAGCGATTCTGCTGACACATCGCATGAGGCAGGCCGGGGGGAAGAACGGGACCTACATGCTCTCGACCCTCACGCTGCGTTTCTGAGTCCGCTGATAAATACGATTTAGTATTGTGAAAAAGAATGGCGGGCTCAGAGGCGATTTTCAGCCGTTTCCTGCCGGAGGTCAGGCTTCCTGATTCTCTGGCAAGCTCATAATGACATTCTTATATCCTGAAAAATTGATGATTTATCAAAAATCATCATTGAAGCCCGTTAAATATGTAATTAGTTTCTTTCTTATCGTATTTTCCGAAGGGAGCAGATCACATGGCAATATCGGACGATGAGTTCCAGGCCCTGCCCCGGCAGGAAGACGTGGCTGCCTCGGAGGAGGAAACGGGCCGTGTACTGTCCTCCGTTCTGGCCCGTTTTCCGGGCCGTGTGGCGGTGATTTCTTCCTTTGGTGCCGAGTCTGCCGTGCTGCTGGCGCAGGTGGCGGCACAGGACAGAGCCGTGCCTGTCTTTTTTCTCGATACGGAGCGGCATTTCCCGGAAACGCTGGCCTATCGGGATGAGCTGACCCGTCATCTGGGGCTGGAGGATGTCCGCACCCTGCGCCCTGCCCGTGCCGAGGTGGAGTATCGGGACCCGGAGGGTCAGCTTGTGGCTTTCGACCCCGATGCCTGCTGCGCCCTGCGGAAGGTGGAACCGCTGGAGGTGGTTCTGCCGGAGTTCGACATCTGGGTGACAGGCCGCAAGCGGATGCAGGCGGCCACCCGGGCGGCCCTGCCCGTGGCGGAACGGCAGGAGGATGGCAGTGTGAAGCTGAATCCTCTGGCTGGCTGGAGCGAGGCGCAGATCGCCCGTTTCATGGAGGAGAAAGCCCTCCCGCCGCATCCGCTGGTGGCGCAGGGTTACCGCTCCATCGGCTGTGAACCCTGTACGAGGCCCGTGGGAGCGGGAGAGGACAGCCGTGCCGGACGTTGGGCCGGACTGGCCAAGACGGAATGTGGCCTGCATCGGCCCGTTTCCACACCGCCCGACGCCAATGTGGAAGAAATCTCAGCTGCTGCCCTGATTGCAGAGCGGCCCGCACGATAAGACCGGGCCGCATGGCCCATCAGGAAGGAAAGGGAGCAGTCATGGCTCTGGAAGACGCACATATCATGGATGGTCTGGACCAGCTTGAGGCCCAGAGCATCTTCATCCTGCGGGAGGCCTACCGCAAGCTGAAGCCCCTGGCCCTGCTCTGGTCACTGGGCAAGGACAGCAACGTGATGGTCTGGCTGGCCCGCAAGGCCTTCATGGGGCATGTGCCTTTTCCTGTCATGCATGTGGATACGGGCAAGAAATTCCCGGAGATGTATGCCTTCCGGGATGAGTACGTCAAAAAGTGGAATCTGGACCTTGTTCTCGGGGAGTGTCCCCCGGTCGAGGACATGGACCCCTCCCTGCCACCGGCGGCCCGGTCTGCGGCCCGCAAGACGGCTGGTCTGGCAAACCTGATCGACCAGCACAAATTCCGGGGTGTTGTTGCGGGCATCCGGCGTGATGAGCAGGCCACCCGTGCCAAGGAGCGTGTCTTCAGTCCCCGTGGTGCCGGTCACCAGTGGGATGTCCGCAACCAGCCACCGGAATTCTGGGACCAGTACGCCACGCCTTACGAGGAGGGGATGCATGTCCGTGTCCATCCGCTGCTGGCGTGGCGGGAGCTGGACATCTGGCGGTACATCGAGCGTGAGAAGATTCCGCTCGTGGACCTCTATTTTGCAAAGGATGGCAAGCGTTATCGCTCACTGGGCGATCAGGACATCACCAGCCCGATCGAGAGCAATGCCTCCACCGTGGCGGAAGTGATTGCCGAGCTGGAGACGAGCCGTACCTCCGAGCGTGCGGGCCGTGCCATGGATCATGAATCGGAAGATGCCTTCGAGCGTCTCCGTGTTGCCGGTTATCTGTGAGGGGACTTTTTCGATGACACAGACTCATTCACCATCATCGCAGGTCCGTCACGGTGTCAGCACGCCGATCGTGATCGTGGGCCATGTGGATCACGGCAAATCCACCCTGATTGGCCGCCTTCTGTATGATACGGACAGCCTGCCGGATGGCCGCCTCGTCCAGATCGTGGAAAGCAGCCGGAAGCGTGGTCTGGCCGTGGAGTGGAGCTTCCTGCTCGATTCCCTCCAGATCGAGCGGGATCAGGGTGTGACGGTGGATTCCACCCGCATTCCGTTCCAGCTGGATGGCCGGGATTTCGTCATCGTGGATGCGCCGGGCCATCGGCAGTTCCTGCGCAACATGATTACCGGTGCTGCCGATGCCGAGGCCGCCGTGCTGGTGGTGGATGCCGCCGAGGGTGTGCGGGAGCAGACACGCCGCCACGCCATGCTGCTGCGGCTCATCGGCATCAATCATGTGATCGTCCTGCTGAACAAGGCCGACAGCATCGGGTTTGATGAAGCCAGACTGAAGCAGGTGGAAGGTGACATCCGCCAGCTGCTGGGGCGGCTGGAGATCAACGTCAACCAGGTCATTCCGGCCTCGGCACGGGATGGCGACAATATCGCCACACGTTCTGAAAAGGCCGACTGGTACAGGGGGCCGACCCTGCTGGAGGCCCTGTCTCTCATCCAGCCTCCGGCATCCCGTCATGCCCTGCCATTCCGTATGCCGGTGCAGGACGTGTATCGTTTCGAGGGCATCCGCTATGTGGCGGGACGCATCGAGCGTGGCACGGTGCGGGAAGGAGACCGGCTGGAAATTGGCGGGCAGGGGCAGGAGGCCACCGTGGCCGAGGTCTGCCGCTGGCATGCTCCGCATCATCCTGTGGCCGGAGCTGGTGAATCCATCGCCCTGCGGCTGGAGCCTGATCTGGTGCCGGATCGTGGGGACCTGCTGTTCCCTGCCGGTGATGAAGCCGCAGCCCCGCTGAAGGCCGCCCGTCTCAGGACACGGCTGTTCTGGCTGCGTGGTGAGCCGCTGCGTGTGGGGGAGAGTTTCCGGCTGCGTCTGGCCACGGCAGAACATGATGTCACCGTGGCTTCCATTGATGCCGTGGTGGACCTTGATGATCTCAGCCTGAGTCCGGCGGATGAGGTGCCACCGGATGGCTTTGCCGAGATCACCCTCGCCGTGGCCCGCAACGTCCTCTTCGATCCCTTTGCGCCAGGAATGCCGGACGGGCGTGGCGTGCTGGTGGACCGCCATCAGAAGATCGTTGGCGGTGCCCCGCTGATCGGTCCGGCGGCCCTGCCGGAGGGAGCCAAGGCCATCCATCCGACAGCCAGCGGCGTGAGTGATGCCGTCCGGGCTGGTCTGCGGGGGCATGGTCGGGCCGTGTTCTGGATGACCGGTCTGCCCGGTGCCGGAAAGAGCACCATCGCCCGCCATGCCGAGGAGGCCCTCAGCCGTGAGGGGCTGCATGTCACCGTGCTGGATGGCGATACGGTTCGCTCCGGCCTGTGCAGCGATCTTGGCTTCTCGCCGGAAGACCGGCGGGAGAATATCCGCCGTGTGGCCCATGTGGCCCGTATTCTGGCGGATGCCGGGCAGATCGTGCTGGTGGCTCTGGTCTCTCCGCTCATCCGGGACCGGGCGATGGCCAAGGCGATCATCGGGGAAGACTGGCACGAGGTCTTTGTGGATACGGCCCCCGAGCTGTGCCGCCGCCGTGACCCGAAGGGCCTGTATGCTCAGGCGGAAGAAGGCCGGATTGCCGAGTTTACGGGTGTGTCTTCGGCTTATGAAGCACCGGAAAAGCCGGATGTTGTCGTCCCCGGTGATGGTGACGTGGCCCGGAGCGTACGGTACCTGACGGACGCCGTTCATAAGGTCGTGCGCTGACAGATGGTTCTGCCGGGCCTTCCTCCATGAGGTGAGGCCTGGCGGGCCCCGGTTTCTGAAAGAACATGGAACAGGAACCCGGTTTTTCCAGCAGGAAAATGCCGGTGGGGGAGGCTTTGTCTGAAAAAGGCTCTTTCCGTTCTGGGAGAAGGATAAGGTGATGGGGCACCTGGCTTATGTCATCTCCGGCGCACTGGTCGGGTTTCTGGTCGGCATGACAGGCGTGGGTGGCGGATCGCTGATGACGCCGCTGCTCATCCTGCTGTGTGGGATCCACCCCAAGGCTGCCGTGGGGACGGACCTCGTCTATGCCGCCGTGACGAAACTGTTCGGGACAGTCCTGCACAGGCGGTGCGGGCCGGTACGCTGGTCCATCGTGCTGTGGATGATGGCAGGCAGCCTCCCCGGTGTGGCGGTGGCTCTGCTCTGGCTGCGGCATCTGGGGTCGCCGCAGGAGATGGCGCATGTCATCCGCCTGTCGCTGGGCATCTGCCTGCTGGTGACGGCCCCGGCCATCCTGTTCCGTCCGACGCTTAAAGCGTGGGTGCTGCGGCATCAGCTGGGGGGACCGGTACAGTCACGGGTTCTGACAGTCGTGCTGGGTTTCGTGCTGGGCTGCATGGTCAGCCTGTCCTCCGTCGGGGCCGGGGCCATCGGCATGGCCGTGCTGGTGATGCTGTATCCGACCCTGCCCCTGCGTGAACTCGTGGCCATCGACATTGCCCATGCCATCCCCCTGACACTGATTGCCGGTGCAGGCCACTGGGTGGAAGGGGACGTCATGGTGCCGACCCTGCTGCTCCTGCTGAGTGGCTCCCTGCCGGGCATCTGGCTTGGTACCCATTGCGCCGGGCGATGCCCGGAACGCTGGCAGCGGCTCATTCTGGGAACTCTGTTGTTGCTGATTGGCGTGAAGATGATCTGAGGAAAGGCCGGGACATGTCCCGGCCTTTTTTATGGGCACCGGAAAAGAATGGCTTCACATATGTTATGTTATAACATAACTTGCGATGAACAATCAGACCAGCATGACGAGGACTGGAGAACATCATGGTGATGATGGGACGGGGTGGAGCCATTTATGCGGTGTTGGCCCTGGTGGCGTCTGGCACGCTGTCTCAGGCAGCCCAGGCTGGTGATGTGGAGACGGGCGGGAAGCCGTCAGTCACATCCACGGGAGACCAGCCCCAGAATGGGGGGGATGGGTCTGTCCGTAAGGCGGACAGCAGGGAGGAGCATATTCACGTCACGGCCCGGCGGCTGGATCAGGCCCGTGCGGCTCTTCAGCCTGCCATCGGGGCCACGCAGACGAATTTTTCCCGCAAGGCCATCGAGGCCAATCCCGGTGCCGACAATGCCCCGCTGAACAGCATCCTGTTGCAGGCTCCCGGCGTGGCGCAGGACAGTTACGGGCAGATTCACATCCGGGGAGATCATAATGATGTCCAGTTTCGGCTGGATGGTGTGGCCCTGCCGGAAGGTGTGAGCGTTTTCGGGCAGGCTCTGATGACCCGCTTTGCCCATTCCATGAGCCTGACGACCGGTGTCCTGCCAGCGGAGTACGGCTTCCGGCAGGCCGGTGTGATCGACATCCAGACGAAGAACGGCGTGTCGGATGAAGGCGGAACCCTCTCCGGTTATGGTGGCGTGCGGGACTATGTGCAGCCTGCCATCCAGTATGGCGGGCATTGGGGGCAGTGGGATGGCTTCATCACGGCAGATGCCGTTCACAATCGGGTGGGGATCGAGAACACGACCCCCAGTTACAATGCCATTCACGACCTCTCCAACCAGTATCATGTTCTGGGGCATCTGCGGTATACTCTCCGGCCAGAGACACGCTTCAGCCTGACGGCGGGGCTTTCCAATGCCTGGTACCAGCTGCCCAACAATCCCGGCCAGCAGCACCAGTTTGCCACGCCGCTTTTCAAGGCGGACAATCGGCCTGTGCAGGAGGATGCGCCAGACAGCAGCCATCTGGATGAACACCAGCAGCAGATCACGGATTTCGCCATCCTCTCCTGGCAGGAAGACCATGAGAAGGTCAGTGCACAGACATCCGCCATCCTGCGGTACAGTTCCATGCGCTACTCACCCGACTGGGTGGGGGACCTTGTCTATAACGGTCTTGCCCAGCAGGCAGCCCGGTCGGTGTTTTCCAGCGGTGTGCAGAGTGATGTGACATGGCACGTCAATCGCACGCATACCGTGCGGGGAGGTGTGCAGGCTTATGGCGAGCGTGCTGTGAGCAAGAGCAGCTCACTGGTCTACCCAGTTGATGAAGAAGGGACTGTCAGCCCCCAGACCGTGAAAGTGCATGATTCATCGGGCAAGACGGGTGCTTTGTACGGGGTCTATCTCCAGGATGAATGGCACCTTGCACGGTCTCTTGTCTTCAATGGAGGGGTACGGTTTGATGGTGTGGAGGAATATGTTCATGCCCACCAGCTCAGCCCCCGTGTGTCGCTGGTCTGGACACCATGGCATGGCGGGCGGTTCCATGTGGGATATGCACGTTATCTGACACCTCCGCCTTTCGAGACGATTGGCACGACATCTCTGGACCGTTTTGAGGGGACATCCGCCGCACCGGCCAACTATCAGAATGATCGTGTGAAGGCGGAGCGGGACAATTATTATGATGTCGGCTTCATGCAGCAGCTGACACGCCATTGGCATGTCGGGCTGGATGCGTACTGGAAGCAGGCGAAAAACCTGATTGATGAAGGGCAGTTCGGCGCCCCTGTCATTCTGACAGCGTTCAATTATCACCGGGGCCGTGTCCGTGGTGTGGAGCTGACGACTGATTACAGCACAGGCCCCCTGACCCTCTACGGCAATCTGGCGGTGTCACGGGCCACGGGCAAGGAGATTACGTCAGCCCAGTGGAATTTTGACAGTGACGACCTCCACTACATGAGGAATCACTGGGTCCATCTGGATCATGACCAGCTGATCACGGCCTCTGCCGGTGGCTCCTATGCTTTTTTCCACGGGACGAATCATCCCCTCCAGTTTTCGGGCACCATGATTTATGGCAGCGGCCTGCGGAAGGACAGGGAAACAGCCGGAGGTACCATCCCCAATGGGGCGCATGTGCCGCAATATGTCACCTTCAATCTGGGGCTGGTGCAGGCTTTACGGCATATGCCCTGGCTGGGCGGACACACCATGCAGCTGCGGCTGGATGTCATCAACCTGTTCGACCGGCAATACATGTTGCGTGATGGCAGTGGGGTCGGTGTTGGTGCCCCGCAATATGGTCTGCGGCGCAGCGTGATGGGGGGCGTTGCCTTGTCCCTGTGACGATGGAACATCATCACAGGGCTGCCATCCTGTAGAGATATGGTTGGGTGGTTTCTTTTTGGTGGGTTAGCCCTTACCCTTGGCATGACGCCATAGCGGCCGGAGTGTCAGGGACAGGGATTGCATGAGGAAGATACTTTTTACATCGGGCATCGTACTGGCCTTTCTGGGGTATGCGTTTTTTTCCATCAGTGATGCCTGTTCCAAGGGGTTGGCCGGGCGGCTGGACCCGTTCGAGGTGGCGTTTTTCGGCGGTGTGTTCGGCCTGTTGATCGTTCCGCTGCTGAAGCGCCCGAATGAGTCTTATCGGGCGCTGGTGTTGTCCAGTCATCCGTGGCTCTGGCTCGTGCGGGCGGCGGCGGTCTTCGTGGCCACGGCAGGCAGTGTGGAGGCCTTCATGCTTCTGCCCATGCCAGAAGCCCTCTCCCTGATGTTCCTGATGCCGTTTTTCGTCACCATCGTCTCCGTGCTGTTCCTCAAGGAACAGGTGACGGGATGGGCGTGGCTGTCTGTCCTGCTGGGTTTTGCAGGTGTGATGATCGTGCTGCGCCCCGGTGTGAAGGCGCTTCAGTTCGGGCATCTCTGTGCCATTGTGGTGGCCATGGCTTCGGCTGTCAGCGTGATTGCCTACCGTTTTGCGGGCAAGGAAACATCCCGCCTGACGCTGTACGGCTCCAGCCTGTGCGGGCCGCTGGTGGGAGATGGCATCCTGATGGTGCAGCATTTTGTCGTGCCACATGGGGTGAATGAATGGCTGCTGCTGTTTGGCTACGGGTTTCTGGCCGCAGCCGGGCAGCTGCTGCTCATGCTGGCCGCCTCCATTGCCCCGGCCAATCGTGTGGCCCTGCCGCAATACAGCCAGATGGCCTGGATCGTGGCTTTCAGCTACTTCATTTTCAACCAGCCCGTGGACATGTGGGATGGTATAGGCATTGCCGTCGTCACCCTGTCCGGAATGTTGAACTGGCTGCGGCAGAAGATCCGTTTCGAGAAGATGCTGCATCGTGGCTGGTGGTGGCGGCGCAAGCCTACACCGGAGGTCATTGCCGCCACTCCTGCCGCCGTCATCACCCCGCCGCTTGAGGACAAGCCCCACGAGTGAGGGGAAGCGGGGCCTCGTGACAGGCCCCGGTGACCGGGATTACTCGTGGAAGGTATCCAGGTCTCCAAAGCGGGTGAATTCACCTTCAAAGTAGAGATGGACAGTGCCGGTCGGCCCGTGGCGCTGCTTCTCCAGAATCAGCTCGGCCTTGTTGTGGACGAGCGACATCTTCCGCTGCCATTCTTCCAGGGCGATCTGGTATTTGTCCGGACTGGGGAAGGAGGCTTCCTTGGGTTTGCGCTGTTGCAGGTAATATTCGTCACGATAGACGAACATGACAGCATCGGCATCCTGCTCGATGGAGCCGGATTCACGCAGGTCGGAGAGCATCGGGCGCTTGTCGTCACGGGATTCGACCTGACGGGAGAGCTGGGAGAGCGCAATGACGGGCACTTCCAGCTCTTTGGCGATGGCTTTGAGGCCCTGCGTGATCATCGAGATTTCCAGCACGCGACTGTCCGGTCTTGTGCCAATGGCCGGGCGCATGAGCTGGAGATAGTCCACCACCACGAGGTTCAGCCCATGTGTGCGGGCCAGCCGGCGGCAGCGTGTCCGCATGGCGGAGAGGGAGATGGCTGGTGTGTCGTCAATATGCAGGGGCAGGCGTTGCAGCTCCGTGGCAACACGGACGAACCGGTCGAACTCCTTCGGCCCCACGTCGCCACGGCGGATGCGCTCGCCTGAGACCTCGGCCTGTTCGGAGAGGATACGGGCGGCCAGCTGTTCGGAGGACATTTCCAGTGAGAAAATGGCCACACTGCCACGGGGTGGCTCACCTTTTTCTTCTGCCTCCCGCAAGAGGGACTGCGCTGCGGAGAAGGCGATTTTCGTAGCAAGGGCGGTCTTGCCCATGGCAGGACGGCCAGCGAGGATCAGCAGGTCGGACGGGTGCAGGCCACCGGTTTTCTTGTCGAAATCCCGCAGGCCAGAGGTCAGCCCGACAATGTCGCCCGTATGCTGGTAGGCCTGGTCGGCAATGTCGAGAGCCTTCTTCAGGGCCTGGGAAAATACGAGAAAGCCGCCTTCCTGTCCCTTGTCCGTTGCCAGGTTGAAGAGGGCTTCTTCCGAAGCGGAAATCTGTTCCGGCCCGTCCAGATCAGGTCGGGCACCGTGAGCGTTATTGACGATGTCCGTGCCGATGCCGATCAGCTGGCGGCGGACCCAGCAGTCATGGATGACCTTGCCATAATCACGGGCATTGACGATGCCCACCATGGCATTGAGCAGTTTGGCCACATAGTCAGCCCCTCCGGCCGCAGCCAGAATGGGGCTGGCCTCGAAGTCGCCCCGCATCGTGATGATGTCGACGCCTCCCTTGCCGCCATTACGCTCGATGCGTTGCGTGATCATCTCATAGATGTGGGCATTGACGGCATCGGCAAAATGGGAGGGGTGCAGGAAGTCCGAGACGCTCTCATAAGCCTTGTTGTTGGTCAGGATGGCCCCCAGAAGGGCCTGCTCCGCTGGCAGGTTGGCAGGTGGAACACGCTGGAGCATTTCATGGAGGCTTCCGCCGGGTTCCGCTGCGGGGCTGGGCTGGGGGGCAGGGGACTGGTCGCTCATGCTGGTCCGTTTCGCTCTGTCATTGGGGTGTGTCCACACAGTGGCAGGGTGCGGACGGGAAAGGGGAAAGTGTGATCCCCTATTCAGTGCGGGGAGGCGCCATCCAGCGCCAGGGCGCAGCCTGCCAGATAGAGGCTGCCGCAGATCAGGACTCGGGCTGGTCTGCCCGTGGGGCTGGCGCTGTCACGCAGGCGTTTCAGGGCGGTGCGTATGTCCGGCCCGGGCAGGGCTGTGCCGCCTGCCGCCGCTGCGGCTTCCAGAATGGTCTGGACAGGCATGGCCAGGTGCTGTCCGTCTTCCGCCACAGCCTGTATGGAGGTGGCATGGGGGATCAGGGGGCGCAGGAACCCCTGCACGTCCTTGCTGTCCTTCAGCCCGACGATGAGATGCAGGGGCCGGTCCTGCCATGTTTTGAGAACATCGGCCAGAACGGTACCGGCCCCGGGGTTGTGGCCACCATCCAGCAGCAGTTCCCAGCCTGGGGGCATGTCATGGGTAAGGGTGCCATGCAGCGTCTGGAGGCGGGCAGGCCAGCATGTGCTGGCAATGCCGGCAAAGGCCGTGTCTGGCAGGTTCAGGCCGGCATGGCGGAGGGCTGCCACGGCCAGGGCCGAATTCTGTGCCTGATGGGGACCATGCAGGGCTGGAGCAGGCAGTGTCAGCTTTCCGGCCTCGTCCTGATAGAGCAGGCCGTCCTGTCGCAGCGTGATGGTGAATTCATGGCCCAGCCGGTAAAGTGGAGCTTCGTGGGTTCTGGCAATCTCTGCGATGGCTGCCATGACATCATCCGGCTGTGGAGCCACGAAGACCGGCACGCCCCGCTTGATGATTCCGGCCTTTTCCCGGGCAATGCCTGCCAGATCATCGCCCAGAAAGGCCTGATGGTCCAGGCTGATGGAGGTAATGATGCAGGCCCGGGCCGTGGGGATCACGTTCGTGGCATCAAACCGGCCACCAAGCCCGACCTCCAGAACCAGAAGGTCAGCCGGAACACGGGAAAAGAGGAGGAACCCGGCGGCTGTCAGTACCTCGAAGACGGTGATGGGGGCTCCATCATTGACCTGTTCAATTTCTTCCAGCGTGGCCACGAGCTGATCTTCACTGACAAGCTGTCCGGCCAGACGGAAGCGCTCCGTCACGTCCAGCAGGTGCGGGCTGGTCATGACATGGACCTTCAGTCCCGCAGCTTCTCCAATGGCTCGCAGATTGGCACAGGTGCTGCCTTTGCCGTTGGTCCCGGCAACATGGATGGTCGGTGGCAGGGACCGTTCAGGATGGCCGAGGCGGGCGAGCAGGACTTCCAGCCGGTCCAGAGAGAGGTCGATCAGCTTGGGGTGCAGTTCCTGGAGGCGGCGTACTACCGCCCCGGTCCGCCCGTGGAATTCACTTTGCGGGGTGCTGGTCTGCTGGCCTGTTGCCATGATTGCGTAATCCGGTTGTCTCAGGGGGGGACGGCAGGAGAGAGGCATCGTCCCGCCCTGCTGTCAGCCGCAGGGCAGCAGGGCAGGGACACGTTCAGGAAGCCCGGGCAGCCTTGGCGTCCCCGTTGGCGGCGGGGGACAGCATCCCGATCAGACGCCCCAGAAGGGCGGGGAGTTCGGCACGGCTGGCAATGATGTCCACCATGCCGTGGTCTTTCAGATATTCGGAACGCTGGAAGCCTTCCGGCAGTTCCTCACGCACCGTGTCACGGATGACACGGGGGCCGGCGAAGGCGATCAGGGCATTGGGTTCAGCGATGTGGATGTCGCCCAGCATGGCGAAGGAGGCGGACACGCCACCCGTCGTCGGGTTGGTGAGGACTACCAGATAGGGCAGCCCGGCCTCACGCAGCATTTCCACGCCGATGGTGGTGCGGGGCATCTGCATCAGGCTGACAACCCCCTCCTGCATCCGGGCCCCACCGGAGGCCGTGAAGATGATGAGCGGTGCCTTGCGCTGGATGGCCTCCCGGCAGGCTGTCAGGAAAGCCTCCCCAAGGGCGCTGCCCATCGTCCCTGCCATGAACTCGAAGGCCATGACGGCCACGACGGCTTCCCGCCCGTCGATCCTGCCATGGGCGACAAGCAGGGAATCATCAAGACCCGCCTTGGAGCGGGCAGTCTTCAGGCGGTCCGTATAGCGTTTGGAGTCCCGGAAATGCAGCGGGTCGGCCGGGACGGCGGGCAGGTCGATGGTGGTATACTGGCCATCATCGAAGGTCCATTTCATCCGCTCATGGGCTGTGGCACGCATATGGTGCCCGCAATGGGGGCAGACCTTCTTCTTGCGGACCAGCTCCTTGGTGAGCATCATCTGCGAGCATGATTCACAGTTGGTCCAGAGATTGTCTGGCACATCCCTCTGTAACAGGCTCCGCAGTTTGGGACGGACATGTTCGGTCAGCCAGCTCATGGTGTTCTGTTCACTCTCCAGCAGTGGTGCATCATCAGGCGGACCCGGGCCTGCCGGAGGGCCATCGGAGTGGTGCATCCCGGTACGGAGGCACCATGGCACTGGCCGGAAGGGGGGCTTCATGGTCGGGCGACTTTATCCGGGCTTGCCTGAAGATGCCAGCTTTCTCTTCACCGGCTGCGTGACTTCCTGCCCAGCGGGAGGGTTTTCAGGGCAGGAATGGCGGTAGAGGGCTGTCTGTCTTCAGGGGGCGGAGGGCGATGTAGGATTTCACGTGGCCGATCGTGTCATGCGCCAGCAACTGGTCTGTAACGAAAGTGGAGAGGCTCGGCAGGTCTTTCGTCACGACCTTGAGGATGTAATCGGCATCACCGCTGACGGCATGGGCTTCCTGGATCATGGAGGTACTGTTTATGAGGGCCTGGAAGCGTTCGAAGGCCCCGGCAGCATGGCCCTTCATGATGACCTGGACGAAGGCCATCACGCCCAGCCCCATGGCCTGCTGGTCCAGCGTGACACTGTACCCCCGGATGACACCGGCCTTCTCCAGCAGGAGTCGGCGGCGGGAACACTGGGACGGTGAGAGGCCGATGGCCTCGCCCAGCTCCCGGTTGGTCAGACGCCCGTTGCGGTGCAGGGCGGACAGGAGCTTCCAGTCAAGATGGTCCATGATGTGCGCTTTCATGCGTGATCCGTGCGGAGAAGGGGGCATGATAGATCATATTTGCACACAGATTGCATATATATTGCAGTATGATCGAGGGCCGAACGGGGTTTCGTGCGAGGCGGGTATTCTGCCTGTACGGGAGTACGCCCTCTTCACAGGTTTTAGGAATTTGTTCATGCGCATGCAGATCGGGGCCTATCTGGCCCGCCGCCTCGTCGAGGCAGGAATCAGCCATCTTTTCGGTGTTCCGGGGGATTTCAACCTTTCTTTTCTGGAGCAGGTGGAGGCTGATGCGTCCCTGACCTTCGTGGGAAACTGCAACGAGCTGAATGCCGCCTATGCCGCCGATGGCTATGCCCGCACCTCCGGCCTGTGCGGCCTGGTGACGACCTTTGGCGTGGGTGACCTCGGGGCCATCAGTGGCATTGCCGGGGCCTATGCCGAGCGTGTTCCGTTCGTGCACATCACCGGGATTCCACCGCTTCATGCGGTCGAGGGGCGTGCCCTGCTGCATCATACGCTGGGTGATGGCGGGTATGGCAACATCGGGCGGTGCATGGCGGAATATACGGTCGCCCAGGCCCGCCTGACGCCGGAAAATGCCGTGGAAGAAATCGACCGTGTCCTCCAGACCTGCTGGCGGGAGCGGCGGCCTGTCCATCTCCAGCTGCCATCCGACATCACCCATCTGAACATCGAGGTGCCCGAAGAACCGTTCCGTTTTGCCCTTCCGCAGGGTGATGCGGAACAGGTGGCCCTGGCGGCCGGGCACATCGCCACACGTCTGGCTGCGGCCCGCTCGCCGGTGATGATTCTCGATTCCGATGCCGACCGCTTCGGCGTGGCCAGGCAGATTGCCGTGCTGGCGGAACGCTGTGCAATCCCCTGTGTGGCGGCGGCTCCGGCCAAGGCCGTGCTGGATGAGACAGCCCCCTACTATCTGGGTGGCTATGTGGGTGGGGCCAGCCGCCCGGACATCAGGGAGCTGGTCAGCCAGTCAGACTGCGTGATCGGGGTCGGCCTGCGTTTCACGGAGCTCAACACGGGCTTCTTCACGCATGAGATCCGCCCGGAGGCGTTCATCAATCTTCAGGCCCATGATGTGAGCCTTGCAGGCCGGTCCATTCCGGCTGCCCCTGTCGGGGCCGTGCTGGAGGCCCTGCTGGCGCAAGTGACGCCGTCTTCCCGCACGCTGCCTGTCCGTCCGGCGGATTCTGCTGCGTCCCTGCCCGGTGAGGCGGCGGACCGGCTGACCCATGCGACCCTCTGGCCCCGTGTGGCCCGTTTCCTGAAGGAAGGGGATGTCGTGGTCGGTGAGGCGGGGACGAGCAACACCGCCCTGCTGGGCACGCCTTTCCCCCGGAACAGCCATTACATTTCCCAGCCCATCTGGGGGGCCATCGGCTATACCCTGCCAGCCCTGTTCGGCTCCCAGCTTGGCAGCCCGGACCGGCGGCACCTGCTCTTCATCGGTGATGGCTCCTTCCAGCTGACAGCGCAGGAACTCTCCACCATCCTGCGGCATGACCAGAAGCCCATCATCTTCCTGCTCAACAACAGGGGCTATACGATCGAGCGCCTGATTCTGGGGGAACATTCCCGGTACAACGACATTGCCAACTGGCGTTATGCTGACCTGCCCCGGGCGTTCGACCGGGAGGACAGGGCCCTGTCCCTCGTGGTGGAAACGGTCAGCGATCTGGAGCAGGCCCTGAAACAGGCAGAACAGGCCGACCGTGCCGTGTTCATCGAGGTCCTTCTGCCGGAGATGGATGCTCCGGATGCCCTGAAGAGATTTGGCATGGTCGTGGCGGATTATGATTACGGTCCGCAGGGCCCGCGCAATGCCAGCATGAAGACCAGTGCGAAAGAAGGATGAAGCAGTCCATGTTCCAGTCTGTTGAACTGTCTCCGGGGGATCCCATCCTGTCGCTGGTGGAGGACTTCAAGCGGGATGACCGGGTGAAGAAGGTCAATCTCAGCATTGGCCTGTATTATGATGAGGCAGGTCATGTCCCGCAGCTGGCCTGCATCCGCAAGGCGCATGAAAGGCTGGCCACCCAGCAGGACAGGCCGGACCTCTACCTGCCGATGGAAGGTCTGGCTTCCTACAGGCAGGCTGTCCAGCACCTGCTGTTTGGCTGTGGCAGCGAGCCGGTGCAGACCGGCCGCATCGCCACGGTCCAGAGTCTTGGTGGGTCTGGCGCACTGAAGGTCGGGGCAGATTTCCTGCACCGCTATTTTCCGCAGGCCGAACTGTGGGTCAGTGATCCGACATGGGAAAATCACATTTCCATTTTTGCCGGAGCCGGTTTCAGGACACAGGCCTATCCCTATTTTGACCCGGCAACGGGCGGTGTGAATTTTGAGGCCATGATGGCCTGCATCCGCCAGATTCCGGAACATCATGTCGTCCTGCTTCATCCCTGCTGCCATAATCCGACAGGGGCCGATCTGACGGCTGACCAGTGGGATGAGCTGATCCCTGTCCTGAAGGACCGGAAGCTGATCCCGTTTCTGGACCTTGCCTATCAGGGGCTGGGTCATGGGCTGGAGGCAGACGTGTATGCCGTGCGGGCCATGGTGGATGCGGGGCTGGAGTTCCTGCTCAGCAATTCGTTCTCCAAGATATTTTCCCTGTACGGGGACCGCATCGGGGCCCTGTCGGTCGTCTGTCGGGATGGTGATGTGGCAGAGCGGGTGCTGAGCCAGCTCAAGGTCACGGTGCGGCGGAACTATTCCAGTCCGCCCGTCCGTGGGGCGCAGCTTGTGGATGCCGTTCTGGGAGATCAGGCCTTGGCGCAGCTCTGGCGGGAGGAAGTGGCAGCCATGGGGGCCCGCATCCGTGTGATGCGCCAGAGGCTTCATGAGCAGCTTTCCGCCCGTCTGCCGGGGCAGGATTTCCGGTACCTGCTGAAGCAGCGTGGCATGTTCAGCATGATGAAGCTGTCACCCGCTCAGGTGGACCGTCTGCGGGAGGAGCATGGTGTCTATGTTCTTCGCAGTGGCCGTGTCTGCATGGCGGGGCTGAATGAGCACAATCTGCCGCCTGTTGTGGAGGCTCTGGCCGCCGTTCTGGCTGGTGTGTGAGGAGGAGAGGCCGGGGGCAGGGCATGAAGGCCCGCCCCCGGCCAGGGTCTCAGACTTCCGTGCTGGTCTCGGTTTCCACGACCGTGCGGAGGCGTCGCAGCCGTAACGTGTTGCAGAGCACGAAGATGCTGGAGAGCGCCATGGCCCCTGCGGCGAAAGGGGGGGACAGCAGCGTGCCAGTGAATGGGTAGAGCACCCCTGCGGCAATCGGCAGCAGCACGATGTTGTAGGCGAAAGCCCAGAAGAGATTCTGCCGTATGATGGTCATCGTGGCCCGGGACAGGGCAAGGGCATTGGGCACGGTCATCAGGCTCTCGCCCGTCAGGACGAGGTCTGCGGCCTCTATGGCGATATCTGTTCCATGGCTGATGGCAAGCCCGGTGTCAGCCTGTGCCAATGCCGGGGCGTCATTGATGCCATCGCCCACGAAGGCCACGGAACCGTGTGTCTTCTGAAGGGTCCGTATGGCCTCACCTTTTTCATGCGGCAGGACCTGGGCGATGACTTCCTCGATTCCGGCCAGGCGGGCGATATGCCGGGCTGTAGGTTCGATGTCCCCGGTAATCATGGCTGTCCGTATATTCTGGGCCCGCAGGGCTGCAACGGCTTTCATGGCGGAGGGGCGGATGGGGTCCGCCACGCCCATGAGGGCCACGATCTGTCCCCCATGGGCCATGAAGAGGGGGGACGTGCCTTTCTGGCTCAGCTCTGCAGCAAGCCGGTTGGCTTCTGCATTATGGAAGCCCAGAGCCCTCATGCAGGCCTGGCTGCCAAGATGGATGCTCTGCCCGTCTTCATCCTGCGCTTCTATGCCCAGTCCGGGCATGATGCGGGCATGACGGGTCTTTACGGAAGGCAGGTCCCGTTCCTGCGCAGCTGTGACGATGGCCCGGCTGACAGGGTGGTCGGACTGCGTTTCGACTGAGGCGGCAAGGGCCAGCAGGGTGTTCTCGGCCTGCTCAGGATGGTCGGAGGTGTTCTTGTCCAGCAGGTAGAATTCTGTCATCCGGGGCTGGCCGGCCGTCAGGGTGCCGGTCTTGTCGAAGGCAACCAGAGTGGTGGATTCCAGCGTCTGGAGGGCTTCGCCCTTGCGGAAGAGGATGCCCATTTCCGCCGCTTTGCCCGTACCGACCATGATGGCTGTTGGCGTGGCGAGGCCCATGGCACAGGGACAGGCGGCGATCAGTACGGCAATGGCATTGACGAGAGCATGGCCCAGCGCCGGGGCAGGGCCCAGAAACAGCCAGATGAGGAATGTCAGCACGGCCAGCAGAATGATGGCTGGGACAAACCACAGGGTCACTTTGTCCACGAGGGACTGGATGGGCAGTTTGCCACCCTGGGCCTGTGCGACCATGCTGATGATGCGGGCCAGCATGGTGTCGGCTCCAGTGGCCGTGGCCTGGACCGTCAGTGTTCCTTCCTGGTTGATGGTCCCGCCGATGACGGTATCGCCGACCTGCCGGAGGGCTGGCATGGGCTCGCCTGTCAGCAGGGATTCATCCAGATGGCTTTCCCCTTCCAGTACGATTCCATCCAGCGGAACCCGCTCGCCGGGGCGGACAAGAAGCCTGTCGCCCGTCTGTATCTGGGCGACAGGGACAATGCGGCATGCTCCTTCAGTCAGCAGATGGGCATGCTGCGGTTGCAGATGGGTCAGTTTTTCCAGCGCTGCGGATGTGCGGCCTTTTGCTCTGGCCTCCATCATGCGTCCCAGAAGAACGAGCGTCAGGATGGCCAGGATGGTGTCAAAGTAGAGATGCTGTGTACCGGCTGGCATCAGGGTGGGGCAGAACACCACGAGGCTGGAGTACAGATAGGCGGCCCCAGTCCCCAGTGCGACCAGTGAGTTCATGTTTGGTGCCCGGCGCAGCAGGGCCGGTATCCCGGCCTGGTAGAAGCGCCGGCCCGGCCCCAGCAGGGCGACACTGGCCAGTGCCCATTGCAGCAGGGGCTGTATGGCAGGTGGAATGAGACCAAACCCGTGTCCCATTGTCATGAACAGGATGGCCAGCCACAGCAGGGCAGACATCATCAGGTCCCGCCACTGGGTTTTCATGGCCTGCTTCATGCGTTGTTTCTGTGTCAGGGCATTTTCCAGCCCTGTCTCTCCCTCCAGCAGCGAGGCGGCGAATCCCATTTTCTGGATGGCGCTGATGAGCGCCTGATGTGTGGCTGTCCCGGTTACCTGTGCGGTGGCTGTTGCCAGATTGACGCTGGCCATCCTGACGCCGATGACGTCCTGAAGGCTCTTCTCCACCCGTGTGGAACAGGCAGCGCAGCTCATCCCTTCAATGCGTAATGTGATGGGCGGGGACGGGACATCATACCCGGCCTGTTCGACAGCCTGGATGAGAGCCGTGCGGGAGGCCGTGCCTGTGACATGGGCCGTGGCAGTTGCCAGATTGACGCTGGCCTGTTCAACGCCTGGAACGGCCCGGAGGGCTTTCTCCACCCGTGCGGAGCAGGAGGCGCAGCTCATCCCTTCTATGGGAAGCGTCTGGGATGATGGTGAAGCAGGCATGGGGCTCCCCTGTATGGTGGTGTCAGGCTGGTATATCGTGCAGTAGCATGTGGAACAAAAGTAGCATTTGCTGGGCATGGGTGAAGAAAAAACGTTTTTCTGCATGGGAGTTAGACAGACATATGCAGAAAAGACGAGGCTCCCATGAGAGAAATTTGCTGAATGGTAAAATGATCAGTGGTATGTTTACCGGCAGTCAGTAATTTTCTGGCGCAAATGCAAGATTTGATCCGCCAGACCGGTTGTTCCGGTACAGTGGCGGATTCAGGGAGGAATATCCATGGCGGACGCTATCAATGTTGATGAGCTCAAGTCCAAGGCTGAGGAAATCGTCAACCCCGATGAACTGAAAGCCAAGGCTGAGGAATATGCCAGCCGTGCCCAGGAGGCATTCCAGTCCATCAGCAAGGACCTGAAGCCCAAGAGCCGTTGCCAGTGTGTTGGTCAGACGCTGCTGTGGAGTGGTGCCATTGTGGCCGCTCTGGCTGGCCTGTGTGCCATTGGCCGCTGGCTGAAGAAGTAAGCCTTCAGAGCCAGTTCTGTAAAAAGATGCAATCGGGAAACCCCCAGCCCTGCGGCTGGGGGTTTTTCGTGTCCGGTTTCAGCTGCGCACCGCCTTGGCCAGAGAACGGATTTTCTCCAGTGCCGTGGGGATGCTTCTGGCCGTGGCGTGGCCGTGTTCATCATAGGTGGCGGCCATCTCCTTGATGATGGCGGATGCCACGACGGCCCCGTCGCTGATGCGGGAGGCCGTGCGGGCCTGCTCCGGCGTGCTGATGCCAAAACCGGCCACGACGGGAAGGTCCGTGGCGGCCCGAAGGCGGGTCATGGCGACTTTCAGCTGCTCTTCCGTGGCGCTGCGTGTGCCTGTGATGCCCGTGATGCTCACATGATAGACGAACCCGCTGGCCTTCCTGAGGATGGTCTTCAGCCGGTCATCCGGGGTGGTGGGGGCGGTCAGGGTGATCATGTCCAGCCCTTCCGCTCTGGCGTGGGGGGCCAGCTCCTCGGACTCCTCAGGCGGCAGGTCCACCACGATCAGCCCATCCACACCGGCGGAGCGGGCATCCTTGCAGAATCGCTCCACACCGTAACTGTCGATCGGGTTGTAATAGCCCATCAGGATGATCGGCGTATGGTCATTCTCCTTGCGGAAGTCCCGGATGAGCTCCAGCGTTCCCTTCAGGGTGGCCCCGGCCTTCAGGCCACGCCGTGCGGCTAGCTGGATGGTCGGGCCATCGGCGGAGGGGTCGGAGAAGGGCACGCCGACCTCGATGAGATCGGCCCCGGCCTCGGGCATCTGGCGCAGCAGGGCCAGGGATGTCTCCCTGTCCGGGTCGAAGGCTTCCAGATAGGGCAGCAGGGCACCACGGCCCTCTTTTTTCAGGCGGTCGAAACAGGTCTTGATGCGGCTCATGGTGGCTCTCCTTACAGTTTCACGCCCAGATGGGCCGCAACGGTGGGTACGTCCTTGTCACCCCGGCCGGACAGGTTGACGATGATGGTCTGGTCTCTGGTCATGGTCGGGGCCATGACGATGGCATGGGCCACGGCATGGGCACTTTCCAGCGCCGGGATGATGCCCTCCAGCTTCGTGAGGGTCTGGAAGGCGTCGAGGGCCTGATCGTCCGTGGCGCTGACGTAGTTCACCCGGCCAATATCCTTGAGCCATGAATGTTCCGGCCCGATGCCGGGATAGTCCAGCCCCGCACTGATGGAGTGGGCCTCCGTGATTTGCCCGTGTTCGTCCTGTAGCAGGTAGGTGCGGTTGCCATGCAGGACGCCGGGCCTGCCACGGGCGATGGACGCTGCCGTCTTGCCGCTGTCCAGCCCCAGCCCGGCGGCCTCCACGCCGTAAAGCGGGACATCGGCATCATCGAGGAAGGGGTGAAAAATCCCCATGGCGTTGGACCCGCCCCCGATGGCGGCGATGACGGCATCCGGCAGGCGGCCTGTCTGTTCCTGTATCTGCTCACGGGCTTCCGTCCCGATGACGGACTGGAAGTCCCGCACCATGGCCGGGTAAGGATGTGGCCCTGCCACCGTGCCGACAAGGAAGTAGGTGTTCTCCACATTGGCCACCCAGTCCCGCATGGCCTCGTTCATGGCATCCTTCAGCGTGCCGGCTCCCGCCGTGACGGGATGGACCTTGGCTCCCAGCAGGTGCATGCGGAAGACATTGGGCTTCTGCCGCTCCACATCGGTGGCCCCCATGTAGATTTCGCAGTCCAGCCCGAAGAGGGCACAGACGGTGGCCGTGGCCACGCCGTGCTGTCCGGCCCCGGTCTCGGCCACGATGCGGGTCTTGCCCATGCGGCGGGCCAGAAGAATCTGGCCCATCACGTTGTTCAGCTTGTGGGAGCCCGTGTGGTTCAGCTCTTCCCGCTTGAGGTAGATCTGCGCTCCGCCGAGCGTCTCGCTCAGCCGTCTGGCGTGCCAGAGCGGGCTGGGACGACCCACATAGTGGCGGAGGTAATAATCCAGCTCTTCCTGAAACTGCGGGTCAGTCTTGGCGTGGTTGTAGGCTTTTTCCAGTTCCAGCATCAGGGGCATGAGGGTTTCGGCCACGAAACGCCCGCCGTGGATTCCGAAATGCCCCCGTTCATCCGGTCCGGTGCGAAGGGAATTGAGCTGGCTGGTGATGGGTTTGTCTACTGGCATGATGTGTGTCTTTACGTCTTGAATGAAGGATCAGTCGATGGATGGGGAGGCGGCCTCCAGCCCCAGGGCCTGCCGGATGAGCGTTTCCTGCTCGGCCTGGTGGATGCCGGGCAGCCCGGTGGCGGGTGAGGCGGAGGCCTTGCGCCCGGCATAATGCGGGCGGGTGCAGGCATGGCCGATCTCCCGCAGGCAGGCTTCGATGCGCCGGTCCACGAACTGCCAGGCCCCGCCATTTTCCGGCTCTTCCTGACACCAGATGACGTCTTCTGCCTGGGGGTGATGACCCAGCTCTTCGGCCAGGGCATGATGGGGGAAAGGATAGAGCTGCTCCAGCCGGATGATGGCGCAGTGTTTCAGTCCGGCGTCTTCCCTTTGCTGGAGGAGGTCGTAATAGACCTTGCCACTGCACAGGATGACCCGCCGTGCGCCACCGGCGCAGGTGGCATCGGCAATGACGGGCGCAAAGCGTGTCTGCGGTCCCATCTCGCTGAGCAGGGAGACGGCCTGCTTGTGCCGCAGGAGCGACTTGGGGCTGAACACGACCAGCGGCTTGCGGCAGCGGCGGGCGATCTGCCGCCGGAGCAGATGGAAGAAGCTCGCCGGGCTGGAGGGCATGCAGACCCGCATGTTGTTCTCGGCACAGAGCTGGAGGAAGCGCTCCGGGCGGGCGGAGGAATGTTCCGGCCCGGCTCCCTCATAGCCGTGGGGCAGGAGCAGGGTCAGGCCGGATGTCCGCAGCCATTTCGTCTCTCCGGCCGCAAGGAACTGGTCGATGATGATCTGCGCCCCGTTGGCGAAGTCGCCAAACTGGCCTTCCCACAGCACCAGCGCATCCGGGTTGCCCAGAGAATAGCCATACTCGAACCCCATCACGCCATATTCGGAGAGGGGGGAGTTCCACACGTTCACGGGGGCCTGCCGGGGGGCGATATGGGCCAGCGGCGTGTAGTGATGGCCCGTATGCTGGTCCGTCAGCACGGCATGGCGCTGGCTGAAGGTTCCCCGGCCGCAATCCTGCCCGGAGAGGCGTATGGCGTGGCCATCAAGGGCCAGCGTGCCAAAGGCAAGGGCCTCTGCCGTGGCCCAGTCTACCGGGCCGCCCTCGGCCAGCGTGGCCTGCTTCGCCCGAAGCTGCCGGGCCAGACGGGGATGGACGGTGAAATCCGCCGGAATGGCTGTCATTGCTTCCCCAACCTGCTGGAGCCGGGGCAGGGGCACGCCCGTCATGGGCTGGATGCGTTCGGGCGTGTCCAGCAGGCGGGTGGGGTCCTGCGGGCTGTAATCCAGCCAGTCGGTCGGGTCCGGCTGGTAGGTGTCGGCATCCTCGAAGGCCTGATGGAGCTGGGCCTGCACATCATCCCACAGGGCCTCCACCTCGGCAGGGTGGATGTCCGTCTCGGCCAGAACCTTCCCGGCATAGAGGCGGCGGAGTGTCGGGTGCTGGCTGATGGTCTGCACCATCGCAGGCTGCGTGAAGGCGGGGTCGTCCGTCTCGTTATGGCCGTGGCGGCGGTAGCTGATGATGTCCACCACGATGTCGCTGGCAAAGGTCTTCCGCCATTCATGGGCAAGGGCGGCACAGCGGGCCACGGCCTCGGGGTTGTCGCCATTCACGTGCAGGATGGGGGCCTGCACGGTTTTGGCGATGTCGGTGTTCCAGATGCCGGAATGGGCTGAGTCCGGGCTGGTGGTGAAGCCCACCTGATTGTTGATGATGAGATGCACCGTGCCGCCGGTACGGTATCCTTCCAGCCGGGACAGCTGGAGTGTTTCATACACCACGCCCTGCCCGGCGAAGGCGGCGTCCCCGTGGACGAGAATTCCCAGATGCTTCTGGCGGTCCTCATCCCTGTCCCTGTCCTGGTCGGCCCGGACACGGCCCAGCACGACCGGGTCCACCGCCTCCAGATGGGACGGGTTGGGGAGGAGGGAGATGCGGATCTCGTGGCGGCCCTGCCGGATGGTGGTCGTGGTGCCCAGATGGTACTTCACGTCCCCGGAGACCCGGATGCCTTCCGGGTAGAAGGCCTTGCCTGCGAATTCGCTGAAGATGGCGGCATAAGGCTTGCGCAGGATGTTGGCCATGACATTCAGCCGCCCCCGATGGGGCATGCCGAGCGAGATGGAGCGCACGCCGTCCCGTGCCGCCTCATTCAGCAGGGCCTGAAGGGCGACGATGAGGCTTTCTCCGCCTTCAAGGCCGAAACGGCGCATCCCGGTGAAACGCTGCTGGCAGAAGGTCTCGAAGCCTTCGGCACGGGTGAGCAGGCTCAGGATGCGCTCCTGCGAGAGGGGCAGGGCGGTGGCCGGTTTTTCTTCCAGATGGTCGATCCACCACTGCCGCTGCTGGCTGTCCTGAAGATGCATGAACTCCGCCCCGATCGGCCCGCAATAGGTCCGTTTCAGGCGGGCCAACAGGGTGGGGTCGGTCTGGCTGTCGGGGGTGAGGGCATCGATCTGGCGGGCAGGGCGCAGGCCCAGCGGGTCCAGCTCTGCCTGGAGATGCCCGCAGAGGCGGAAGGCCTCCTTCAGCCGTTCATCCCGCAGGCTGACGTCCGGGACCGTGGCGTGCGGGCCTGTCTCATGTCTGGCAGGGTCGCCCATGGTGGCGAACAGCGTGTCATAGTCGGAAGGGACGGAGGCCGGGTCCTCCAGCCACTGGGTGTACAGCTCACCGAGATAGGCGATGTTTTCGCCATTGATCGCATTCTGGTGGTTCGGTGAGCCCGTCATGATGGCATCTTTCCTTCTTGCCTCGCTGGGAGGGTATTTTTAACCGATCGTGCCGGGAAGGCAAAATCTTCCCTCACCTTGTCGTCAGAGGGGCCGGGACGGCTTGCCTGCCCTGTCGGAGGGCGGTAGCGTGACTGTCACCATGAGTACGATTTCTATCAATTACGAGGCTGTCAGGCGGGCCGTGGTCAGCCGGGTGCCATGTCCGCACATTGTGGTGCCGGATTTCCTTGCGGGGCCGTCGCTGGCCCGGGCCGTGTCCCTGCTGCCGGAGATACGGGCGGGCGGGTCTTTCCCCATCGGGGCGCTGGAGCTCCATCCCGAGCTCAAGGCCATGATGGAAGACTTTGCCGGGCCCCGGCTGAAAGAGATCGTCTCTGAGAAATTCGGGCTGGATGTCCGTTCTGCGCCCAGCATGGTGACCATGCGGGGCCAGACACGGGCCAAGGATGGCCGCATACACAGGGACAGTGCCTCCAAGCGTGTGACCATCCTGCTCTATCTCAATGACCCGGAAAAGGATTGGGATCACAAGGGGGGGTGCCTGCGTTTTCTCAACGGGCCTGACGATGTGGAGGATTATGCCAGCGAGATTCCGCCTGTTGGTGGCACGCTGGTCATTTTCCCCAATGGGCCGGACACATGGCACGGCCACCGCCCCTATGTGGGGGCACGCCACACGGTCCAGCTCAATTACATGGCGCGGGATGGCCGTGCCCGGTATGAGCTGGTGCGTCATCATGTGTCCGCCTTCTGCAAGCGGTTGCCTTTTTTCGGGTAGAGACAGCTCTTATAATGAGGCCCGGATGGGTTTCTGAATGAAACGGGGCGGGGTTGGGCCCTGCCCGAGGGAGAATGAGAGAATGGGTTACAGGGTTGCCGTCGTTGGAGCGACAGGGGCTGTTGGGCGTGAGATTCTGAAGACACTGGCGGAACGTCAGTTCCCGGTGGATGACATCGTGGCACTGGCCTCCGCCCGGTCTGCCGGGCGTGAGGTGTCCTTTGGTGAGAAGAAGGTCCTGAAGGTCCAGAATCTGGAGACGTTCGATTTCACGGGCTGGGATATCGCCCTGTTTTCTCCCGGTGGGGCGGTCTCTGCAAAGTATGCCCCCAAGGCTGCGGCAGCGAAATGTCTGGTCGTGGACAACACGTCCCATTTCCGCATGGAGCCGGGCGTGCCGCTCGTGGTGCCGGAGGTCAATGCAGCTGCCCTGAAGAAGGCCCGCAAGGGCATCATCGCCAACCCCAACTGCTCCACCGCCCAGATGATGGTGGCCCTGAAGCCGCTGCATGACCTGTTCCGCATCAGGCGTGTGGTGGTGTCCACCTATCAGGCCGTGTCGGGAGCCGGGAAGTCTGGCATGGATGAGCTGTTCAGCCAGACGAAGGGCAGCTTCGTGAATGACGCACCGACCATTGCCCAGTTCACCAAGCAGATCGCCTTCAACCTGATCCCGCATATCGACCGCTTCATGGAGGATGGTTCCACCAAGGAAGAATGGAAGATGGCGGTCGAGACCCGCAAGATTCTGGACCCGGACATCAAGGTTCTGGCCACCTGCGTGCGTGTGCCGGTCTTCATCGGTCATTCCGAGGCCATCAGCATCGAGTGTGAGAAGCCGGTCGATCTGGAGAAGGCCCGTGCCGCCCTGCGGAAGGCTCCGGGCGTCGTGCTGCGGGACGAGCGGGAAGATGGCGGTTACGTCACTCCGATCGAATGTGTGGGTGAGGATGACACCTATGTGTCCCGCCTGCGCATCGACCCGACCGTGGAGAA
Source organism: Parasaccharibacter sp. TMW 2.1884 (assembly GCF_023337695.1). Lineage (NCBI taxonomy): Bacteria > Pseudomonadati > Pseudomonadota > Alphaproteobacteria > Acetobacterales > Acetobacteraceae > Parasaccharibacter > Parasaccharibacter sp. TMW 2.1884. Next base: position 143,102 of record NZ_QORR01000003.1, read on the forward strand.
TGGTCTGGCCTTCTGGTGCGTGTCGGACAATCTCCGCAAGGGAGCAGCCCTCAATGCCGTGCAGATTGCCGAAAGCCTGCATGAGCAGCATCTGATCGGCAAGGACTCGCCGCTCTGGCAGCCGGTTGCCCGCCCGGAAGAGCCGGCGTAAAAGGCGTTACTTTCTGGAAAAGGTTCTGCCTTTCTGGTGGAACCTTTTCATAAGTTATGCCTGTAAAAGAGTGTAAGTGAAATCCTCTTCCCAAAAGGTGGTGCTGTCTCCATAGTGGATGAGCTATGTCTTATTTCACTTACACGCCTCCTCGCACGCCTGTTCCCTCCGGGGGGCGGGTTGGTGTTCTTCTCGTCAATCTCGGCACGCCGGATGATACGGGGTATTTCTCCGTCCGCCGCTATCTGAGGGAGTTTCTTTCAGACAGGCGGGTGATTGAGGCCCATCCCCTCATCTGGCAGCCGATCCTCAACACGCTGGTGCTGGCCCGTCGGCCCTCGGCCAGTGGGGCCAACTATGCCCGCATCTGGGACAGGGAGGAGAATGCCTCCCCTCTGCGTGTTTTTACCCGCAAGCAGGCGGAAGGGCTGGCCGAGCGTCTGGCCCCGGATGGAATCCCGGTGGCCTGGGGGATGCGCTATGGCCAGCCCTCTGTGAAGCAGGCCGTGGCGGAGCTGATGGACCAGGGTTGTGACCGTATCGTCAGCATTCCTCTCTATCCGCAATATTCCGCCACGACGACCGCAACGGCCAATGACCAGCTGTTCCGTGCCCTGATGCGCCTGCGGCGTCAGCCTTCCGTGCTGACGGTTCCTTCCTTCCCGGATCATCCACAGTTCATTGAGGCCCTGGTGGCTTCCGTGCGCCGGGTTTATGAGGGACTGTCTTTCACGCCGCAGCGTCTGGTGGCCTCCTATCATGGCCTGCCGAAAGAGTTCGTGGAGAAGGGCGACTCCTACCGGGATGAATGTGTCCGCACGACGAAAGCTCTGGCGGCGGCTCTGGGTCTGAGCGAGGAGGAGGTTCCGCTGACCTTCCAGTCACGCTTCGGCCCCATGGAATGGTTGCAGCCTTATACGGCCCCTTACATCTCGGCCCTGCCGAAACAGGGGATCACGAAGATTGCCGTCATCATGCCCGGTTTCATGGCGGACTGCATCGAAACGCTGGATGAAATTGGTCGTGAGGTGCGTGAGGAATTCATGGAAGCAGGTGGTGAGGAATTTGCTTTCATTCCCTGCCTGAATGATGCGCCAGAGGCTGTCACGTTGCTGGAGACCCTCTCCCGGCAGGCCATGAAAGGGTTCCAGTTCTGACTGGGTGAAGGAATATTCCGTTCAGGCATGAAAAAACCCGGCCATTTCTGGCCGGGTTTTTCTGTTCACACAGGAACGGTCAGGCATCAGTGAGCCGCAGGCTGTGCGTCACTTTCCGGATGTTCGGCATCGTACCACTGGGCCTTCTGGTTTGTCGCAGCAGCAGAATGGTTGTTCTGCCACCAGCCGGAACCATTCTGCTTGCTGTCGACAGGATGTTCCTTCTCCCACAGGGCAGCTTTCTCGGCGATGCTCTTGCGGTATTTGTGGCGCTGATACATGCCGACGGCGCAGCCGCCTACAGCACCGATTACGCCATGCTTATGGGCAACATGGCCAGCTACGGCCCCGGCGGCACCATATTTCAGGCAACCACCCGGCTCGGCCATGGCTGGAGCAGCAGAACCGGCCAGCACGGCAGCAGCGATGAGAGAGTAAATCTTGCGGGTCATGATCTGATCCTTGCAGAAAAATGAGACTGGCCTGTTGGTCATGGATGAGTGGCGTCCGGTTTCGGCCATCATGATGAAAGGCACGCCCTCTTATTGCTCATAATGGAGAGAGCGTCCATTGCCCCTTCATGATATGGGGTGAGGGACAGGGCTGGAAAGGATGCTAAAGGTTAATCTTTACTTTAATGATACGATCACACTATGGGGAGCGCCAACATGACAAAGGGACCACGCCGGGAAAGACAACCTGCCTGGCCAACGAAAGAAAATGGAATTGTCAGGGGATGAAATGGTCGGAGTGAGAGGATTCGAACCTCCGGCCCCTGCGTCCCGAACACAGTGCTCTACCAGGCTGAGCTACACTCCGACTTTGTGGGGCTATTCCTACCCTTCATCAGGGAAAGGCGCAAGGGGCAAACGGACTGTTTTTATAGAAAAATGAAGCCTTCTTTACAGAAATGGGCATGACACGCAAAAAAACCCGCCTCCCAGAAGGAAGAGCGGGTTTTTTGCAAAGAACCGGGCAAAGGGGCGTGTCTGCCTCGCCTGCCGGGTGCCTCAGAGGGCTTTTTCCAGAGCGGGGAGAAGCTCGAAGAGATCCCCGATCATGCCATAATCGGCCACTTTGAAGATCGGTGCTTCAGGGTCGATGTTGATGGCAACGATCACACGGCTGTCCTTCATCCCGGCGAGATGCTGGATGGCCCCAGAGAGGCCGGTGGCGATATAGAGTTCGGGAGCCACGACCTTGCCGGTCTGTCCGACCTGCATCTCATTGGGCGCAAAGCCGGAATCAACAGCCGCACGGGAGGCCCCGATGGCAGCGCCCAGCTTGTCGGCCACTGGTTCCAGCAGGGTATGGAAGTTGCTGGCATCCTTGAGGCCCTTGCCGCCAGAGATGACCACACGGGCCACTTCCAGCTCCGGCCGGTCAGACTGGCTCTGCTCCAGTTTTACGAAGCTGCTTTTGCCGTCATCTGCCGGAGCGTCCAGCACGTCGATGGGGGCACTGCCACCTTCTTCTTCCACGGGGTCGAAGCTGGAGGAGCGGACAGTCATGATTTTGATGCTGTCGCTGGACTGCACGGTAGCCAGTGCATTGCCCGCATAGATGGGCCGCACAAAGGTGGCATCATCCTTGATGGCCACGACGTCGGAGATCGGCTGGGCGTCCAGCAGACCAGCGAGGCGGGGCAGGATGTTTTTGCCAGTGGAGGACGCTGCGGAGAGGATATGGCTGTAAGACTCTGCCAGGCTGGCCAGCAGGGCAGCCGCAGGTTCGGCCAGAGCATGGTCCAGTGCGGGGACATGCAGGACCTTGCGGATGCCCGGCAGTTTGCTGGCGGCCTCTGTTCCTGCCTTGCCCAGAAGCAGGGCATCGACATCGCCAAAGCGGGAGGCAGCGGCAACGGCGGAGCGGGAGCCCTGACGTATCCTGCCGTTTTCGGCTTCAATCAGAACAAGTGCGGTCATCAGATCACCTTCGCTTCCGTCTTGAGCTTTTCGACCAGCTCTTCCACCGTTTCCACAATGACACCGGCCTTGCGTTCCGGCGGCTCCGCCACGCTGACGATCTTCAGGTGCGGCGTCAGGTCCACGCCGAGGGAACCGGCCTCGATCGTTTCCAGCGGTTTCTTGCGGGCCTTCATGATGTTGGGCAGGGAAGCATAGCGTGGCTCGTTGAGGCGCAGGTCCGCCGTGATGACGGCTGGCAGGCTCAGGGAGACGGTTTCCGTTCCGCCATCGACCTCACGGGCGACCTCGACCCTGCCATCGGCAATTTCCACCTTGCTGGCGAAGGTCCCCTGCGGCCAGCCCAGACGGGCGGCCAGCATCTGGCCTGTGGCGTTCATGTCGTCATCAATGGCCTGTTTGCCCATGGAGACAAGACCCGGCTGTTCTTTCTCCACAACGGCCTTGAGAAGGCTGGAGACGGCACGGGGTTCGACTTCGGCATCGGTCTGGATGAGGATGGCCCTGTCGGCACCCATGGCCATGGCCGTGCGCAGAACATCCTGAGCGACCTGTGCCCCGATGGTAACAGCAACCACCTCGTCAGCCTGGCCTTTCTCACGAAGGCGGAGGGCCTCCTCCAGTGCAATTTCGTCGAACGGATTCATGGACATTTTCACGCCCTGCGTTTCGACACCACTACCATCAGCCGCGACACGCGGCTTGATGTTGTAATCAACAACCCTTTTGACGGGGACAAGAACCTTCATGGTCATCCTTTGTTGCTGTCGCGGCTCAAAGTGAAACTGCCTTCAGACTATCCCCTTTTGTCTCAAAAGTCACATCCCGGAAGGATAGTTGGGCCCGCTGCTGCCCTCTGGCGTGCACCAGGTGATGTTCTGGTCCGGGTCTTTGATGTCGCAGCTCTTGCAGTGCACACAGTTCTGGGCATTGATGACCAGCTCGTCCGTTTCGCTGGTCTCATAGACACCAGCCGGGCAGTAGCGGCTCTCCGGTGCGGCGAAGCGGGTCAGGTTGACCTCTTTCCATGTGGCCATGTCCTGCACTTTCAGGTGTACGGGCTGGTCCTCATCATGGCTCAGATTGCTGAGGAAGACGGACTCGGCCCGGTTGAAGGTCAGTGTCCCGTCCGCCTTGGGGTAGCTGATTTTTGGGGCCTTTTCTGCCGGGATCATCGTCTCGTTGTCGGCATGGCGATGGCGCAGCGTCCACGGGGCCTGCCCGCGGAAGATCATGCTGTCGATTCCGCTATAGAGGGCCCCGCCCAGCATCCCCCAGTGCGAGAAGGCCGGACGGATGTTGCGGGCGGCGTGCAGTTCCTTCCACAGCCACGAGCTTTTGAGGCGGTCCATGTAGGAAGACGCTTCGGCCTGCTCATTCTGGATGGCGTCCATCACCGCCTCGGCAGCGATGATGCCGGATTTCATGGAGGTATGGATGCCCTTGATCTTGGGCATGTTGAGGAAGCCGGCACAATCGCCTGTCAGCACCCCTCCGGGGAAGACCGGATGGGGCAGGGACTGCACGCCTCCCTCAGAGATGGCCCGTGCCCCGTAGATGATGCGCCGGCCACCCTCGAAATGCTCCCGGAAGGCCGGGTGCTGCTTGGTGCGCTGCATTTCCTCGAACGGTGACAGCCACGGGTTGCGGTAATCCAGGGCCGTGATGAAGCCGTAGGAGACGAGATTTTTCCCGAAATGGTAGAGGAAGGCCCCGCCGTAGGTGTGTGTGTCCAGCGGCCAGCCGAAGCTGTGCTGCACGAAGCCGGGGCGGTGTTTTTCTGCCGGAATTTCCCAGACTTCCTTGATGCCAAGGCCGAAGGTCTGCGGGTCGGCCCCCTTGCGGAGGTCGAAGGTGTTCATGGCCTTCTTGCTCAGGGAGCCACGGGCACCTTCGGCCAGAATGGTCTGGCTGGCCCGCAGGATCATGCCCGGCATGTAGTCCGGTTTTTCTTCTCCCTTCCGGTTCACGCCCATGTCCCCGGTGATGATACCGCAGACCCTGCCATTCTCGATGAAGAGGTCAGCTCCGGCGAAACCGGGATAGATTTCGACTCCCAGAGCCTCGGCCTGTTCTCCCAGCCAGCGGCAGAAGGCTCCGAGAGAGATGACGTAATTTCCCCGGTTGTCCATCTGCGGCATGAGCAGATGCAGGGCCGGGACGGGGAGAGCGGCCTTTCTGGTCAGGAACAGCAGCTTTTCACTGCTGACGGGTGTATCCAGCGGGGCCCCCCGTTCTTTCCAGTCCGGGAAGAGTTCGGCCAGCGTTGTGGGCTCCAGTACGGCGCCAGAGACGATATGGGCGCCGACTTCGCTGCCCTTTTCCAGCAGACAGACGGAGAGGTCCGGATTTTCCTGTTTCAGCCGGATGGCCGCCGTCAGTCCGGCAGGCCCCCCACCCACGATGACAACATCAAAAGCCATTTCTTCCCGTTCAATGGCGGTGTTATCGCTCTGTGGCTGCGTCATGGCGTACTCCTGCTGGCTGCCTGAAACATGAAGCTGTACGGGGGACGTATCTCACCCTTTCCGTGTGAAGGTCCAGTAAAAAGGCTGCCGTCCTTCACGGAAGGCCTTGGCCTCATAACGGGTGGGGGACCAGCCCTCAGGCCGTTCCAGTGCAGGGGCTGGAGCCTCGAAGAGGTCCTGCTGGCCCATCACTTCTGTGACCCACTCCTGATAGACGGGATGGTCGCTGGCCACTCGCCAGTGGGCACCGGGCTTGAGGAGTCTGGCCATCTGCCGGATGTTTTCGGGATGGATGAAACGCCGTTTGGCATGGCGTGCTTTCGGCCACGGGTCCGGGAACATGAGGTAGGCCCGGTCCAGGCAGCCATCGGGCAGGCCCTTCAGCAGCTGGCGGCCATCTTCCGCCCAGAGGCGCAGGTTGTCAGGACCGGTGGCCGTGGCCTCTTCGCCTTCGGGAATGATGCGGGAGAGGAGGGAGCAGACGCCGTTATCGAACACTTCCGAGGCGATGTAGCCTGTCTCGGGGTTCCGGGCCGCCTGATCGAAGGCATGTTCACCGCCACCGAATCCGATTTCCAGATAGAGCTTTGAAACCGGCTTCCCGAAGCCCTTCAGCGGGTCGGCCATGTTGCGGAAATGCACACGGGGCAGGGCCTCATCCAGCAGGCGCTGCTGGCGGGGGCGGAGAGGATGGCCACGCTGGCGGCCATAGAGACGTTCGGGCTGGGGTTTGATGTCGTCAGGCAACGGTCGATACACAGTCTGAAAATGGCAAAAAGCCCCCACCCTCAACGCATGGTCCATGCGGGTCGGGAGAAGGGGCCTGAAGGGTGGAGGGGGACAGCCCCCTCCATGGAGACAGACTCAGCGGTTGAGCGCGCTCTTGAGCTGCTCGGCCAGGTCGGTGTTCTCCCATGTGAAGTTGTCCAGAGCGGGGTCTGGAATACGGCCAAAATGCCCGTAGGCAGCCGTCTTGGCGTAGATGGGGCGGTTCAGGCGCAGGCGTTCACGGATGCCACGGGGAGAAAGGTCCACCATCTCGTTCAGCAGGGAGCCGAGGCGGACCTCATCCACATCCTTGCCGGAGCCGTCGAGATCGACATAGACGGAAAGCGGACGGGAGACGCCGATGGCGTAGCTGAGCTGGATGGTGCAGCGGTCGGCCAGACCGGCAGCTACCACGTTCTTGGCGAGGTAGCGGGCGGCATAGGCGGCGGAACGGTCCACCTTGGTGGGGTCCTTGCCGGAGAAAGCCCCGCCACCGTGAGGGGCGGCACCGCCATAGGTGTCCACGATGATCTTGCGGCCTGTCAGACCGGCATCACCATCCGGCCCACCGATGACGAAGTTGCCCGTCGGGTTGACGTAGAATTCGTGTTCCGGGCACATCCAGCCTTCCGGCAGGACTTCACGCACGGTCTCACGCACCATCTCACGGATGGTGTTCTGCCGCATTCCTTCGACATGCTGCGTGGAGACGACGACGGAAGTTGCGCCGACCGGCTTGCCATCCACATAGCGCAGCGTGACCTGGCTCTTGGCATCTGGCAGCAGGCCGACGCCACGGGCATCACCCTGCTTGCGGTAGTCCCGGATGCGCTCGAGGATGTTCTGGGCATAGAACAGGGGAGCAGGCATCAGCTCTTCTGTTTCACGTGTAGCGAAACCGAACATGATGCCCTGGTCACCGGCCCCTTCATCCTTGTCGCCTGCGCTGTCCACGCCGACGGCAATGTCAGCGGACTGGGCATGGAGGAAGGAGGTGATCTCGGCCTTTTTCCAGGAGAAGCCTTCCTGGTCGTAGCCGATGTCCTTGATGGCCTGACGGGCACGGTCGATCAGGGTGTCCTCCACGGCCTTGGGGCCACGGACTTCACCGGCCAGAATGACACGGTTGGTGGTAACCAGCGTTTCACAGGCTACACGGGCTTCCGGGTCGGCTTCAAGGTAAGCATCGAGGACGGTATCGGAGATACGGTCTGCCACCTTGTCGGGATGACCTTCGGAAACGGATTCAGACGTAAAGAGAAAATCGCCGTGATTGCGCACTCAGGGACCTCACAGGGAATGAGTGGTGAAAAGAGGCTGCCCCTGCCCCCCGAAAGGCACAAGTGACAGGAAGTAAGAGTTCTACCGCTTGGCTGAAAATACCCTCGAGGTCAAGAGCGGGCTTACTGCATGGCCGGGATGTGCTGTATGGGAGGGGCATGATGAATATGAGAGGATAGGTTTCAGAGTGACTGGATGTGCAGGGGAAAATGAAATCCTGTTCCGGGAAGAAGAGGATTTTCTCAGAACCCAGCTGATTACCTATCTGGGAAATAAAAGGGCGCTTCTGGATTTCATCGAGGCAGCCATCGTCGATGTGAAAACAAGGCTTGGCAAGGATCACATTGATTTTCTTGACCTTTTTTCAGGAACAGGCGTCGTGGCCCGCATGGCCAGACGCCATGCCAGATGTATCCACTGCAATGATCTTGAAGAGTACAGCTTCGTTACGAATACCTGCTACCAGACGAACAGGGGGGCTCTTGATATTCATGAGCTGGATCATGAAATCCGGCGGATCAGACGGGATGTTGAAACGAATTTCGAGCCGGGCTTCATTGCGGAATTATATGCTCCGCAGGATGATCGCACCATAAAATACGGAGAAAGAGTTTTTTACACGAGACGGAATGCCATTTTTCTGGACAGTTTTTGTAGAGCTCTTGCCCAGACACCGGATCATCTGAAACCGTATGTTCTTGCTCCGGTCATTGCCCAAGCATCCGTGCACACGAATACATCTGGTGTTTTCAAGGGATTTTACAAGAATCGGGCCGGATTTGGTCAGTTTGGAGGAGATTCCCGCAATGCCTTGTCCCGCATCATGCGGAATATTGAGGTGGTTGCGCCGGTTCTGAGCCATTTTTCCTGTGAGTCGTTCATTCATAAGGGCGATGCGAATGACGTTGTAAGGGATGTTGGGAAGGTGGACATTGCCTATTTTGATCCCCCTTACAATCAGCATCCTTATGGATCGAACTATTTCATGCTGAATATCTTATGTGATTACAGGAGACCGCTTGATATCAGTCGGGTTTCCGGCATCCCGAAGGAGTGGAACAGATCTTTCTACAACAAGGCACGACATGCAGAGACACGTCTCTTTGATGCCATTGACAATGTGAAAGCCGATTTCGTGCTTATTTCCTATAATTCCGAAGGGTTCATCAAGCGTGACCGTTTCATATCGGAACTCTGGTCCTTGGGGGAGGTGAGTGTCATGGATACGTGTTACAACACGTTCCGTGGCTGCCGGAATCTGTCTGACAGGGACAGATATGTAACAGAGAATCTGTATCTGGTGGACAAAAGGTAAGGATACACGACCAGAAAGGACGGGATGGCATGCGGGACCTGCCTGTTGGCAGCTCCCACATGATGCAGGGGGCTCAGGGTGTGTTCAGTACGTCCTGCATCCCGTAAAGGCCGGGGGTGCGGCGGGGATCAGCCAGCCAGAGGGCGGCTTTCAGTGCCCCACGGGCGAAGACACGGCGGTCCAGCGCCCGGTGGGAGAGGGAGATTTCCTCATCAGCGGCAAAGAAGCGCAGATCATGCTCGCCAACAACCTGCCCGCCTCGCAGGGAGGCAAAGCCGATGGCACCATCAGGCCGTTTCCCGTTCTGATCCAGCCGCCTGACAGCCTCGAAGTCATCATCCCGGCCTGCGGCTACGGCTCGACCGATGGCCAGTGCCGTGCCAGAAGGTGCATCCAGCTTCTGGCGGTGATGGACTTCCAGAATTTCAGCATCGTAGTCCGGCAGGGCGGCACCGAGCTGACGGGCCAGGGAAAGCAGCATCGTCAGGGCCGGGGAGAAATTGGCCGCCTGTAGAACGGCTACCTGTCCGGCGGCTTCATGCACGGCCTGCTGGGCTGCTCCGTCCAGCCCTGTTGTGCCCAGAACCCAGGCACAGCCTGCCGCAGCGAAGGCTTTGGCATGGGCGGGGACAAGACTGGCATGGCTGACATCAATGATGACATCGCATCGGCTGGCCAGTTCTGATGCGCTGGAGACGATGTTGCGGGCAGGGTCTGCCGTGCGGGACAGGCCGCCAGCCAGAAGGGCCCCGGCTTCCTCGGCGCAGAGATGGCCAAGACGCCCTGTGATGCCAGCAATGCCGATGCGGGGGGAGGTGTTGCTCATCGTTGGTGTCCTTTACCGGTGGTCAAGGAGCTTTTTGACACGGGCAAAGAAGCCGGTATGTTCCGGGCTGCCTTTGCTGTGGTCACCGCTTTCGGCCTCAAACTCCTCCAGCAGCTCACGTTGGCGCTTGGTCAGATGGCTGGGTGTTTCCACGGTGATGCGGATATACATGTCACCTCGTGCCTTGGAGTGCAGGACGGAGAAGCCCTTGCCACGAAGGCGGAAATTGTCGCCTGTCTGTGTCCCGGCAGGGATTTTCACCATTGTCCGGCCACCATCAATCAGCGGCACTTCGATCTCGTCGCCCAGAGCGGCCTGTGTCATGCGCAGGGGCACACGGCAGTGGATATTGGCTCCTTCACGCTCGAAGATGCTGTGACTGTCCACTGTGACCAGAACATAAAGGTCCCCGGGCTGGACACCTTCACCTCCGGCTTCGCCCTTGCCTGCCACACGGATGCGGGTGCCATCTTCGATCCCAGCCGGGATGTCGATTTTTACGGTCTCTCTGGCGGCTTCCGTACCGCTGCCGTGGCAGCTGTGGCATGGATTGCTGACAGTCTGGCCTGCGCCGTTACAGGTGGGGCAGGGGCGCTCCACCACGAAGAAGCCCTGCTGTACCCGCACGGCACCCTGCCCGTGACAGGTCTGGCAGGTCTGCCGGCTGGCGTTGGGATCGGCCGAACCTGAACCATGACAGCTGGAACATGCCTTGCGTGTGGCGATCTCGATCTCCCTGCTGATGCCTGAGAAGGCTTCCGTCAGGGAAATGTCGACCTGGACCTGTACATCCTCGGCCTGACGCTGCTGGCGGCCACGACGTCCGCCCATATTGAACATCTGCTCGAAAATGTCGCCCAGACCGCCAGCATCAAAACCGCCGAAGCCGCCACCAAAACCACCGGCTCCACCGCCGCCGCCCATACCGTTCTGGAAGGCATCATGGCCGAAGCGGTCATAGGCGGCCCGTTTCTGGTCGTCTTTCAGCACTTCGTAAGCGGCATTGACTTCCTTGAATTTCAGCTCGGCCTTTTCGTCCCCCGGATTGCGGTCGGGATGGTAGCGCATGGCCAGCTTGCGATAGGCCTTTTTGATCTCTTCACCGCTTGCGGAGCGGGAGACACTGAGTGTCTCGTAATAATCCATCTGTGTAGCCATAGTGATCCTCAGTCACGCAGGAGAGCGGACACCCGGACAAGGCGTGCGGGGTGTGGCCTGCCGGAGCCGGACAGGTGCAAGGCCCTCAATGTAAAAAGGGCGCCTGTTCCCCGCAGAGAGAGGGAAACAAGACGCCAACCGCAGGAAGGGAGCCCGGCCTGCCGGCACGGACTCCGTCCCTTTTCAGCGATTATTTCTTTTTCTTGTCGTCAACATCTTCGAATTCAGCATCGACGACATCTTCGTCAGTCTTGCCACCGGCCTGATGTTCCTCACCGGCGGAGGCACCGGCCTGATGGACGGCCTGGCCAACCTTCATGGCAACCTGTGTCAGATGCTCGCTGGCGCTCTTGATGGTCTCGGCATTGTCGCCTTCCAGAGCCTCGCGGGCCTTCTTGATGGCTTCCTCGGCTTCGGTCTTGTCAGCGGCCGGAACCTTGTCACCATTTTCGGAGAGGGTCTTCTCCGTCTGATGGATCATGGCTTCGGTGCTGTTACGCAGGTCCACCAGCTCACGGCGGGCCTTGTCAGCAGAGGCGTTCTCCTCAGCTTCCTTGACCATGCGATCAATGTCGGCATCGGAGAGACCACCATCGCTCTTGATGGAGATGTTCTGCTCCTTGCCTGTGGCCTTGTCCTTGGCGGAGACGTTCACGATACCGTTGGCGTCAATGTCGAAGGTCACTTCAATCTGCGGCACACCACGGGGAGCCGGAGCGATGCCTGTCAGGTCGAAGTTGCCGAGCAGCTTGTTGTCCGCAGCCATTTCGCGCTCACCCTGGAAGACCTTGATGGTCACGGCAGGCTGGTTGTCTTCGGCTGTGGAGAAGGTCTGGCTCTTCTTGGTCGGGATCGTCGTGTTGCGGTCGATCAGACGGGTGAAGACACCACCCAGCGTCTCGATACCGAGGGACAGCGGGGTCACGTCCAGCAGCAGCACGTCCTTCACGTCACCCTGGAGCACGCCACCCTGCACGGCGGCACCGATGGCAACCACTTCGTCCGGGTTCACGTTGCGGGCGGGTTCCTTGCCGAAGAACTCCTTCACGCTTTCCACGACCTTCGGCATACGGGTCTGGCCACCGACAAGGATGACTTCCTTGATGTCAGCCGGTGTCAGATCAGCATCCTTAAGGGCCTTGCGGCAGGGCTCCAGAGAGCGCTTGATGAGGTCTTCAACGAGGCTTTCCAGCTTCGCACGGGTCACCTTGACGACCAGATGCTTCGGACCGGAGGCATCTGCCGTGATGAAGGGCAGGTTGACTTCCGTTTCCTTGGCGGAGGACAGCTCGATTTTGGCCTTCTCGGCGGCTTCCTTCAGGCGCTGGAGGGCCATCTTGTCCGTGCGCAGGTCCAGACCCTGCTCACGCTTGAACTCGTCAGCCAGATAGTCGATCAGCTTGTTGTCGAAGTCTTCACCACCGAGGAAGGTATCACCGTTGGTGGACTTCACCTCGATCACGCCATCGGAGATTTCGAGGATGGAGATGTCGAACGTACCACCACCAAGGTCATACACGGCCACGTTGCCGGAATCGCCCTTCTCGAGCCCGTAAGCGAGAGCGGCGGCGGTCGGCTCGTTGATGATGCGCTTGACGTCCAGACCAGCGATGCGGCCCGCATCACGGGTGGCCTGACGCTGTGCATCGTTGAAGTAGGCCGGAACGGTGATGACGGCTTCGGTCACCTTCTCGCCCAGATAGGCCTCTGCCGTCTCTTTCATCTTGCCGAGAACAAAGGCGGAAATCTGGGACGGAGCGTAGTTCTCACCACGGGCACGCACCCATGCATCGCCGTTGTCACCCTTCACGATTTCGTAGGGAACGGTCTTCTGGTCCTTGGCGACGGTCGGGTCATCGTAGCGGCGACCGATCAGACGCTTGACGGCATAAAGCGTGTTGGTGGGGTTGGTGACGGCCTGACGCTTGGCGGCCTGACCGACCAGACGCTCACCGCTATCTGTAAAGGCAACGACAGACGGCGTGGTGCGGGCACCTTCGCTGTTCTCGATCACCCTGTTCTCGTTACCCTCGCGGACTGCAACGCAGGAGTTGGTGGTCCCGAGGTCAATACCAATAATCTTGCCCATGGATATCTGTCCCTTTTCAGCGGCTTCCCACAACCCCTCAAGGCATTGGGAGAAGCCCTATTGCGACGTTATCAGGTCTGGGGGCAGGCCAAGGCCTGCAACACCCTTGCTGTTCGATCTGGGGAGGGGTGTCTTGTGTTTCAAGAGCAGGAATGGAAAAGATTTACAGTGTCCTGCTGGAGGTGTGAGGAGTTTCTTTTTGGTCAAGGTCTTCTTTTTCGGGTAAGGTCCCACCTTTACCCTGCAACCGGTTTCATCCGTGGGAGCCTGTCTTCTGTCCTGTCTGTTTTCCCTGTTCCGCAAGGCGGGCCGTCTTCTGCCCCTGTTTTCCGAGCCGGGGCGGGGCCCGACCCGGTGTTCGGTTCTTTTTCTGCCGTCTGCTGCTTTTCTGCTGCTGTGTGCCTGCCAGCCCATAGGGCCGGAACATCTCCAGAATGATCAGCTGGCTTATTCCCGGGCACTGGGGGAAGTGCAGAAGCGTGAGATGCTGCTCAATATCGTGCGGCTGCGTTATGGCGAGCCGCCTGCGTTTCTTGACACGACACAGGTGATTGCCGGTTACAACTTCTCCCGCAGTGTTTCGGGGGGGTACTATGGCTATCCGGCTTCTGCTGTCAGCAATTACCTGTTTGGAACGGGGACACTTTCCCAGGCGGAAAATCCGACCATCACCTATCAGCCTCTGACAGGTGAGCAGTATGCGGAAAATGTGGTGCGTCCCATTTCGCCCACGGCCATCATGCCGCTCAGTCTTGGTGGCATGGCCATCGATACACTCCTGCGGCTGACGGCACAGTCCATTGATGGATTGTCCAATGTGCGGGGTGTCGGGCCATTCGGGGGTGGGTCCGTGCGGTTCTACCTGCTTCTGCATGACCTGCGCCAGCTTCAGCTGGCCGGGGCGATGACGGTACGTATTTCTACCGATGACCCGGCTGCCTCCGGCAAGGGGGGGAAATCGGGTACTGGCAGTGCAACCGGTCAGGGGAATGGCAATGCCGGGTCCGGCAATGGTGGCGGGGGATCAGGCAATACGTCTGGCGAGCATATCTATCTTGTGCTGACAACCACGGCGGACAGCAATCTTCAGGCCATACAGGGGGAGGTACGCCGCCTGCTGCATCTGGAGCCCAATACGGCGGAGGCGGAGATCGTCTATGGGCCATATCCGAAGAAACAGGGGCAGATCGCCATTCTCACACGGTCCATGCTCGCCATGCTGACCCAGCTTTCCTATGAGATGGAAGTGCCGGAGAAGGATGTCCGCTCCGGCAGGACCCTGCCGACCATCGGGCAGGTTGGCATCGAGAGCCGCCCTGAGGTTGCCATTCATTCCGGCAGGAATGAACCTGGGGAAAGCTATGTTTCCGTTTTCTATAAAAAGTGCTGGTACTGGATTTCCGATACGGATTTCCGTAGCAAGGAGGCATTCACCATGGTGCAGGTCCTCAGTACCCTTGCGGCAACCAGTCATGGCGGCGGTGCCGTCGTGACGATTCCGGCAGGGTGACCGGGCACGGGATGGGTGTGGACATAGCGGAAAAATGGTCATGAAGCAGAAACCGGTGATCCTTCAGATTCTGCCGGCATTGGGTATTGGCGGCCTTGAGCGTGGCGCCATCGACATGGCCGAAGCCATAAGTCAGGCCGGTGGCCGGGCGCTCGTGGCGGCGGAGAGTGGAGCTCTGCTGTCCCGTCTGCGGTATGTCGGTGGTGAGCATGTGGAGCTGGCGTTTCGCAAGAGGATGTCCCTGCGGTATTTTTTCAGCCGGGTGAAGGCCTTGCAGATGCTGATCCGGCAGGAGGGGGTCGATCTTGTCCATGCCCGGTCCCGGTATCCGGCTCTTGTGGCGGTTGTGGCCTGCCGCCGGGAGAAAGTGCCGTTGGTGACGACCTGGCACGGTGACCACCAGACGAATTTCTGGCTCAAGAAGTTCTATAATTCCGCTCTGGTACGGGGGCAGCGTGTCATTGCCGTTTCCGAGCATATCGGCGAGAGACTGCGGCATGATTACAGGGTTGGGGAGGACAGGCTGCGCATCATCCCCCGTGGCAGTGATCCGGAGATTTTTTCCCCGGGGGCGGTGAAAGGCCTCCAGATGCAGACGCTGCTGGAGCGCTGGCGGATTGGTGAGGAAAGCCGCATCATTCTCATGCCCGGCCGCATGACCCGCTGGAAAGGACAGGAATGTCTGATCGAGGCTCTTGGCTATCTGGCCACCCATCATCCGGGGCTGGACTGGGTCTGCGTCATGGTCGGGCCAGGGGAGGACAGCAGCTATGCCCGGATGCTGCACAGGATGGCCGAGGAGCGGGGCATAGCGACTCGTCTGCGTTTTGCTGGTCCCTGCCGGGACATGGCAGCGGCCTACCGGCTGGCGCATGTTGTGACGGTGCCTTCTCTCCGACCTGAGCCCTTCGGGCGGGTGCCGGTGGAAGCACAGATGATGGGCTGCTGGGTGATCGGCTCGGCCCGTGGCGGCCTGAAGGAAACCATACAGCATGGTGAAAGCGGGACGCTTGTTCCGGCGGGGGACCATCGGGCGCTGGCCGGTGCCCTGAGGGAAGTGCTGGACGTGCCACCAGAACTTATGGCAGAGCGGCAGGACGAGATCCGTGCCCATGCTCTTGCCCATTATACCAAGCAGCACATGCAGCGGGCGACACTGGGCGTGTATGATGAGCTGCTTCCTGCTGGCTTGCGGGAAGCGTTTGTGCGCTTTCATGAGGAGAGGGATGCAGGTTCATGAAGCCTGAACAGGAGAGAAAGACCGGCGAAGCCCCCATGACAGCACGGCAGGAGCGCCAGCTGCGGGAAGCCCAGGCCCTGCGGGCCAACCTTCTGCGTCGCAAACAGCAGCAGCGCAGCCGTCCGGCCGTGTCTGGGCGTGTAACAGCCTCTGCCAGCCAGGGGGATCGCTGAGTGACCAGCCCGCGTCTGCCACTGCCATCGCGGCAGGAGGTTGCCCTCGGTATCATCACGGTGTTGTGGGGGGGGACCTACTACATCATCCAGATGGCGCTGAAGACTAGCGGTCCTCTGTTTTTCATCGGGGTCCGGTTCCTCATCGCTGCCCTGTTTGTGGTCTGTTTTGTCGGGCGCAAGCATATCATGCAGGGGATTCCACGTTCGGAGATATGGCGTGGCGGGCTGATCGGTATCGTGCTGGCTTTCGGTTACATCTGTCAGACGATCGGGCTGATGAGCATCACCAGCAGCCGTTCTGCCTTTCTGACAGCTCTCTATGTGCCGTTGGTGCCACTGCTTCAGTGGATCATCCTGCGCAAGGCTCCGAGCAGGAGTGGGATTGCCGGCATTTTTCTTGCCTTCGTTGGGCTGGTTCTGCTGGCCGAGCCGTGGAAGACCGGCCTGACCATGAGCACGGGTGACGGCCTGACCCTGCTGGGGACTTTTTCTTACGCTTTTGAGATCATCTGCGTCGGGCTGTTCGCTCTTCACACGGATAGCCGCCGCATGGCGTTTGTCCAGCTTGTGGCGGGTGGACTTTTTGCTTTCTGTGCCATGCCGGTAATGGGAGAGCATGTGCCCGCCTTCAGCTGGGGCTGGATGGGGTGTGCGCTGGTGATGGGCATTGTGAGTGCGGCTACCCAGCTGGTGCTCAACTGGGCGCAGAAAACGGTCTCTCCCACCAAGGCGACCCTCATCTATTCCAGTGAGCCGATCTGGGGGGGGCTGGTTGGCTGGGTGACGGGTGACGTGTTGACGATGACCACGCTCATTGGGGCTGGTTTCATTGTGGCTGGTGTGCTGGCCAGTGAGGTCAAACCCCGCTGGCCCCGCTTCCGTCGGACGTTGCGTGGTGGTGCCGTGCGTGAACTGCCTTCGGAGAGGAAGCGTCGCCGTCGGCTCAGCATGTCTGAGCTGGTGATCCGTGGTTCATCGGGGGATTGACCCCCTCCGGGCCGTTCCTCCGCTTTGCGCCGGGGCAGACAGATGATATGACAGGGCAGGCCCGGCTGGTCGGGTCTGTCTCTGTCCGGGGGCGGTCTGTCCCTGTCAGGTTTTTGTCGATTTTCAGTAAGACATCACCATCCACAAGGGAGAACGGCCATGTCGATCATGCCTGACCACTGGATACGCCACATGGCGCAGGAACACGGCATGATAGAGCCGTTTGTCGAGGCGCAGAAGCGTGAGAAGGTCATTTCCTACGGGTTGTCCTCCTATGGGTATGATGCTCGTGTCGCTGATGAATTTCACATCTTCACAGATGTTGACAGTGCCGTGGTGGACCCCAAGAATTTCTCTGCTGACAGTTTCGTGACACGCCGCGGGGACATCATCATCCCGCCCAACAGTTTTGCACTGGCCCATACGGTGGAATATTTCCGCATCCCCCGTGATACGCTGGTCGTGTGCCTTGGCAAGTCCACCTATGCCCGCTGTGGGATCATCGTCAATGTCACACCGCTGGAGCCGGAATGGGAGGGGCAGGTGACCATCGAGATCAGCAATACCACCCCCCTGCCAGCCCGTATCTATGCCAATGAGGGCATCTGCCAGTTTCTGTTTTTTCAGGGAGCCAGTCCTTGTGAAGTCAGCTATGCTGACCGTGCCGGAAAGTATATGCGCCAGTCCGGTGTAACGCCCCCGCGGCTTTAAAATTCAGACAAGCAGAGAACCTCATCCAGCCTGTGAGGCACGGTGATGGGATGAGGTATGGAGAGAGACAGATGGATTATTTCCTGATCGAAGGTGGCCACCGTCTTGAGGGGCGCATTTCTGTTGGTGGGGCCAAGAATTCGGGCCTGAAACTGATGGTGGCCGCCCTGCTTTCCGAAGGGCCTCTCATTCTTTCCAATATTCCCGATATTGCGGATATCCGTACCATGCGGACCCTGCTGGGGCAGCTGGGTTATGACGTGGTGGAGATTGATGGTCCCCGGCAGCTCAGCCTTGGTGGAACCATCCAGTCGGTAGAGGCTCCTTACGACATCGTGTCCCGGATGCGGGCCTCCATTCTTGTTCTGGGACCTCTGCTGACCCGTATGGGAGAAGCCCGTGTCTCCCTGCCGGGTGGGTGTGCCATCGGGACACGCCCGGTGGACCTTCATCTCAAAGGACTGGAGGCCCTGGGCGCCGAGATCACGCTGGAGGGGGGTTACATCAATGCCAGAGCGCCCAATGGCCTGAAGGGCGGGCGTGTCGTGCTGCCATTCCCCAGTGTGGGGGCGACGGAGAATGTTCTCATGGCAGCCACGCTGGCCCGTGGCACGACGGAGATCGTCAATGCTGCCCGGGAGCCGGAAATTCTGGACCTTGCCAACTGCCTCAATGCCATGGGGGCGAAGATCACCGGGGCACATTCCGGCACCATCATGGTAGAGGGGGTGGAGCAGCTTCATGGTGCTCGTTACTCCGTCATGCCAGACCGCATCGAGTGTGGCACCTATGCCTGCGCCGTGGGCATGACGGGTGGGGATGTCCTGCTGGAAGGTGGCCGCATGGTAGATCAGGAAGCGGTTGTCTATGCGCTCCAGCAGGTTGGCGTGGATGTTACGGAAGAGGCTGATGGCTTGCGGATACGGAGTGAGGGAAAGCTGCGGGGGCTGGACCTGACAACCGAACCTTACCCCGGTTTCCCGACCGACATGCAGGCGCAGTTCATGGCCATGCTCTCTGTAGCGGAGGGAGCGTCCATGATTACGGAAACGATCTTCGAGAACCGTTTCATGCATGTGCCGGAACTGAACCGCATGGGGGCCAACATCACCATCCAGGGGCGGTCAGCCGTGATCCGTGGGGTGGAACGCCTCTCTGGTGCCAAGGTGATGGCCACGGATCTGAGGGCATCTTTTTCACTGATCCTGGCTGGCCTCGTGGCCGAGGGTGAGACGGAACTGAGCCGTGTCTATCATCTCGACCGTGGGTATGAGCATGTGGAGAAGAAGCTCTCCGCCTGCGGGGCCAAGATCAGGCGTGTGAAGGTTTCTTCAGACGCCGCATGACGCTGGGCACGTCCGTTACGACCTCGTAGAGGGTTTCTGCCCCTGCATCGGCGAAACCCTGTGCCTGCGTGGCCTGCAGCAGGGCGATGAGCGGGTCGGCCCAGCCATTGGTGTTGAGAATGATGATGGGCCGCTGGCTCAGCCCCAGCTGGCGGTTCACGAGAACCTCCATGAATTCGTCGAATGTGCCAAACCCTCCGGGGAGGATGACATAAGCGTCAGCTTCTTCGAATAGCCGGGCTTTCCGGCTGGGCATGTCTTCTGTCACTTCTAGGTCTGTGACGCCTTCATGCAGGATTTCCTGCGCTTCCAGGAAGCGGGGAATGATGCCTTTTACGGTACCGCCGGCCAGCAGGGTAGCATCGGCCACGGCGCCCATCAGGCCAGCAGTCCCGCCCCCATAGACGAGAGTGAGACCCGCTTCCCCCAGGGCTGTTCCGAGGGCACGGGCTACCTGCATGTGGGCCGGATCGTGCCCGGGGCGTGACCCGCAGAAGACGGAGCAGGAGCGGATGGTCATGATGGACTGTTTCCTCCGAACAGAAAAATGCCGGGCAGAGAAGACTGTACCCGGCATTCTGGCAACTGGCAGCCCCGCTGGGGAGGAACCGGGAAAGGCCCCCACCCAGCAGGCGGCTGTTGGTCAGGCAGCGTTTTTCGGCACACCACATCCCGGAATACGGGAGAAGATGGCACTGAAGGCGATACCACTGATGCAGAGCACACCAGCCACGGCAAACATGACACCCCAGCCCATGTGGTCACGCAGACCGCCCATGAACCAGCTGGAAATCACGATGGTCAGGTCGGTGAAGATGGAGTAGGCGGCGATCAGGATACCGTGGAACTCCGGCCCATCGGTACGGACGGCCATGGTGCCCATGGCGGGGAAGAGCAGGGAGAAGCCCGCACCCGTCAGTGCAGCACCGATCAGGCCACCCGTGGGGTTGTGCACCAGGCAGAAGACGGCCATGGCAATGGCTTCCGTCACCAGGGACATGTAAGCGATCGGCACACCGCCATGCTTGTCGATCTGGCCGGAGACGAAAATACGCATGAAGATGAAGCAGGCAGCGAAAACGCCGAAGGCCACACCCAGGCCAGTCCAGTGGTTATCCGTGTAATACAGGGCCAGGAAGCTGTTGACCGTACCAAAGCCGACAGACCCGGCAGCCAGAGCGGCACCATACGGCAGCACTTTCTTGACGGCGAGGGCGAAGGACATCGGCTTGCCTTTGCTCGGCAGCGGCTTGATGGCTTTGTAGAAGGTCAGCAGGATGATGCCGCCAATACCCAGCAGGGTGGCAAAAATGCCGACGGGCAGCAGCCGGATGTTCGGCAGGATGCCGCTGAGGAACTGGCCGACGGTCACGCCAACAGCGATACCACCGTAGGAGGTGACACCGTTCCAGGAAATGGCGACGGAGGAGTGCGCAGGGCCGACGCGGCGCAGGTTCCATGTCGTGACGGAGGTGGAGGTGCAGCTCTCGGACCAGCCGATGAAGAGACGGCTGATGAGGGCAATGCCCAGGGCCACATAGCGGGACGTGTCATTCAGGCCCATGAAGCTGGGGATCAGAGCTGCAAGGCACATCAGCAGGCCGGAGATGGTGCAGAAGATGAGACCATACCGCAGAATGGCCTTGGGGCCATGCACGTCAATGCGATGACCGACGATCACACGCCCCATGGCGGTACCGATGTACTGCAGGGAGATGGTGCTGGCGGCAATGGCTGTGCTGAAACCCAGCGTGTTGTGCACGAACTGGGCACCAATGATGGCATTGGGCAGCCCGATGACAAAATAGACAAGGAGGTTGAACAGGACTACGGGCATGACCCGCATGGTCGGCGAGCACGTATAGGTTGCGTCTTCATCAGACATGGGCGTCCCCTTTGCAGTTTCCGCAAGCCGTGCCCACCTGGTAACTGTAACCGGCACAGCCTTTCTTGGTTATCGACCATAGGTGAGAAAGCCTTTTGCGTCACGGGGCAATGATTTGCTCAGCTTGCATAGTTATGAATGGCTGCCATGCAGGGATATCAGTAGGATGATATCTGGCTGGTTGGGGTAAAGCGTTTCACTTTTTCTTCTTCACCATGATACAGGGCGGCCTGATCACGATGATGAGCGACCGGCCATTGCTGCGAAGGAGCCGATGATGATTGATGATGCGGTAAAGAAAGCCTGTGAGGATGCAGGCTACCAGATTCTTTCTTCCGAGATGGTTTATGAAAACCCATGGACTGCGGTGCGGGAAGACAGGATCATCCATCCTGGTGGCAGGAAGGGTCTGTACGGCGTTGTCGAACGGGGGACGTTTGCCGTCATCATGCCCATGCATGCTGATGGTCGCCTGACACTGGTCCAGCAGTTCCGCTACCCGGTGGGAAAGCGGCTCTGGGAGTTTCCCATGGGCATGTGGGAGACACGGCCGGATGCAGATGCCACGGAGCTTGCCCTTGGTGAGCTGCGGGAGGAAACGGGCCTGCGTGCCGGTGAGTTGATCCATGCAGGGACACTGTATCAGGGAGCTGGATACTCCACGCAGATGGGGCATGTTTTTCTGGCCCGGAATCTTGTCCGTGGTGAGGCCGAGCGGGAAGCGACGGAAGCCGACATGAAGGTGAAAGACATCCCGCTTGCCGAGTTTGAGCGCATGATCGTGGAAGGGGAGATGACCTGCATGGTTACGCTGGCCGCCTATGCCCAGATACGGGCCCGGGGTCTGCTCTGAGGAGTCCCGTTCCGTTGCGGGCGGCAGTCCGCCCCGCTCTTCTGGTCCTGCTTCTGGTGGGAGGGCCGCTGCTTTTGTGGCGGATTCCGGCCATCCAGCATGGGCTGGGACTGATGCGGGAGTGGGCCGGGCAGCCTTATGCGGCCCTGCGGGTCCTGCCGCTGGCCGTGCTGTATTGTGCTTTTGGTCTGCCCCGGCAGGCACTCTGTTTCGTGCTGGGAGCGGGGTTTGGCGTTGGCATCGGGGTGGTGGAGGCCAGCCTGGCCTATGGGGCCGGTGCCCTGCTGGGCTATGGCTGGGGGCGGCTCTGGCGGTGGAAATGCCCGGTCAGGGCGGCTTCCGTGCCGTGGTTCATCCGGGCTGGACAGCGGGCTCCATTCCGCATGGTGGCCTGTGCCCGGCTGCTGCCGGTCGGGTCTGCCCTCCTGGTATCGGTCTCGTCTGGCATGGCGGGGCTTGCAGTTGGCCGGTTCCTGCTGGCGACCATGCTGGGAGGATTGCCCCAGAATCTGGTTTTTCTTCTGGCTGGCAGGGGTGTAGAACTACGCCATGGCTGGGCACTGGTTACCGCCGCCGTGCTGGCACTTCTTTCCGCCGTGTTGGGAGGCTGGGTATTACGCGGGTTTCACAAAGAGATGAGATGGGAAAGGCAGGATAGCGGAGCATGAAGACGTCACAGCATGGCTTTTTTGAACATGCCCTGATTGGCAAACCGCTTATCAAGGGTGGGAAGATGCCTTTCTGGCTGCCGATCCTTCTGGGAACGCTGACGGCGGTTGGCCCTGTCTCGACAGATATCTATCTGCCGGCCCTGCCAGAGATGGAGCAGCAGCTTGGTTCCGCACCGGGAACGGGCAGCCTGACGATGGCGGCCTGGGTGGCGGGGCTGGCCATCGGGCAGATCATTGTCGGGCCGGTGACGGACCGCTTTGGTCGTCGTCGTCCGCTGCTTGTGGGTACCCTGTTCTATGCTCTGGCCGCAGCAGGCTGTGCCCTTTCGACCTCCATGCCCATGCTCTGTTTCTTCCGGGCTTTTGCCGCCCTGATGGGGGCTGCCAGCCTCGTGGTGCCCAATGCCTGCGTCAGGGACCTGACAGTCGGTGACGCCACGGCGAAGATGATGTCCCGCCTTATTCTCATACAGGGTGTCGTGCCCATTCTGGCGCCGGCTCTGGGTGGTTTTGCTCTCCAGTTCATCAGCTGGCGGGACATTTTCTGGGCAACGTCCCTTTATGGTGTAGTGGGGCTGCTGGCGGTCTTCCTTTTCCTGCCAGAAACACTGGATGGTGAAGACCGTCACCCCATGCGTCTCTGGCCCATTATCGTCCGGTATGGGCAGACCCTGAAGGACAGGAACTACCGCTTCAATGCGCTCATCTGGATGGTGCAGGGATTCGTCATTTTCACCTATCTGACGGCTGCACCCTTCCTCTTCGAGAGCGTGTATGCGTTCACGCCGTTCCAGTATGGCGTGCTGTTTGGTGTGATGGCGGTGTGCATGATCGGTTCGTCCCAGATCAATGCCTGGTTGCTGAACTACTATCACAGCCGGACCCTGCTTCGGGCCGGGCTTGCCATCAGCTGCGTAGGGGCGGTTGTACTGCTGGGGCTGGCCATCTGGTCTGCACTGGATGTCGATGCGGCAGGGCATCTCAGGCACATCTATCTCTGGCCACTGTTCGGGGCGATGCTCTGTGCGCTGGGGCCGGGGGGATGCATTGGCCCCAATGCCATGGCCGGTGCCCTGCTGACACAGGGGCGCAATGCCGGTGTCGCTACCGCTCTGGCGGGGACGGGGCAGTATGTGTTCGGTATTCTGGCCAGTGTCATGTTCTCATGGCTGCCGGTGGGTACGGCGATCCCAATGGGGGGAATGCTGCTGGCGGCTTTCCTCCTCATGATCCTGTTTGCCCGCATGGCTCCCTGATGGCAGCAAGGAGAGCCTTCCCTTTCAAAAGGACGGCACAAGGGCCTATAAGGGGGGCTTCGTGCATATCATGACCTGCAATGTGAAGGCCTGCCATGTCCTTTGAAGACCCTGCTCCGCTGGATTTGAAACAGTATATCCGTGAAGTTCCGGATTTTCCGAAACCGGGCATCCTGTTTTATGACATTTCCACCCTGATCCGGAATCCGGAAGCGTGGCAGGTGGCTACGGGGCGTCTGGCGCAGGCGGTGGCCCGCTTCCAGCCAGACCTTCTGGCAGGGATCGAGAGCCGTGGCTTCCTCACGGCAGCTCCGCTGGCAACCCGCCTCGGCTGTGGTTTCACCATGCTGCGCAAGCCGGGCAAGCTGCCGGGCAAGACCATTTCCCACAGATACAGCCTCGAATATGGTGAGGATGAGCTGCACATCCAGGCGGATGCCGTCCGTCCCGGCCAGCGTGTGGTGGTGCTGGATGATCTTCTGGCAACCGGCGGTACGCTGGCTGCCTCCATCGACCTTCTGCGCAAGGCTGGGGCCGAGGTTGTCGGGGCTTCCGTGATGATCGAGCTGCTGGCTCTGGGAGGCCGTGGAAAGGTTGACGTGCCGGTCACGTCCCTTCTGACATACGAGGACTGAGCCGGGACAGGGCCTACAGGAGGCAGCATGATGTCGGATTCCCTGCCCGTGACGGCGGTCCTGCCGGCTTTGCTGGAGGCACTGGCTGCTGGCTCCAATGCTGTGCTTGTGGCGCCGCCGGGTGCCGGAAAGACTACGGCCGTGCCGCCTTTTCTGCTGGAGGTTGCGCCTGGCTGGCTGGGGGATGGCCGTATCCTGCTTGTGGAGCCACGGCGTGTGGCCGTACGGGGAGCGGCCCAGCGCATGGCGGCCTTGCGGGGTGAAGCCCCCGGCGGGGTGATCGGCTATCGCACCCGCATCGACAGTGCCGTTTCGGCCCGGACCCGCATTGAAGTCGTCACGGAGGGTCTGCTGGTCCGCCGTCTGCTGGCAGACCCCCTGCTGGATGGCGTATCTGCCGTCCTGTTTGATGAAGTGCATGAGCGGTCACTGGATGGCGACACGGCTCTGGGGTTCTGCCGGGACATGCAGCAGAGCCTGCGGCCGGAGCTGCGGCTCGTGGCCATGTCGGCCACGCTGGATGCGGGCATTTTCACGACCGCCCTTCAGGCCCCGCTGATCGAGAGTGACGGACGGCAGCACCCGGTGGAGGTCCGCTACCGGCGGGACATTGCCCATCTGCGTGATCTGCCGGAGAGCTGTGCCCAGGCCGTGGCACAGGCCTGGCGGGAGGAAGAGGGCTCCATTCTGGCGTTCCTGCCCGGGGTGGGAGAAATCCGCAGGGCGCAGGCCAGTCTTCAGGGACTTCTTGGGGACCGGGTGCCTGTCTATCCTCTGTACGGGGAGCAGTCGGTGGAGGATCAGGCCCGTGCGCTGGCTCCGGAGTCCGGGCGGCGTATCGTGCTGGCGACATCCATTGCCGAAACGTCCGTGACGGTTCCCGGTGTGCGTGTGGTGGTGGATGGTGGCTGGCGGCGTCTGCCCCAGCGTGATGCCGGTACGGGGCTGCCCCGCCTTCATACACGGCGCATTTCCCGGGCAACGGCGGAACAGAGGGCAGGCCGTGCGGGGCGTCAGGCTCCCGGTATTGCCATCCGTCTCTGGTCTGAAATGACCCAGCGTAGCCTGATCGTGCAGGAAGTCCCCGCCATAAGGGAGGCGGACCTGTGTGATTTTGCCCTCGTGACGGCAGCCTGGCAGCAGGCGATGGGCACGGCCCCGGCGGCTCTGCCGCTCATCGAGCCAGCCCCGGAGGGGGGACTGGCCGCAGCGCAGTCCCTTCTCCAGTTTCTGGGGGCTCTGGATGGTCAGCGGGAGCTGACGGCTCTGGGGCAGCGGATGGTCGGGTTTGGTACGCATCCCCGGCTGGCTGCGATGCTCTGCGCTGCCCGGACGGTGGAGGAGATGGCCGTGGCGGCCTGTCTGGCGGCCCTTCTGGAAGAACGTGATCCGCTGGGCGGCCGTGGGGGCCGGGGAGGAGAGGCCTCCGCTGACCTCCGGCTGCGTCTGAAACTCTTCATGCAGGATGATGCCCGTGTTCCCAGGCATGTGTTGCGGCAGCTCCGCCATGCTGCGGGGCGGTTCCTGCGCCGGGCCGGGCAGGGGACAGGGCAGGATGGTCTTGCGGACCTCGTGAGCGATGGGCTGACGGGTCACGTCACGGGACGTCTGGTGGCGGCGGGGTTCCCTGACCGTCTGGCACAGCGGACCAGTGCCGATGGACGGTACCGTCTGGCAGGAGGTGGCAGTGCCCGCTTGGGGGCGACAGACCCGCTGGTGCAGGAGGACCTTCTGGCTGGGGCGGCCTTCCATGTCCGCAAGGGGACGGACATGACCCTTGCGGCTCCGGTCACGTTGGAGACCCTGCCCGATTCCGTACAGGCCAGCCTGAAGGAACAGCGGGAACCGGCCCTTGATGGTACATCGGGCAAGGTTATTGTCCGGCAGAGGCTGCGGCTGGGCAATCTGGTGCTGAAGGATCGTAACGTCTCCCCCGAGGCGGAAGACATCACGGTGGCCCTTCTGGCGAAGGTGCGGTCTGATCTGGCCCGGCATCTGGACTGGTCGGCGGCGGCCCGCCAGTTTCAGGCCCGTGTTGCTCTGGCCCGGACGCATTATGCGCCCCATCTGCCTGATCTGTCTGACGAGGCACTGGCCGAGGACATGGAGTGGCTGGAACCGTGGCTTGCGGGACTGGACCGGCTCACACAGATTCAGGAGCTGGACCTTGTGGCCATTCTGGCCAGCCGTCTGTCCTACGAGGACAGGCAGGAGCTGGACCGCCAGCTTCCGTCCCATGTGGCTCTGAAGGTCGGGCGCAGGCGCATTGATTACACGACGGTCGTGCCATCCCTTTCTGCCCGGGCGCAGGACTTTTATGGCACCACGGCCCTGCCGAAGCTGGCAGGTGGCCGGGTGCCGCTCCATGCTACCCTGCTGTCCCCTGCCGGACGGCCACAGGCCGTGACGGCGGACCTTGCCCAGTTCTGGACGTCAGGCTGGCTGGACATGCGGCGGGACATGCGGGGGCGCTACCCCAGACATAAATGGCCCGAAAATCCCGCCGAGGAGGCTTGAGGCCGTTCAGTCTCCGGTTTTCTGTCCCCGGTGGTTCGAGCATGTGCTGCTTCGGGGAGGAGAGGCCATCATATGGTATCGCCCACACGGGTGGATTGTATGACGAGGGGCAGGACCTGCTCGTGATATTGGTCCTTGCGGTAAATGTTCTTCACCATGTGGGGATTGAGGCCCTTCGCCAGAATGTTTTCCATCCTGATGTCGAATTTGTTCAGGTTGTTGAAGACGACTCTTGTGAACAGGATGGGGCCGGTCACTTTCAGTGTTGCCACGCTGCCCGTGCTGTGCAGGTTGGGCGTGTAAAGGAAGATGTTGGCGATCAGCTGGTTGATGACCTTGGCCATAAGAGGATGGCCCGGCGCACAGATGAGACACCATATAGGGAATTCGCCCCCTTCAATGTGGGGAAGTTCGGCTTTTTTGCCCCACTCGAAGTATTGAGGCAGGCTCCAGTCCCATTGTGAAATGATGAACTGGTCGTCATCACGGATAATGGAGGATAATGGCCGGCTGCTGCCCGATTTCATGTCCAGATAGACGCCGCCATGCTGATACAGGCAGAGATATCTGAAAAAATCCGCCTGTGCTGCGCCATAGAGGCGGTTCAGCCGCAGATAGACACTCAGCACGTCCCATCCATAATGGGTATGGATGAAGTCAATGCGGTCTTTTTCTGAATAATACCGGTACTCCCAGTCCTTATTCATTGTTTTCAGGGACGTTATGTTTTCAAGATAGCCTGTTTCCGGGTGAAGGGCATTGTCTGTCTGGTGGATGATGTGCGGTATATGGGGAGAAAAAGGTTTTTCCTGAACGAATTTGAATGGAATGCTCGAGAGGCGTCTGAACTCTTCCCACCAGTTGGCCTTGTTGGCGAAGCCGAAGGTGCCTTCGGGGCGGGCGGACAGGAAATTGCCGTCTTTCAGCAGGACGAACGTATCATCCTTCGGGTTCAGGACGGTGATGCCATGTGCCGTCAGCTGTTCATGGGTGGGGAGGCAGGCCCTGTAATGTTCGATGTCGCAGAAATCGACATGCCTGAACTCATCATTCTGGATGATGAGAACCGTAAAGAAATACGTCACGAAAATCGGGTGATGCAGGGTAATTGCATTACGTTCGCTGTGGGCTGTCATGTATCCGTCCTTCTGGCGCATCCGGCATGTCTTTTTCAGGTCTTCAGGAGGTGGGGGGCATGGTTGTTTTCAGCCCGTGCTGTCTGAATGCTGGGTCTTTCCTGACCTGCCCTACCTGCCCTGAAAATGAAAGAAAAGTAAACTGCCACGGAGACCGGGTCCCTGCAAGTATTTTGCAAGGTGGAGACGGGGTGTTTTCTGCTGGGGCGGGCTGATATGTGGTACAGCCTGAAGGTCAGGAAGGTGCTTTCAAACGGGATGGAGTGTGGTAGGGAGTGGAAGACTTGAAGAGACATTGCGGCAGCCGTGCCGCAGTGAGGGGAGCGCATGTGAATGCAGCCGGTTATGAGGCACTTGGTCTGGTCTGTCCTGCTGCCGGCGGCCGTGGGGAGCATGGTGGCTGCGGGCGTATGCCTGTGGTGGGTGCCTGGTGGGGAAAAGGTTCCCGAGCCGATAAAGAATACGAGCCTGTATAAGGCGGTCCGTCATCCGCCTGTCCCGGTGTCGTCTCCGCTTGTGCTGCCGCCTGCTGCCACGCCGGTGGGGGCCCTGCCCGTGGGTGTGAACCATGAAGCGCCCGCTTTGCGGGAGGCGTTGAATCTGCCCAGTTTTGCGCCTCTGGTCCATCAGGTCATTCCGGCGGTGGTGAATATTTCAATCTCTCATGCGTCATCCTCGGCGGATGAGGATGATGAGGGAGAGCCTGATACGGCCTCTCCGCCTGCCAGCCAGGAGCAGCGCCGCGCTTCACCGGCCCCCCGGAAGAAGCATCGTCTCCGGCATCATGTGACGGGCAAGGGGCATCACATGCTGCATCCGGCTGATGACGAGCTGACAGGGGCGGGATCCGGTTTCGTGGTGGATGCTTCTGGCATCATCGTGACGAACCGGCATGTCATCGGCCACGCCACGAGGATCATGGTGTCCCTGTCTGACGGCCGCTCCCTGCCCGCTCACAGCCTGGGGGATGACCCGATGACGGATATTGCCGTCATCAAGGTGGATAGCCCGACACCGCTGCCCTGCGTTTCCTGGGGGGACAGTCGGCAGGTGGAAATCGGGGACTGGATACTTGTGGCAGGCAATCCGTTCGGGTTCGGGTCGTCAGTGACGGCAGGCATTGTTTCTGCTGTCGGGCGTGATCTGGGCAGTGGGGCGCTGGATGACTTCATGCAGCTGGATGCCCCCATCAATCCGGGCAATTCTGGTGGGCCTGCTTTCAATCTCCAGGGGCAGGTCGTGGCGATGAACGCCGCCATTGCGTCCCCCAGTGATGGTTCCGTGGGGATTGGCTTTGGTATTCCGTCGGAAATCGTGGCGCCTGTCGTGGAGGCCATCCGCCAGACGGGCCATGTGGAACATGGCTGGCTGGGTGTGACGCTCAACGATTCCAGTTTCCCCATGTGGGTGGAGGATGTGGATCCTCACGGAGCGGCATGGCGGGGAGGCCTGCGGAAGAAGGATGCCATCCTGGCGATTGGCAACATCCCGGTGCATGATGCCCGGACGGTGTTGCGCAGTGTTGCGGCAGCCCATCCCGGGACGGTTTTCAATTTCACCATAAGGCGGGAGGGCAAGATCATCACCCTCCCGGTTGCGCTGGGCAAGCGCCCCACGACGGTTTTCTAGGGCTGGCTGCCCCTCCATCAGGGTGCAGTCGGGGGTTCCCTGTCTGCCAGACGGGCCTGGGCGCTGACGGTGACACGGACGGTCTGCATTTCTGCCGTGCTCTCCGGTGCTGCGGCAGCGCTGCGGGCTTCGGCCATCATGAGCATTGGGCCTGCGGGGTGGAGCGGTTCAAAACCATCTGCGCCGTGGCTCCCGATACGCACACGTTCCAGACCAATCAGGGTCTGGCCCAGAGCGGCGGCATCTTCCTCGGCCTGCTGGCGGAGCTTTTTCAGGGCCCCCAGACGGGCCTGCTTTTCCAGCTTTTCACGGGTCTCGGGGTTGAGAGTCCATTGCATGTCCTCAAGGCCCAGCCCCAGTTTCTGAAGTTTTTCGGCCAGAGCAAGCAGGCCGTCACGGTTCTGGCTGCTCAGGGTCAGGCTCTGGCGGGCAACCCAGCTGCGTTTGTCATGAGGACCATATTCCTGCCCGACCGTGTAAGTCTCCGCCGTACTTTTCACGTCCGGCTGATCTTTCAGGATGGCCATGGCACTGCTGACAAGCTGGTTGAGGTGCTGCTGGGTGCCGGTGGGAGAACTGCCCTCCGTTCTGGCTGAAAAGCGTATGGAGAGCGTATCTGCCTTTGCCTGTGCTTCATCAGAAACGGCAAAGGCGAGCAGCGTACCATGTGGGTGTGGCGGCTCTGGCGGGATCATGGCAGGGGGTTCGCCATCGGGGATGGTTGGTGCCGGGGGTGCTGCCATGGCCACGCTGCCTAGCAGACATCCGGTGGCCAGTGCAGTCAGGCCCGTGAATTTCAGCGAACGATGGAGGGTCATTGGTGGGAGCCTTCCTGATTTTTCAGCAGAACAAGTGCGCGCCGCAGGCGGCCTATGCCCGCCCGTATGTGGTTCTGCTGGCAGAGTTCCTGCCCTTCTTCCTGAAGATGCCGTGCATCATCCATGGCCCCGACGGGAACATCATGAGGCATGCGCATCTTTTCTGCCAGATGCTCGCTGAGCTGGGCGCAGTAAGCCTGGCTGTCGCTGGTGATGACAAGGTCCTGCGCAGGGGTGGAGGGTTCTTCTTCCGGCAGCAGTGACCCCCAGGCGTGCCCCGGCCGGAGCGGCATCTGGGCCAGCAGGAGAAGGACAGTGAGGAAGAAAACGGTGCGCATGGTCATCAGACTATCACAGCTTGTTTGCCCGGAAGATGGGCGAGGAATGAAGATTTGGTAACAGGCCTGACGGGACGGTGTCTCATGGTGTGGTTTCCGCCGGAGTGGTGCTTCTGCCGGTCCGTTCTGCTTCTGGCAGAAGGGGCAGGAAGAGTGTGACTTTCAGGCCGGGATTGGCCTGGGTAAGGGTCAGACGGCCATGATGCAGGCTGGTGACGGCCTGTACCAGAGAGAGGCCAAGGCCGGAGCCTGGCGTGTTGCGGGCGCTTTCAGCCCGGAAGAAGCGCTCGTGGGCGCGCAGTATGTCGGCATCATTCATTCCCGGCCCCTGATCCCGGACGCTGATCTCGAGTCCCTGTGGTTTTTTCTCCGCGCCGCTGCCCGGGGCTGTTCCGGCCATGACGGGATGGGCGCTGAGGGTCAGCATACTGTTTGGTGGGGAGAATTTTATGGCATTGTCCAGCAGGTTGGCCAGTGCCTGCT
This sequence comes from Parasaccharibacter sp. TMW 2.1884, assembly GCF_023337695.1. NCBI lineage: Bacteria > Pseudomonadati > Pseudomonadota > Alphaproteobacteria > Acetobacterales > Acetobacteraceae > Parasaccharibacter > Parasaccharibacter sp. TMW 2.1884. Next base: position 174,431 of record NZ_QORR01000003.1, read on the forward strand.
GGAGCATTCTTTCATCACCAAACAGGGAGGGCAGAGGGGTGACATCCAGTGCCAGGCTCAGCCCGGCATCCTCGGCCGAGGCTTCGTAGAGTTCAGCCATGTTGGACAGGAGCTGGTTGAGGTTGACGGTCGTGAAGGCCGAGCGGCGTGCTCCTGCTTCTATCTGGGCGATCCGGAGGAGGGCCTCGAAGATGCCGGTAATGTGGTCCAGGTCCCCGATGGCCCTGTCCACGGCCGTGCGCAGTTCATCGGGTGAGGTGGCAGAGAAGAAAGCTTCTTCCAGCTGGTTGCGGGCCCGGGTTATGGGGGTGCGCAGGTCATGCGCAATGGCGTTGGAGACCTGGCGGACGCCCTCCATCAGCCGGTTGATCCTGTCCAGCATGGTATTGACCGTTTCGGCGACGAGATCGGTTTCACTGCCTGTCAGGGCGATGCGGTGGTTGAGGTCGCCATTGGCTACGGCAGAGGCTGTACGGGCGATGGAGCCAACCATGCGGCGGAAGAGGTCCCGTACCACCAGGGCGCCGCCCACGGCCAGCAGGGAGATCATGACGGCACACCAGATGAGCGTGCGGGTGATGACAGTGCTGAGGAGGGTGCGGCCCCGTATGTCGTGCCCGACAATCAGCTTGAAGCCATGCGGCAGGGTATAGGCCTTGAACTGGGCAGGCGTCGTGAAGGTGTAGCGGCGGATGGTCAGCTCGTAAAAGTGGTTCATCTTTTTGACGGCCACCGGCCAGCCCGGCAGGTTGCCCGCCATTCGCCGCCCATGGCGGTCTATCAGCAGATAGAGGGCGTCATCATCAATGTTCTGTTCCAGCCTGTCATTGATGGCCTCACTCAGGGCGGGGGCCCCGCCGTGCCCCCAGCGGTGCCGGAGTTCCTGCGCATCCGTCTCGATGAAGGCACGGACATGGTCGTTCAGCAGGTTTGTGCTGCTCCACCAGATGAAGGAGAGAAACAGCGTGGCCGAAATGAGAAACAGGACACCATAGCCCAGAGCAAAATTGATGCCCGCCGAGCGGATGGGCCAGCGCCGTTTTCCGTTCCGGCTGTGGAGGAGAGGGAGTCGGAACAGGTGGCGGCGGGACAGACGGCGGTATAGGGGTGTCCTTTCCTCTGCCATGGTGTTGGCTGTCAGTCCTGCGTGGGGCGGAGGATATAGCCTGCATTGCGGACCGTGTGGATGATGGCCGTCTCAAACGGCTTGTCCACTTTCTGGCGCAGGCGGGAGACATGGACATCAATCACGTTCGTCTGCGGGTCGAAGTGATAGTCCCAGACTTTCTCCAGCAGCATCGTCCGGGTGACAACCTGCCCCGCATGGCGGACGAGAAACTCCAGAAGGCGGAATTCACGGGGCTGGAGATCGATTTTCTGCCCATCACGGCGGACTTCGCGGGAGAGGAGGTCCAGCGTCAGGTCGCCTACGGTCAGGGATGTTTCCGGGGCGGATTCATTGTGGCCCCGGCGCCCCAGGGCTTCCACACGGGCCAGAAGCTCGGAGAAGGCGAAAGGCTTCGTGACATAATCATCCCCGCCGGCCCGCAGCCCATCCACCCTGTCATCCACGTCGGAAAGAGCGGAGAGCAGCAGCACGGGGGTGTTGTTCTTCTGGCCACGCAGGGTTTCAAGGATGTTCAGCCCGTCAATGCCACCGGGGAGCATCCTGTCGAGGATGATGATGTCGTATTTCTCGCCAATGGCCAGATACAGCCCATCCTTGCCGTTGTCGGCCTGGTCCACGTTATGGCCAGCTTCTTTCAGCCCCTTGAGGACAAAGGAGCGGACAGTCGGATCATCCTCAACCAGTAGAATACGCATTGGTCCTGCCTGTTTTCCTGATATGCTGCGTAGTGTATCGTTGTGGGGCAGGATAGCGGCAAGCCGGGGCAAAAGGGAAGCAGGCCCTTGCCTGGTGGTCGGGCCCTACATTACGGGCATGTCAGGATGCCCGCCATATAGTGACCATGACAGGAAGGAATGCCCATGCAGTACAGAACACTGGGACGGACTGGCCTGAAGGTGAGTGAGCTCTGCCTTGGCACCATGACGTTCGGCCAGCAGAATACCGAGGCAGAGGGTCATGCCCAGCTCGATATGGCGCTTGAACATGGCGTAAATTTCATCGACACGGCTGAACTTTATTCGATTCCACCGCGTGCGGAGACGCAGGGTTCGACCGAGCGGATCGTGGGAAGCTGGCTGAAGGCCCGTGGCAACCGGGACAAGGTCATCCTTGCCAGCAAGGTTGTTGGACGCAGCCAGAATGACTGGTTTCGCCCCGATGGTGAAAAGCCACGTCTGACACCGGCACAGATACGTTATGCCATTGATGAGTCCCTGAAGCGGCTGAACACTGATTATCTGGACCTTTACCAGCTGCACTGGCCGGACCGGGTGGTGAACATCTTTGGTGAGGGCGGCACGACCTTCCGCACGCTCTCCGATGCTGATGAGGTACCGATTGCCGAGACACTGGGCGCTCTGGGTGAGCTGGTGAAGGAAGGCAAGGTCCGTCATGTCGGTCTCTCCAATGAGACCGCTTGGGGCGTGTCCGAGTTCCTGCGTGTTTCCCGGGAGGAAAAGCAGCCCCGCATTGCTTCCATCCAGAATGCCTACAATCTGCTGAACCGGACCTATGAGATCGGTCTGGCCGAGATGGGTCTGCGGGAAGATGTCGGCCTGCTGGCCTATTCCCCTCTGGCGCAGGGCTATCTGACCGGCAAATATCTGGATGGTGCCCGCCCGCCGGGAGCCCGGACGACCCTGTTCAACCGGGGCCAGCGTTATGAAAAGCCGGGTGTGGATGATGCCATCCGGGCCTATCAGGCTCTGGCGAAGGAATCCGGGCTTGATTTCGCCCAGATGGCCATTGCGTTCGTCACGTCACGCCCGTTCGTGACATCCAACATCATCGGTGCCACGACGATGGAACAGCTTGAGACGGCTCTGACCTCCATTCAGGTGGAGATCACGCCGGAGCTGGAAGAGAAGATCAACGCCATCCACCAGCTGAACGCCAACCCGGCTCCCTGAGGCCGGATGTCGTTCCGAGGTTGGCCCCGTCCCGGTTTCTGGGGCGGGGCTTTTCCGTTTCAGGCTTCTTTTTTCAGCAGCCGCCAGAGCGCAAGCAGTATTCCGCCCAGCAGGGCGAGATAGAGCAGGACGGCCGTGCCGATGAAATGGCGGGTGCTGCGGTGGGAATCATCAGCCCACTGGAGAAAGGCCGTCACGTCGCTGGCCATCTGGGGAATGGTGGCCTGTGTACCGTCCGGGAAGGCGATCATGCCCTCATGCAGTGGGGGGCGCATCTTGAACCTGTGATGATGCGTCAGGGCGATGGGGTTGTAATAGGTATTCGGTGCCAGGGTGACGCCGGGCGGAACGGGGCGGTAACCTGCCAGCATCTGGCGGATATAGTCCGGGCCGCCCCGGATGGTGCGGGCAATGTGGGAGAGGTCCGGTGGATAGTCCCCGCCATTATTGGCCTTGCCTACAGCCACACTGGGATAGGGGGAGGCGATGGGGCTTTCCAGCCCGGCATGACGCTGCTGTGCCCAGTGTTGCAGGGCCGTGACGGAGGGCTGGAGGTCAATCATGTCCCCATAATGGGCACGCTCCATGCTGTGGCAGGAGCTGCATACCTGCTGGAAGATCATCAGCCCCCGTTCTTCCGGGCGCATGGTGGTTGGCGGGACTGTTGCAGGGGCCGCCACCTGCGCAGCGGCAGGGGCCTGTGTTGGGGCAGGGTCATCCGCTCTGGCCGTGGCGGGGAGATGGGCCAGGGACAGGGCGGCCAGAAAGACCATGCCCGTTGGGCGGAGGCATGAACGCATCATGGTGCATCTCCCTGTGTGGAGGCGTCACTGGCTTGCCGTTCCCTGTAGGCTGCCAGAGGGAGCAGCCCCAGAAAGGTGAGGAACCAGACCAGCATGGCGCCCCGGCTGAGCCAGACCCAGAGGGGGGTAGCTCTGTTCATTCCTGCCAGAATGAGGATGATGAAGGCGATGAAGAACAGCCCCAGCCCCATCCGGGCCAGCGGGCGGTAGGTGGCGTTATGGCGGGGGGACTGGTCCAGCCAGGGCAGGATGAAGAGGACAAGCAGGCTGGTGGCTGCTGCAATCAGCCCGCCCAGACGGGAAGGGACAGCCCGCAGCATGGCAAACCACGGGGCCAGATACCATTCCGGTGTGATGTCTGCCGGTGTTTTGAGGGGATTGGCTGGGATGATGTTGTCCAACTTGCCCAGCAGCCCCGGCAGGAAAAAGATCAGCCCGGCAAACAGGGCCAGAAACACGCAGACGGCCAGACAGTCCTTCACCACATAAAATGGAGCAAAGGGGCGGGTCGTGCGGTCCGGGTGGGGGCTGTCCAGCGTGGGGTTGCTGGAGCCTGTACCATGCAGGCAGAGTATATGGAGCCCGACCACCGCAGCGATGATGAAGCCAAGGGTGAAATGCAGGATGAAGAAGCGGTGCAGGGCCACACCGCCCAGCGTGTCTTCTCCCAGAAGATAGACGAGCAGCCCGTGACCGATGCCGGGTATGGCCTCCACGGCATGGGTGATGACGGTGGCCCCCCAATAGGACATCTGCCCCCATGGCAGGACATAACCTGCAAAGGCGGTCGTCATGAACAGAAGCATCAGGAACAGGCCGGAGAGCCAGACAAGTTCCCGTGGGGCCTTGTAAGACCCGTACCAGAGGCCTCGGCCGACATGGAGATAGAGCGCAGCAAAGAGCAGGCTGACCCCGCCTGTATGGATGCTGCGGATGAGCCAGCCGGAGGGGACCCGCCGTTCCATGGCTTCCACACTGTCGAAAGCCTGGGCGAGATCGGGTTGGTAATGCAGGGAGAGGAACAGACCGCTTACGACCATCAGCCCGAAAGCAACCATCAGACAGGCACCAAGTGTCCAGAGCAGATTGACCGGCGGCATGGGGAAGCGGGTCATGTGCTGGCAGAAAGGCCGCAGGAAGGGCAGGCGGGAGTCGAGCCAGCTTCTGGTCGGGTGTGTGTTGTCGTTCATCGTGTGGACCGTCCCTCAGAGCTGCTGGATGCTGTTCATGCCGTAATGGGGTGAGAGAAGGCTTTCTCCCAGCCTGATTGTATGGTCATCCACGAAATGGAGTGGGGGAACCGGGAGATTGTAGGGGGCGGGCATGTTGCGAAGGACCCGGCCAGCTCCATCAAACTGCGACCCATGGCAGGGGCAGAAGAATCCGCCAGAGGCGGGCAGGCTGGTGATGTTCTGATAGTCCGGTACGCAGCCCAGATGGGTGCAGATGGTGACATACACGCCATAGTCGGGCCGGAGGGACCGGTGGGCATTTTCAGCCTCACGGGGCTGCTGCCGGATGCGGGATTGCGGGTCCAGCAGCTGGGCGAGCAGGGCGGGGTCCTCCAGCGCACGGATCATCTCTGGTGTGCGGCGCTGGATGGCAACGGGCATCCCCTGCCAGACGACGATCTTGTGCGCACCGGGCTCCAGGTCCTGTACGGAAATATCCAGGACCGTTTCTTCCTGTGTGCTGGCAGCAGAGCTTGCCCGGGTGCGGCGGAGACTGTCCAGAAAGGGTGCGGCCAGCGTACAGGCCCCGGCCCCTCCCAGCGCCACGGACCCAGCCGTCAGGACCGTGCGGCGTGTCGGGCGGGGAAGGAGGGACTCTTCATCAAGGGATGGATGGGGCGTGCTGGCATCATGGTTCCGGGTCATGGGCGGGCGTTCTCCTCAGGCCCTTTTTATAGAAAGAGCCGCAGCGCGGTGCAATTGGCCCGTGGAGGGTCCGGCTGACCGTTTTTTCCTGTCGGGTTCATAAGGGGCAGGCTTACAGGGCGGCCCGGACCCGCCTCATCAGGGACAGACTGTGGTGTTTCAGCTTTTCCATCAGCAGATAGACAGCTGGTGTGGTGTAGAAGGTGAGCAGCTGGCTGATGGCCATGCCGCCCAGAATGGCCACGCCCAGAGGGCGGCGCAGTTCGCAGCCATACCCCTGGCTCATCAGCAGCGGGATACCGCCGAGGGCTGCGGCCAGTGTTGTCATAAGGATGGGGCGGAAGCGGGTGACAGAGGCATGGCGGATGGTCTCCTCGGCTGTCATGTCTGGATGATGGTGGTGGATGTGCAGGGCAAAGTCGATCACCAGGATGGCATTCTTCTTCACGAGGCCCGTCAGCAGGATGACGCCGATGATGGCCACAAGACTGAACTGCTCACCGGAGGCCCATAGCCCCAGCACGCCCCCCACGCCAGCGGACGGCAGGGTGGAAAGGATGGTGATGGGGTGGAGGAGACTTTCGTAGAGAACGCCGAGGGCAATGTACATGATGGTGATGGCTGCCAGGAAGGCCAGCAGGGCATTGAGCATGAGGTCCGTCGTCTCTCCGGTTGTCCCCGTGAACTCCCCATGAATGCTGTCCGAAGCATGAAGGTTCACCAGTGCCCTGTGTATCAGCGAGATGGCATCATCATAGCTGGTGCCTTCGGCCAGATCGAAGGAGAGTGTCGTGGCATAATAGCCATTATGGTGGGTGATGCTGAGCGGCATGGGCGTTTTGACAATGCTGGCAACATTGTCCAGCGGGATCATCGTTTCCTGGGATGAGGAGACGGCGGCCCCGTTCGAGCTGTTGCCCGAGAGCTTGTTGGCCAGGGAGTTGGTGACGGAATCCCGGGAGAGGGAGGCCTGGGTACTGAGCGTGCCTTTGGTCCTGACCCGGATGAGGTTGGAGGCAATGCCCCCTGCTGCCGTACCAGCCGAGGTGGACAGCCAGAGATGGTGCAGTGTGTTGGAATATTCCCGGAACGGTTCCGCCACCACCATGACCACCCGGTGATTGGTCAGGGGAAGGTGGATGGTGGAGACGATGCTCTGCCCGTAGGCATCGAAGAGCGCATTCTGCACGAGCTGGGGCGTGATGTTGTAGCGGGCTTCCAGGTCACGGTGGATGAGGACATTGGCAAAAAAGCTCAGATCCTCTGCATCGGTGGAGAGGTTGCGGAACTTCCCGCTGGCCCGCAGCTGGGCCAGCAGGGGAGGCATGGTGGCGTAAAGGGGGCCGTTGCTGTCGCTCTGGAGAACATAACGGTAATTGCCCGTGGTGTTGCTGTCGCCCCCTCCCTGGCGGCCATTGTTCAGAGCCCAGAAAAAGGCCTCCGCCCCGGCCTGCTGGGGAATGGCCTTGCGCAGCCGGGCCAGGATGACGGGGATGCTGTCACGCACGCTCTTGTCCTTGAGCGTGACGAAGATGCGCCCCGTATGGCTCGTGCGGTTGAAGGTCACGACGGTCTGCACGGCCGGGTCTTTCTGGATGATGCTTTCCACCTGATGCATCCGGCGTGTCAGGGCCTTGAAGGAGAGGCTTGGTTCGCCATTGATGCTGCCCTGAAGAATGGCAAGGTCCATGGAGGGTATGGCCGTCTTGGGCATGAGAATGATGATGCCGACCATGAGCAGGAAGCTTCCCGGCAGGGTCAGCCCGATGATGATGGGGTGGCGGAGGCTCCAGTGCATTGAACGGTCATAGAGCGACGTCAGGTGGTAAAGTCCCGTTTCCACGGCACGGACAGTCCTCATGGCACCATAGAGAAGCCAGGAGACAGGGTCTGCCAGGGGAGAATAGCGGGGCCTTTCGGGAATGGCCGGCGTGCTGCCTGCTGGTTCTATCGTCAGGAAATGGGCGCAGAGCATGGGCGTCAGGGTCAGGGACAGGACCATGGAGATGGCAATGGTCGCAGCCATTGTCAGCGCAAATTCATGAAGGGCCGAACCAAGCGTACCGGGGATGCAGAGCAGCGGGATGAAAACGGCGATGAGGGACAGGCTGATGGAGATGATGGTGAAGGCGATCTCGGAGGTGCCGACGATGCTGGCCTGATAGCGGTTCATCCCGTTTTCCATGTGGCGGGCGATGTTCTCCAGCACGACAATGGCATCATCAATGACAAACCCGACTGCAATGGTCAGCGCCATGAGGGAAAGGATGTTCAGCGAGAAATTGAACCACGCCATGGCTGTCAGCGTCCCCGAGAGAGCGACAGGGATGGTGATGGCCGGGATGAGCGTGCTGGCCATGTGGCGGAAGAAGAGGGCAATGACCAGCACGACCAGAAAGATGGAAATGACCAGTGTCTGTTTGGCATCTGCCAGCGAGGCCCGGATGGTCAGGGACAGGTCCAGGCCGGTGCGGAGTTCCGCACTGGCAGGCAGGGCCTGCTGGAGCCGGGGAAGACGCCTGACGATGTCGTTGACAATCTCCACCGCATTGGCGTGTGGCTGAGGGATGACAGCGATTGTGATGGCTGTTTTCCCGTTCAGTGTACTGTTCTGGTACACGTCCTGCACGTCATCCCGTACGGTGGCGATGTCTTTGAGGTAGATGGGATTTTTCCCGTTGCGGTAGGCCACGATGAGGTCCCTGTAATGGGCGGCCTCGGTAGCCTGGTCATTCGTCTGGAGCTGGATGCGCTGGTTTCCCGACGTGATGAAGCCCTTTGGCGTGAAGGCATTGGCCGAGGCCAGCGCCGCCCGGACATCCTCGGGGTTCAGCCCCCAGCGGTAGAGAGGATAGGGGTTCAGTTCGACCCGGACAGCCGGGTTGGAGGCCCCGAACAGCTCGACACGCCCCACACCGGCTATCTGTGCCAGTATGGGGCGGACCCTTATGGTGGCGAGGTCATAAAGCTGTGCCCTGGGGAGCTGGTCTGATGTCAGATGGAGCAGATAGATCGGTTTGTCGCCATCCAGCTTGAAGGCCTGCGGGTCTGCTTCCAGCGTGCTGGTGGGCAGGTCGCTTCGGGCGGCATGGAGGGCTGCCTGCACATCCCGCAGGGCGCCATTGATGTTGCGGGATGAGGAAAAATCCAGAAAGATGGACGTCTGCCCTCTGGTCGTGACGGATTCCAGCGTCTGGATGTCTGCAATGGTCGCCAGCCGCCGCTCCAGTGGAGTGGAGACGGAGGTGGCCATCTGCTGCGGGTCCGACCCCGGCTGGTTGGCGATCACCATGATGGAGGTCGCCGTCATGTCCGGCATGGTGGAAATGGGCAGGAAAGGCAGGGCAATCATGCCGGACAGAAAGATGGCGAGTGCCAGAAGTGTTGTCGCCACGGGGCGGTCAATGAAAAGACGACAGAAGACCATCCCTGACTATTAACTCTTTCTTATCGTGTTATTGCAGAACCTGTGCCTCCATAGAGATATTATCCCACTCAAATCAACCAGTTTTTACTGGTTATTCAAGTAATACCAGTTTGGGAAGAAAAGGTTAAAATCCTCCCTTTTCGTCTGGCCTGCTCAGGGCGTCACGGGCTGGGGCTGCGCCGGAACATAGCCATAGCCCTGTACGTATGTGGTCGTCTGGGCGACATATCCCTGACCGGGCTGAAAATGGGTGTAGCCGGGCACGGGGTAGGGGTAGCCGGGTACAGGCGGAGGAGCCGCAGGCTGCTGGATGACAATGACATTCGTGCTCTGTGGTGGCGGTGGCGGCGGGGCATAGCTCGGGGCCATGTAGGGCATGGCGTAGCCACCATCGTAATAGCCGCCTCCGCCATAGCCGTTGAAGACACGGTCAACCACGTTGTACCCCACACCGGACCCTACGCCGAAGCCAAGCCCCCGGGCGAAGCTGTGGCCGAAACTGTGGTGATGGTGTGCCTCGGCTGGCGTGATGGCCAGACCGCAGGCCAGAGCTGCCAGAGCAAGGCCTGCGGCTGCCCGCTTCATCAGTAGTCCGGAGACATGGATCATCTTGCGTTTCCTTGTACCAGTTCTGTCAGGCTGCCTGCCTGTCCAGCCTCTCTCATGTGGGGCTGTCCGCATGGGAAGATACAGGAGCAGGGTGATAAAATGTTAGTGAAATCACTGTCATGAAATGGTCATGTCTGTGGGGGGTGAAGACCGGTCATTCGGCAATGCTGGCAAAAATCCCCTGCGTCACCATCTGCACATCCTGGGGTGTCAGGCAGGCCAGAAATCCCCGGTCCCCGGCATTGATCCAGATTGTCCTGTGTTTCTGTGCGCTGCGGTCGATGACGGTGGGCAGGGTTTCACGGGAGCCGAAAGGCGTTGTTCCACCCGAGACGAATCCCGTGCGGTCATGGGCCTCATCGGGCTGCATCATCTTGGCATTCCGGCCACCCAGAGCCGCTGCCAGTGCCTTGAAGTTGACCCGTCTGTCCACCGGGATGACTGCAAAAGCGGGCTGCTTCCTGTCGATCTTGACGGCAAGGGTTTTGAAGACGGCGGAAGGCTCTGCCCCAATGGCGCTGGCGGCCTGCTCGCCGATATGGCCTTTCTGTGGGGCATAGTCGTAGCGGCATGTCCTGTATGAAATGGCGGCACTGTCGAGAAACCGGGTGGCGGCGGTATCCTGCCTGTCTGTCATGGGGTGTCTCCTGTTGGATATGCAGGGGTGGATGAGGCTCCAGTCAGGAAACCTTGCGACTCTTCGTCTGGCAAGCCGTCATGATACAGCCCTGCCCTGCTTTGGCCTCACGGCCGGGATGGTTGCGTCTGGTCCGGTTGCGGGCCATTCTGCCAGAAGGGTGGGTCGGTCTTCATCCATCCGTCATGCAGGAGACGTTCCATGTGTGGACCACTTGTCGTTCTGGCAGAATTCGAGGCCAGAGAGGATACTCTGGAGGCATTCCTTGAGGTCTGCCGTCATGATGCGGCCCGTTCCAGGGCTGATGAGCCAGGCTGTCTGGAATTTACCATTCAGTGCAGTGAGGATGATCCCATGCTTGTTGTGCTGCACGAGGTGTATGAGAGCCGGGCTGCCTTCCGGGCGCATGAGGCTGCTCCGCATTTTGCCGTTTTTTCCAGAGCGTTGCAGGATCTGAAGATTGTCACGAGGCAGATACGGTTCTTTCATCGGCAATGAGAGGGGAGTGACTGGCCCTTGATGGATGATCTTTTCCCGGAGACCCGGGAGCAGCTTGTCCTGTCGCCCGGGGCGGTTCTGCTGGGTGGCTTTGCCCGTGCGGAGGCGCAGGTGCTGCTTCAGGCTGTGGAATCCATCAGCCAGAAGGCTCCTTTCCGTCATTACAGGACGGCTGGTGGAGGGGTGATGGCAGCGGGCATGACGGCCTGTGGTCCATATGGTTGGGTGAGTGACGGGCAGGGCTACCGTTACATGCAGACCGACCCGCTGACGGGCCAGCCCTGGCCGGCCATGCCTGCCCTTTTTGCAGATATGGCAGGGCGTGCTGCACGGGCGGCAGGTTACGAGGGGTTTGTCCCACAATGCGGGCTTGTCAATCGGTATGCCGTCGGAGCGGGAATGGGGCTGCATCAGGATCGTGACGAACGCACCATGCAGGCCCCCGTCGTTTCGGTCTCGCTGGGGCTTTCAGCCCTGTTCCTGTGGGGTGGTGCCCTGCGGGGTTCCCCCTGCCGCAAGGTGCCGCTGCATCATGGGGATGTGGTGGTCTGGGGTGGCCCAAGCCGATGTCATTTTCACGGTGTGGCACCGATACGGGCCGCACCAGCCGTCGCCGGGCTGGACTGCCGGTACAACCTTACCTTCCGGGTGGTGGACCGCCCCTTCAGCGGGAAGGGGCTACATCATCCAGATTGATGAGGCTTGTTGCAGGCTGGAACCGCCGGGGAGAATGGGCGGCCTTGTCCATGTTGTTTTCTTCTGCCGTTACGGGGGGCACGTGTGTAAAGCTCAGCTTTACCGTGACGGCCCGGTTGTGCAGGAAGACATTCCCGACTGTTTCATCCTGTGCCCGGCTGATGCCATGGGCAGGCTGGGTCCCCCGCCATGGAACGATGAGACGGGATGACCAGGCGTCTTCACTGGACACGGCATCAGGCTGGTCGGTCTGCTCATCCGAGAAATAGGGCGTCAGCTGGCTGTCGGAGAAACAGGCATGGCCCATGTAGGCAGCTACGGCCTCCCGGTAGGGGCGGGCGCCATGATGGCGGGGCATGTAAAATCCGTTCCATCTGGAGTCGTATCGGCACGCCTTGGCCCGCCAGAGATCGTCCTGCCCTTTTTCCATGCTGCACTGCACACGGACATGCAGCGAGTCGTCACTGCCTGTGGAGGCATAGGTGAGAGGTGTACTGGCCAGCGTCTGGCAGGGAAGGGTGGGAATGAGAAGAGCCGGTGCTGCAGGGCGCTTGTCCACAGGGAGAGGATCACCCGGCTCTGCCCGGGCGGTGGACACGACCGCCATCATGGAGGCGGCAAGCAGAAGAGCGGGCATGTGATGGAGTGTCATGAGGCAAGGATACCGCAGCACGGGGAGAAAAAGGACTCACGATATCGTATGAGCTGTGGTGTGTTCAGGCAAGCGGTTCCAGCAACCATCAGCAGGCCGGGACGTTGACAGCCAGACCGCCCAGGGCGGTTTCCTTGTAACGGTGGTTCATGTCACGTCCGGTTTCGGCCATGGTCTTGATGACGTGGTCCAGCGAGACATAATGCGCCCCGCTGTCATCACTCATGGCCAGAGATGAAGCATTGATGGCCTTGACGGCTCCAAAGGCGTTTCTCTCGATGCAGGGGATCTGCACAAGCCCGGCCACCGGGTCGCATGTCATGCCCAGATGGTGTTCCATGGCGATTTCCGCAGCATGTTCGCACTGTTCCGGCGTACCACCCAGGGCGGCCGTCAGCCCTGCTGCTGCCATGGATGACGCCACGCCGACCTCGCCCTGGCAGCCTACTTCCGCCCCGGAAATGGAGGCATTGAGCTTGAACAGCCCGCCAATGGCTGCTGCTGTCAGGAGGAAGGTCCGCAGCCCGTTGGTCGTATATTCGGGGCAGAAGTCCCGATAATAGCGCATGACAGCCGGGATGACGCCCGCAGCGCCATTCGTGGGGGCGGTCACGACCCGTCCACCAGCAGCATTTTCCTCGTTGACGGCAATGGCGAAGAGGCTGATCCAGTTCATCACGCCATGGGGGGACGGGGCAGCATTGGTTTTGGCCTGGAGGCGTGCATACAGTTTGGCCGCCCGTCGCTGGACTTTCAGGGGACCGGGCAGGGTGTCTGTATTGTGCAGCCCGGCTTCAATACAGGCCAGCATCGTGTCGGCAATCCTGTCCATGCCGCGTTCCACGTCCCAGAGAGGGCGGGTGGCGGTCTCGTTGGCCATCATGATGCTGGCAATATCGGTGTTCTGTCGTTTTGTGTGGGCGAGGAGGTCTGCACCACTGCGGAAAGGGAAGGGGACATCCGGCAGGGAGTAGGACATCGTCCGTGCCTGTTCCTCTGGTGTAATGAATCCCCCGCCAACGGAGCAGAAACGCTGGCGGGTTATCAGCGTGCCATCCCGCCCGAAGGCTTCAAACTGCATGGTGTTGGGATGGATGGGCGGGATGGTGGCCGTGTCCAGGCAGATGTCGGTCTGATAATCAAAGGAAAAGCTCGTGCCATTGAGGTTCAGCAGATGCGTGCTTTCAATGTGCTGGACCAGCTTTTTTGCTGCGTCAGGGTCGACATGTTCCGGTGTTTCGCCAGCAAGGCCAAGCAGGACGGCCTTTATGGTGCCGTGTCCTTCGGCTGTCAGGGCCAGGGAGCCATAAAGGGTGACGACAATGCGGGCCGGACTTTTTTCCAGCGGGCCGTCAGGCAGGTCCGCCAGGACATCGGCAAAGCGTTGTGCCGCCCGCATGGGGCCGACCGTATGGGACGACGAGGGACCGATCCCGATTTTGAACAGGTCAAACAGGCTGAGCATGGAAACGGACCCTCATTGCGTAAGACACTCCATCTTTATGGGATAGAATTGTGCCGGAGATAAGCCTTAAAAAATAAATTATTCTGATTATGAAACAAATATCAGACGCTGTTATGAAGGAAACTGTCCGGGGTGCCTGCCATGCACACAGGGTCACGGCAGGAGGGTCTTCCCATGGCCTTTATGGCAGGCTCATCCGGCGCCAGGATGGGTCCAGATATGCTCCAGTGCGGCCCGGCACTGGGTGATCAGGGCAGAGAGGTCGCCTTCATAGAGGCTGTCCGGCACGTCGGAAGAGAAAATCTCCACGGCACAGGCGCCCCGGAATCCGGCATCCCATGTGGCGTGGAGAAGCTCATGGAGGGGGATGCATCCTTTGCCGGGTATGCGCCTGTCTGCGGCAGAACGTGGCGTGCGCCAGTCGCTTATCTGTACGACATTGATGAGTGCCCCTGCACGGCGGATGGCGGCACAGGCCTCTGGCTGCTGCCAGATGTTCCAGTAATCCAGACACAGCCCCAGAGCGGGATGGTCCACGGTCTTGATGATGTCCAGAGCCTGATCGATGGTCCAGATGGCCGTCTCGTAATTAATGGAGGTCGGGTTCAGTGGCTCCAGTGAGAGGGTGATGCCCAGTTCCGCTGCCAGAGGGCAGAGGCGGCGCAGGGCATCGATCGTGCGGGTGATGCACCCTAGAACATCGCCATTCTCAGGGGCCCCGGTATTGACGACAAACGGCACCCCCTGGGTGTAGGGAGCGTAACGGCGCATGCTTTCTTCCAGCCGGGCAAGGCGGCGCCCAGGCTCCTGGGGGTAGGGCATCATTTTGCTGGCCCCAAAGGTACGGACGGCAGGCTGGAAGGAGCTGACCTTCAGGCCGCTTGTTTTCAGCAGCGCCATCTGTTCGTCCACCCGCTGCGGATCCAGCTTGCTTTCACACAGCTCAAGCGTCTCCACGCCCAAGGCGGCATAGCGCTGGATGTCTTCCTCAAAGGGCCATGGCTGGGTTGTGAATTCGTTCATTCCGAAGGCGAAGGGGAAACCACTCATGCTGCTGCTCCTTCTTTCATGAAGGTGAGAACCGTCTGATTGAATTTTTCCGTCTCATCGAGAAAGACCATGTGGGAGCTGTTTTCAAACTCCACGGCCTGACAGTGCGGCATGTGCTCGGCGACCCAGCGGGGCCCCGCAGCCGGAAGAACCTTGTCTTTGCCGGCAATCATCATCAGGCAGGGCAGGTCAAGATGGGGCAGGACGTCTCGCCAGTCCTGGGTCGTGTGGTCGGCCATCATGAGAGAGGCTGCCTGGCTGGGACATTTGGCCATTTCTTCCAGAAGCATGGCCTTTTCGTCTTCGGGCAGACTGGTGCTGAGGCAGTCCGAGAGGTTCTGCCTGTCGAAAGCGGACCGGTTGAAAACCAGCTGCTGCTGGAGGAAGGTCAGCCCGGCCCCATCGTAGCAGGTGGCGTGGCCCAGCTTCCAGTCCGGGGCGAAGAACTGCTTTGGTGTCTGCTGCACGAAGATGGCGCTGCGGAGCCGGTGCCGGCCGAACAGCTCCAGATAGGACCATATGATGGGGGAGCCGATGGACCAGCCCAGCACGGTGGCGTCTTCAATCTCCAGTGCTTCCAGCAGGTCCCGGAGGTCTGCTGCCAGACGGGCGATACGGTAGCCGTGGTCCGGTTTCCCGGATTCTCCATGCCCTCGCAGGTCCAGCGTGATGACACGATACTGTTTTGCGAATGACCCGACATTGCGGTGGAAGAAGCGGCTGGAAAAGGTCCAGCCATGGATCATGATCAGGGGGCGTCCCTGGCCGTGATCCTCGTAATGCAGTTTCACATGGTCGCTGGTGGTGATGTAGGGCACGCAGGGTCTCCCTGTTTCATGGGCCTGTGCAGGCGGTTGCTGCCTTGTCTTCCAACTTGGGGCTGGCCAGCGTCCGTCTGCAAGGGGGGCTGTCATTTTCCTGCTGCCTGGTCCTGTGGGAGTGGGGCGGCCGGGAGCCAGACGTGGCAGGTTGTTCCCTGCCCAACCGTGCTGGTGAAGTGCAGTTGCCCACCATGTCTCTCCAGAATTTGTCGGACGATGGCCAGCCCCAGCCCCGTACCCTGTCCGGCCTCCGCATGGCTGGAGTCGGATGGCGGCGTGATGCGGTAGAAGCGTTCTGTAAGGCGGGGGAGATGGTGGGCGGCAATGCCAGGGCCGTTATCTTCCACCGTGATCAGGAGTCCCGGCAGGGAGGAGGTCGGTCCTTCGGCTGGGGTGGCCCGTCTGGCGTGAAGGCGGACGTGCAGGGTCCGTTCCGGCATTGTGCCGTACCGGATGGCATTTTCGATGAGGTTGAGGAGAACCTGCACCATTTCATCCCGGTTGGCCAGCAGGGTCAGGCTGTCTTCCTGCGTCACGGTCAGCCTGCGGCTGTCGTGCTGGAAACGTGGGGTGACTTCGCCCAGCACAAGGGCGAACAGTTCTTCTGCCTCCAGCTCTTCCCGGGGGTGGTGGTGGCCTTTCATCTCAAGCTGGGACAGATAGAGCAGCCGGTCGATCAGCCGCTGCATCCGTGTTGCCTGCTGGCTCATGATCTCCAGATACAGGGTGCGGGATGTCTGATCGGTCTGGTCGCCTCCCTCTTTCATCAGGTCGATGAAGCCGGTGAGGGAGGCCAGAGGTGTGCGGAGCTCGTGGCTGGCGTGGGCCACGAAGTCGGCTCTCATGCGGTCTACAGCCTGAATGAGACTGCGGTCATGCAGCAGGACGAGGACAAGGCTGTTCCGTCCTGCTGCACCGGGCAGTCTGCGCATGGCGAGATGGACGGAGCATTTTACGGGGACATCCAGCCTGATGGTGGTTGAACAGGGTGCAGGAAGGCCATCATCCATTGGGGGAGCATGAAGGGCGCTATGCAGGGTGCTGTGTGCCGTGGGGTGGCGAAGGAGCGCCCCGAGGCTGTTGCCATAATGGGTCCGTGCCGCCTCGTTGCAGGCCATGATCTGTCCGACGGAGCCGAGAATGAGGGCCATGCCCGGGATGGTATCTACCAGCAGGGTGGCCTCATGGAAGGGCAGAACGCTGCCCGGGGGTGGGGCAGATGGTCTGGGGCTGTCGGGGCGGGTGGTGCCGTGGGGGCGCCGGGACAGGTGCCAGACCATGGCCCAGCCCGTCAGGGCAAGGCAGGCACAGATTGCCGTGATGATCTCTGGCAGGAGCGGAGAGGCCATGAGGCGGATCAGCCGGAGGATGGGCCGTGCTGGCTGATGGTGCCATCATCCAGCGCATAACCGGCGGCCCGTACGGTCCTGATGAGGTCGGCTTCCCCCGTTTCATTCAGCGCCTTGCGGAGGCGGCGGATATGAACGTCCACCGTGCGTATCTCCACATGGACGTTGGGGCCCCACAGACGTTCCAGCAGGGTTTCCCGGGAGAAGACCTTGCGGGGATGGTGGATGAAGAGTTCCAGCAGGCGGTATTCGGTTGGCCCCAGGGCGATGGGACGCCCGGCCCGTGTGACCTGATGATTCTCCGGTTCCAGCGTAAGGGGGCCGAATGTCACGATGTCCTGTACGGGGCGTGTGCGGCGAAGCAGGGCCCGCAGGCGGGCATCCAGCCTGTCGGTACTGCATGGTTTGGTCAGATAGTCATCAGCGCCGTTGTCCAGCCCGGCGATGACATCCTGCTCGTCCGTCCGGGCCGTGAGGAAGAGGACGGGCAGGTCCTTCAGCCCCGGTTTCTGCCGGATGATGCGGCAGAGTTCCAGCCCGGAGAGACCGGGCATCATCCAGTCCAGCAGGGCGACGTCCGGTCGTTCTGTTTCGAGGAAGGCCAGTGCCTGTTCGCCATCCATGACGGTGCTGACCTGATAGCCCCGCTGCCTCAGGCTGTGTTCCAGAAGGACCCGCAGGGTGGGTTCATCCTCCACGACAAGAACAGAGCCTTTCTGGGGGCTGGCAGGGGGTTTCATGGGCTGGGGGACTCCTGTCCGGGTGGGAGTGGCTGGCTGTCATGGCCATGCGGGCGGGTCGGGGGCAGCGTAGCCCCCGTGACCATGAAGACCACACGTTCGGCCATGTTGGTGGTGTGGTCGCCGATCCGTTCCAGATTCCTGATGATGAAAAGCAGGGAGATATGGAGGCGGATGGTATGGGGATGACGGGTCATCTGTTCCAGGGAATCTGCCGTCATGGCTTCACAGTATTTGTCCACGAGCTGGTCGGCGGCCCAGATGGCATGGGCGGCACTGTCATCCTTGTGGGCCAGGGCATCCATGATGCGGCGGAGATGCTCCAGCACCAGCCGTCCCATTTCGCTCAGGGCGAGGCGGGCGGGGCGGGGAAGGGGCTGTTCCATCTGGCTGAGGCGCCGGGCGATGGAGCTGGCATAATCGCCCATGCGTTCCAGGGCGCCAGCCATGGGGATGCAGGCGACGATCTCCCGCAGATCTGCCGCCATGGGGCTGCGCAGGGCCAGCAGACGGATGGCGAGTGTTTCCACCTTTTGTTCCAGTGCATCCACTTCATCATCCTGCCGTGCTGCCTGAAGGGCTGTCCGGCCATCATTCTCGGCAATGCCTGCAAGGATGAGGGAGAGCTGATGCTCTACCAGTCCCCCCATCTGCTCCATCAGGGACCGTAAATGGAGCAGCTCATCTTCATAACGCTGCACGATATGCTGCTTCTGGCGCATCATGTGTCTGTCCCCTTTCAGGCGGGCTAACCTACCGTAATTCACGGGGAGCGGAAACAGCACCGCCAATCGGGTCACAAGCGGCGGAAGAGTAGGGTTTTTGCCGGGTTCAGGAGAGGTTTCAGCTCTCTTTTACGGAGATGTCATGAATATTTCATGTTTCCGCACGGTGGGGGTGCAGGTAGGGTTTCCGTGTCGTCGTCAGAAGGAAAAGAGGCCGATAGATGAGCACCCGCCGCCAGTTTCTGCAAGGCTGTTCCGCTCTTTCCCTGGCGGTCTCTGCGGGAGGGGGCAGGCGTGGTCTGGCCCGAGGGACATGCCCTGTGAAGGCCATGCTGCATGATGAGTCTGGCTTTTATCCTCTCTGGCCGGAGGTTGGTACCATGGAGCAGCCCCGTGTTGCGCGGGGAGGGCGTGTTTACGGTATTCATGTGCCGGGTCTGCATGTCATGCGGCCTGTCCATCCGAATGGATCGGCTGTCATCATCGCAGCAGGTGGTGGTTATGGGCATATTGCCGTAGGGCATGAAGCCTTGCCTGCGGCCCGGTGGCTGGTCTCGTTGGGTGTGACTGTTGCCATTCTTCTGTATCGTCTGCCAGGCGAGGGATGGGCTGAAGGCATGGAGGCCCCACTGGCGGATGCCAGACAGGCCCTGCATCTGTTACGGTCCGGGCAGGTTGGTGGAAGTGGTAATGTGCGGCGTGTGGGTTTCATGGGTTTTTCTGCCGGGGGGCACCTGCTGGGTCTGACAGCTTTGCAGGACCATGATGCGCCACCGGCCCTGCTGATGCTGCTTTATCCGGTTGTCAGTGTTGCGCCCCCTTTTACCGGGAGTCGTACCAGTCGGGTGTGTCTGGGGGATAATCCGACAGTGGAACGGGCTGTCCGCTGGTCTCTGCCATCGCATGTCCGGGATGATGCGCCGCCTTTGTTCATGGCTCATGCGCTGGATGACCCGATCGTGTCACCTGAGCAGGAGACGTTGCTGTTGCAGGCCTATCAGCGGCATGGGCGACCTTGTGAAGACCACCGTTTTGCAACTGGGGGTCATGGCTTTGGTCTGGGGCGCAGGAATGGATCAACAGGGCAGTGGCCCATTCTGGCCGAATTCTGGATGAGACGGCAGGGGTTCCTGTGAACAGCCATACCGTCCCGTTGGGGCTGGTGACATTCCTGCGCAGGGTTTCGAATTTGTGCTGCCGTTATCTGTGGGGAGGGAATGGCGTTGCTTTCTTCATGGGGGCCGGCAGCCTCATCGGGAATCGTATGATTTTTGTCCGTAGTGGCCCCCGTGCAGGATTCGGGTGGCTGTTGGCAACATTGACCAGCTGGCGTCAGGAGAGACTGAATCGCTTCGGGCCGATGGTTCAGAAGACTGTATGTGGAGACTTTTGGGGTGTTGAAGAGGAGAGCATGACAATGGTCTGCTGTTTCTTCATCTTTTTCATGAGCGTGTATGAACAGTCATATAGATTAAAATTCATTAATTGTAGGGTGTGATGCGGGTCTGTTTATTGGATGTTCCAAGGAATTTTAGCAAAATTTTTCATAATTCAACTTTAAATTTTTGTATTTTAATTTTAATTATTAAAATAAAATGTATATAAATACGAATATATGATCAAAATGTTAAAAAAAATACAAAGTAAAATTATAAAATAAATTGTGCATTTAAAGTTATTGCAAAGTTAAACTGGAAGAATTCATCATTTTCCTGTTGACTGTATTTCGTGAATATGGATTTATGACATCGGAAGACGCATATGGGGCTTCCAACTCCTTAATAGAAAGTGTGTGGAGACTTGACATGAGAGCTCTCAGCAACCGCGAGCTGGACAGCGTTTCTGGTGGTTTTGGTCTGGGCAACCTGATTGGTGGTCTGGTTGGTGGTCTTGGTGGTCTTGGTGGCGGCGCACAGAACCCGCTGGCCGCTCTGGCCCCGGCTGCCAATACCAATACGATCCCGGCCGTTAGCTACCCGCAGGGGGCTGCTGCTCCTGCTGCCGGTTTCAATCTTGGTGGCCTTGGTGGTCTTGGGCAGCTGCTGTCTCCTATCCAGAGCTTTACCTCTGCTTTTAGCAATTTCCTGCAGCATCCTCTGCGTACGATCCTGTCTCTCGTAGGGACGGGCATTCAGCAGGCTGTGAACTTCGTCACACGTCTGATCTGATCCCTGTCATCCCGCAAGGGATGGCCGTGGGTAGGGTCTCTGTCCAGTCAGGGCAGGCTCTCTGTGAGGGGATGGTCCGTATGGGCCATCCCCTTATGTGTTTTCAGTGGGTTGTCAGGCAAGAGCATAGGGGCCTGCACTGAGTATCTCGAGCTTCAGCAGGCAGCCATTCTGCTGTTTCATGTCAGGCAGTGGCAGATGGGCTGCCCCGGTGGTCCAGCGGCATGGAACAGGCTCTGTAACATCCCATCCTGTGTTCGGGGCGGCTGTCAGGTGTGATGTCAGGGGGATGTCGGTTCCATCAGGCTGAACGAGCGTTATCTCGCCGACAAGAACGCCCAGGGTTCGTCTGTCATCCACGAAAGGGCCAATCTGTCTGTCCGGCCGGCTTGTCCGGGACTTGATGGTGAGAAAGGATGGACTGTTTTTCAGCCAGAACAGGTAGTGTCCGCCATTGCGCTGATACAGGGCGAGTTCGGTCCCCTGTGGGTCCAGCAGGGTCAGGGCCGGGTCGTCCGTGGTGGCTGGTCTGGCGGTTTCCGGTGGGAATCCCAGCCGGGTTGCCCGTTCTGCCAGTGCAGCATGCAGGGGCTCGACAAAGGCCCGATCCACGTTCAGCGGGGCGGCGGCGTCCTGTTGCCAGTCTTTGGGGCGGGAGTGGAAGGACGCTGGGGAGGGAATGGACAGGGCTGCTTCAGGTGTCGTGAAACTGTGGCGGTTGCCCGTGTCCAGATATGTTTCGGACAGGACACCATTGGCACTGATGATGCGATGCTCATAGGTCTCGATGTGGTAAATGTCGTAGCTGTCCCGTTCTTCCCGCAGGATCGTTCTGCCATTGACGAGCATACGGGCGGGAATGAAGCTGCCTTTCAGCAGCAGGCAGTGCTCTTCGGTAATGTAGAGGTCACGGAAGGGGCAGTTCTCCCCGAATGTGTGGCGTCTGATGCGTATTGGCCAGTCGTCAGACGAGGTGGGTGTGACGGATTTCCAGCCACTCCAGCGGAGATGTTCGATGTGTTTGTGACCATTCCGGAAGACATGGATGGCATCACCGGCCCTCAGCTCCTCAATGGGTCTGGGGCCCTGGGGGGTGTCTATCAATGTGCCTGCTAGGTAGCAGACAACATCCGCACTGGTTTGTGGTGGTGCCGGAGGTGTGAACGGGGACCAGCGTCCATCCTGCGGGAGGCCATATGGATTGCCGGGAATGAAGATGTTTGCATGGACCGTGCTGTAGAAGCTGTAATCCTCGTTCATCTGGATGATGGTCTGGTTGGCCGAGGCATCGTAGCGCTGCCGTGTTGTCGTTCTGGATGTCGTCTGGCCGGAAAATGTGAACTGGAATGTGAAGCCGGATGGTGGTGGGCTGACCAGATGGAGGTCCAGGGAAAGATTGGTCTGGAGGGAGGCGCTGCTCAGCCCTCCGTAATCAAGAGCAAGCTGTCCACCTGTTCCGGGGTCTATGGTCAGGGAATGGGGGGCAGCCATGAGAGAAGAGCTGACGGTGCCATTCCATGATGCCGGTGAGATGACCAGTGACCCTCCCTGAAAGGCGAAAAACGTATCCTCCTGTGGCAACGACAGGTTGTCAGGCATGAAAAGCGTGGTGTTGATGACAGCTTTACGGGATTGGGGAGTGTACGTGATGGTCTGGTTCTGTGCGACAATCATGAGCAGCTATCTTGGGCGGTATCCGGTTTTTTCGTGGAAACCGTCTGAAGATAGGGGCTGTTCCCTTATCAGAGATTAAGCCAGTCCTTCATAATTACCTGCACAGGTCAGTCTGTTACGGTCTGTTCTGTACTGTGGGCAGGCGTATCCCCAGGGGGCAGCTGGTAGGAGCCACACCCAACAAAAAGGGCGGACCATGGTGGTCCGCCCTTTTCTGTCTGCGATACCGGAGATACGGGATCAGAACTTCATCTTGAAGGTTCCCGTTGCACCGCTTTCGGTCGACTGGTTGCCGTACTGGCCAATGTAGGACAGATCCAGATCAATACGATCAGTCAGGCGGGCCGTCATGCCAGCATTCACGACAGCCGCATTGCTGGAGAGCAGAACACCGGCGACGTCCATGTCGCTGGTCCCGCCTGTCGTGGCAAAGGCCTCATGCTGGCGGGACCCCAGGCGACCGAAGCCATGGCGGTAGGCTGCCGTGAGGTGCGGCATGAAGATCGTCCGGCCGATATTCAGCGTCGTGGCGGCACGGAAACCGAAGGTTGAGAAGGTGACCCCCGTATCCGTCCCACGGCTGCGCAGGGCGGCCTCGTTGCCATGCTCATGATAGCTGTTGGTCTGCATGTTCACATACGCCACGTTCATGAACGGCTCGAAGACGCCGCGCCCGGTGCGCATCTTGTAGCCCAGTTCAGCGAATGTCTGTGCAGTTCCACCCAGATAGCCACTGCTGAGGCGCCCGCCATAATCACCAACGGCGACATGTCGACGGGTGTTGATGACATTCCAGCTATAGGCAGCGCCCAGCCGTAGGTTCAGGCGGCCCCAGTGTGTCCCGGCATAGGCCCCAACAGTGATGTTGTTGCTGTTGCCGGAGGAGGAGCGCCCCCGCTGGATGTTGAACTGGGAGTGACCATAGGACAGCAGCCCGCCGACACGCCAGTTGCTGCGGTTGATCGGCGCATCCGCCCCCATGATGAACCCGGCCGTGTTGTGGTGCATGAGGGCAGCATTGCCATCCCCGCTGTTATGGCCGAGGGCTCCGTAAGCCTGCCCCCACAGGACAGCATGGTCGGAATAGCAGGCGCCATTCTTTTTATGCGTCTTCAGGTCATAGAGGCTCTGGCCATTATGGCCATAATCGCAGTCGCTGTTTGCCAGACGGTCCATCACCGCATTGCGGATGTAGAAGCTGTCCTGAATCAGCGCCGTACGGATGGAGGCGTGCAGCTCACCGGAGAGATTGTCCAGCGCCCGCCGTGCCTGGTCCCGTGTCAGGCCTGTCATGGCCTGGCTGAGCGCCGAGCTGGGAGCGAGATGGTCCAGCCCCTGGCCGGTGGTAATCTGGTTGCGGGTTTCACCTACCGTGCTGAACGAGCTGGCATTGCGGCGCAGGACGATGTCAACAGCATCGGCACTGTAGGCAAAGGCTGGGTCCAGATAGGCATACTGGGGTGCCAGATTGCTCGACAGTTTTTCGTCAAACTGGCCGTTGACACCGCCGGATGCCGTCAGGACACGATAAGCCTGCCCATATGTCAGGCCAGCGCCTGCATTCTTCAGCTGGAGGTCCAGAGTCCCGCCCTGCAGATAAGCCGTGCCCGTGACAGCCAGACGGTCGGAGGTGAGTTCATGGAACCCGTTGCCTTTTGCCGTGTCAATGGTCTGGCCCGTCGTATCGCTCGTCCCGCGGATCCGCAGGACAGAGCCCTTGGCCATGGTCAGGTTACCACTGACATGCAGGGTGGAGAGCGCATCAGAGCCGATCGCACCGGGGGCGACCGTAGCACCGGAGACAGCCTGGGTTGAGCCGACGGTGCCGGTACCACGCAGGGTTGCGCCATTGCCGACGGAAACCGGGCTGGAACCATTACGACCATCCACTTCCAGAGTTGCCTGGTTCTGGATCATCGTCGGGCCTGAATAGGTGCTGTCACCTGTCAGGATTTCCGTCCCGCCATCGATGGTCAGCCCGCCCTTGCCGGAGAGGATACCGTTATAGGTGTCATTGGCCTTTGTCAGGGTGAGCGTGCCATCCAGCGTGCCGTTGCCGTTTCCTGCGAGGGACCCGGCGGAGGCATTGTTGCTGGTGACGGTCAGGTTCTGGCCATCATGGGTGAGGGTACCGCCGATGGTGCTGTTGTCGAGTATCAGGGATCCGTTGCCCGTATTGGTGACAGCACCATCCGTTTTGTTGCCCCCGGCGAGGGTCATGACGCCGCTGTTTGTTGTGGAGGCTTGGGACCCGCCCGTGGCGCTGAAGGTGGCATTGGCAGCGTTTGTTACGGTCCCTGCGGATGTTCCGGCAAGGGCTGTCTGTCCACCATTGCTGCTGACGTCCCTGACGATGCTGTCATTCAGGGTGACGGTCCCCGCATTGGTAACGAGATTGGCCAGTCTGGCTCCGTTCGCCACCAGTGATCCATCATTGTTCGTGACCGTTCCGGTGACGGCTGAACCATCCTGGAGGGCGGAGTGGCCGTTGTTGACAAGTGCCCCGGAAAGGGAGCCTGTCAGGGTCAGGTCACCACTCTGCCCGACGGTTGTGTCGCCGGTATAGGCCTGATGGTTCGTGAGGGTTTCGGTCCCGCCATCGATGGTCAGGCCCCCCTTGCCGGAAAGAGACCCGGCGTAGGTGTCACTGGCCTTTGTCAGGATGAGCGTGCCATCCAGCGTGCCGTTGCCGTTTCCTGCGAGGGACCCGGCGGAGGCATTGTTGCTGGTGACGGTCAGGTTCTGGCCATCATGGGTGAGGGTACCGCCGATGGTGCTGTTGTCGAGTGTCAGGGACCCGTTGCCCGTATTGGTGACAGCACCATCCGTTTTGTTGCCCCCGGCGAGGGTCATGACGCCGCTGTTTGTTGCGGAGGCCTGGGACCCGCCCGTGGCGCTGAAGGTGGCATTGGCAGCGTTTGTTACGGTCCCTGCGGATGTTCCGGCAAGGGCTGTCTGTCCACCATTGCTGCTGACGTCCCTGACGATGCTGTCATTCAGGCTGACGGTCCCCGCATTGGTAACGAGATTGGCCAGTCTGGCTCCGTTCGCCACCAGTGATCCATCATTGTTCGTGACCGTTCCGGTGACGGCTGAACCATCCTGGAGGGCGGAGTGGCCGTTGTTGACAAGTGCCCCGGAAAGGGAGCCTGTCAGGGTCAGGTCACCACTCTGCCCGACGGTTGTGTCGCCGGTATAGGCCTGATGGTTCGTGAGGGTTTCTTTCCCCCCGTCAAGGGTCAGCCCGCCCTTGCCGGAGAGGATACCGTTATAGGTGTCATTGGCCTTTGTCAGGGTGAGCGTGCCATCCAGCGTGCCGTTGCCGTTTCCTGCGAGGGACCCGGCGGAGGCATTGTTGCTGGTGACGGTCAGGTTCTGGCCATCATGGGTGAGGGTACCGCCGATGGTGCTTCCATCGAGTGTCAGGGACCCGTTGCCCGTATTGGTGACAGCACCATCCGTTTTGTTGCCCCCGGCGAGGGTCATGACGCCGCTGTTTGTTGTGGAGGCCTGGGACCCGCCCGTGGCGCTGAAGGTGGCCTTGGCAGCGTTTGTGACATTGCCCGCCCGGCTGCTGCTGAGGGTTGCTGCACCATTGTTGGTGATGTCAGCCAGCGTGGCGCCATTGGAGACGTTCAGCGTCTTGTTGTTGATGGTGGTGTTCTTGACCTGCGCATTGGGTCCTGAGACCTGGGCATACTGGTCGTTGACCAGCCTTCCGGCGATGGACCCTGTCAGGTCCAGCCCGGCCCCTGCGGCACTGGTCACATGGGTGTCGCCGGTATAGCGGTTCTGGCCGCTGAGGGTTTCTGTTCCGCCATCGATGGTCAGCCCGCCCTTGCCGGAGAGGATACCGTTATAGGTGTCATTGGCCTTTGTCAGGGTGAGCGTGCCATCCAGCGTGCCGTTGCTGTTTCCTGCGAGGGACCCGGCGGAGGCATTGTTGCTGGTGACGGTCAGGTTCTGGCCATCATGGGTGAGGGTACCGCCGATGGTGCTGTTGTCGAGTATCAGGGATCCGTTGCCCGTATTGGTGACAGCACCATCCGTTTTGTTGCCCCCGGCGAGGGTCATGACGCCGCTGTTTGTTGTGGAGGCTTGGGACCCGCCCGTGGCGCTGAAGGTGGCATTGGCAGCGTTTGTTACGGTCCCTGCGGATGTTCCGGCAAGGGCTGTCTGTCCACCATTGCTGCTGACGTCCCTGACGATGCTGTCATTCAGGGTGACGGTTCCCGCATTGGTAACGAGATTGGCCAGTCTGGCTCCGTTCGCCACCAGTGATCCATCATTGTTCGTGACCGTTCCGGTGACGGCTGAACCATCCTGGAGGGCGGAGTGGCCGTTGTTGACAAGTGCCCCGGCGAGGGAGCCTGTCAGGGTCAGGTCACCACTCTGCCCGACGGTTGTGTCACCGGTATAGGCCTGATGGTTCGTGAGGGTTTCTTTCCCCCCGTCAAGGGCCAGCCCGCCCTTGCCGGAGAGGATACCGTTATAGGTGTCATTGGCCTTTGTCAGGGTGAGCGTGCCATCCAGCGTGCCGTTGCTGTTTCCTGCGAGGGACCCGGCGGAGGCATTGTTGCTGGTGACGGTCAGGTTCTGGCCATCATGGGTGAGGGTACCGCCGATGGTGCTTCCATCGAGTGTCAGGGATCCGTTGCCCGTATTGGTGACAGCACCATCCGTTTTGTTGCCCCCGGCGAGGGTCATGACGCCGCTGTTTGTTGCGGAGGCCTGAGACCCGCCCGTGGCGCTGAAGGTGGCATTGGCAGCGTTTGTGACATTGCCTGCCCGGCTGCTGCTGAGAGTTGCTGCACCATTGTTGGTGATGTCAGCCAGCGTGGCGCCATTGGAGACGTTCAGCGTCTTGTTGTTGATGGTGGTGTTCTTGACCTGCGCATTGGGTCCTGAGACCTGGGCATACTGGTCGTTGACCAGCCTTCCGGCGATGGACCCTGTCAGGTCCAGCCCGGCCCCTGCGGCACTGGTCACATGGGTGTCGCCGATATAGCGGTTCTGGCCGCTGAGGGTTTCTGTTCCGCCAGCGATGGTCAGGCCCCCCTTGCCGGAGAGGGAGCCGGCATAGCCGTCCTGTGCGTTTGTGAGGGTGAGCGTGTCATTGAGGGCGCCGGTGCTGTTTGTGCCGGAGAGAGTTCCGACCGTGGCCCCGCCATCCCCGATGGTGAACTGGCCCCCAGTGGCGGCAAGCTTGCCGGAGACATTGGTTCCCCTGTCGAGCAGCAGCGTCCCGGCTGTCGTGACATTGCTCAGCTGGGCATTGTGGGCCTCCAGCGAGCCGGTGCTGGTGTTCGTGACCGTTCCGGTGACGGCTGAACCATCCTGGAGGGCGGAGTGGCCGTTGTTGACAAGTGCCCCGGCGAGGGAGCCTGTCAGGGTCAGGTCACCACTCTGCCCGACGGTTGTGTCGCCGGTATAGGCCTGATGGTTCGTGAGGGTTTCTTTCCCCCCGTCAAGAGCCAGCCCGCCCTTGCCGGAGAGGATACCGTTATAGGTGTCATGGGCATTGGTGAGATGCAGGGCACCATCCAGCGTGCCGTTGCTGTTTCCTGCGAGGGACCCGGCGGAGGCATTGTTGCTGGTGACGGTCAGGTTCTGGCCATCATGGGTGAGGGTACCGCCGATGGTGCTTCCATCGAGTGTCAGGGATCCGTTGCCCGTATTGGTGACAGCACCATCCGTTTTGTTGCCCCCGGCGAGGGTCATGACGCCGCTGTTTGTTGCGGAGGCCTGAGACCCGCCCGTGGCGCTGAAGGTGGCATTGGCAGCGTTTGTGACATTGCCCGCCCGGCTGCTGCTGAGAGTTGCTGCACCATTGTTGGTGATGTCAGCCAGCGTAGCGCCATTGGAGACGTTCAGCGTCTTGTTGTTGATGGTGGTGTTCTTGACCTGCGCATTGGGTCCTGAGACCTGGGCATACTGGTCGTTGACCAGCCTTCCGGCGATGGCCCCTGTCAGGTCCAGCCCGGCCCCTGCGGCACTGGTCACATGGGTGTCGCCGGTATAGCGGTTCTGGCCGCTGAGGGTTTCTGTTCCGCCAGCGATGGTCAGGCCACCATTGCCGGAGAGGGAGCCGGCATAGCCGTCCTGTGCGTTTGTGAGGGTGAGCGTGTCATTGAGGACGCCGGTGCTGTTTGTGCCGGAGAGAGTTCCGACCGTGGCCCCGCCATCCCCGATGGTGAACTGGCCCCCAGTGGCGGCGAGCTTGCCGGAGACATTGGTTCCCCTGTCGAGCAGCAGCGTCCCGGCTGTCGTGACATTGCTCAGCTGGGCATTGTGGGCCTCCAGCGAGCCGGTGCTGGTGTTCGTGACCGTTCCGGTGACGGCTGAACCATCCTGGAGGGCGGAGTGGCCGTTGTTGACAAGTGCTCCGGCAAGGGAGCCTGTCAGGGTCAGGTCACCACTCTGCCCGACGGTTGTGTCGCCGTTATAGGCCTGATGGTTCGTGAGGGTTTCTTTCCCCCCGTCAAGGGCCAGTCCGCCCTTGCCGGAGAGGATACCGTTATAGGTGTCATTGGCATTGGTGAGATGCAGGGCACCATCCAGCGTGCCGTTGCCGTTTCCTGCGAGGGACCCGGCGGAGGCATTGTTGCTGGTGACGGTCAGGTTCTGGCCATCATGGGTGAGGGTACCGTCGATGGTGCTGTTGTCGAGCGTCAGGGACCCGTTGCCAGTATTGGTGACATCTCTTGAAACTGTACTGAAGGCCCCCAGTGTCATGGAGCCTTGGTTGTCGGCAGAGCTGATCGTTCCGCTGTTCTGGAGGGTGAAGCTGGCCCCAGCAGCATTGATGACATGGCCAGCGGTAGTTCCGCTATCCAGCGTGGCTGTTCCGGCGTTGTTACTGACATCACCCAGCCTTGAGTTGTAGGTGGTGAGTGTGCCGGAATTCGTGGTCTGCCCGTTTATCGTGGTGTGGTCGAGTTTCATCGTGCCCGCATTGTCGGCGGAAGCGAGACTGTTGTTGACTGTCGTGCCGTCGGAATGCTGGCTCTGCTGGGTTGTGAAGGTGGCTCCCTTGGCGTTGGTGATGGCCCCTGCCGTCGTGCCGGTGAGGACCGTCTCCCCGGCATTGTTGTCAATGTCCTTGGTCTGGCTTTCATTCAGCGTGGTGGTGCCATCATTGTTGATGACCTTGCCCAGAATGGCATTTTGCGACGTGAAAAGGTGTGTATTGGTCGTCGTCCCGCCGATGCTGACTTGGCCTGCGGTGTTGGCATTGGGGTTGACGTAGGTATCACCCTCGTTTCTGAGGTCCCCGGTGATGCTGCCTTTCAGGGTGAAGGAGCTGTTCTGGCCGATATGGGTTTCACCGTTATAGGTGTTGTGGCCATTGAGATACTCACCCGTGCTCTGGATGTCGTTTTTGCCGCCCCCGAGGATGGTCAGGCCACCCGTGCCGGTGATGGTACCGTTATAGCCATCATGCCCACCGGTGAGTGTCAGGGTGTCATTGAGCGTGATTTTGGCGTCACTGTTCGTGCCTGCAAGCGATTCAGCACTGGCGCCGCCTTGACCGATGGTAATCTGGCCACCATCAGAAGCAAGGGTGTGGGCAATGGTTGTTCCCTGGTCGAGCAGCAGCGTCCCGGCCGTACTGGTATTTGTGGCAGCCCCCAAGGCAGCACCATGTGCTTCCAGAGAGCCCTGATTGGTGTTTGTGACCACTCCGTTGACAGCGGAACCGTTCTGGAGAGTGGAGTGGCCGCCATTGACAAGTGCCCCGGCAAGGGAGCCTGTCAGGGTCAGGTCACCACTCTGCCCGACGGTTGTGTCGCCGGTATAGGCCTGATGGTTCGTGAGGGTTTCTTTCCCCCCGTCAAGAGCCAGCCCGCCCTTGCCGGAGAGGATACCGTTATAGGTGTCATGGGCATTGGTGAGATGCAGGGCACCATCCAGCGTGCCGTTGCCGTTTCCTGCGAGAGAACCGACAGAGGCGTTTTTGTCCGTGACGGTCAGACTCTGGCCATTATGGGTAAGGGTACCGTCGATGGTGCTGTTGTCGAGCGTCAGGGACCCGTTGCCAGTATTGGTGACATCTCTTGAAACTGTACTGAAGGCCCCCAGTGTCATGGAGCCCTGGTTGTCGGCAGAGCTGATCGTTCCGCTGTTCTGGAGGGTGAAGCTGGCTCCAGCAGCATTGGTGACATGCCCGGCAGTGCTGTTGCCATCCAGCGTGGCTGTTCCGGCGTTGTTGCTGATGTCACCCAGTTTTGAGGCAGAGGTGGTGAGTGTGCCGGAATTCTTAGTCTGCCCGTTTACCGTGGTGCGGTCGAGTGTTGTTGTGCCGGCCTCGTTGGTAAGGTCCTGCGTGGTGCTCTGATGCAGGGTTGTGGTGCCACTCTTGTTGATGACATTGCCCAGGATGGCACTCTGTGCGGTGAGCTGGTTCGTGTTGGTTGTTTTCCCGCCGACACTGGCCTTGCCTGCCGTTGCTGTGTTGGGGTTGATGTAGGTCTGCCCATCGTTGTTGAGGTCCCCGGTGATGCTTCCCTGCAGGGTGAGGTTGGCATTGGGGCCGACATGGGTTTCCCCGGCATAGGTGTTCTGGCCGTTGAGATATTCGCCACTTCCCCCGGTGATGTTCAGGCCACCATTGCCGGAGAGGGTGCCGTTATAGCCATCATGACCATTGGTGATGGTCAGGGTGTCATTGAGGGTACCCGTGCTTTTGCTGCTGCCAGAGAGAGAGCCGACACTGGCCCCACCTTCACCAATGGTGAACTGGCCATCAGAAGCAGCCAGCGTGCCAGAGGCGGTTGTCCCCTTGTCGAGCAGGATCTGCCCGGCCGTACTGCCGTTGGTGATGTCCGCCAGTTTTGCGTCATGTGCCGTCAGCGTGCCGCCATGGTCGTTCGTTACTGTCTTCGTTATCTCGGCACCGTTCTGGAGAACGGACGTGCCGTTATTGAACAGCTGGCTGTCGAGCTTTCCGCCATCCAGGGTCAGGCCTGCCTGCTGGGCGACGACCGTATCACCTGTGTAGGTATTCTGCCCGGTGAGTGTTTTTTCCCCGGCAAGGATTTTCAGGCCGCCGGTTCCAGAGATGACACCATCATAGCTGTGCTGTGAATCAGCCTGCGTCAGGGACAGGGAGTGGTCACCAAGAGCCACATCACCGCCACCCCGGATGTCGGTCAGATTCTGGTCATTGGCGGACTGGCTGATGTCCAGCTTTGCCCCCTTGTTGACATCAACAAAGGAGGAGTTGGTAATGGTACCCTGGCCAGCGAGGGCAAGGGTACCGTTGTTGACGGTCGTGGAGCCGGTGTAGCTGTTGTTGCCTGTCAGTGTCTGGGTGCCCGTTCCCGTTTTGACAACGGATCCCTTGTGGTTGCCAGCATCCCATATGATGGCGGAAAGAGTGTCGTCCTTGTTGAGGGCACCGACTGTCAGTGTCTGGTCGCCCAGAGACACGTTGCCATTGCCGGACAGGGAGCCGATGGACACACCATTGGTCGCCTTCGTGATATCAACAGTGGCCCCATCGCTGTTGTTCTGGACTGTGGCCTGGTCTGCTGTTGCATTGTCCGCAAAGAACACATGCCCGGCATTGCTGATGGTGGATTGAGAGGCCGAGCTGTCGTTCCTGAAGGTGACGCTGGCGTTGTTCGTGTTCGTGATGTTGGCCGTGTCGGCAACGCTCCTGTTGTTGAAATACAGGGCGCTGTTGTCATTGATGACGACATTGCGGTTGCCCATGGAGGCAGATTTGTCCTGCCCGCCATTCATGTTGACGATGGCCCCTGCCGTGATGTTCAGGTCGCCACCTTTTGTTGTGCTGTCAGAGGTGCCAAATGGGGTTTTGTCATTGGCATTGACAACGACATTGGACCCACCAATACCCCAGTTGCCCTGGATGTCCGTCCTGCCCAGATAGGTGTTGTCGGCATTGAGGTTGAGCACCGGCACAGTGCCGCTCTGGGGGCCGCCAGCATTCTGCAGGGCCGTGCTGAGCCCGGAATTGTCCGTGGTGCTCCTGATGGCTATGTTGGCCCCCCGGGGACCAACGATGGAGCCATTGTTGTCGTAAGTATGACCATTGAGGTCAATGGTGGCGCCGTTATATCCCAGAACAGTATTGCGGTTGGCGTTGGTGGCGAGGTCCTGGCCGATCCGCAGCGTCCCCCCGCTGATGCCCAGAGTGCCGTTCTGGGCGCCCAGGCTGGCATCGGAGGTGATTTCCAGCACACCATTGGTGATGACGGTTCCGCCATTGTAGCTGTTGTTGCCGTCCAGAACGAGCGTACCCGTATCCGTCTTTACGAGGGTCGTCGGGTTGCTGGGATCATCCTTGATGGGTGTCTTGATGATGGCAAGGTTGGTGTCACCATAGCCTGAACCATCTCCCACACGGATTGTGGAGACAAGTCCTGACTTGTTGACCAGGGTACCGTTGTTCTGCTCGTACTGCTTGATGTCAGCATCAGTCTGGGTGCCAGACTGGCCTGTGCTGTCGGTGATGTAGAAATACCGGTTGAGCTTGTCCGGGTGCTCCTTGTCCGTATAGCGGTTGCCATACAGTGTGATGGAGCTGTTTCCATCCTTGGGGATGACGGAATAGGAGGACGGGCGGGCATTCTGGCTGAACTGCATGCCAGCCACATCGACATTGCCATCCACCGTCACGTTCTGGGCAGCGTTTTTGCTCTGTTGGATGGCATCATCGGAAGGCTGGCCAAAAATGGCGTATTCCTTGCCCTGCCAGGCGGAACTCTGGCTGCCGTTGGCCGTGGTCCAGTTGGTGGCGCTGTTTGCCCCCTGGGACCAGGTACCATCGCCTGCCCGTATCTGGCCATCAGCAGTTGTCTTGCTGCCATTCCAGAACGTCAGATTGTCCCCGGCATTGGCCGTGACCAGATTGACCTGATGGTTGCCTGTCTGAAGGTAGCTCGTACCCTTGGTGTCTGGCGACAGGAAGGGCTTGCCAGTCTCATCTCCCGTGAACTGATATACATTCAGGGTTGGATTGCTGGTTGTCAGCTGCTTTGCGTAGCGGAAGAGAGTCTGGACACCGGAGCCCTGCTGTGAGGAGAGGTCAACCGCATTGACTGTTCCGCCCAGATCCAGGTTGCCACCGACAGAGATGGATCCATTGGAAAGTCTGCTGGAGCCATTGTCCTGGAGACCGCTGAAATCGGATGTGCCCCGGGTTGTGAGATCATTGCCGATGGACAGGGTCTGCCGGTAGGCAGCAGGCGTGCCGGGGTTGATGCTCCCACCCTGTTCGATTGTTGTCGTGCTGCCTGAGGAACCGATGGTGCCCGTGCCATCCAGCTTGCCACCGTTGCTGACAGTGACCTGCGGCGTACCGATGACAGCACCGTACACATGCAGCGAGCTGCCATTGTTGACGGTCGTGCTGCCTGTGTAGTCGAACTGCTTGCTGCCATACATGTCAACGATACTGGCATTGGTGACGAGGCTGGTATTGCCGGTGATGGTGCCGTTGAAGCCCTGTTTCTGACCCGAAACATTTAGGGTTGCTCCATCCCCCTTGAAGGTCGCTCCATTTGTATCATTGGAGCCACTGTTGGTGATGTTGAGCGTGTTGCTGCCCAGATTGACGACAGCGCCATTGTTGCCTCACATGATGGACTGGACATCAACCGGGTGTGAGGCCTGCGAAATGTCAAAGGTTGAAGGGCCGGAAACATCCCGGTTGTTCAGCTGGACACGGGTGTTGGCGAGGTTGCCATTGCCCGTCAGGGCAAGGGTGGCCCCGTTGTTGATGCTGGTATCACCGCTGTAGGTCTGGGCATTTGTCAGGGTCTTGGACCCACCGTCAACGGTCAGGCCGCCCGTCCCGGAGATGACGCCGTCATAGGGGCTGCCAGCCTTGGCTGATGAGAGGGTGAGTCCGTTCTGGCCGAGAGTGACATGGCCTGCACCGGACAGGTCCTGCACCGTGACGTTGGAGCTGCTCCCGCTGATGTCGAACGTGGTGTTCTTGCCCACGGTGACACCGCTGGAATTGGCGATGCTGCCATTGCCGGAGAGAGCCAGCGTCCCCTGCGTGATGTCTGTTGCCCCGGTATAGCTGTTGGCGGCGGAAAGGACAGTCGTCCCCGCACCAGCCTGCTCTACGGAGAGGGGGGTGTTTCCTTTACCATCCGTAATGGTGTCTGTGACTGTATCAGTCTCTCCAGCAGCAGGGGAAAAGGTGCGGACAGTACCGCCTTGCTGGGACTGTGCCGTATCATCCGAACGTGCAGGTGTGCTGATGATGGAGAAGGACGATACGCTTGCCAGAAGCAGCGCAATCCTAGCCGATACCTTCATGGAAGAAGATGCCTTCCGCCCATAGGCTGGCACCTGTTCTGAGGGGGCCAGTGTGACAGATGTCGTTTTCCCGTACGAAAAGTTGAGGTCTGTCATTGTGATCGCACCTTCCTGTAGATGTTGCACACGCTGCTCTGTCCGTCTGATGAGATGTACGGACGGGACGTACAGATCATGACTGAAGTAGACTGGGTTTACTCTTGCTTAAGGAACACTTTAAAGAAATTCAAGATACATTTTTGTTAAATCCAAACAACTTGTTGGGATAAGTAATTTTATAGTGGATGCAATATGTGGTTGTAGTGAAGAAGTTTTTGTAAAATTGGCATTGAAGAGAATATATACATTACTAATTAAAAATTTTATTTGATATTTATCCTTCATAAAGTCTGTATGAATGGTTTTCCATGGATATTTTTCGTTATTTGTAAGGAGTATCGAGCAGAGCGACCCGGCACTCGGCCTCATGGGTTCTTTTGTGCGTTTTTTTCACGGAGACTCCATCATTCTACAGAGATAGGATTCTGATACCAGCAAGAAGGCAGTCAGAGACCATGTCGACTGCAGGTTGTGATGGAAGTGGAATGTTTGTCTTTTCATGGCTTTCCTGAGCCATGTGTTGGAAAATTGGCCTTGTGTCGGGGAGAGCCGAATGGAGGCCGGGGCATGTTGGTGCTTGCAGGCGTCTCGGGCAGGGGGTCAGGGCAAGCTGGTCTGCAACCAGGCTTCTTCGGCTTTGTTCAGGGGGCTGTTGCGGCGGACAGCGAGTGAAATGGTGATGCGGATGGTCGGGTCCTGCAACGGGCAGCAGTACAGCCCGTCATTCTGGGCCGGATTGTGGAAGGCCGCCGGAATGATGGTGACGCCGACACCCGCCTGAACCATGGTCAGCAGGAGGGTTGTGTCACCCGTGCGCCCGGTGACATGGGGTGCGGCCCCGTGACTGGCAAAGGCCTCCGAGATGAAACGGTTTATCTTGAAGTTCTCATTCATGAGGACGATCTTCTCATCCAGAATGTCCGTGAAGGAGCAGCTCTCCCGGCCTGCGAGCCGGTGTGAGTCGGCCATCAGCAGGCAGAGTTCTGCCTCTGCAAAGGGGATGGTGCGTAGCTGCCTGTTCTGGACAGGCCCTATGAGGGCGGCGATGTTCGTGTGATGGCCGAGAAGCTGGGCCACCAGCCTGTCGGAGGGATGTTCCTCGATGTTCAGCACGACATCGGGATAGAGGCTGCAGAACTGCCGGATGATGGGACGGAAATAGATCGCCCCCAATATGGGTGGGAGTGCCAGATGGACCGTCCCCTTCAGGGGGCCTGAATCATCCGCCATCGCCCGGTGAAGATTCTGTTCGGCCTCAAGTAGACGTTCAGCATGAAGAAAGAAGGTCTTGCCCTTTTCCGTCAGGGTGATGGTCTTGTGGGACCGCTCGAAAAGGCGGACGTCCAGTTTGTTTTCCAGAGAGCGTATGCCCATGCTCAGGGAAGGCTGGCTGATGTGCAGCTGGTCACTCGCACGGCTGAAGCTGCCCTGTGTGGCAACAGCCATGAAGTAGTGGAGTTCCCGGAGAGTCAGTTGGGGGTATGGCATAGGGAAAAGGCTATAGTCTGTATAGAAATATAATATTATCATATTGAAGATGGGCTGGATAGGCTTTCCTCAGAGGCACGGACTGACGTGCCAATGATGAAAGGAACGTACGATGGCAAAGGTTGTCGATTATCTTCTGGACCAGCTCTCCCGGCTGGGTGTGGAGCATGTCTTCGGTGTCCCGGGTGACTATGCCTTCCCGATCAATGACGCCATCACGGCCAGGGCGGACATGCGCTGGATTGGGTGCTCCAACGAACTGAATGCCGCTTATGCGGCCGATGGCTACGCCCGCATACGGGGGATTGCGGCCCTGAACACGACCTATGGCGTTGGCGAGCTGAGTGCCATGAACGGCGTTGCCGGGGCATATGCGGAGCATCTGCCGGTCATCCATCTGGTTGGCCTGCCCAAGCGGGCCGTGCTGGATGAAAAGCGGCTTGTGCATCATACCCTGGGCAACGGGCAGACCACGGCCTTTTATGATGCTGCCGGTCATGTCGTTTGTGCCCGTACCATTCTGGATGGCCAGAACTGCGTGCAGGAGCTGGAACGTGTTCTGGCCACGCTGCGCCGGGAGCGGCGGCCGGTCTATATTGGCATCCCGTTCGATGCAGCTCATGATGATGTGGTCATGCCTGATGGTGACATGTCCCTTCCGGAAGTGCGGAGCGGGAAACAGGCCGCCATCGTGGCACGGCGCATCATGGCCGAGCTGGAGCGCAGCACGTCTCCCTGTGTCCTGCCGGGTATCCTGACGGCCCGGTTTGGCTGCCGGGAGGCGATGAGACGGTTCCTCAGCCGGTCCGGTCTGCCCCATGCCACCATGTTCATGGACAAGGGCGTGGTGGATGAACAGGCTGAAGGGTTTGTGGGGATGTATGGCGGGCATCTCGTGCAGGAAGATGTCGCCGACTTTGTGGAGCAGGCCGATCTCGTCCTGACGCTGGGTGCTGAAATGACGGATTTCAACACCGGGCTTTTCACCCAGAAGCTGGACCCGGAGCGCATCATCAGTGTCATGGCGCATGAGGTGCGCTTTGGTGATGGTGCCGTTCATGCCGTTGATCTGGCCGATGTGATCGAAGCCTTGGCCGATCTGGCCGATACCGTATCCTGCCCCGCCGGTCCCGGCTATCTGGGGATGGAACTGCCCCCTCGGCAGGCTGACGAAGGGGATGATGGGGTGATCAGAACCCATACCTTCTATGCCGCCATACGGGATCATCTCCGGGCTGGGGATATCGTCGTGAGTGAGACGGGGACGGTCGCCATGGGCATGGGCTTCATCCGTCTGCCTGAAGGGGTCGACTATGAGGAGCAGAGCCTGTGGGGGTCCATCGGCTGGGCCACGCCGGCGGCGTTCGGCATGGCCATCGCAGCCCCTCACAAGCGGATCATCCTGCTGACCGGTGAAGGGTCACATCAGCTGACGGTACAGGCTCTCGGTGAGTTTGCCCGTTTTGACTGTCATCCGCTCATCCTTGTCCTGAACAATGATGGCTATCTGATCGAGCGTCTGCTCTGTGATGACGGGGAACGTTATTACAATGACATTGCCAGCTGGGATTACACGGCTCTGGCCCGTGGGTTCGGCGGCAAGGACTGGCAGTGCGAGCGCATCAGCACACCCAAGGCTCTGCGTCAGGCTCTGGACGCTGTCAGGCCGGGGCAGGGTACCTATCTGGAGGTCGCCGCACCCCGTTATGATGCTCCCGTCATGGCCGAGGCTCTGGGCGAGATGCAGTAAGGTCTCGTTCTGAAACCGGGTGGGCAGGCGCACTCCGTGTCTGCCCACCAAGGGGAAGAATGGTACGTCAGGATGATGTCCAAGAGATGCCTGTCAGGCCAGATTGTTCAGAGTTTTCACGAAATGTCTGGCGTCCCGTACGGGATTCGAACCCGTGTTGCCGCCGTGAGAGGGCGGTGTCCTAGGCCTCTAGACGAACGGGACTAAAGGCGTGAGCTCTCTCTAGAGGGAACGGCGGGGAAGTGCAAGAGGGAAAGATACCTTTTGTAAAAAAAGGTTTTCCAACCAGTCCCGAAAGGGGGGGAAGCCGCCCAGAGGCGGCTTTCCCGGATGGGGCGGTGCCGTTACTGGTCAGCCGCCAGGATGGGGCCGAGCGGTCGCCCACCCAGAAGATGGACGTGGAAGTGCGGCACTTCCTGTCCACTGTCGCGACCCACATTGCTGATGAGGCGGAACCCGCTGGGGATGAGGGACTGCTCGGCGGAAATTTTGTCCACCAGTTTCCAGAAATCCAGAATCTCTTCATCGCTGGCACGGGAGATGAAGTCGTGCAGGTCCGTGTAGGCGCCACGGGGGATCACCAGAACATGGATCGGGGCGAGGGGAGAGATGTCGTAGAAAGCGAAAGAATGTTTGCTGTCGCAGACACGTTCAGCGGGAATCTCTCCCCGCAGTATCTTGGCGAAGACATTGTTGGGATCGTAAGCGGGGGTAGCGGTCGGCATAAGATGGGTTCCTCCTCTTCCTCCATGATTGGGGAGTGAGGTGGGGGGAAGTCAAGGGAGGGGGAGGCAACCCACCTATGAGCCGTGCCTTCAGAAGGCCGGTTTCGGCCGGGAGGCTTTTTCCTCGATGCCGCTCGTGCCTTCACGGCGTTCCAGCTCGGCCCAGACATCCGCCGGATCAATGCCCGCATCAACCCACATCACGATCAGATGATAGAGGACATCCGCACTTTCGCTGATGAGGCCCTGCCTGTCGCCCTTGATGGCCTCGATGACACATTCGACGGCTTCTTCGCCAAATTTCTGGGCAATCTTGCTCCGCCCCCGAGCCATGAGACGGGCCGAATGGCTGACGGATGGTGAGGCTCCCTTGCGGGCCAGAACCGTATGGTAAAGTCGTTCCAGAACCTCTTTGCGGCCTGTCTCACGGGAGGGGGTATTATTCTGGGCCATATGTTTTCTGTCCTTTGTCATGCCAGTCCCTAGCGGCCCAGCCTGACGGGCAGCCGGGCATCGTGCAGGGCCTGTTTGACTTCACCGATCCTGAACTGGCCGAAATGGAACACGCTGGCGGCCAGCAGACCGCTGGCACCCGCCCGGGCTCCTTCCACGAAATGGGCCAGTTCCCCCACACCACCGGAGGCGATGACGGGAACGGAAACACGTTTGCAGATGGTTCCCAGCAGATCAAGGTCAAAGCCGGACCGTGTACCGTCACGGTCCATGCTGGTGAGCAGGATTTCTCCGGCTCCCCGTGTGGCCATCTGCTCGGCCCAGGCGACGGCATCCAGTCCGGTTGGTTCCCGTCCGCCCTTGGCGTAGACCTCCCACCCGCCATGGCCATCGGAGCGGGCATCTATCGCCACGACGATGCACTGGCTGCCAAACCGTTCCGCTGCTTCATTGATGAGCTCTGGCGTGCGGATGGCGGCGGAGTTGATGGCACACTTGTCGGCACCGCTCAGCAGAAGTCTGCGGATGTCCGCACAGCGTCGCACGCCACCACCAACGGTGAGGGGCAGGCGGACTTCGGCGGCGGTACGTTCGACAACGTCAAGAATGGTGTCCCGATTGTCCGAGCTGGCCGTGATGTCCAGAAAGGTCAGCTCGTCCGCTCCGGCGGCATCATAGAGGCGGGCCTGTTCCACCGGGTCTCCGGCGTCCCGCAGGGAGACGAAATTGACCCCTTTGACGACCCGCCCGTCATGGACGTCGAGACAGGGGATGACACGTAGTTTCAGCATGATCCCTCCAGTACGGACAGGGCTTCCGGCAGATTGATGCGGCCATCATACAGGGCGCGCCCCACGATCACGCCGGTGATGCCGGGTGTTTCATCGGCCGCCTGTCGCAAGGCCCGGAGATGGTCCAGCGTGCCCACGCCGCCGCTGGCGATGACGGGGATGGAGACATGGCGGGCCAGCTCGACCGTCTGATCAATGTCCAGACCTTCCAGCATGCCGTCCCGGGTGATCTCGGTGAAGATGATTCCGGCGACGCCTGCCTCTTCCATCCGGCGGGCGAGGTCGGTGGTGGTCAGCTCGGAGACTTCGGCCCAGCCTTCGGTGGCAACACGGCCCTGCCGGGCGTCGATCCCGGCGATCACGCGGCCCGGCCAGGCACGGGCGGCCTGCCGGACAAGGCCGGGGTCTTTCACGGCGGCGGAACCAAGGATGACCCGGCTGACACCGGCTTCCAGCCAGCGTTCAATGGCTTTCATGTCCCGCAGCCCTCCGCCGAGCTGGACAGGAAGAGATGTGGTGGCGATGATGTCCTCCACAGCCTTCACATTGGCCGACCGGCCCGCAAAGGCGCCGTCCAGATCGACAATGTGGAGGTGGCGGCACCCGGCCTGTTCGAACAGCTTGGCCTGGGCAGGAGGATTGTCGGAATAATGGGTGGCAGCATTCATGTCCCCCTGTCGCAGGCGGACACAGGCCCCGCCCTTGAGGTCGATGGCCGGGTAGAGGGTCAACGGTTTGCGGAGGGTTCCGCCCGGTGCGGGGCCATGGTGTGGCACGGAGAGCGGTGTGCCGGCAGGCTGCCACTGCATGGCTCTTTCTTCAGGGACGAGGAGTTTTGAGAAGAATAGTCCGCGCACTGTCCGGTCTCCGATTCGTGCAAAATAGGGGTGTGTGCCCCAGTGGGTGAAGTTGAATGAGGTGAGCAGGGTTATGGCGTCGTGCAGTGTTTCACGCACACGGCAGTCCAGTACCTTGGCGCCCCGGGTCATTGCCCTGTTGATGATGGCCTCCATGAGGAGGGCGCCCAGACCTTTCCCCCGCTCGTAAGGAACGATGAAAAAGGCGGTGATGGTGGCGCTGGCACCGTATATTTCGGACCGGGACGTGGCATGAGCGAGAACAGCCGCCCCGCAGATGCTGCCATCCGGTGCCCGGACGATGAAGACGTCCCGGTCCGGTACCAGCAGGAGGCCCTCGAAGAAACGCCTCAGGACGGCACTTTCAGGGGGCGTGTGCCAGTCGAACACGCCCTCGGCCAGAATGGCGGCCACGGTGCTTTCCATCAGGCTTTCGAGGTCATCCTCGCTGATGGTGTGGCCCAGCCGTTCGGCCCGGTAACTGTCTGGAGGCTGGTTCCATGGCCGTCCCTGCATCAGCCAGGCTGCCATGTCAGGAAATTGCCCAGGATGGTCAGACCTACATCCTGGCTTTTTTCCACGTGGAACTGTGTGCCGCAGCGGTTGCCCCTGGCCACGATGGCCGGAATGGTCATGCCGTAATCCGCCGTGGCGATGGTTTCTTCTGCCCGGGCGTCCACCAGGGCATAGGAATGGACAAAATAGCCGTGATTTCCCGGCTCAAGCCCTTCTGTCAGCGGATGGGCACCGGGTGTGAAAGAGAGAGTGTTCCACCCCATGTGCGGCAGCCGGAATCCCTGTCGGGTACTGTCATCCATGGGAGCGATGTGGCCATCAATCCAGCCCAGCCCTTCCGTGCGGCCATGTTCCAGCCCGTACTGGGCCATGAGCTGCATCCCCACGCATATGCCGAGAAAGGGCGTGCCTTCTGCTGTTGCCTTTTCCAGCAGGGGGCGGAGAGCGCCCTCGTCCAGCCCTTTCGCACAGTCGGCAAAGGCACCCTGGCCAGGCAGGATGAGACGGTCGGCAGCAAGGATGTCAGCCTCGTTGCGGGAGATGGCGATGTCGGCTTCCAGCCCTCGCAGGGCTGCGGCCCTTCGTGCTGCCTGTGCAGCAGAAGCCAGGTTGCCGCCATTGTAGTCGATTACAACAACACGCATGAACACTCTCCATACTGCAAGCTGCCCGGTCCTGTTTCAGGCAGGTGGGGGAGACAAATCAAGGAAAAACCGTGAGGGAGCCTTACAGCACCCCTTTGGTGGATGGAATCTGCCCGGCGCTGCGGGGGTCGCGGGAGAGCGCCATGCGCAGGGCCCGGGCGAAGGATTTGAAGGCACTTTCGGCAATGTGGTGGGCATTGGTTCCGGCACGGCCATTCATGTGCACGGTGATGCGGGCGGACATGCAGAGAGCACGGAAAAACTCTTCCACCATTTCCGTGGCCATGGCGCCGATCATCTCACGGGGGAAGGTGATGTTCCAGGCCAGGAAGGGACGGCCTGAAATGTCCACGACCGCTTCACAGAGCGCTTCATCCAGAGGGACAAGGGCAGAGCCGAAACGTTCGATGCCCCGCTTGTCGCCGATGGCCTTGTGGAGGGCCTCTCCCAGCGTGATGCCCACATCCTCGATGGTGTGGTGGTCATCAATATGGAGGTCGCCTTTCACCTGTACGGTGAGGTCCAGCCCGCCATGCCGGGCCAGGGCATCCAGCATGTGGTCGAAGAAGCCGATGCCTGTCTGGATGCTGTTCTTCCCGTGTCCGTCAATGGCGAGGGAAAGGGTGATGTCGGTCTCGCCTGTCTGGCGATTCAATGTGGCGGTTCGTGATGTCTGAGTCGTCATGTCTTTCTGCTATACCAATATGGGCTGCTTTCCAAACTTGCTTATTGTGACGCTGTGGGTGAGACTGTCCAGTTAACAGACCATGACAAGATTTTCAGGAGAGCCGTCATCATGGCGCAGGCTTCATCCGTTTCCCCGCTTGATGTGTTGCTGGAGCGTTCCTCGACAGGCGATCTGGTCGCTCCGGCTCCGCAGGGGGAGGTGCTGGCCCGCATCCTCTCCGCCGGGCTGAGGGCTCCGGATCATGGGCATCTCTGCCCGTGGCGGTATGTGGTGATTGCTGGCGATGCCCGCCCGGCCTTTGCCGGACATGTTGTTGCCGCCGTGGCCCGGCAGGAGCCTGATGCCCCGGAGAAGAAGCGTGAGAAGCGGCGCAGGCGTTTTTCCGAGACGCCGATGGTCATTGCACTGGGGATGCATCTCCGGCCGGAGCACAAGGTTCCCGTCATGGAGCAGGAAATGGCTGTGGCCGCCGGGGCCATGAATGTCCTCAATGCCCTGCACATGGAAGGATTCGGAGGGGTATGGATCAGCGGGAGGTTCTGTGAGGACCGGTCCCTGCTCAGCCAGCTGGGGCTGGAGGCCCCGCACCGGCTTGCGGGGTTCCTGCTTGTCGGTACGCCAGAAAAGCCGGAACGGGCCCATGGCCGCCCGGATGTGGGTGATCATGTGGCTTTCTGGGATGGGCAGACACCTGTCACATTCGGTGCGGATGGCAGGCAACGCTGAGGACGGGGACGGGCTGCTTGCCGGGGCATGCCTGGTAGGTTAAAGCCGTGACCAGGGAGAACTGGGGGACAGGGGCTGCATCATGACACGACATGGTAATGATCATCAGGCAGAGGGGCCAGAGCAGAAGGGGGGTTCCGCCTGTGATGTGGTGATCGCCGGTGGTGGTCCTGCCGGTCTGGCGGCCGCCCTGTCTTTTGCCCGGGAAGGCTGGCAGGTGAGCGTGGTGGAAAAAGCTCCCTGCAGCGTGCTGGAGGCTCCGTCCTTCGATGGGCGGGAAATTGCCCTGACCCACCATACCGTGCATTGGCTGAAACAGCATGGCGTTTGGGACGAGATTCCGGCAGAGGCCATCTGCCCCCTTGATGTCGCCCGGGTAGAGAGTGGCAGTCTGGGCGGCCCTCCTCTCATTTTCCATGCGCCGGATGGGGGAGGGGCTGCCTCGTCCGATGCGGGGCCAGAAGGGGAACCGCTGGGCTTTCTGGTGGCCAATCATCTCATCCGTCGTGCCCTTCATCGTGTCGTGAGCCGGACAGAGGGCATCACCCTGCTCTGCCAGACAGGCGTGACAGGGTATCAGACCGGGCGGGATGCCGTGCAGGTCCGGCTGTCGGATGGGCGGGCCATGCAGGCCCGTCTTCTGGTCGGGGCGGATGGCCGCTTCTCCCAGATACGGGAGCTGGCCGGGATCGGGGCCATCGTGCATGATTTCGGCATGAGCATCCTTGTCTGCCGGATGCGGCACCTTACACCGCATGACAATACGGCCCTGCAATGGTTTGATGAACGCCAGACGATCGCCCTCCTGCCGGTCGCCCCGGATGGGGGTATGGGCGATATTTCGTCTCTGGTGCTGACCCTGCCGCCGGATGATATTGCCCGACTTCGTGTAGCGGCCCCGGATGATTTCAATGCCGAGATCACCCGTCGGACGGATGAACGGCTCGGCCTCCTGCGGGTGATGAGCGACCGTATCACCTACCCGCTCAAGGCCGTCTATGCCCATCGCTTTCAGGCTCCCCGTGTGGCCCTGATTGGTGATGCTGCCGTGGGTATGCACCCCATTACGGCACATGGTTTCAATTTCGGCATCCGGGGGCAGGAAACACTGGTGCAGGAGTTGAGCGCTGGACCTGGGGACCCGGGTGATGCGGCGTCGCTCCAGCGTTTTGAGCGGCGACATCGCAAGGCAACTTTCCCGCTCTTTACGGCGACCAATGCCATTGCTGTGGCCTACACCCGGGATGATGGACCATTCCCTCTGGCCCGCCGGGCCGGACTTATGCTGGCCAACCGTCTGGCCCCTTTCAAGAAGGCCGTGACACGGATGCTGATGGACCCCGTGTGAGGTTCATGCCTGTTCAGGGGATCAGATTCCCTCTGTGGGAATGGTTTATTTTTAATTAACAAAATGACTTGCCTGATATGGCTTTCCACGGTGATACTGGTCGTGGGAGCAATCCGGTGAAGGAAGCCGTCCCATATGACAATGTGGGATGAACGGATCGGGACGGCCCAGTGTATCTGATTGTCAGGTTCCAGAAGC
Source organism: Parasaccharibacter sp. TMW 2.1884 (assembly GCF_023337695.1). Classification (NCBI taxonomy): domain Bacteria; kingdom Pseudomonadati; phylum Pseudomonadota; class Alphaproteobacteria; order Acetobacterales; family Acetobacteraceae; genus Parasaccharibacter; species Parasaccharibacter sp. TMW 2.1884. The sequence continues at coordinate 219,241 of NZ_QORR01000003.1, forward strand.
TGGCAGTTGCGTCATGTGTGGAGTACAGGGTGAGTTGTGATGTATGACGTCCTTATTATTGGTGCGGGATTTGCTGGACTGACACTGGCCTATCAGCTCAGGAAAAAGTCCAGTGACCTGCGCATTGCCATTGTGCATGATTCTTCCTTTCCCCTCGATGACATATCAGACAAGGTCGGTGAGTCCTTCAATGAAATAGGGGCTGTTTATTTTGATCAGATGCTCGGGCTGAAGGAATTCATGAAGGAGCGTTACCCGCGGAAGCTGGGAATGCGTTTTTTCAAGATCAATGAATCATCCTATCAGGAAATGGGTTACAATAATTTCACTCCCAACCATGCCTTTCATTTCGAGCGTGGGAAGCTTGAGAATGATCTTTTTGACCTTGTCAAAGACAAGGTGGATTTTTACCTGAACCATAAATATCTTGATTTCGAAACGGTTGATGGTGAAAAGCACGTTCATGTTCTGGACAGGAATGATAAAAGTTCCAGAACGTTGAAAGCGCACTGGCTTGTTGATGCTGCCGGGCTGAAGAAGCTGCTGGCCCGTAAATTCGACCTCACACACAGGTTGCCACTCAACCATTCGTCTGTCTGGTTCCGGGTTGGGGGTGGTGTCAATGTGGATGATTTTCTGCCACTGACCAGCGACAACCCTTTCACGACGGAGAATCGGTCATGGAGCTCCATTCATCTGGAAGGTGTAGGGTACTGGGTATGGATCCTGCGTCTTTCCGAGAACGTGACAAGTGTCGGCATCATTTTTGATGAGAACATGTACGAGTTCCAGGATCTCGCCACATGGGAGAAGACAAAGCTCTGGTTGAGAGACAATGTCCGGGTCCTGATGGATTATCTTGATGAGGAACAGTTTCCCATCATGGACTTCAGGATCTTGAGGCGGTTTGCTACCCAGTCTGATTATTGGGTGAGTGATGAGCGCTGGGCTCTGGTGGGGGATGCCTACGGAATATGGGACCCCTACTATTCCAATGGATTTGACCTGATTGGCATGCAGAATACGATCCTGACAGAGCTGATCCTCGCAGAACGTGCTGGCCAGGAGATCCATCAGCGCATCCAGGGGGCCAACCGGTTCATAAGCGATGTCATGAGGGGGTTTGCCGCCACCTTCACGGATTTCTACTCACGGAAAGACCGCTGGTACTACATCTGTTCAAAATATAACGTCGACATGGCCGTCTATTTCCCGATATTGGCCACCATCGTGCATAACTCCTTGGAGTCCATGTTTGTGGATGAAGACCCGGTATTCCGGGACAGGGTCCTGTTTTATCTTGAGGAGGGTGGAGGTATCTATTTTCAGCTGATCCATCTCCTGGCGTCTGACGAGTTCAAGAACAATGGGGTGGACGGGTACGATTACATGCCGCTCAATGCGGATACATATCATGCTTTCGTCCCGGAAATGGATATCCCCTATCATGAGAAAGAGCGGGTATTTCCCATTCTGGAAAAGAACTGCAATCTGCTCTGGTGCGTTTTCCATTATCTGAAATCAGGCCGCAACTATATGGATTTCATAAAGAACGGGGCCTATTTTGCCATTACGGAACAGACGGACCCCGAGCGTTACAGGGATAACCCGGACCAGCTGGAAGCTGATCTGTTCCATTCTGCCTGAGGATATTACGGTCTGGCTGGGATGGCGTGGGCCTGGAGGAACCGCTCCAGTTCCACGTCTCCTGCTGTGGCCTTTATGCGGCATGAGCTGGCGATCTGGGGGACGGTTCTGTCCGTTTCCGGTGGAGAGACCAGTCTGACGGGCACTTCCAGGGAGCGGGCGAGCAGACGCATCCGGCCTGCATCATGGCGGCTGCCATAAAGACCATCCCCGATGATGGGTGTGCCCAGTGCGGCGCAATGGACACGGGCTTGGTGGGTCCGTCCTGTATGGAGGGTCAGCTCCAGCAGGCTGGATGTTCCGTCACTGGCCAGAACACACCATGACGTCCGGGCCAGATGGCCCTGGTCAGTCTGGGAAGGGTGTACTGTTTCGGGCATGGGGTCGGAGACCATTTTCCATCCCTGCCGGATTGAGGAAACACGTCGCAGCAGGGTTGTGAGAGTGCCCTGCTGTCTGGTGGGATGTCCTTCAACCAGTGCCCAGTACCGTTTGATGGTTTCATGTGTGGCAAAGGCCTTCTGCGCAGCAACAAGGGCTGATTTGCGTCGGGCTATGAGAAGGCACCCTGCCGTATCAGCATCCAGCCGGTGGACCAGCCACGGGCCGCCCCGCTTCTGGGGGAGCAGACGGCTCTCGACACTGTCCTGGACTTTGGGGCCGGGATGGGCGGCAAGTCCTGCCGGCTTGTTGATGACGACAAAATGACGGTCCTCCCAGAGGAGGGGCAGCTCCTTTCCGGGCTGGAAGAGGGGAGGGGGCGCCATGGGTCAGTCCTCGTCATCAGGATCGTGCCGGTCCAGCCCCAGAGAGGCCTTTGTTGCCAGAACATCCCGTTTTCCCACATGGTTGGCAGCGCTGATGATACCTTCTCTCTCCATCTGGTCGATGATGTTGGCAGCCCTGTTATAGCCTATGCGGAGATGGCGCTGCACGAAGCTGGTGGATGCCCTCTGGGCCCGGACGACAAGTTCCGTTGCCTGTTCATAAAGGGCACTGTCCTGATCTTCATCAGAACCTTTGCCGCCCCCTTTACCGCTGGAGGATGCATCTTCCTCTTCCTGTTCGTCAGCCAGCACCTCGGTGTTGTAGACAGGAGAGCCTTTGGAGCGCAGGTCGGCCACCACGGCTTCGACCTCTTCATCACTGATGAACGGCCCATGCACACGGGTGATGCGGGCACCACCCTGCATGAAGAGCATGTCACCCCGGCCAAGAAGCTGTTCGGCCCCCTGCTCACCCAGAATGGTGCGGCTGTCGTATTTGTTGGTGACCTGGAAGGAAATGCGGGTTGGGAAGTTGGCCTTGATCGTTCCGGTGATCACATCAACAGAAGGACGCTGCGTGGCCATGATGACATGCACGCCAGCGGCACGGGCTTTCTGGGCCAGACGCAGCACGGAAGCTTCAATCTCTTTACCGGCCACCATCATCAGGTCAGCCATCTCATCAATGACGATGACGATGTAGGGGAGGTGTTCCAATGGCAGGCGATGTTCGTCAAAAACGGGGCGGCCCGTTTCCGGGTCGTAGCCTGTCTGGATGCGGCGGGTAGGTGTTTCACCGGAGGCTTTCAGGTGGCGTATCCGGTCATTGTAACTGCTGATATTCCGCACACCATGATCCGCCATCAGGCGATAACGGCGGTCCATTTCCTGTACGGCCCATTTCAGAGCACTGACAGCCTTGGGTGGTTCGGTCACCACCGGGGTCATCAGATGCGGGATGCCGTCATAGATGGACAACTCCAGAATCTTCGGGTCGATCATGATGAGGCGGCAGTCTTCCGGGCTGAGCCGGTAGAGCAGCGAGAGGATCATGGCGTTGATCCCGACTGACTTGCCGGACCCGGTCGTTCCGGCCACGAGCAGATGCGGCATCCGTGCCAGATCGGCCATGATGGGCTCCCCGGCAATGTCCTTGCCAAGGGCCAGTGGCAGCTTGCTGCGGTTTTCTTTCCAGGCCGTTGAGAGCAGAAGCTCAGGGAAATAGACTGTCTCACGGGTCTTGTTGGGGACCTCAATCCCGATGACATTCCGGCCCGGCACTGTGGCGATGCGGACGCTCAGTACGGCAAGGGTGCGGGCGATGTCATCAGCCAGTCCGATCACCCGGGAGGAGCGCACGCCAGGGGCTGGCTCCAGCTCATAGAGTGTGACGACTGGCCCGGCCCGGTAATCGGTAATGGTTCCCTGTACGCCGTAATCATCCAGCACTTTTTCCAGCATCTGGGCATTGGCCTGGAGAGCCTCTTCGGAAGGACCAGTTTCGTTCTGGTCTGGCAGCGGGTTGAGCAGGCCAATGGAAGGTGGCAGCCAAGCGGAAGGGGCTGTCATGCCGGGCAGTGGTCCCGGAGCCATACCGGGTGGTGGCGGAACAGGGCGTGGTGGCATGACAGATGCCCCGCCCGGTTGCATGGAGCCTTCATGGGCCGGAGCCCCGTTCATGCCGACTGCATGATCCGTAGCTGCCTGCATGGTGGGAGCAGCATTGTAGGCTGTTTCTTCCACCATGCCGGAAGAGCCCGACCCGGCGCCCGCCGCCGGGCTGGTAGCGGCCATGAAGCGCTTCAGGAAGCCGGGCTGCTGTGCCGGACCGGAAAGTTCCTGTGGCTGGATATCCAGGGGGGCGCCAGAGATGTCGTCATGGGTCTCTTCCGCATGGCGGCGCTGGACCGTGCTTGTCCGCCCGGGGTCGTGGCGGATATGGGCCAGCATACGGGCATAGGGATTGTCGGCTTCGTCTTCCGGCTGTGTGGCCTGAAGGGCGTCTTCTTCCTGGACAGGGACCGGGTCAGGCCGGGGAGGGGGTTGTGTCTGGGCGGAAGAGGGCTTCTGCCAGGGGGCCGCCCCCTGCTGCATGGGGGACCATGGCGTGGTGCCGGTGGGGGCTGGTGCTGTCCGCTCTGCCTGTCGGCTGAGGTTGCGCATGATGAAACCGGATGGAAGAGGGGCATTTCCCATGGCCGGGCGTCCATGGCGGATGGGACCGCCAGAGCCTGAAGGATAAGCGACCTGCCGTTCTGCCTCGGGGGTTGCTCTGCGGGAGCGGAGCAGGGCCCTGACAGGGAGGCGCACCAGGGCGCTGAGGCCGCGGCCAACGGAGCGCCACTCCCGCCCCTGCAGCCCCATGGACAGGGGACAGAAGACGGCCAGTATGGCAAGGCTGATCAGGATGGAGAGAATGCCCCCCATGCTGCCAGTTTCACCCGAGACAAGATTCAATAGCTTCTGGGCAAAGAAAACGCCGGTTTCCCCTCCCAGCCCGCTGCTGGTAGGCCAGGCAATGCCCAGCCCGGGAACGGTCAGCTGTAACAGGCCGATCGTCATTGCGGCGGCCGGACAGAACAGTGCCGCAGCTACGAGGCGGAGCAGAGGCAGGCCAAGATGGTGATGGCGCAGGAGCTGCCACGTCCATGCCAGCAGGACGAGGACAGGGACAATGCCTGCCAGGCCGAGCAGCTGCATCAGCCCATCGGCAATGGTGGCTCCGAAACGTCCGAGCAGATTGGTCGGTTCAGTGCCTGTGGCGGTGTTGAAGGAGGGATCATGCGGGTTGAAGCTGAAAAGGGAAGCCGCAATCGCCAGTGCCATGATGAGGAGAATGACAGCCAGTATTTCCATCATCCGTGCCGAGAGGATGCGGGAAAAGGGGGAGTCATGCCATGCGGGAATGTCCAGGGTGTCGTCCGCCATGTCATGCCCGGGAAATGGGTCAACGGTGCTGGCATGGCTGCGCCGTGAGGCAGGCAGGATGGCACGCAGCTTGGCGGGAAGGCGAAAGCGGGAAAGCACAGGGGCAGATCCTCTGGCGGGTCAGGAAGGCATGATCGGTCCGCAATATAGCCTGTCCGGACTGATTCTGGAAAGCGGAACCACCCGTTCGCCCGGATCAGGGCACAGGGCGGCTGCCTTTGACACTGCCATCATGGCGCCAGACATGCAGCGTGGCAGCGCCGAAACTGCGCTGTGCCAGCAGTTCTGGCGGGGGAGCCGCAAGGCTGGGCAGGAGATGGGCATGGAAGGGCTGGAAGGGCTCTCCAGGGTCCCGGCCATCATTCTGGAGGGGTGTGGTTTCCGTTTCTGCAACAATCAGGGCTCCGTCAGCCACCCAGCCTGCACGCCACAATGTGCGCAGGCCCTTCTGCACCAGCCCTTTGTGATAGGGAGGGTCGAGAAAAATGAGCGTATGAGGCTGAGGCGCCTTGGGGGGATGGGTTACGTCACAATGGCGCAGGCGGGCACGGTCCGCCATGCCGCAGCTGCGGAGATTGGCCTGGAGGGCGGCAATGCCGGGACGGCTTCCTTCCATGAAGGTGGCAAACCGTGCCCCACGGGAGAGGGCCTCCAGCCCCAGGGCACCCGTACCGGCGAAGGCATCCAGTACCAGCGCTTTTTCCAGCTCATCCCGGCCAAACCAGGGAGCATGCATGAGCATGTCAAAGAGGGTCTGCCGGGCGCGCTGGGCTGTCGGGCGGGTGGTCATCCCTGCGGGGACCTGAAGGCGACGGTTGCGGGCTGTACCGGCAATGATCCTCATGGTGTCAGGACCGTGTCCTGCCGGTCCTGCCGGACTTCAGGCCCGGAATCTGCTCCAGCAGGGTCTTGTGCGAGACCTCTTCCAGCTCATGGGGTTTGAGAGTGCCAAGGCTGAAGGGGCCGTAGGAGAGGCGGATGAGGCGGCTGACATGGAGGTTCATGCCCATCATGACCTTGCGGATTTCGCGGTTCTTGCCCTCCCGCAGGCTGACGGTCAGCCATGAATTGTCCCCTTTGGAGGAATCCAGCGTTGCCTCGATGGGACCATACTGCACACCATCCAGCACACAGCCTTTTGCAAGCTCTTTCAGCCGCCGTTCATCCACAAGACCGAAAACACGGACACGGTAACGGCGGATCCACTGGCGGGAGGGTAGTTCCAGCTCACGGGCCAGGCCGCCATCATTGGTCAGCAGCAGCAGTCCCTCGGAGTTCAGGTCCAGCCGTCCCACGCTGACAACACGGGGCATGGCGGCGGGCAGGGAGTCGAAAACCGTGCGGCGTTCTTCCGGGTCGTGATGGGTCGTGACCAGCCCGGCGGGCTTGTGATAGCGCCAGAGGCGGGTCCGCTGGGGTGGGTCCACGGGCTTGCCATCCACGCAGACAACATCACCCGGCTGGATGAAAGTGGCTGGATGGGTGACCGGGCTGCCACCAAGGGTGATGCGGCCTTCCCCTATCATCCGTTCGATGTCACGGCGGCTGGCCACCCCGCGGCGGGCCAGAGCCTTGGCAATGCGTTCACCACGCTGTGTTTCGGAGGAAGGGGATGCAACATCTTTCATAACCTGCGGACATACAGTGTCCGGCCTTTCCTTGGCAATCCATTTACGGCTCTATAAAGCAGTCAGGGAGGGATTTTGTGGTTGGTTTTCCAGTATCAGGGGTGCGTGTGCATGTCTTTTCCCGCCGTCATGACAACACAGCAGGCCATGCAGCAGGCCCTGGCCCTGGCGGATGAGGCTGCCCGCATGGGGGAGGTGCCTGTCGGGGCCGTAGTGCTGGATGGGCAGGGGCATGTTCTGGCCATGGCCCGCAACCATGTCGAGGATCATCACGATGCCAGCGCTCATGCCGAGCTGCTGGCCATGAGGCAGGCAGCACGCCATTGTGGCACGGCCCGGCTGGAAGGCTGCACGCTGGTCGTGACGCTGGAACCCTGCCCGATGTGTGCTGCGGCCATCACCCATTTCCGGCTCAGTCGCGTGATCTATGGCGCTTACGACCCCAAGGGGGGTGGGGTGGACCATGGGCCCCGTCTTTTTGCCCGGCCGGGCTGCCTGCACCGGCCCGGGGAGATCATCAGTGGTGTGCGGGAACGTGAGGCCGGAGCGCAGCTTCGGCGTTTCTTCCGGGTGCTGCGGCAGAGGGACTGATTACCCCAGCACGGCCCGGAGCAGCCCCGTCGTGATGATTCCGCAGAGCATGGTGGGCAGGAGGGAGAAACGTGTGGCGGCCAGAATGGTGGCGAGCAGTCCCAGAATGTCCGCCGGGCGGCCTGTGGCAAAGTCCGGGGCAATGACGGCTACCAGCACGCAGCCGGGCACGATGTCCATGATGGCCTGCATGCGGGGCGAGAGGCAGCGGCCTGCGAGCAGCAGATAGCCGCTGATGCGTGTCAGGTACGTCACCAGAGCCATGACGATAATGGCCAGCAGGGCAGGGAGATGGAGGATCATGCGCCCCTCACCACCAGCAGGGCCGTGATGATTCCGGCCAGCGTTCCAGCCGGGACATACCAGGCTCCGGGTAGCAGGTGATAGACCAGCACGGCAACGCCAAGGCTGACACACCATGGCAGGGCATTGCGGGCCCCTTTCCACATGCCCTTCAGCAGCATGATGAAGACGGCGGGAAAGGCCATGTCCACGCCATAGCGGGTCATGTCACCCAGCAGGTTGCCTGTATAGCCGCCCATGAAGGTGAAAATGAGCCAGCAGAGATACAGGCAGACCGTGATGCCGCCATAGAAGCCGGTGCTGAAGCGGCATCCCGGCCTGTCATGCAGGTCAGCCAGCGTGAGCGCCCAGACCTCGTCACACATGAAGAAGAGCAGCAGAAAGATCTTCCAGCGAGGCAGATGGCGCAGATGCGGGGCCAGCGTTGCCCCCATGAGAATGTGACGGCTGTTGATGAGGAAGGTCACCCCGGCCAGCAGCAGGATGGCAGGGGGAATGGACCAGAGGCCGACAGCGGCGAATTCTGACCCACCAGCAAAGTTGAGGCCCGTCAGCAGGGGAACTTCCACAATGGAGAACCCCTTCTGTACGGCTCTGCTGCCCAGCAGGAGGCCGAACGGCACGAAGGCGATGAGCAGCGGCAGGGATGTCTTCATGCCCCGGAGAAATTCCGGCCAGAATGTGCCCTGCCTGATGGGGGGGGATGTGGTCTGCATGGTGCCTGTTGTAAAATCATGCCGCCCTGTCAGCAAGAGCCTTGGGAAAGGGCCGGAGAGGGACATGGCTGGCCATGCCTTACATTTCTTTTATGTGGCACTTGCTTGCAGAGCGGCCTGCCCTGTTCCTATCTAATAGGACAGTTCCAGTTGATAAGAGTTTAACATCTAGCGTCAGGAAATCTCTGCGATGAAATCGCCTTCCCGTCTGTCTCTGGCATGCATGGCCATGCTGCCCGTGTTGGGTCTGGCCAGCCTTCCGCTGCCTGCCGTGGCCCAGAATGCTCCCATCCGTCCGCAGATGTCGGGCGGGCAGGGGATTCCCGACTTTGTGCAGATCGTAAAACAGGTCAAACCGGCAGTCGTGTCCATCACGGCCCATATCCGCGAGGGCGCTGATGATGAAGAAGGGGGACCATCCGGAGGGAATGGCGGGCCGCAGGGGTTTTCATTCCCGTTCCCGTCCTTTCCCTTCCCGTTCCAGATGATGCCGGGTATGCCGTCCAACCGCATGGTGGAGGCTCGGGGGTCGGGTTTCATCATTTCGGCTGATGGCTACATCGTGACCAACAATCATGTCATCAATGGTGCCACGAAGGTCAGCGTGAAGCTGGATGACGGGACGACCATGCCAGCAAAGGTCATCGGTCATGACGCCAAGACGGACATTGCCCTGCTGCGTGTGAAGGCCGACCATCTGCCTTATGTCGAGCTGGGCAATTCCGACGACGTGCAGCCGGGGCAGTGGGTCGTGGCCGTCGGCAATCCGTACGGTCTGGGCGGTACGGTGACGGCGGGCATCATTTCCGCTCTGGGGCGTGACCTCCATTCCGGTGCCTATAACGACTTCATACAGGTGGATGCGCCCATCAATCACGGCAACTCCGGTGGCCCGCTCATCACGCTGGATGGCAAGGTGATTGGTGTCAATTCCATGATCATGTCGCCCAATGGTGGCGGGTCCATCGGGATTGGTTTTGCCATTCCGTCCGCCACGGTGCGCTCGGTGGTGGATCAGTTGCGGGCCACTGGCCATGTGGTGCGTGGCTTCATCGGTGTGGAGACGCAGGACATAACCCCGACCATGGCCCGTGCCCTTGGGCTGGTCAGCAGCGACCATCCCGGTGCCCCGTCCCATGGGGCGCTGGTGGCCAATCTCATCAAGGGGGGACCGGCAGACAGGGCCGGGCTGAAGAGTGGCGATGTGGTCCTGTCGCTGGATGGTCACGATGTCCGCAGTGCGCACGACCTCGCCGTGAAGGTCGTATCCATGGCGCCGGGTTCCAAGGGGACATTTACCGTGCTGCGGGATGGCAAGACGGTGTCCCTGACCGTTACGGTCGGCAATCAGGCCCGCAGCGGGCAGGAAGGGGCCGGTACGGATGGCAGCACGGCAGAAGCGCCGTCTGGCAAGCTCGGGCTGGCTCTTGGCGTGCTCACGCCCAAGATCCGTCAGGAGCTGGGGCTGGATGACAGCGTGCAGGGCTGTGTTGTGGCCGATGTGGGGCAGGGCAGCCCTGCCGACCATGCGGGCATCCGTCCCGGGGACATCATCGTGGCGGTTGGCAACCAGATGACAGCCAATCCCCATGCCGTGGTCGCGCTGGTGCAGAAGGCGCTCAGGCAGCATCAGCCTCCGCTGCTGCGGATCCTGCGGGATGGCCAGCAGCTCTTTGTGGCCGTTTCTCCGGATGGTTCGGGGGATGGTGATGAAGATGGCGAGGACAGCCAGTAAGATACCGGCCTGGTTTCTGCTGTCTTTCTGAGACTGCCGTGCAAATCCTGCTCTTCCGTAACGGGAAGGGCAGGATTTTCCGTATGGTCTGCTCCAGTCCCGGCAGCGGGGACCATTTACCAGAATGGATGGCCATGTGGCCCTCTGGCTGGACTTCCCGTAAATCCAGCGACCCAGTGCCGTGATGGCTTGTCAGGGCGCTGCTGCTTCCGGGCTCCGGTTCATGGTCGTGCTGTCTGGCGGCCTGTCAGCTGATGAGACTTTCCAGCAGGGCATCCACATCTTCAGGGCGTGTGTAGAAGCTGGTGACAAACCGGACCAGCTGCCCCGGGACTCCTTGGGGAGTGGGGTAGGTGTAGAATGCGTAGCCCTCGGAGTGGAGCTGCTTTACCTGTGCTTCTGGCAGGACAGCAAAGATTTCGTTGCTCTCCGTGGCAAAGGGCAGGTTTACGGCAGGGTGTTTGTACAGCCCGTGGCGCAGACGCTGGCACATGGCATTGGCGTGGCGGCAGTTTCCCAGCCAGAGGCCGTCATGCAGCAGGGCCAGAAGCTGGGCTGAGAGAAACCGCTGTTTGGACCATAGATGCCCTCCCCGTTTGATGCGGCGGGTCATGGTATCCACCATTGGGCGGGTCCGGTCATTGAGGAAGAAGACAATGGCTTCAGCGGCCATGGCTCCTGCCTTGGTGCCGCCAAAGCTCAGGACATCGATGCCCGCCTTCCAGGTGGTGTCGGCGGGGCTGCATTCCAGATGGGCAATGGCATTGCCCAGTCGGGCACCGTCCATGTGAACGGTCAGCCCGTGGTCATGGGCACTTTCCGACAGGGCGGCAATGGTCTCGCAGGAATAGGTCGTACCCCATTCCGTGGCCTGTGTCAGGGAGAGGGCCGTAAAAGGGGGGGCCAGAACACCCTTGCTGCGGTTCAGCTGGAGAGTGGGGGGCAGACTGGCCGGGTCCATCCGTCCCTCTGGAGAGGGAAGGCCGACCAGCTTGGCCCCCTGCATGAAGAATTCCGGCGCACCACCTTCCTCGGTGTTGATGTGGGCGCTCTGGTCGCAGAGGACACTGCCATAGGGTGGCACCATGGCCGAGAGGGCCAGTGAATTGGCCGCCGTCCCTGTCGTGACGGGGAAAACGGCAACTTCTGCCTCGAAGACATCTCCGAAACGCTGGTTCAGGGCCAGGGAAAGATCGTCGTGACCGTAGGAAGGAACATTGCCGGTATTGGCTTCAGCGATGGCCTGCATGACAGCCGGGCAGGCAGGGGTCACATTATCGCTGGCAAAATTCTTGCGTAGATCGTCACGCACGGGGTGAGTTCCTTCGTCTTTGGCTGGAGAGGCTGTCCATTTCCGTTTTCCAGTCTCTAGCGGAAAGATCGGGTCTTGTCATGTCTTGTCCAATGGGCATAGAGAGGCGGGAATACGGGTTTGGCAGAGGGTTACTGAGCATGACGGCAGCATCCAGCGTACACGCAGATGGCGGGGCGGCACTGATTGATGGCAAGGCCATGGCCGCCAGCATGACGGCCGGGATCCGGGAGCAGGTTGAACATCTGGTCGAGCAGGGGCATGAGCTGCCCGGTCTGGCCGTTGTTCTGGTTGGCAATGACCCGGCCTCGGAGGTGTATGTCAAGAACAAGGCGATCCAGACACATCGGGCGGGGATGAAGTCTTTCATGCAGATGATGCCGGAAAGCACTTCGCAGGAGGAGCTTCTGGCCCTGATCGAGGAGCTGAATGCCAATCCCAAGGTGGACGGGATTCTCGTCCAGCTGCCGCTGCCACCGCAGATTGATGCTGCTGCCGTGACCAACGCCATCCATCCTGACAAGGACGTGGATGGTCTGGGTGAGGTCAATACGGGCCGTCTGGCGCTGGGAATGGAGAATGGCATCGTGCCCTGCACACCGCTGGGCTGTCTCAAGCTGTTGCAGTCCGTCCATGAGGACATGACCGGGATGCATGCGGTTGTCATCGGTGCCTCCAATCTGGTTGGCAAGCCGATGGCGCAGCTTCTTCTCCGGGCCAACTGTACGGTCACGGTGGCGCACATCCATACCCGCAATATCGAGGCATTGGCCCGGGAGGCGGATATTCTCGTCGTGGCTACCGGCAAGGCGGGGCTGGTGAAGGGAAGCTGGATCAAACCCGGTGCCACGGTCATTGATGTGGGCATCACCCGTGTGCAGACCCCGGAGGGCAAGAGCCGTCTCGTCGGGGATGTGGTGTTTGAGGAGGCAAGCCAGATTGCCGGGCATATCACGCCTGTTCCGGGTGGGGTCGGGCCGATGACCATTGCTTGCCTGCTGCACAATACCTTTCAGGCAGCGAGTCGTCGCAGGGCTTCTTCAGAGGGCTGAACAGGTTCTGCTGGCCTGGCTGCCGCATGGTCTTTCCGCCCTGCGCAAGGCAGCCATGGCTGGGCAGATGATGGCACTGTCGTGGCAATTGCCCAACAATTGCTTGATTGTTCCACATGGATGGGATATCGCCTGTTCATGCACAGAATGACCGACTGGTCATTTTTCTCCCACAGCATTGCTGGTCCCATCATGCCACGAGGTTTCTGGCCGGGCAGGACGGGGGACGGATGATTTTCATATTCCAGAGGTGACCATGGCACAGTCCGCTACACAGTCTGATACGCAGTCTGCCACACAGGGTGGACAGGAGCAGCAGGCGGGCAGGCCGTTCAGGGACCGTGGGGCACGGAAGCTCATTCTGGTCCTTATTCTGGTCATGGTCGTGCTGGGGATCGGGCTGTATCTCTTTTTCAACCGGAACAAGGTCGAGACGGATGATGCCTATGTGACAGGCCGCAAGATTTCCATTGCGGCGCATGTCAGCGGGTATGTTTCCCGCCTGCTGGTGGATGACAACCAGTTTGTGCACAAGGGTGATCTCCTCGTGCAGATTGATGGCCGGGACTATCTGGCACAACTGCATCGGGCTGAGGCTGCCGTGGCACAGGCCGAGGCGGACATGGTGTCCTACAACCTTTCTTACGCCGTGGCGCAGAAGAATTATCCCGGCCAGTTGATGGCTGCCCAGGGTGCCCTGAAAGAAGCCAAGGCCCGCCTCTTCCGGGCGCAGACGGATTATGTCCGGCAGCATCGTGTGGAACGTGCTGCTACGACCCAGCAGAATATCGACTATGCCCGTGCTGCGCTGGATGAGGCGACAGCCTCCGTTCTTCAGGCACAGGGGCAGCTGACACAGGCTGAGCCGGTGGATGCGAACATTGGCAATGCCTATGCCCATTACACACAGGCACAGGCCACGCTGAAATCAGCCCAGGCCGAGCTGGAGCTGGCCCGCCAGAATGTGGACTGGATGGACATCCGGGCCCCACGGGATGGCTGGGTGTCGCAGCGTACGGTGGAGCAGGGCAATTTCGTGCAGACAGGGCAGGAGATGTTCTCCATCGTGGCCAGGGATGTCTGGATCGTCGCCAATTACAAGGAGACCCAGCTTGCCCACATGCGGCCGGGCCAGAAGGCCGAGATTGAGGTGGATGCTTACCCCCAGCTGCATCTGAAGGGCCATGTGGACACCATACAGAAGGGGTCCGGTGAATCTTTCAGCGCTTTTCCGCCTGAGAATGCAACGGGGAACTTCGTGAAGACCGTGCAGCGCATTCCCGTGAAAATCCTGATCGACAGCGGGCTTGATGATGAACGGCCTCTTTCCTTGGGCATGTCGGTCGAGCCAACCGTCCATGTGGATGAGTGAGGCCGGCGATGGCTGATACATCGACAGAGGAGCATCACAACTGGAAGCCCAGGCATAACCCCTGGCTTGTGGCGGTTGTCGTGACGCTGGCAGCCTTCATGGAAGTGCTGGATACCACAATTGTCAACGTGGCTCTGCCGCATATCGCAGGTTCGCTGGGCAGCTCTTACGATGATGCCACATGGGCGCTGACCTCCTACCTCGTGGCCAATGGGATCGTGCTGACGATCTCGAGCTGGCTGGCGAAGCGGTTTGGAAGGAAACGGTATTTCCTCATCTGCGTGGCGATGTTCACCATGTCCTCCTTCCTCTGCGGTCTCTCCACTTCTCTTCCCATGCTGGTAATTTTCCGCCTGATGCAGGGTTTTTTTGGCGGTGGATTGCAGCCGGTGCAGCAGGCCATCATTCTGGACATTTTCCCGCCAGAGAAACGTGGCGCAGCCTTCGGTCTGACGGCCCTGGCCATCGTGGTGGGGCCGGTTCTGGGGCCGCTGGTAGGAGGATGGCTCACGGACACCTATTCATGGCGATGGATTTTTTACGTCAACGTGCCCTTCGGCATCATGACGGTCATGGCCGTGATTGCACTGGTGGAAGATCCGCCATGGGTGAAGGCCGTGAAGGAGAGGGTGGATGTTGTCGGCATCAGTCTGATCTCGCTGGGTCTTGGCTGCCTGGAGATCATGGCGGACCGTGGTGAGGATGACGACTGGTTCGGCTCGTCTTTCATCACGACCATGGCCATTATCGGGGGGCTGTGCACTCTTGGGGCCATCATCTGGCTGCTCAAGGCCAAGAATCCTCTTCTGCGGCTCAGCGTGCTGAAGGATCGCAATTTTGCCCTCGGAACATTCATGATCGGGGCTGTGGGTGTGCTGCTCTATGCGTCCGCCGTGATTGTGCCGCAGTTCGCCCAGCAGGTGCAGGGTTACACGGCCACCATTGCAGGGCAGCTCATGGCACCGGGTGGCATGGCTGTGATGGTGCTGATTCCCTTTGTGGGAATGCTGATGAAGCATGTGCAGGTCCGGTATCTCATCGGGCTGGGTTTCTTCTTCATGGCCCTGTCCTGCTTCTTCGCAGCCACGCTCTATTCCGATGTGGACTTCTGGTATCTGGTACTTTGCCGCATGAGACAGACAGCCCCACTGGCTTTTCTGTTCGTGCCCATTTCCACCATTGCCTATGCGACCTTGCCGAGGGAGCTGAACGGCGATGCTTCGGCCCTGTTCAGTATGGTAAGGAACTATTTCGGGTCACAGGCCATTTCGCTCTCTACAGCGGCGTTGACGGAAATGCGTCAGGTTCAGCAGACGGATGTGTCCTCACACGCCATTGCCTCACGGCCAGAGTTCCGAAACTATCTTTTCCATGTCCAGCAGCTGGCGGAAGCGCATGGTCTGGCCCCGCTGCGTGCGCATGCTTTTGCCGTTGCCCATATGTATCAGGAGTTTCTGCGGCAGGTGGCCATGCTGGCCTATAATCAGCTCTTCAATGTCCTGGGGATCATGGCTCTCTGTATCGTGCCGTTCTGCTTCCTCATGTCCCCGATGAAGGGCGGTGGCCAGGGGGGAGGTGGCCATTGAAAGCGGAGCAGCCCCGCCGGATGATTGTTTCAGGGAGCGTACATCCTGAGAAAACTCTCCGCCACCATGGTAGCCACGCCGTCTATGCTGTTCTGGCTGGTGTCCACGGGCAGGGAGAGGCGGCACCGGTGGATGATACGGGTCTGGCACATCGTGAGAAACTGCTCGGCAGCAAGGTCGATGTCAGAAATGACCAGTTGGCCGCCTGCATGTTTTTCTGCAAACCAGTCGGCAAGGCCGGTCAGTGTCCGGGAGACACCGTAATGCCAGAGCGTGTCTGCCAGATTGGGGAACTCGTTGGCCTCTGCCACGACGATGCGGTAGAGGCCTATGGCCTCCGGGTCGATCATCAGGGTGATGATGGTGGCTGCTGCCTGCCTGAGGGCCGTGCGCAGGTCAGGCTGAGGCGCCCGGGATACGGATTTCAGCGTGTTGAGGCGTGTGCGGCTGCGTTCTTCGAAAAAAGCCGTGAACAGATCAGCCTTGTTCTCGAAATGGTTGTAGAGCGACCCTTTGGAGACACCTGCCAGATGAGCGATCTGCGACATGGAGGTTCGCTCATAGCCCTGTTGGAGGAAAAGCTGTCCAGCACTCTGGAGTATCTGCTCGCATTTGCGGGAAGCCGCTTTGCTGTTGCGGGGTGGACAGGGGGCCGGGTGTTCGGTCTGGGTCATCGTTTTGTGGAAGGGTTGCTCCTGCGTATGGAGGGGCATGATAGGCTGCTGGGGCGGCATGGTCCATATGGGCGATCTGTTTCTGGCCCGTTTTATGTTGATAATTCTACAGGAGCTTCACAGTGAAAGACGCTCATTTGTTCCGTTCCGTCCGTAAGGGAGTGGGAAACCTGTCTTCACGCGGTTTCAGCTGGCAGCTTCTGTCTGGGGTGGCTCTGCTGGGGCTGGGGGGGTGCCTTATGGTCGGCCCTAAATATCATCAGCCGAAGGATTGGGCCCCGCCGCATTATGACCTGCATAATGGTAGCAACCAGCCGTCCGGCAAGGGGGCATCTGCTAAAGGAAATGGCCCTCATGGGGCCAATGCAGCGCCGGAGGACAGGACCAGTAAACAGGCCTCTCCCGCTTCTGTCGTGACAGAGCTGCCCATGGCGGATGCCTGGTGGAAGAGTTTTCACGACCCTGAGCTGACATCTCTGGAAGACCGTGTGGCCACGCAGAACCTGTCTTTCCTTCTGGCTACCCAGAATCTGGCGCAGAGCCGGGCCCAGATGATCATTGCCGGGGCGGAGCGGTTCCCCAGTCTTTCAGCGTACGGAACCTATGTGCGCTCGCAGCACAGCTCCAAGCAGCTTCAGGAAATCTTCAAGCGTGTAGGCAAGGGGTTCCCAGACCTGCCAGCGCAGGAGGCCAATTTTCTTCAGGGCTCCCAAGAGGCCCAGGTCCCGCTGCTGAACCAGTGGCAGGACAAGATTGATGCAACCTATGAGATCGATCTTTGGGGGCGTGTGGCCTACCAGTATCAGGCGGCAAAATATCTGATGAAGATGAGCGAGGAGGAACGGCGCAGCATTCTCATTGCCCGTCAGGCCGACATGGCCCGTGATTATCTCCAGCTGCGGGGTGATCAGAAACGTCAGCGCATTCTGGCAGATAGCCATGCCACCGTGCAGAATCTGCTTTCGTTGGCGCAGAGCCGCTATAAGAGCGGGCTGGTTACGGAGCTGGATGTGGACAGCATGAAGGCCCGTCTTCATGGAATTGAGGCCCAGCAGGCCAATCTGGATGAGACGGTGGCGCGGGAGCAGAATGCCATAGCCCTGTTATTGGGTATGCCACCGCAAAGCCTGAATGAGGAGCTTGGACAGACGGCGGGTGTGCCGACTGTTCCCCCCTTCGTTCCGGCTGGTCTGCCATCGGAACTGGCCCATCGTCGCCCGGATATCCGAGAGGCGGAAGAGCATCTGCGGGAAACGGTAGCAGAAGTTGGTGAGGCCACAGCGGATTTCTATCCCAAGGTGACCGTGACGGCAGATTTCGGGTTCCAGACCCTGTCTTTCCGGGACCTTGGGTTCTGGAATGCCCGTGCCTGGAATGTCGGGCCCAGCATCTCTCTCCCCATTTTCCAGGGCGGGCGGCTTTATGGTCAGCTTCGTCTGAAAAAGGCAGCGCAGCGTGCTGCAGCCGTGGAATATCGGCAGACGGTTCTTCAGGCCTGGAATGAGGTGGATAATGCCTTGCAGGCCTATCATGATGAGCAGATTCATCATGAAGGATTGGCAAAGACCGTGGATGATGAGAAGCGGGCTCTGTCTCTGGCAACCAGCCAGTATCGGGCTGGTCTGGCGACTTACCTGTCCGTTCTGGAAGCACAGGAGAAACTGCAGGAAGCCCAGCTTGATCTGGCTGCCAGTGACAGTGCGTTCGCAACGGATCTTGCCCGTCTCTACAATGCGTTGGGTGGGGGCTGGTCTGATACCCTGCCTGATAAGGAGCAGGTCAGCCAGGCAGCGCAGCCAACGACACACTGAAAAAGGGCGGGGAAACAGCCATGCAGGCGGGGAGGTTGTGCTGGCCTGCCAGCAGTGGCTGTGCATGGTTTTTTCCTCATGATCCTGCGACTCCACGGTCTTGCTGATGAGACTCGCTGTCAAGGGGAGCCATCTCTTGCCCACAGAGTTTTCCACAGGTGCGAGGGCGCAGAAAATGGCCACCTTCACTGTATTGTGTGAGTGATTATCCACACCTCTTTTCGGGGGTGTGGACTACGTGGATACCTTGTTGTGGGGCAGGATCAGGGGGGATGAATACAAGAAAACCGGCATGAATACATGCCGGTTTTCTTTTGGGGCAATCCCGTCTCCAGCAGAAACAGGAGAAAGCCTTATTTGGTTTTCTGGGCTGCAGCAGTGGCTTCGGTCACGACATTTTCGGAGACGAAGACCAGCGTGTTCAGGGCATCGTTCAGGGCCACGTTGGCAGCCTGGGGATTGTGACCCTGTGCAAAGATCAGGGCACGGTTCACAAAACCCTGGAGCTGGTTCAGCGGAGCCAGAGCAATGATGAAGTCGATGTCCTGCCCGACGAGTTGAAGGGTCTGGGCGGCCTGATCGGTCTGTCCGGCCTTCAGCTGGGCATTAGCCGTTGCCACGGCACTCTTTTTGCTGGGTTCCAGCATGTCTGTTGCGATGACCTCACCCCCGACCGGGACCCAGTCCGTCGGACCGTTCTGGGGTGTGTGGCTGCTGGAGACAGGATGCTGGGGAGCGGGGTGCAGGTCGGCTTCGGCGGCTGTGAACTGTTCACGGGCCTTGGCGGCTGCCTGGAGGTGGGTCACGGCGGCGTTGAGAGCCGGCAGGGCCTGCTCGCTTTGCCCGGCTGCGAGAAACTGCTGGGCCTGCACGATGCTCGCCATGGCCTTCTGGCCGTGTTCGGAGAGATGATGGAAGGCGCGATGCTCTTTTTTGCGCACGCTTTTCACATGCTTGCTGGAGACGGCGGCAGGGGCATTGTTGCTGGCCGGTGCGGCATCATCGGCGAAAGCGGATGTGGTCAGGGCGCCCAGGCCGAAAAGGGAAAGGGCCAGGCCCTTGTGCAGTGTATTGAAGCGCATGGAAATATCCTTGTTCATAGGATGGAGGATGCCCTCCCATGCAGATGGTTGCAGCCCTCTGCGCAGGATGCAGGTCATCCCGATCACAGTGATAACAGCTTAAAAACAGCTCATGTGCAACTGTTATGATCGGGCTGAAAATTCTCAGAAAATCTCGATATGGCTTTTGAAGCCAAGCAGAGCCGCATCCCGGAGATTGCCCTGGCCATTGGGGCGGAAGAAATATTCCAGCAGTGGCTGAAAAATGACACCCCGATAGACATGGATGGCGTAGTTGACTTCAAACACGGCGGCATGACGCTGTACGCCAGTTGCATGGTCCGGGAGGCGGCTGAACTGCTGTGTGTCTAGCATCATCGTCTCGGTGGCCTGCACACCGGGGGCAATTTTCTCGTAGGTGAAGGAAAGACCAAACGTGTCAAAGGGGCGGGAGCGGAAAATTCCACGGTCTATGAGAGCCCCATAGGCTTCCCATTCCCGCAGGGCGATCCGTTTATCATTATAGAGGAACCCCCCCAGCAGCGTGATGCCCCGTTTGCTGCTGTGGTAATGGTTCAGGATATGCTGGTCGGCCATGAACCAGGCGCCGTAACCGTCATGCCGTGTGCGGGGTCTGCCATGGGTCAGGGCGTAGGGACGTCCCTGCTCATCAAGATAATTGTCGGGGCTGGGGGCGGTCATCATCACGCCGCCGACCTTGTAATGCCCGGGATGGTTTTTGCCGAAGAGGGGCTCCCATCCCATTTCAAAGGGGAGGCGGAACCCGTTGATGTTGCCGCCATTGAACTTGAAGCCGGTACGGTGCTGCTCGTTCTTGTAGATGCCGTTTTCTCCGGCATAGAGGCCGCTCTGTATATAAAGGAAGCGGGAGGGACGGACCCGGATGCGCCCAGCCCAGACAGCTGCAGGATAACCGCTGACAAAGCTGCTGTCCGTGGCGGCCTTGGGCCGTCCGCAGATGCTGCCATTCTGGAAGTTGCAGAAGAGGGGGCTGTTCTGGAAGTCCGACATTTCCGCCATGCGGCCGGCAGCGATGGCAAGGCGGCCATTGAACAGGTCTTCTTCACCATAGGCCATGACGAGATGGACAACCACATTGCCGCCACCGCCGTAATCTTCCGATGCATGGTTCAGCCAGTCACCAAACATGCGGTTGGCTGTTGTTCCATAGCGGCCGACAACAATGCTGTGTGTGGAAAAACCCCGCAGCCCGATGAGCTGTTCCCAGTTTATGTTGAGTGAGGCGGCATATTGCCCGGCATTGCTGGCGCCCTGTTTGTAGGGTGCGAAATGCTGGGAGTTGGGATAGTTTTTCTTGGGCGGCGTGATGGCCCCGGCAAATTCATTCGTATTGTCGAGGAGGAGGGCAATGCCCCGTTTGCGCAGCCAGTCCGTCATGCCAAAGCCATGGGGAAAGAGGGCCTCCGGCCTGCCAAAGGGAGGAACCGAGGTCGTATAGCCGCCATGGGCAGGCAGGGGGGTATCAACCCGGAGCAGGGGTTCGTTACCGACGATTTCATCAAGTACCTGTGCCTGCGCACCGGGGGTGGCGAAGCAGAAGAGGGCGACTGGCAGCAGCCAGGACCAGTGCCTGGCCAGCTTTTTGAGAAAAACTGATGAATAACGGCGTAGTTCTTTTAGAGAAATGGGTACGTTCTGCCGTATGGGGCAAGAGAATATGGCAGGCATAATAGTCCCCATTTCTATAAAAAGAACCCTGACGGTACGAAATTGCCCCCAAGAAAGAGCGCATTGTTGCGGAATCTGTTAAAGAAGTTTGGGTAAAACTTCAAAGTCTATCTTCCACCTCTGGATATTTTTCAGTCTGACCTGCTGTCTGGACGGGACTGCCATGAAGTAACCTCTTTTCACGCCTCTGGGAGTGTGGGAAAAGCGGGGCCATGAGTACCCATATGGAAACCCATACCATTCACCCCGTTCCTCAGGCGCATCGTCACGGGCGGGTAGCGGACCTGTTCTCGGTCTGGTTCAGTGCCAACATGACATTGCTGACGGTTGTTACCGGGGCTCTGGGGCCAGCCGTATTCGGGCTGTCGCTCATCTGGTCCGTTTTGGCGCTGGTGCTGGGTAATGTGGTGGGGGCTGTCTTCATGGCGCTCCATGCGGCACAGGGCCCGCGTCTGGGTGTGCCCCAGATGGTGCAGAGTCGGGGGCAGTTTGGCGTTTATGGGTCGGTGCCGATCATCCTGCTGGTCGTGCTCATGTATATCGGTTTTGCTGCTTCCAACTGTGTCGTGGGGGGAGAAGCCCTGGCGCATGTGCTGCCTGTCTTCCAGGGCAGCAGGGGGGTCTGGCTCATTGCGGTGCTGACACTTCTGCCCTGCATGATGGGGTACAGGGCCATCCATGTCTGTTCCCGTCTGGCCAGCTGGATTTCCATTGTGGCGGTCATTTATGCCATCGGTTGTGGGCTGGGCGGGTTTTCCCGCACATTGCTGGCAGACATGCACGGCACGGTAGCCGGATTCTTCGGAGCCTTTTCCGTTTCGGCTCTCTGGCAGATCGCCTATGCCCCTTATGTTTCCGATTCTTCCCGGTATCTGCCGGATGAGGCCGGGTCCGGCCGGCAGGCCTTCTGGGCGACCTATGGGGGAACTGTCATCGGGGCTGTTCTGCCCATGGTGCTGGGGAGCCTGCTGTCACTGAGCTATCCGTCCCTGCCGTTGGCTGGAGCGCTCTCCCTGACGGGCGGCCATATGGGTAATATCGTTCTTCTGGTGCTGGCACTGGCCATTCCGCTGGCCAATGCCATGAGTGTCTATTGTGGAGCGTTGTGCAGCCTTACTCTGGTGCAGACCTTTTGGCCGTCGTGGCGTGCCGGCCTGTGGGGGCGGCTGGTCATGACGGTTCTTCTGCTGGGGGCGGCCCTGGTCATGAGCCTTGGCATGGTTGGTGACTTCCTGAAGGCATACACGTCGTTTCTGGATGTATTGATGGCAGTGCTCGTGCCGTGGACGGCAATCAATCTGTGCGATTATTACCTGCTGCGCCATGGCGAGTATGATGTCATGGCCTTTTTCAGGGCGGATGGTGGACCGTATGGGCGGTTCAATCTGCCGGTCGTGTTGATTTATCTCCTGGGTGTGCTGGTTGAACTGCCTTTCATGAAGACCGGCCCGTATACAGGGCCGCTTGTGGAAGCCCTGCATGGAGTGGATATTTCATGGATTGTCAGTCTGCTGGTGACGGCCGTCGTGTATTACCTCTGGGTGAGACGATGTGACGGGGTGAGAGCCTGAGCTTTATCTGGTCGTATGAGGGGTTTCATTGGGGTCTGATGTAAGCTGTACTGACAGGGTACTATTATATTTGTAATTGATCTGACTTGTTAAAAGAGAACCGATCCTTCTATACAGGCAGAAGCCGTTTTAGACTGGCCATCCCTGTGGGGGTGGCAGGGGACGTGATGCAGCTCTTTTGTTGACGGCCGGGCCCTGCGTCATGTCTGCTCTGTGGGGAAGGCTCTGCATGCTGTGGCTGAGGAGGGTGAGATCACCGGGTGGGCTGCTGGTGCTGGGTGGCATGGTCGTGTTCTGGCTGCTGTCGTCTGCTTCGGCAGAAGCATCGGACATCACGTTTGCCGTCATTGGTCCGCATGAATATGACCTGCCAGTGGATTTCAAGCCTTTCAATGTATTCGTCCAGTATGGTGACGGGAATGCAGCAGGAAATTATTATGATGGGCAGGGGGCCAGAAAGCCGGAACGGGGCAGCCATACATGGTCTGGCCTGAGCAAATACGTCCATTTCTGGACGTTTGATTCCATTCCTCATGTCGGTTTTGCCTATGAAGTCATCCAGACGGAAAGTTACCGTCTGGCGGATGGCACAAATTATGGTGGATTGGGGCCGACCATCACAGGGCCTGCGGTGTGGTTCAAACCGAATGAACACAGCACGTTCGGTATCCAGACCTTCATGCAGACACCCAGCGCCACCCGGAAAGTCCTGAACCCGCAATACTGGTCCAATCTTTCAAGCTTCATGTTTGATTATGAGTGGAAACATTTCAGTTTCGGTGGAGACCTCGGGGCTGTGGTGGCTTCGACCATGCATGTCAGAGGGGAACATTCCTATCATCCGGGGACGGCCTTTCACAGCAATCTGCGTTTCAGCTGGAAAGCCAGCCGCAGGTGGGAGCCATTTTTCTCCATGGATTGGCAGAACAATGCCGGCTGGCATGACAACACGCTGGGGCGTTCCGTGGCGGACAGCAGCAGCCGGGAGGTTACGCTGGGCGTGGGATTGATGTGGAACATCAATCCCCGGCTTAACATCACGACCCGCTATGCCCATTCGGTGGACGGACGTTATGTACCGGAGACCAACGCTTATTATTTCAAGCTGGTTTATCTGTTTGAGGGGGCCCTGTTCTCACATTACTGACCATCTTGCAGGTGGTAGAGATTTTTTCCCCGGAGCGCTGTAAGAGGGGAGCGGTCTCGACAGCCATAAAAGGACGATGATGACGGCAACATGCAGACATCGGTTTCTGACGCCGGAAACGGGCGGCCCCTGCCTTCTGCTGGTCATGGCGCTGGCAGGTTTCATCCTGGCCAATTCACCATGGCGGTCTTTTTATGTGCTGCTGGCCAAGCCTCTGGGACCTGTCCCGTTGGGGGATGGCCTGTCACCCTTCTGCCTGCCCAGCGTTGCAGAGCTGGTAACCATTGGGCCGATGACGCTGTTTTTCCTCACCATTTCGCTTGAGCTGAAAAAGGAACTGACAGCCGGGCATCTTGCAGAATTTCGCCAATGTCTTCTGCCCTGTCTTTCTGCTCTGGGAGGTGTGGTTGTTCCAGCAGGGCTGTATGCGCTGATTGCTGCACCTGACCCTGCCCTGCGGTCAGGCTGGGCCATTCCCGTTGCAACGGATGCAGCTTTTACGCTGCCTGTACTGTTGGCGCTGGGGCGGCGTGTTTCGGAAGGAGGGCGGGTCTGGCTGATGGCACTGGCCATTTTTGATGATGTGCTGGGCATTTTCATCATCGCCCTCTTTTATGGTGGAACACCGCATGCCATGCCGCTTTTCGGTACGGTCATCCTTGTGGGCATGATGGCCTGTGCCGGCTGGCGGGGTGTCCGTTGCCTGTGGTTTTATGGCATTGGCGGGGGGCTTCTGTGGATTTGCCTGAAGGAAGCGGGGCTGCATCCCACATTGGCGGGTGTCGTGGTGGGGCTCTGCCTGCCGACCGCCCGGCATGATGGCCCGTCTCCTCTGGAGCGTGTGGAGCATGGTCTGGCGCCGTGGGTCACATGGGGGGTGTTGCCGCTGTTCGGTTTCGTCATGGTGGGTGTGCCGTTGGCTGATACGTCTCTCACGAGCCTTGATCTGCGTCTGATCGTGGCTGTTGTGGTGGGGCTGGTATTGGGCAAGACGGCCGGAATTTTCGGCATGACGTGGCTTGCCATACGGTGCCGCCTGGCTTCTCTTCCGGCCCGGACATCATGGCCGATGCTTTTTGGTCTGTGCCTGCTCTGTGGGTTGGGTTTTACCGTCAGTCTTTTCATGGCTTCGCTGGCCTTTCCTGCTTCGGGCCTGCTCATATCCAGCAAGATCGGTATTTTTCTCGGCTCTCTCATGGCCGTGGCCAGTGGCTGGTTCTGGTTGAGATGCGTGGTGAAAGAGACGTGAAGCTCTATCTACTCGACAGTTCTGCTGTGCCTCTGTATGGGGGCAAGCGTGTGCTGATGATCGGATAGAGGAACTCACTGATGAGCCATGAGCGGACAGACCGGCCGGATGCCCTTCATGACCCGGCCTGTGATGGAACGACACATGCCGGAGTGGCCAGCCCGACCGGTAGGGAACGTGGCTATGCAGCCCGGAAAAAGCGCCGTGTGTCTGCTCCGCTGACACCGTCCGGCAGGCCGGTTCTGGAGCCTCCGGGTGGGCAGAAAAAGGTGCTGCTTCACTCCTGCTGTGCCCCCTGCTCTGGTGAGGTGATGGAGGCGATGACGGAATCAGGCATCGACTACACCATCTTCTTCTATAATCCGAACATCCATCCAGAGCGGGAATATCTTCTGCGCAAGGAAGAGAATGTCCGGTTTGCCGAGGCACACAACATCCCGTTCGTTGATGCCGATTATGACAGGGACAACTGGTTTGAGCGGGCCAAGGGCATGGAATGGGAGCCGGAGCGTGGCATACGCTGCACGATGTGCTTCGACATGCGTTTTGAGCGCACGGCCCTGTATGCGCATGAGCACGGGTTTCCTGTCATGACGAGTTCTCTGGGCATTTCACGCTGGAAGAACATGGCCCAGATCAATGATTGTGGTGCCCGGGCCGTGGCGCCCTATGATGGGTTGTCCTACTGGGATTTCAACTGGCGCAAGGGGGGAGGCTCTGCCCGCATGATCGAGATCAGCAAGCGGGAGAGATTCTACAAACAGGAATATTGTGGCTGTGCCTATTCCTTGCGGGATACGAACAATTTCCGGCGTTCAAAAGGGCGGCCCGCCATCGTGCTGGGAGAGGAATTCTACGGCGAAGAAGACTAGACCTTTTCCTGCCCGGGGAGCACCCTGAAGGCAGGAGGGATGTATGAAAATTGCCATTGTCTGTGATTCCTTCAAGGAAAGTCTGGCCCCACTTGAGGTGGCTGAGGAGATAAAAGCAGGTTTCTCCCGCGTGTTTCCTGAAGCATCGTATATCTGTCTGCCTATGGCAGATGGTGGAGAGGGAACAGTGGAAGCCCTCGTGCAGGGTACGGATGGTAAACTGGTGCATTGTTCCGTCACGGGGCCGCTGGGGATGCCGGTTCCTGCTTTTTTCGGCATCAGCGGTGATGGGCAGACGGCGATCATTGAGATGGCAGCAGCGGCGGGCCTTCCCCTGCTCCAGCCAGAAGAGCGTGATCCCTTGCGGACGACCACTTATGGAGTTGGGCAGCTCGTTCTTGCCGCTCTGGAACATGGGTGCCGACATGTCATTCTCGGCCTGGGGGGCAGTGCTACCAATGATGGAGGGGCCGGGTTTGCGCAGGCTCTCGGGGCTCGCCTGCTCGATCAGCAGGGGCAGGAGCTGCCGCCTGGTGGTGGGGCTCTGGCCAGGCTGGCGGATGTGGACCTTTCCGGTCTTGATAGACGCCTGTCTGACATCACGCTGGAAGGGGCCTGCGATGTGACCAGCCCTCTGACAGGGCCGCGGGGGGCCTCGCATGTTTTTGGTTCTCAAAAAGGGGCTGGACCAGAGGATGTAATTCTTCTGGATGATGCCTTGGCGCATTATGCCCGTATCCTGGCCCTTCGGTGTGGGAAGGATGTGGCGGCTGTGCCCGGGGCCGGTGCTGCGGGGGGATTGGGCGCGGGGCTTCTGGCTTTTACGAAGGCACGGCTGCGGCCAGGTGTGGAGATTGTTGCAGACCAGCTTCAGCTGGCTGCCCGTTTCAGGGATGTGGACCTTGTCATCACCGGGGAGGGCCGGATGGATGGCCAGAGTGCCCAGGGCAAGGCTCCCATGGGGGTTGCTCAGGTTGCCAGAGCCCAGGGGCGGCCTGTCATTGCCATTGTCGGTTCTACGGGAGAGGGTGTGGACAGGATGCATCAGGTGGGCATTGATGCTTTCTTTGATACGGTTCCCCGTCCCGAGGCGTTGCCGGTCGTGCTGGCGCAGGCCCGTGAGAATGTCCGTCGTACAGCAGAGAATGTCGCCGCTGCGATACGGACAGGGATGGAGATGGGACGGAACCTGTCGGGATCATCTTGAACGGTAACATAACTCTACCATATTTCTGTGTTCGTCTGCCCAGCAGGTCATGAATCAAGACATTGGAAACAAGCAGGTTTTATGAAGCGTTATTCTGTTCGTCAGATCATGGTGAGCATGGGGGCAGGCCTTGGGCTGGTTGCCATGCTGGCGGCTCCTGCGCAGGGCATGGCCGCCAGTGCTGCTGACAAGGTGGATTCCGGGTCAGCCCCGGCGCACGCTGCGCCCGTCGGGACAGTTTCCCTGCCTCTGGGGCAGCCGGAAGGTGATTTTGGCTGGGCCGGTGTGTCGGGGGCATTGCGGACCCAGCTGGACCAGGACCAGACGACCTTGCGGACGGTTGGTGCCGCTCTGGGGGGGCTGAAGGGGCTGCCTGCCGGGCGGTTGCTGGATTCTTACACGCAGCAGGTGGCGAAGGTCCGCCAGCATGTGACGGACGGGATGGCGCAGATCCAGGCTTATGAGGGCTCCATCAATTCCCTGCTGAAGGTTCTTGGCGACAAGGCCGAGGATGGGGAGGATGCTTCCATCACCCGGCAGCGTGTCACGGCCCGCAAAACCTCCATGGGGATTACGGCTCTTCTGGTGCGGATGCGTGTCTGTGATCTTCAGACCCGCCAGCTGGAAGGTCAGCTGGACGACCTGCGCCGCAAGGTCCAGCAGGGAGCGCTGGTACGGCATGTCGATTCTCCTCTGGGGGTCGGTTTCTGGCGGCGGGCCCTGTCGGATGGTTATGCGACATTCCGGGATATGGGGCAGGATGAGCCGAGGGCACTGGTTGGTGTTCTGGGTATTGGCTGCCTGGTCATGCTGTTTGGCTTCGTGCTGAGGCAGCTGGCGACCCGTGTTCTTGCTTCAGCCCGGGGGCAGGCGAGCTGGGGGGGCGTGATCCGCAGCCAGCGTGCCCTGGGGAGCGTGTTGGCCGGTGTCTTGTGTGGTCTGCTGGCGGAAATCCTCTGGCAGGGCTGGCAGCTTGTGGGTTTCGACAGTGATGGCGTGCCCGCCATGCAGGGTGCGTATCTGACACAGGCACTGCCGGTGTGTGGTTTCATCATCGGGGCCGGGGTGTCCCTCAAGCGCTGGCTTCTGGGCAGGGCGTGCCTGCCGTGCAGTTTGCTTCTCGGTGGAGGAATCCTGTTCTACGGAGCGTTGCGGACGGCCGAAGTCAGCCGCGATGTTGGCCCCGGGCTGGATGCCGTGCTGGAAGGAGCATTTGCGCTTTCCACATCCATCCTGCTGTATCTGACGTGCCGCTCCAGCAAACGTGACCAGAAAAACGGGGCGGCTCTGGGGGATGTGGAGGCAGGCAGTACGGGGCAGGATATTGGTGCCGTACTGATCCAGCATATTCCCCTGCATGGTGTTTCTGCCCTGCTCATGGGAGTGACGGCCGTTGCCGTTCTGAGTGGTTATATCTCCTTTGCTTTCCTGCTGAATGACTGGGTGCTGACGCTGCTTTATGCCTTTGGGGCCGTCATGCTGCTCATGCAGGCGTGGCGGGACTTTTCACAGTTCCTCTTTTCGGCACAGAGCCGTCTTGGGCGGCTGTGGACCGAGCTGGAGCTGAGTGCCCGCCGTCTTGCGCAGATGGAGGTCATCACTACGGCGCTGGTTGGTCTCAGCCTTGTCATGGTATTCATTGCCCTGTTGCAGGGTAGAAATGGTGTTTCCTTCATCGGGACATGGCGGCAGCTGGAGCATGTCTTTGGTGGGGGTATCCTGTTTGGTGTGCCCGTCTCGCCAAGGACGATAGTGGGAGCGGCCCTGCTGCTGGTGGGCGTTTATTACGCCATACGGTTTTTGCAACAGTGGCTGCAGACACGTCTGTTCCCGGTCACGTCCCTGGATAATGGGGCACGGACATCCATCATCAGCATTCTGACTTATACATTGTGGATCGCTGCGGGGCTCAAGCTTCTGGCCATGATCGGCATTTCCGTACAGAATCTGACATGGGTTGTCAGTGCGCTGTCAGTGGGTGTGGGTTTTGGTCTCCAGTCCATCGTCAAAGACTTCATTTCTGGTCTGATCCTGCTGGCGGAACGTCCGGCCCAGGCTGGGGACAAGATCACCATCAGTGGCAATACGGGGGTGATTCAGCGTGTGAATGTCCGGGCAACGGATATCCGGCTGAGTGATGGCACGACACTCATTGTTCCCAACTCCCAGTTTATCACGGCGAATGTGCAGAATTACAGTGCGGGTCATAATCCGCTGAAGATGAGCCTTGTTTTCGCTGTACCGACCAATGTGAGTGTGGACAAGGTGAAGGCGCTTTTCATGCTTGTCGTGGCGGATCAGCCGGATGTTCTGAAGGACCCGGCCCCGCAGAGCTGGCTGGGTGACAAGGTGGGGGATACGGTTTCTGCGACGCTGGCGATCTATGTTGCACGGGGCACGAACAGTGATGCCGTGAGAACGGCTGTTATCTCCGGGGTGCTGGCACGTTTCAGCCAGGAAGGTATCAGCCTCATGGTGCCGCAGGTTTCTATGACGCTGCCATCTGATGATGGGTCCCAGACATGAAAAAAAAGCCAGGGTGACTGTCACCCTGGCTTTCCATGCCACTGTCGTGCGGGGAGGTTTTACTTGCCGTCGACGGAACGGGCAATTTCAGCCACGAGCTTGAGAAGGTAGGCACGGTCGATCTTGGTGTTCGGACCTTCGATGCGGACTACATCCTGCACCAGAGCGAAGATGAGGTCTTCGCGGGTCATGCTGCGGGCGATATTGTTTTCTTTCTGAGACATGCAGGTAAATCCTCTCATGTGGTGAATTGGCAACGCCGGGTAGACGGTACCGTGCCGGTATCCGTCCCAGCAATCTTTTAGCAGTTTTCATTGAGATAGGTCACGAGGTGTGGATGAAAAGATTGTAACCATAGTCATGGTACCGGTCTTCCATCTTTCCCGGGATTCTATTTTATTGGGGCCATACAGGCACCTTTTTGCTCAGGATAGGTCATGATAACGCGTTTCAGGAATTTCTTTGCTTCAGCCGAGGCTACGACCCGGGCTGCGGTCAGCCCGGTCCGGCCAGTACTGACCGCTCTGGCCGTGGGGCTTCTGCTTCTGGCCGCGGTATGGATCATCCATCCTTTCCTGCCCCCCATTCTCTGGGGGGCGACGATTTCTGTCACGCTCTGGCCGCTGGTTCAGCGGTTGCAGACCATATGCTTTGGCAGCCGGTCAGCGGCGGTCTTTTTTACCGTCCTGGCCGCCATGATCATCTTCTTCCTGCCTGCCGTGCTGGTGATCGTCATTTTTGCACGGCATGTTGATGCCGTGTCCCATTTCATTGGGATCCTGCCGACAATACAGCTGCCAGCAGCGCCCGCCTGGGTGGGGCGTATCCCTTACGTTGGGGGCAATATCATTCCGTTCTGGGATCATCTGCGGGAAAACAGCCTGCCGGAGCTGCTGAAACAGGTCATCCCGTCGCCAGAGAAGATCCTGCATGTTCTTCTGGCATCAGCGGGCAGCTTTGGGTCTCTTTTGCTGGAATTCGCTCTGACATTGATCGTCATGGTGCTGCTGCTGGGCCGGGCGGAGGGCATCATCATGCTTCTGGACCGGATTGGTGGTCAGCTTGGCGGCAGAAAGGGACGTGCCCTGCTGAAGCAGGCTGAGATCACGACACGAGGTGTTGCTCTGGGTGTCACGCTGACAGCCATTCTTGAATCACTGTTCGGCTGGGTTGGCCTGATGGCCGCCGGTATGCCGATGGGCAGTGTCGTGGCGGCGGTCATGTTCATTTCCTGTGTTCTACAGTTCGGTGGGGCATGGGTGATGATTCTCAGCACCGTCTGGCTTTATTTTACGGCACCGTTGATGCACGCCATCATCATGCTGCTGTTTGCGCTTGTGGTGATTGCAGGAGACAATTTCCTTCAGCCGCTCATCATTCGCCGGTATGTGCGGATTTCTGTCATCGTTATCATGGTGGGCGCTTTTGGTGGGTTGTCCACACTTGGTTTTGCTGGTGTCTTCATCGGTCCAACCCTGCTTTATCTGACGGAGACGATGATTCGGGACTGGGCGGGCCTGCCTGCTGACGATGAAAAGGCGGGTCAGGCTGATGCTTCAGCTGATGTCTCCGAGAGCTGAGCGTGTATCAGGCCGGCTTCCGCTGGGGGGTATCACCTGCCAGTGGGAGCGACCTGTTTCCAACGGTAGAGCGTGAGAAGACTCCCAGCCCAGAGGGCCAGACTGGCAAAGCTGAAGGCGATGGTCAGTTCTGCCGCAAGAGGGGTCTGCACGGCTGTATGACGCATAAGCACGATTGTGACGGCTCCCGAAAGACAGAAGGCCGCAAGGGCCAGAATGATCCCGCGGCATAAGGCTCTGGGCAGCAGACAGTAGCTGACCAGTGTCAAGGCAATCAGCCCATGGTAGGCTAGGCTGGTCTGCTGGTATGAGTGTTCCATGTCTGGCGTTGAGACGCTGGACAGATGGGGGATCGGTGTCAGATGGGTCATGAGGGGGCTGATGGCGATGATGCCGCACAGCCCCAGCAGGCAGCCCAGCAGTGTCCCTTCGCTCAGACGGCCCAGCCAGAGGGTGGCGGGTGTTTCCACGCAGGACGTCTGTCCCGGTTTCCTGCGGCGGTGGGTATTGAGCCAGAGCTGGTTGGCAGCATGGAAAAAACCGACGCCGCACAGACCCAGTGCCACATAGAGCCAGCGGACAAATTCGCCGCCAAAACTCCCGAAATGCAAGGCGAGGCACCATGTCAGGATATGGCGGGCGGGTGTTTGCTGGCCGGGTAGATTCTGGCTGTCGATCAGGTGGCCTGTTTCGGGGGTCAGCAGGACAGCGCCACGATCCCGGCCAATGAGCGGGTTCTGGAGGTCTGTTCCTTCTGCCAGCAGATAAGACTGTCCTGCCGGAGGCAGGCTCCGCTCCCCATTGGCATTGTAAAGCGGGGCATGGAGGGCAAGGCGCTCGGCCTGACTGTCCGTGCCGTGAGGGGACAGGACATAATCCAGCGTGAGGGGATGAAAATCTGGTGCCAGTTCATGCAGGAAGGACAGGGCTTTTTCGGGGGGAAGAAGCGATGATGCTGATGGCATCTCTCTGGCAGTTGCCTGCTGGATGCCGTCATGCCCCGAGGAGACAGGGTACAGTAGCGGCGAGAAGGCAAAAAGCGCCGTTGTCAGGGCGATGATGAGGTGGAAGGGCAGGGAGCAGAGGCCGAGAAGACTGTGGAGGTCGAGCCAGAGGCGGCGGCTGTGGCCCTGCAGGCGGACGCTCATGAGGTGGCGCCATATGCCGGGCAGAAGAAGAATGACACCGGAGAGCAGCGCCAGGCCGTAAAGGAGGCAGACGGTACCGACAAGAGGCATGGCCCAGTTTTCGGGCAGTGGCAGGCCCAGACGGCGGTGCAGCCCTCCGATGAACGTGGGAACAGGGGACAGGGTCAGTTGGTGAAGGGAGGGAGTATGAGAGGCAGGCAGGCTGATGAGAATATGGGATGCTGGCAGGCCGAGGGGCAACTCTGGCCCTGTCGGGATGCTGAGGGTGGCCGTATCTGATGTTTTGAGGCCGACCCTGTAATGGAGGCCGGGGAAGATGGAGGGTAGGTCTTCTGTCCGGGATGTGAGAATCTGGTCAAGCGTTGCGGGGATGTCTGCCAGTGGGAGGGCTCCATGGTCCGGCAGGGGCGGCTGGCTCCATTGTTGGAGAGGGGCGGCAAACAGGGTCATGGTTCCGGCCAGAAAGCTCATGGAAAGCAGAGTGCCGGTTGTAATGCCGATCCAGCCATGCAGGGCGCGGTACCGGATGGCCAGATGCTGGAGCTTCTGCCACGGGCCGAGGCCGATACACAGGGTCAGCCCCGTAATCCCGGCCAGACAGGCGCCCGTCATCAGCAGGCAGAAGCCTGTCATGCCATAAGGGCGGAAACAGGGGAGGGTTATGTCTGCCCAACAGGCCGCCATGATGAAAAGAGCTGCCAGCAGGCCACCGATGCCCAATCGCAGCCACAATACGGCAGAAGGATGGGGCTGTGGGGGAACCGGCCGCCTGTCCCTGCCTCGTGATTCCTCCATCAGGACGTATGGGACTGGGTGGAAATGAGAATGGCCCAGAGGATGGGCATGATGCACAGCAGCACCATGCCAAGCCCACCAAGGCAGAAAAAAGCGGTTACGGCACCGAAGACATGAGCCCATAGCAGCCATGCCAGCCCGCTGGACAGGGCAAGGCCGACCACACCGGCAGTACGGCCCAGCTTCTCGGGTCTGGGCGTATTGCCGGGGAGCTGCATCCACAGGAGCACGGCCCACACGGCCCCGGCCAGAAGGCCGCCCCAGAAGAAAACGGGCTCAGACGCAGTCTCCAGTCTCATGCTCCCTCCGGCTTCCCCGCATTCCGCCTGCTACAGGAAGGCTGGCAGGTGGATCATGCTCTGTAATGGGCCGGATTTTATGGGGAAGAGGGAAGAGACGTCAAACCTGTATAATTTATACAGGATATAAGGAGTCCTGATGTCAGGCTTCCATGCCGCACTGCCGCCGCTTCTTACTGCCGCCGGAAGGGGAGGCGTTTGCGCAGGCCGCTGAGTGGTCCTGCTGCCGCAAAACCAACGAGCAGGGAAGCTGTGACGGTCAACTGAAAAAGAAAGTGATAGGAGGACGACATGATTCTGTTCTCCAAGGCGGGGGTGATGGATGTCATCTTCAGGCATCAGTAATTAATTTTACGTAATAAAGGAATGGTTTTTTGGAGGCTTCTGCAAAAAATATGAAAGGGTGCTGTTTTTGCTGCCTGTTCTGTGGAACGTACTGCTATGGGCAGGCCCTCTGGCAGGTAGGGGAGCGGGCCCGGAAGAAGAGGAAGCAGGGATGAAGATTCGGCCAGCTGAAGACAGGGACATTGCCGCCATTACCGGGATATACAACCATGCTGTCAGTACGACGACAGCCATATGGAATGACAGGGTGGTGGATAGTGCCAATCGTGCCGCCTGGCTGAAAGCCCACGATGAGGCAGGCCTTCCCGTGCTGGTGGCCGTTGATGACGGGGGTGGAGTGGCTGGTTATGCCACGTTCGGGCCATGGCGTGCCTGGGATGGCTACCGTCATACCGTGGAACATTCCGTCTATGTTCACAAGGACAGGCAGAGGGCCGGGATCGGGAGGGCTCTGATGGTGGCTCTTCTGGAAGAGGCCCGCCAGCGGGGATATCATGCCATGGTTGCCGGGATTGAATCGGGCAATGTCGGCTCCATCCGACTGCATGAACAGCTGGGTTTTGCTGTGGTTGGGCAGTGTCGGCAGGTCGGCTGCAAGTTCGGGCGCTGGCTGGATTTGACCTTCATGCAGATTCTTCTTGATGATCGCTCCAGCCCGGGCTGAAAGTCCTTCTCTGTCGGAATCTTGATTTGCACGGCAAAGCTGATGTGTGAATGTTAATTCATGTTCCGGTTGGGGAACAAAATGACAGCTTGCCGGGAAGGAGACGGTCATGGTGACAGGCTGGGCCTCCTTTGGCATCTGTGCCCTGCCGGTCTGTGACAAGTGTGGAATGATAGGGAGGTCCTGGGACTGATGATGGTACGATATGGGAAAGCCGGTCTTTATGGTGGGATGATGGCACTGGGCATGAGCTTAATGGCTGGAGCTGCCCAGGCAGAGGGCTTGGACCGTGTGTATGAGGTGCAGGCCCAGCTGTCTCCAACAGCCCTTGTGGCGGGCAACAGCACGCCAGTGGATGTGCTGAAGACCCAGATCGGCCCGAATATCCGGCAGGAACAGGATGAGAAGACGGTTTCCATCGGTCAGGACAGCTACAGGCTGGACCAGTACCGCATGAGGGTGCGTCTGCGCCATGGTGCTGGTGGCGGGTATGATGATGGTACGGTAAGCTATGTGATCTCTGCCAACCTGAGCCGGAAGAACAGCGATCATGCGACGTCCATTTTCACGCGGGTGAGAGGCGTCCTGAAGATGCATGATGGCCAGGCTACGGCTGTTCTGCCAGCCAATCGTTATTTCAAGGGGACGGTGCAGGTTGGTGCCATTGCGGCGAAGCTGTTCTGAACGTGAAGGGAGACTGGACCGTGTGGCGGTTTACGAAAGGCAGCATGGCCCTTCTGGCCTGTCTCATGGTTCCGGCTGGTGCCATGGCGGCTGGGCTGGCCCTGCCGGCTTCAGGAATCAAGGCGCCGTACAGCCCGTTGGCCATTCCAACCCGGATGACGCCCCTTGAAGATTCCCTGGAAACCCTGCTGGACAGGCAATACCGTGTTGTTGCTGCCCATCAGGCCGGAGGGGAGGAGGTGCTGGTTCTGTTCCGGGGGGATATGCCGGACAGGGCTGGAAGTACGGTCCTGTGTGCCCTGACGATGCCCAATCCTGCCAGGGATCAGAATGTCGTGACATCACGTTGCTGGGCCCTGAACCATCCTGACCGGTAAAACATGCCGTCATGCCTGTGCAAGAAAGCCGTTCTGCTGTGTGTACAGGTATGTTACTCATTCTGCGATGTCATGTGGTCCGTCATGCCTCATGTCTCTGCCCTCGGGTAGAGAAGACGGCTCAGGGAGGGAGCTATCTTTATGGTTGATTCAGTTTACAGTCTGCTTGGTTATGAGGCGGAGGTGCGCCAGCTGGGGAAGAAGATCGGGCGTTTGTCCAAGCATGAGCTTTTTTCACAGGATCTGACAGCTTTCCCTACTGCACACCCACGGGTCGAGCCCCGGCATGAGGCTTTTTATCGTGAGATCGAGGCATCCCATCTCTTTTACCGGCAGATGGTCAGCTCGATGGAGCGGGAGTTTCATGCTCTTTGTGAGTGTTTTTCATCTGAGCGCTATTATGCGGTTGATGGTGACTTCAACCATCTGATGGTGAAATTCAACGGTGATGCTGCCAACGATACGCTGGCCTCCATGCGGTTCATGAATCGTTTTATCCTCTGCCTGAAGAAGGGAGCACCCTTTGGGGAGGATGACACGCATGTCCTGTTCGCCAATTACGGGCGGCTGGTGGTCCGCTAGGCGGCAGGGCTGCATTTTTTCTGGCAGAGTGGCGCATGGCAGGGAATCCGGCATGACCTTTGATCTCTACACCACGCTGTATATCGTGGCCATCATTGCCGAGGCCATGACGGCTGCCCTGCTGGCGGGCAAGCTGGAGATGGATCTTGTAGGGGTGTTCCTGTTGGGATGGATCACCGCCTTGGGGGGAGGGTCCATCCGGGATGTGCTGCTCAACCATTATCCATTGTCCTGGGTGCGGCATCCCAGTTACCCGCTCATTACCGGGTTTGCCGCCCTGGCCACCATCATGGTGGCCCAGCACATGCACAGGTTGCGCAAACTGTTCCTGTTTCTGGATGCAATTGGCCTTGTCGTCTTTACCGTTATGGGCTGCCAGGTAGCGATGACGGAACATCTTTCTGTGGTCTGTGTCATCATTTCTGGCATGATCACGGGATGTATGGGCGGCGTGCTGCGGGATATACTCTGCAATGACATTCCGCTGCTGTTCCGGTCTGAACTGTATGGCACGGTGTCTGTCAGTACGGGGGTCGTGTTTCTCTGCTGCTCCCATATTGTGGACAACAGGAACATCGAGCTGCTGATCTCCATGATTTTCGGCATCAGTTTCCGTCTGCTCTCCATCCGTTACAACTGGACACTGCCACGCTTCAGTTATCGGTCCTGAGGCAGGTGGTCAGGTCCGGCCATGGGGGGCCAGAAGAATGAGCAGGGCTCCCACCAGGCAGAGGGCAGCCCCTGCCATGTCCCATGCATCCGGTGCCAGACCCTCCACGGCCCAGCCCCAAAAGAGGCTGGTGATGATATAGAGGCCGCCATACAGGGCATAGGCCCGCCCGGCATGGTCAGCCGGGCTGAATGTCAGCAGGATAGCGAACAGGCCGAGGCACAGCCCGCCGGGCAGGAGCCAGAGCGGGGACCGCCCCAGCCGCAGCCAGGCCCAGACAGAGAAACAGCCTGCAATTTCAGCGAAGGCCGCCAGGCCGTAGAGCAGGCAGGCAATGAGAGCATGTGACATGGCCGATGGTCCTGACGTGATGACGCTGTCTGTTCTGTAGCAGGTGAGACAGCTCACAGGCGAGGGGGGGAGAGACGGTCTCTGCCTGGGGCTCAGGAATTATGTGAGGCTTCTTTCGCTGGGTGCCCTGGCTGGAGGTGATTTCTGGCCCAACCGACATTCAGTGCCAGCGTGGATATGCATCGGTATGGCAGTATCCAGCGGGAACCGGCCGCTGGCGGGCGGATGAACACGGTCATCAGATTGCAGAGGATGATGACCAGCGCCACGTAGTTCTGGAGACCATCGGGAAGGGTGGTGAAAAAGGAGCTGATATCCATTGGCGGTATCTCCGTGATGATAAGGCCGCAGAGAGGCGGTCATGGGATTGATGTATGATGAGATGGAAGCGTCAGTCAGGTCGCTGGGGTCTGCCGGAGGGCAGGGAGGGCTGCTGCGACCTGGGCCACCAGCCGTCCATAAGGGTTCTGGCCATTTTCGTAGTGGATGATGGCCTCCATCAGGCTGGCAAGCAGGGTGGCCGTAGGCGGGCCGAGGACTGTATCCGGCGTCACGCCAAGGACCTGCGCAACAGTATCAATGTAGCGTCGGGTATCGTTCTCGGCCGGAGGGGCCCATTGGCTGATGATGCAGGCGACGGTATCCAGCCTGTCCCGTACCATGTAACGGCAGAGCTGGTCCCGCAAGGCCATCAGGCCAGCTTCTGATGTGGAGAAGCGGGCGAAGCGGGGCGTGATGCCCGGTCCAGCAGGCTCCAGAACGGCGCCGGGCTGATGGGCGAAGTTCAGATTGCCGGGGTTGTTGTTGCGGATGCCACGGGGCGGCCGGGTGGGTGTCTGGGGCATGGTCATCAGCCTCCGAAGAAATGGGGGTAGAGCGTGTGGATAAGTTGATAGAGCCCCACGGCGACTGCTCCGCCAACCGCACCGCCGCCTGTGATGGCGGCTGTAACAGTGCGTGACCGTAATGAATTACTCTCCCGTATCTGTTCGCTCAGGGAGGCAATGCCAGCATGAAGTTCCAGCGCCAGATTATCGATCTTGTTGCTGAGCTTTGTGAGGTCTTCATCATGACGGGCCTGTACTGCCTCCAGGGCGGCAATCCGTTCGTTGAGAGGGGTGATCCTGTCAGGAAGGTGTGTGGGCATCATGGGAGCAGTTCCATAAAAAAAACCGCCTTGGCGGGCGGTCAATGTGGGATGAGAGCGTGGTGGTCAGCTACAGATTTTTTGAATTTCATGGCGTTCATTTCCATAATCCAGAAGGAAGAGGGGCGTTTCCTTCAGGTCAGGATGGAGATGGAGCTCTCTGGCGACAGCCCGCTCTTCTTCTGGCGAATAATGGACAAGCGCCGGGCAGAGGGGACGAAAGGGAGGCTGGTTGCAGCCTGCCAGCAGGCACAAGGCCAGCCCTGCCAGTAGTCCCGCAGGCGGTGGAGCGGGGGCCATCAGAATTGTCCTTTTTCCAGTGTGTCCAGCAGCTGGGTGCGGGTCCGCAGGCCGTTGGTACGGGCTTCGAGCATGGTGCGGGCGGCCTTGCTTGTGGCCTGGGCTGTTGCCGCGTCCTGCTGGCTGGACCGGACCCGTGCGCTGTTGCGTCCAGCCCTGTTGGCATAGGCAATCAGCCCTCCCAGAAAGGCCAGCATGGTGAGGAGAAAACAGCCTGCAAAATAGGGATTCATGGGGGCTCTCAATCTGTTGGTCTGGCGGGTAACGTGGGGAGGGACGTTGGTGTGTCAGAACCATCCAGGATGGCTCTCAGTGTGCTGACACAGGCCCGCATTTTGGGGCCGAAGGTTTCGCCCATGGCGGCAGTCATGGCTGCCTGTTGCTGAACCTGCAGCATCATGGCGGCGGCCTGGTCCCGCAGGGTGGTGGAGGGTGTTTTTCCCTGTGTGATGCCCCCCTTGGAGAGAACTGGATTTACAACAGGGCGGGCGTTCCAGTCTTCATCCGTGACATGCAGGCGGATGGCCCGGCTTCCCGCAGGCATGTGCGGTGTGACCTGCTGGAGCAGCTCTTCTTCCGTCAGGCTGTGGGCGGTTATGGTGCCATCGGCCTGTTTCCTGTCCTGCGTGAGGGGAATGATGGTCCAGCCACGGATGGGGACAGGCTCCATGGCGGCTCCTTCATCAATTATGGCGAAATAGGCCATGTTCTGGGTCATGACGAAAGCTCTCCAATGGCCATGACAGTAATGTCATCGGCCGGATCAATATTGGCACCTCCCAGTCCGACCCAGAATTTTCCAACCGTGAAGCCGGTGCGGTCCGGTGGGGAGAGGGTTGAGGGGCCGCCAACAATCATGTTGGTTCCGTTATGGAATGGCGGAACCATTACCGACACGGTGTCGCTGGTGAAGGATTGCGGAAAGGTGACCCTGTCTCCATGGGCTGCCTTTATGGTGAAAACCTGCATCATGAGCGGTGCGCCGGATGGGCTGCGTATGTTCAGCAGGACGTGGCCGTTCGGTGTGGTGATGGCCCCGTTCAGTGAGAGGGAAAAGACCCGGAAGATGTTGCCCTTGTTCAGGACAATATCGCCGGAAACGGCTCCCGTGGTCTGGTTCCGTGCTGTCTGGAGGAAGAGGCCCGTATCATCGGTCGTGGCACCGATCTGCCTGCTCAGTGTACGGCCATCATAGTCATAATGGCCTGATGCCACGATGTTGCTGCTTCGGGGGAGGGTATCCAGCAGTCCGCCCATGCCATCTGGCTGGCTGATGAAAGCTGTATCAGTCTGCCATGCCAGAGCCAGCAGGGGGCCGGCCATTGGTCCGGCTGCTACATTGCCGCTGATGAGGCCAGCAGCACCGACCGTTCCGCCAAGGCCTGTACGGAGCGGGCCGGAGGTACCAGCCGTGTTGGCAAATATGTTGTTGCGGATGATGGCGCCAGTGGGCCTGTTGAGATAGATGGCCGTTCCCGGATTGGCAGTGGAGCCGATATCCTCAAAATGATTGCCTTCAATTTCGACAAACTGGCAGCTGTCCGAGACATAGGCGGCATAGACCGGGTTGCCCGTTCTGGCGGTTGATCCATCACGGGATACAAGGTTGTTGCGGACCTGTACGCCATGAGCCGCCACGATGCCGATGGATCCACCCCCGTTGCGTCCGTGCGTATTGTTGTTGGAGAGGATGTTTCCCGTAATGAGGATGTTCCGCTGGATCAGCCCGTCTGCACTTTTCTGGTCTGTCGTCGTGATGCCAATGCCCCCGTCGGCATTGTCGTGAACATGATTGTTGGCGATCAGGATGTTCTCGTTGGCGGGCTGGTCGGAACTGTCGGCATAGACGCCGATCCCGTCATGGTTGCCGGAGACCGTATTACCTGTGGCCCCGCAGCGGCGGCAGCCCATGTAGAAGACGAAACCGCCATCGGTGTGACCGGTTGATAGGCTGTCCGTGAACCAGCAGTTGTCAGCCGACCAGATGAACTGGGGGCTGTTGCCGCCATCCAGCAGCGTGACGTTGGTAATGAGGCTGTTGCTGATGAACCCCAGAGAAAGCGGCCAGTTGAAGGTGTTGCGGATCGTGATTCCGGAAATCAGCAGATTGTCGATCCGTGTTGGAAATGAAGGCATATCAGGCGTATTGTCTGTATGGCTCAGCGTGTTGGCGCATATGCCGCCACTTACGGCGGTCTGTCCCCCCTGCTGGCCGGACCGGTTTCCGTCAATGATTCCCTGTCCCGTGATGGAAATCCGCTCCAGAGACTGGCCGGGGGCATAGATGTCCAGACAGTTCGTGTTGCTGTCTGGCGCCAGGGTGATGATACCATCCAGGACGAGATGCGTATCCGGGCGGGTGATGCGGAGCGTTCCAAGCATGACGGACAGCCCGGCAGGGTGCACCAGCCGGAAGGTGCCTGCACAGTCATTGATGGCGGCCTGATAGGCGGCACTGTTGGCGGCTGTGTGCTGGCCGTCAGGGTCGTGGGTGACACCGTAGCTGGTCACCAGTTTTTCCGGGAAGCGGGCCAGAACATCCCGGACTTTTTCTCCTGCAAGGGTACTGTCACCATCAATGGTCAGCCCCGCTGCCTGGCCGTTGATGGCGTCAATCTTGCCGCCAATTTCCCTGGCAACGGTTGTGGAGGGGACGATGTCTGTCGGGTTTCCCGTTGCCGTGTAGGAGCGCCAGGCAGGAACCCTGTTTGCTGGTTGTGTCA
This sequence comes from Parasaccharibacter sp. TMW 2.1884, assembly GCF_023337695.1. Lineage (NCBI taxonomy): Bacteria > Pseudomonadati > Pseudomonadota > Alphaproteobacteria > Acetobacterales > Acetobacteraceae > Parasaccharibacter > Parasaccharibacter sp. TMW 2.1884. Next base: position 260,371 of record NZ_QORR01000003.1, read on the forward strand.
TGGTTTCCTCATGCTGGTTTCATTGCGCCGCCTGCGGGCGGTCCCAAAGGCTGGATGACGCTCAGACCAGCCAGCGATAGCGGATCAGGCCGTTGCCTCCTGTGCCGCCAGAAAAGAGTGTGTTTTTGGAGAAGGCATCATAGGCTCCACCTCCTCCCGCACCGAAGGAGGAGGCATCCAGTCCTCCCTGTGCACCGGCCCGTCCACCGCCCCCGAAAGCAGAGTCGCCTCCGTTGCCAACAAGAATGAACGGGCCGTTCTGCCCGTCTGACCCTGGGGCACCGGTCTGCATGAGGATGTTTCCTCCATGTGCGGAACCGCCAGGGGCCCCAGCACTGGAGGCCTTTGCCTGCCATGAGGCTCCTCTGCCGCCACCTGCCGTCATGACGGCAGTTCCGTTGATGAACAGTACGGTATCGCCGCCAGGCTGTTCTGTGGCGCCCCCCTGGCCGACCCTGACGGACAGGGTATCGGCAGGAGAGATGGAGAAGATACCCTCTGCATAGGCGCCAGCTCCACCGCCACCGCCTGAAGAATTGGTGTTGGAGAATTCGCCCCATGCCTGGCAGTTGGCACCTCCCCCTCCTGCCCCCAGTGCCACGACATGAAGGCGTGTGGCCCATGCTGGGGGAGCGGGCATTGATCCGTCCTGATAGAGCGAGGCGAACAGGAGATTGGCTGAGGCTCCATCAAGACGGCTGAGCCTGCTGTCCAGACGGTCGGAGAGGGCCCCCAGTGTGTGCTGGAGTGCCTCATCATTGCCGATGCGCCGCCAGTATGTTCCGTCAGGGTCGGTCGCGGGGTTGGTCATGTTGCCATCCTGCTGGCTGATGAGCAGAATGGTCGGATCCGTGGTGGATCGCAGAACAGCTCCCAGCGGGTAGCCTCCGACATCATGGGCGAATGATGCATCGAATGTCATCGTGGTGCCTGCACACCATGCCCGTGCGATGGATGAGAGGGCAAACAGGATGCCGTTCATGTCCCGGCCATCTGGTGGTGTGCCCCCAGCCCCCGTAGGCTGAAAGGTCAGCGCGGGGAAACCCAGCATGAAAGAGGCCGCCCCTGCATCACTGCTCTGGAGAGGGATGTCACGCCGATAGGCCAGACCTGCATTCTGGGCAAAAGGAACGGTAATTTTCTCTGGAAGGTCGGAAGTCTTCATAGAATGTCATTCCCGAAATCATTTTTGGCAGGGGGGATGAAGGTGTAGCGGTACTGCACGCCAGAGGGGCGGGGCAGCACACCGGATGCGATGATGGAAACGTCAATGGCTGTGGGGCGGAAGGAGAAAACGAGCATCATGGTGTGGTCGCTCGTATCGGCCAGGTAGCAGTTGCCACGGTTGCCGAAGAGGATCATGAGGATGCGGTTGATGTCAGCGATGGACCCGGCAGAAATGTTTGCTGCTGCCTTGGCCAGGATCAGCTGGCGGTAGTTTTCGTCTGTCAGGCGGTAATTGGCTGTTGCTCCACGCCCGGAATACCAGATGCCTTCACCAAAGGTTCTGGAGGTCGGATAGCCTTGTGCAAATCCCCAATAGCCTGTCGTGTCAATGCGTAGAACCCGCCCGACCCCAACAATCCTCCCCCACACGTCCAGCCCCCAGCCTTTGGCCGTGGCCGGGCTCCAGACATCATGGAGGAAGGTCTCGATAGACCGTTGCGGGTCCACCGCCGCATTGAAGCGCTCGAGGATGCCGGTGAGGGCAGGGCTGTTGGCATACTGGGCGAGGATGGTCTCCCGTATGTCGATCATGCCACCACCTGCACGCTGATCGTGTCCGCCGTCACCGTGGGAAGCTGGTTGATCGGCAGTGTGATCCTGTTCTGGCCCGCATTGCCATCAGTGCCGATGGTCAGGGTAAGCACCTCCGCCCAGTCCCCCAGCCCGTCCACCACGGCAGAAAGGC